>DCFZ01000011.1 GCA_002314455.1 Lentisphaeria bacterium UBA1791 | reverse complement strand
CACGCCGACGGGCGGCGGCATCGGAATGATGGCGATCGGCGCGGGCGGTCTCGACGTCGCGCTTGCGATGGCGGGGCAGCCGTTCCATATTCCGTACCCCAAAGTGATCGGCGTGAAATTGACGGGCAAGCTTCAACCGTGGTGCGCCGCCAAAGACGTGATCCTGAAACTGCTCTCGATCCTTTCTACCAAGGGCAACGTCGGTTGCATCGTCGAATACTTCGGCGACGGCGTCGCTTCGCTCGGCGTGCCCCAGCGCGCGACGATCACCAACATGGGCGCCGAACTCGGCGTGACCACGAGTATTTTTCCGTCGGATGAAACGACGTTGCGCTGGCTCAAGCAACAGCACCGCGAAGCCGGTTTCGTCGCGCTGACCGCCGACGCCGATGCGGAGTACGACCGCGTCATCGAGATTGATCTTTCGACGCTTCAGCCGCTTGCCGCCGCGCCGTCGAGCCCCGACAACATCGTCAAGGTCGCCGACCTCGCCGGCAAGAAAGTCGATCAGGTCTTGATCGGCAGTTGCACCAACGGCGGCTACCGCGACCTCGCGATCGTCGCCAAGGCATTGCACGGCCGCCGCATCAGTCCCGACGTGACGCTCGCGATCGCTCCCGGCAGCCGGGCGGTGCTGGAAATGCTCGCTTCCAACGGGATGCTCGCCGACCTTGTTGCCGCCGGCGCGCGCATCCTCGAAGTCGGTTGCGGTCCCTGCATCGGGCAGGGGCAAAGCCCCGCCAACGACACGATCACGGTGCGTACCTTTAACCGCAACTTCGCCGGACGCAGCGGCACCAAGGGCGATCAATCCTACCTCGTCAGCCCCGAAACCGCAGTTGCGACCGCATTGACCGGCTTCTTCACCGATCCGCGCACGCTCGACTTTGCCGCGCCCGAGATTGAGGAGCCCGCGGAATTCATCAACGAAGACGCGCTTTTGCAGTTGCCGAAATCCGGCGTGCAGATCATTCGCAAACCGACCATCGGCGAACCGCCGCGCAATGCCGCGTTGCCGGAAAAGATCGACGGCGCCGTCGTCATCAAAGTCGGCGACAAGATCACGACCGACCACATCATGCCCGCCGGCGTGCACCTCAAGTTGCGGAGCAATATTCCGGCGTACTCCAAAGTGGTCTTTGAATGCTTTACGACGCCCGGCAAGCCGAGCTTCGCCGAACGCGCCGCCGCCGTGCGCGACGCCGGTCGCCACGGCGTGATTGTCGGCCGCGACAGCTACGGTCAGGGCTCCAGCCGCGAACACGCGGCGATCTGCCCGATGTACCTCGGCATCAAGGTCGTCGCCGCGCTGGCGATCGAGCGCATCCACCGCGCGAATCTGGTCAATTTCGGCATCGTGCCCTTGCTCTTTGACGACGTCGCCATGTACGATGCGATCGAGGAAGGCGATACGATCGAGATCGACCGCATCCGCGAACAGCTCGCCGTTGGAAAAGGCGTTTCCGGCAAATTGCTCAAGGCGGACGGTTCGACCAAGGAATTGACCTTTCACCATACGTTGAGCAGTGAGGACATTGCGATCATCTTCGCGGGCGGCAGACTCAACGTCAAGTAAGTGATTTTCCCGATCCGGGAAGGGGCTGTTGCAAAACCTTGATCGGCAAGCAACAGTCCCTTTTTTTGTCCTTTGATCTCGCGGCGCCGCCGCGAGACAAATCGGCTTGTCGGGGAATGGGAAGATCAGTTTTTTCGCGGGTCGAATGCGTCGCGCAAGGCGTCGCCGAGGAGGTTGAGCGCCAGCACGAGGATGAACATGAAAAGCGTCGCGCCGCCGATTTCCCAGTAAACGCCGCGCCATAATTTTTCCTGCCCGTCGGCGATCATCACGCCCCAGCTGGGAGCGCTTTGCACGCCAAGCCCGAGGTAGCTGACGATGACTTCGAGCATTACGGCGCCCGCGAAAGTCAGCGTAAAGAAAATGATGACTAAATGGCGCAAATTGGGCAGAATATGCCGCCAGATGATCGTGAAATTGCCGACGCCGGCGATCTTTGCCGCTTCGACGTAGGGCATTTTCTTCAATTTCATGCACTCGGCGCGGACGACCCGGCTCAACGTCACCCATCCCGTCAGACCGATCGCCACATAGACGGCGAGCATGCCGGGATCGACGTGAAGAAACGTCGAGATATTTTGAACAATCTTCATCATCGGCGGCGGCAGAAATCCGCGCGAGATCAAAAGCGCAAAGCCGAGGATGAAAAGCAGACTCGGCATCGAGGCGAAAACGCTGTACAGCCAGACGACGAGATCATCCCAGAACTTGCCGAAATATCCGGCGATCGTGCCGAAAAAGACCCCCAGTATGGCGGCGATCGCCCCCGAGATCAAACCGACTTTCATCGCGGTCGAAGTGCCCGCCACCGCGCGTGAAAAGACGTCGCGCCCGAGATAATCCGTGCCGAAAAGGTGCTGTGCGCACGGTTCCATGAAAGGCTTTGCGGTCGCCTGATCGTAGAAGGGGCGTTCCTCGCGCGACTGGCACGACACCGAGTAGATTTCGATGCCGACGGCGACCAGCAAATAGAGCGCGACCACCGCGAGCGAAACAACGCCCCACGGATTGCGGATCAGTTTCCCGAGCGGTGTATGACGGCGGATCACGGATGCTGCTCCTTGTTTTTGCGGCGCAACGCCACTTGCAAAAGTGCGGTGTCCGACGGGGTCACGCCGTCGATGCGCCCGGCTTGGGCGACGGTGAGCGGGCGAATCTTGAGGAGTTTCTGTCTGGATTCATTGCTCAACCCGTCGAGTTTTTCGTAATCGAAATCCGGCGGGATCTCCAACTGATCGAGTTTTTTCATGCGTTCGATCTGCTGGATCTCGCGTTGCAGATAGCCGTCGTAGTGCGCCTCGATCGCGAGGAGTTTGGCGAGGCGGTCGCGGAAGCGGCCCGCGAGTTCCGGCAATTCGTTTTCGGGGAAGGGCAATGCGATGTTGCCGGGGGCGGAAACGTCGACTCCCTTGAGGTGAAGCCAAAGCGTTTTGCCGTTGTAGTGGCGCGTTTGCGCGATCTCTTTCAACCGCTGGAACTTGGTTTTGAATTCGCCGTAATCGCGGTACTTTTCATAGGGCAGAATGCCCGCTTCGTAAGCGAATTGCGACAAGCGCAGATCGGCGTTGTCCTGCCGAATCGACAAGCGGTATTCGGCGCGGCTGGTAAAGAGCCGGTAAGGTTCGACGATCTCCTTGGTCGCGAGATCGTCGATCATCACGCCGAGGTAACTTGTGTCGCGGCCGGGAGCGAGCAAGGGCTTGCCGGCGGCGTAGCGCCCCGCGTTCATTCCGGCGATCACGCCTTGCCCCGCCGCTTCTTCGTAGCCGCTGGTGCCGTTGATCTGCCCGGCGGTAAAGAGGTTTTCGTAGCGTTTGTTGCGAAGCGTCGGCTCGAGTTGATCCGGATGGATGAAATCGTATTCGATTGCGTAGGCGTAGCGCATGATCTCGGCGTTTTCCAGCCCGGGAATCGAATGGACCATCTGTTTTTGAACGGCGATCGGCAAACTGGTCGACAGCCCGTTGAGGTAGTATTCGCCCGACTGCGCGCCTTCCGGTTCGAGATAGAGCAGGTGGCGCGGGTGTTGGGGAAAGCGCACGACTTTGTCCTCAAACGAGGGGCAGTAGCGCGTGCCGATGCCCTTGATGATGCCGCGGTACATCGGCGATTCGTTGAGATGACTGCGGACGATCGCCGCAGTTTCGTCGGTCGTGTAGACCATGTGACAAACGAGTTCGCGGTGCGCCGCCTGCGGCAGATCCGGCAACGCGGATTTTTCCCAAAAGGAAAATTGCTCCGCGCCCGTTTCCGAGGGTTGAAGCTCCATCTTGCTGAAGTCGATGCTTTTGGCGACGAGGCGGGGGGGCGTGCCCGTTTTCAGCCGCCCGAGACGCAACTGCAGTTTGTCGCTCAAGGCAAACGAGAGCGCGTTGGAGGGGAAATCCCCGGCGCGACCGCCAGGATAGTGGTTCAAGCCGTAGTGCAAAAGTCCGTTGAGAAACGTACCCGTGGTCAACACGACGGAGCGGCAGAAAAAGTGTTCGCCCAAATGGGTGACGATGCCGCAGATTTTGCCGTTTTCAAGATCGAAATCGACCGCTTCGCCCTGCATCACAACAAGGTTGGGCGTCGATTCGAGGAGCATTTTCATCGCGCGCTGATAGACTTGCTTGTCGCATTGCGCCCGGGGTGAATGGACGGCGGGCCCCTTGGTGCGGTTGAGCATCCTGAACTGGATCGCCGCCGCTTCGGCGATGATCCCCTGAATGCCCCCCATCGCGTCGATCTCGCGCACCACCTGACCTTTGGCGATGCCGCCGATGCAGGGGTTGCAGCTCATCTGCCCGATGTGGTCGCAGTGAAGCGTCAAGAGGAGCGTTTTCGCCCCCATTCGCGCGGCGGCGTGAGCGGCTTCGCATCCCGCGTGCCCCGCACCGACGACGATCACGTCAAAAATGGCGTCTGGCGTCATTTTTTGCACTCCGCAAAAACGGTTTTCGTCAGCGCGTCAAGTTCGCGCGTGGCGCGCTTGATGTCTGTCGCGCCGAAGATCGCCGAAACGATCGCCGCACCCGCGATATGGCGGTTGGAAAAAACGGAAAGATTGCCCGCGTTGATCCCGCCGATGACGACGACGGGGATCTTGACGGCGGCGATGATTTCATCCAGTTCGCTTTGCGCTACGACCTTGGCGTCGCTTTTGGTCGCCGTCGGAAACATCGCGCCGACGCCGAGGTAGTCCGCGCCCGCGGCTTCGGCGGCGACGGCTTCGGCGACGGTCGTCGCGGAAACGCCCATGATTTTGTCGGGGCCGAGAAAGGCGCGGATCTGACTTGTGTCGCCGTCGCATTGCCCGATGTGGACGCCGACCGCGCCGCAGTCGACGGCAATTGTCGGATCGTCATTGACAATCAGCGGCACGTGGTGGCGCTGGCAGAGCTTTTGCACCGCTTCGGCTTCGCGTGAAAGTTCGGTGCCGGAAAGATGCTTTTCGCGCAACTGGAGCATTGTCACCCCGCTGTCGAGCGCATCCTGTACCGCCGTCAGAAAATCCCGTTCGCCGATCGCCGCGCGGTCGGTGACGGCGTAAAGGCGCAATGCATTACGCAAGGAACTCATATTTTCCCCTATGGTTCAAGTCGTCGTCGGTCAGATTGCCGATGGCGTCGAGTAAATAAGTTTTAAAGGTGCCGCAATCGTTGTGCGAAATTTTGGTGATCGCGATCTCGCCTGCGATCGCCATCGTCAATACGGCGTCAAGTTGCAAGCAAAACAGTTCCTTCCCGGTTGCCGCCGCGGCGGCGCAGAGTGCGCCGAGCGCACAGCCGGTGCCGGTGACGCACTCGAGCATCGGAGTCCCGTTGTGGACGACGGCGACTTTTTCCCCGTCGGTCACAAAATCGCGCCTGCCCGTTGCGATGGCGATGCAGTGGTGGGTCTTGGCAAACGCTTTTAACGTTTCCGCGATGATGTCGTCTTTCAACGACACGCTTCCCGCATCGACGCCGCGGTTGATGACATTTTTTATGCCGGAAAGGTGGAGCATTTCGGAAAGATTGCCCTTGACGACTTCCGGCTGAAGTTCCGCCAAAATCTTTTGCGCGCTTTTCGTGCGCAGTTGCGTCGCCCCGGCGCCGACCGGGTCGAAAACGATCTTGATCTGTTTTTCCTTTGCCGCGCTTCCGGCAAGGAGCATCGAGCGGATGCTGTTGTCGTTGAGCGTCCCGATGTTGAGGTAGAGCGCGTCGGCAAGTTGCGTCGCTTCGGCGGCTTCGCGCGCATCGTCGGTCATCATCGGCGACGCGCCGGCGGCGAGAAGGATGTCCGCGCAGAAATTGGCGGTGACAAAGTTGCTGATCGCGTGAACGAGCGGTCTTTGCGACCGGATAAGTTGCAAGGTGCCGCTCATTTTTTCAGCGCCCGGCGGATCTCGCGGTCGCTCTCCTTTTTGCGTAGATCTTCGCGCTGATCGGCGTGCGTCTTGCCCTGACAGTAGGCGATCTCGACCTTGACCAGCCCGTTTTTGAGGTAAAAGCGAAGCGGCACGATCGTGCCGCCCTTGGTGTTGAGCCAGTGCGAGAGCTTGAGGATTTCGCGCTTGTGAAGCAGCAAGGCGCGTTCCTGTTTGGCGTTGTGGTTGAAAATATTGCCGAACTCATACTGGGCGATATGCACGTTGGCGAGGATGATGCGGCTGCCCTTGACGTAGACATAGCCATCCTGCAACTGGATCGCCCGCGCCCGGCAGCTTTTGACTTCGGTGCCGGAAAGGTGAATGCCAGCTTCAAAGCGTTCGAGCACGGTGTAGTTGTGAAACGCCTTTTTGTTGCTCGCGAGCAACGTGTCGCCGGGATCTTTGCGGGGCATCGCTACTCCTCGCGCAGAAATTTGCCGGCGCGCGCTTGAAATTCTTTTTGCCGCGGCTGGTTCGAGAGCGAAAGCGAGGCGTTGAACTTTTCGAGCAGCTGTTGCTGTTCTTTGGTCAACTTGACCGGGCTTTCGACGTCGATGCGCACGTGGAGGTCGCCGCGTTCGCCGCCGCGAAGGCTCGGCGCGCCTTTGCCCTTGATGCGGAGCACCGTGCCGCTTTGCGTACCGGCGGGAACTTTCATCTTGGTCTTGCCGGCGATGGTCGGCACGTCGACGATGCCGCCGTTGACGGCGACGGCAAGCGGTACCGGCACGATGCAGAGCAGATCGTCGCCGGAACGCTCAAAGACGTTACTCGTCTTGACGCGGATAAAGACGTAAAGGTCGCCGCTGGGGCCGCCGTGAGTGCCGGCGTTGCCTTTGCCCGCGACGCGCAACTGCGAACCGGTCATCACGCCGGGACGCACGTGGATCTGAAACGTCTCGCGCATCTGCACGCGACCGTTGCCGTGACATTTTTTGCAGGGCTTTTCGATGATTTCGCCGGTGCCGCCGCAGGCGGAACAGGGCTGACGCATGCTGAAAAATCCCTGCGAGATCGAGATCGAACCACTGCCGTTGCAGCGGCTGCAGCGCTTTTTGCCGCTTCCCGCTTCACAGCCGGAACCGTGGCAGTCGGCGCACTCGGCGAGGTGGGGGATCGTCACGCTCTTGTCGGCGCCGTACATCGCATCTTCGAAGTCGATTTCCATATCGTAGCGCAGATCGTCCCCCGGCACGGGGCCGTTGGGATTGCGTCGACCGCCGCCGAAAAGGTCTTCAAAGGAAAAACCGCCGCCGCGGCCGCCGCCGAAAAACTGACTGAAAATGTCCTGCGCGCGCTGGTAGTCCGCGCCGCCGCCACCGCCGTGGCTGGCGTTGGTGTAGGCTTCATGCCCCACTTGGTCGTACGTATGGCGCTTGGAATCGTCGCTCAACACCTCGTAGGCGAGCGAAATGTCCTTGAATTTCTCTTCCGCTTCCTTGTTGCCGGGGTTGCGGTCGGGGTGATATTTCAGCGCGAGTTTGCGGTATGCTTTTTTGATTTCGTCGGCGGACGCCGTGCGCTCAACGCCGAGTATGCTGTAATAATCCTGTGCCATGGTTATTTTTCCTCATTTGCGGGAGTCTTTTCCTCTTCCGCCTTGGGCGCCCCGGAGGAAACGACGACGCGCGCGGGGCGCAACAGCCGGTCGCCGAGTTTAAAGCCGCGGTTCCACTCGCGGATGATCGTGCCTTCAGGAACCGTTTCCGAGGGTTCCTTGGCGACCGCATCGTGAAGTTGCGGATCGAATTTCTGATTGACGCTCTCAAGCGGCGTGACGCCGATCTCGTCGAAGACCTTGAAAAACTGGTCGATGATCATTTTGAGTCCCTGCCGGATCGAGTCGATGTTGTCCGACTTGACGGCGGCGTTGTCCGCCATCGAGAGGTAGTCGAAAACGGTCAGAAAGGGCGTCAGCGTATCGGCGGCGCTCAACGCCCGCGTGTCGGCGATATCCTTGGCGACGCGCTTGCGGTAGTTCTGATATTCCGCCTGCAAATAGAGGTATTTCTGGGCGAGATCGGCGAATTTTTCCTCGATCGTCGGCTCTTTCTTTTCCGCTTTTGCTTCGGCTTCGTTTTCGGCTTTTTTATCGTCCTTGGAAGCGGCTTTTTCCGCTTCGGGAGCAGGGGCGTCGGGCTGAACTTGCGTCCACTCCTGGGCAGTCTTTTCCTCTTTTTCCATTGTCAACTCCTATATTTTATATGTTTTGCACTGTATGAACAAGTTCATAATATACACGCTTGCGCGCGCGAAGTCAATTCTTTTTTTGGAAAAATCCGCTTGAAAAACGGGCTTCGCCGCTGTACCTTATATTGTGTGTTTTAACCCAAGGAGGATTTATGATGACTCGAAATGGTATCGTCGGCGCCGGCAACTGGATCGTCGATCACGTCAAGACTATCGACCGCTGGCCCGGTGAGGGGAATCTCTGCAACATCATCTCGCAGGTCGCGGCGCCCGGCGGCGGTCCCGCCAACGTGCTTTTCGACCTCGCGGTGATGGATCCGGAATTGCCGCTTTTCGCCGCCGGATTGCTCGGTGACGACGAGGATGGCGAATATTTGCTTGCTGAAATTGCAAAACACGGTGTCGATCAACGCTTTATGACGAAAACCGGCGCGGCTTCGACGAGCTTCACCGACGCAATGTCGGGCGAGGGGAAGCGCACCTTTTTTCACTGCCGCGGCGCAAATGCTCTGCTCGACCGCAAAACGCTTGAAAACATCGATGTGCCGGCAAAATTTTTCTACCTCGGCTATCTCCTTCTCCTCGATGGACTTGACGCCGATGATCCGGCGTACGGTACGGTCGCCGCGCATTTGCTTAAAAACTTGCGCGACAAGGGGTTCAAGACGGTCGTCGACTTCGTCTCCGAAGCGCCGGAAAAATTCCGCAGGATTGTTTTCCCCGCACTGCCTTATATCGACATTCTGATTGTCAACGAAGTCGAGGCTTCCGCCTGCTGCGGTCTTGAATTGCGCAAGGCGGACGGCAAACTCAATTATCAGCAGTTGCCCGAAGCCGTCGATTTCCTTTTCGACAAGGGCGTTAAGGAGACCGTCGTCATCCATTTCCCCGAGGGCGCGGCGGGCAGAATGCGCGACGGCAAATTCGTCTATTCGCCCAGCTGTGCGATCAAAAAGAGCGAAATCGTCGGCAGCACCGGCGCCGGCGACGCTTTCTGCGCCGGCGTGATGTACGCGCTCCATCAGGATTGGTCGCTCGAAGAGGCGTTGAAACTCGGCGGTGCGTCGAGCAACTTCAATCTGCGCAACGCGACCGCTTCCGGCGGCGCGGTCTCGCTCGAAAAAATGCAGGCGTTTTTGAAAACCTGCGCCTTTGAGGCTATGCCGCAATAACGCAACGTTCGATTTTTGCAGGGGGGGCGCGCGATCGGCGACGCCCCCTTTTTTGTCTGCGTTTTCGTCGTGGTTCCGGCTTGAAACTCCGCTCTTTTTGCTGTATATTTAACATATGCAAATGATTTTGTAAATTCTTTATGGGAGTTTTTTTATGTCGAAATTTTACGTTACGACCCCGATTTATTACGTCAACGACCGTCCGCACATCGGGCACGCCTATACCACCGTGCTCGCAGACGTTCTGGCGCGCTATCACCGCAGTCTTGGCGACGACACCTTCTTTTTGACCGGCACCGACGAGCACGGGCAGAAAGTCGAAAAGGCCGCCGCCAAGCGCGGCATGGACAATCTCGCCCACTGCGATGAGACGGTCGTGCGTTTTCAGGAACTCTGGAAAAAACTCGGCATCACCAACGATCGTTTCATCCGCACGACGCAGGAATTTCACGTCAAAGTCGTCCAGCAGGTGTTGCAGGATCTCTTTGACCGCGGCGAGATCTACAAGGCGGAATACACCGGCTGGTATTGCGTCGGCGACGAGCGCTTCTTCACCGAAAAAGACCTCGTCGACGGCAAGTGCCCCGAATGCGGCCGCGAAGTGCAGGCGATCAAGGAGTCGAACTACTTTTTCCGTATGAGCAAGTATCAGGACTGGCTGATCGACTACATTCAGACGCACCCCGATTTCATTTTGCCCGCTTTCCGCGCCAACGAGACGCTCGGTTTTTTGAAAAAACCGCTCAACGACCTTTGCATCAGCCGTCCGAAATCGCGGCTGGCGTGGGGCATCGAGCTGCCCTTTGACAAGGATTACGTCTGTTACGTCTGGTTCGACGCGCTGTTGAACTACGTTTCCGGCGTCGGCTATTTGCAGGACGACAAGACGTTTGCGCGCTGGTGGCCTGCAACCTGCGAATTGATCGGCAAGGATATCCTGACCACCCACAGCGTATACTGGCCGACGATGCTCAAGGCGATGGATCTGCCGATGCCCAAGACCATTTTCGCCCACGGCTGGTGGCTGACCGGCAATACCAAGATGAGCAAATCGCTCGGCAACGTCGTCAACCCGATGGATATGATCGCCAAGTGCGGCGTCGACGCATTCCGCTATTTTCTGCTCGCCGAGATGTCGCCGGGCAACGACGCGAACTTTTCCGAAGAGGGGTTCACGGCGCGCTACAACAGCGACCTCGCCAACGACCTCGGTAATTTGCTTTCGCGCGTCAACAAGTTGACGATCCGCGCGACGGGTGGCGCGGTGCCCGCCGCCGGAAGTCTGGAAGATTGCGACCGCGAATTTTTGAGCGAAATTGAAAAAGCCGGCCAGACGATGCGCACGAGCCTCGGGGAAATGAAACTCGATCAGGGCATCAATGCCGTCTTATCGGCGGTGCGCGCCGGCAACCGTTACTTGGAAAAGTGCGCGCCGTGGGCACTCGCCAAAGAGGGCAAGACGGAACGACTTCACACCGTGTTGCACACGGCGGCGGAAGTTTTGCGTCGCGTCGCCGTCTTGTTGAGTCCCGTGATGCCGGAAAAAATGGCGGCGCTCGGCGAAGCGCTCGGTATTTCCGCCGCTGAACTCGGTGCGATCAGCGCGCTCGACACGCCCTTTGACTGGAGCGGTCGCACGATGAAAGAGATCGAACCGCTTTTCCCGCGCATCGTCGAGGAGAAAAAGGAGGAAGCTCCCGCCGCTCCCGCGAAAAAGGAAAAGAAAGCGGAAAAAGCGGTACCCGAAATGCCGCTCATCACGATCGACGATTTTTCGCGCGTCGTACTGAAAACGGCAAAAATCGTTGCCGCCGAAGCGATCCCCGAGGCGGAAAAACTCTTGAAGTTGCAACTTGACCTCGGCGGTGAAGCCCGCCAGATCGTCGCCGGCATCGCCAAAAGTTACACGCCGGAGCAGTTGATCGGCAAGACGATCGTCGTTGTCGCCAATTTGCAGAAAGCGGTCTTGCGCGGCGTCGAATCCGAGGGGATGCTTCTCGCCGCCAAGCACGGCAAGGAACTGAAACTTGTGACGATCGACGGCGAGATACCCGCCGGTTGCCGCATCGGATAAAACGAAAAAGTCTGCGCCTTCGACTTGCGCAAATGTCGTTGACGGAGTATATTGAGTAACATCACACGAGCCGCCAGCTTAGCTCAGTTGGCCAGAGCAGTTGATTTGTAATCATCAGGTCGTGGGTTCGAATCCCACAGCTGGCTCCATTTCCCCTTAAAATGAACTGCGGCGCCGGGTGCGGCGCCGCCCCGACCGCTATGCGGCTCGGCTTCGGTTCATTTTCGGGGACCCCGGCGCTATCGCGCTCCGTTCCTCGCTGCGCTCCGGTACTCGCGACTGCGCGAAAGGTAGTTTTTCGATTTAGATTACCCCAAAACCCCTTAAAATGAACTGCGGCGCCG
>DCFZ01000055.1:92831-134558 GCA_002314455.1 Lentisphaeria bacterium UBA1791 | reverse complement strand
GTTCATTTTAAGGGGTTTTGGGGTAATCTAAATCGAAAAACTACCTTTCGCGCAGTCGCGAGTACCGAAGCGTAGCGAGGAACGGAGCGCGATAGCGCCGGGGTCCCCCAAAATGAACCGAAGCCGAGCCGCGTAGCGGTCGGGGCGGCGCCGCACCCGGCGCCGTAGTTCATTTTTAGGGGTTATTTGACGTCGATCTCCATCTGTCCCGTTGAGTTCAGTCGCAACGGGATTGGCGACGAGACCAACTGACATTCGACGAGATAGAGCGAACGGTCGCCGGAAGATGAGCGACTTTTTTTCACTTCAAACGGCCGGATCAATGGGAATCCTTTTTTGTCGCAATCGAACTGATTGGTGCGGAAGCGGTAGGTCTTGCCCTCGGTGACATAACCGATGTCGCGTTCGTCGAAGTAGCAATAGACGTAGGTACCGTTGTTGAACGAGTGGATCTCCGCGACGTTGGTGGCGGCGGCATTGTAGCCGTTGACGGTGTCGGAATTATTGACCAGCACGCCGTTGCGGGGGGAAACAATCCGGTAGTAGTTGCCGTCCTCCTCGATGAGCGTCTGTACTTTTTTCAGATCTTCCAGCTTGGTGCGGGCGTCTTCCAGTTCCTTTTCCGCGATGGAAATGTAAAGCGCGCCCAATCCCTGATTGATGATGCGGATATCCTGATCGAGGATCGCCGCATCGGCTTCCGCGTCTTTGTAGTCCTGCGTTTTTTCCCGCAACGAGAAATCGGAAACGATCTTGTTTCCGTGTAGTTTCTCATACGCGTCCAGCTCTTTTTTCAAACGCGAAAGTTTTTCCTTTGCCGCCATCTGTTTCCAGCTGGCATTGCGGTATTCCGACGGCAGGGGATTGAGTTTTTTCAGTTGCAAGGCAAGTTCTTTTGCCTCGACGACCTTTTGCTGTTCGCGCACGGCGTTGATCGCCTGCGTCAGGCGAAGCCGCCAGTCGAGGTCGTCGTATTCGAGGATCACGTCGCCCTGGGTGATCTTTTGCCCGGTGTAGAAATTGACTTTTTTGACGTACCCGGCATATTTGTTTTTCAGCGTAATCATCGAACTGCCGCGCACATAGCCGAAGCCTTTGATGAGCTTCGGGCTCGTCTGGGCGACGGCAGGCGACGATACGATATTGGTGGTGGTCGCCGCCGCCGTTTGATCCGTCGCCGGCTTTTTCCGGTTCCGGTGCAATGCAAAGGCAAAAATCAGCACCGCAAAACAAAGAAGTGCGACGATGCCGGTCAACGCCAAACGGCGCCGGTGACGGAGGATGAATTCAACGATTTTTTTCATAATGATAGGAAATATAACCGTTCCCAGTTAAAAATACAACTGCTCACTCGCAAAAATCAGCTTTTTTTTTCGCCTTGTCAACAGAAAAGCAACCAAATGTACCGCACGAGGAACGCGGCGCCCCAGGCAATCGCGCATTGCCAGATGACGACGAACGTCGCCCACTTGACGCCGAGTTCGCGTTTTACGGCGGCGATCGCGGCGGCACACGGCGTATAAAGCAAACTGAACATAAGCAACGCCGCCGCCGCGCACGGCGTCAGAAATAAATGCAGATCAGCGCCATCGCCAAAAAGCACATTGAGCGACGAAACTACGCTTTCCTTGGCGGTGAAGCCGGTGATCAGTGAAACGCAAATGCGCCAGTCGCCCAACCCCAGCGGCGCCATCAAAGGAGCGAGATACCCGGCGAGCCCAGCGAGCATACTGTCGGAGTGATCGGCGACCATATTCCAATGCCAGTCAAAGGTCGTGAGCACCCAGATGACCATCGACGCGACGAAAATCACGGTAAAGGCGCGTTGCAGAAAATCCTTGGTTTTTTCCCACAGCAACTGAGCGACGTTTTTGAGTCCGGGCAAACGGTAATTGGGCAATTCCATCACAAACGGAACCGCTTCCCCGCGGAACACGGTTTTTTTGAGCATCAGCGCGATCAGCAAGGCAAAGGCAACGCCAATCAGATAAAGCGACGTCATCACCAGCGCACCGTGTTCCGGAAAGAATGCCGCCACAAAAAAGGCGTAGATCGGCAATTTTGCCGAACAGCTCATAAACGGCGTCAGCAGGATCGTCATTTTGCGGTCGCGCGCCGAGGGGAGAGTCCGCGTCGCCATCACGGCGGGGACGGTACAGCCGAAACCGATCAGCATCGGCACGATGCTCCGCCCGGAAAGACCGATGCGGCGGAAAAGTTTGTCCATCACAAAGGCGACGCGGGCGATATAGCCGCTGTCTTCGAGCATTGAGAGGAAAAAGAAAAGCGTCACGATAATCGGCAAAAAGCTCAACACGCTGCCGACGCCGGTGAAAACACCGTTGACGACGAGGCTTTGCAGCGTCGGGTTGACGCCGGAGTCGGCAAGGTAAGCCGCCACCTTGTCGCCGCAAAAACTGATCGCATTTTCCAGAAGTTCCTGAAAGAATGCGCCGATCACGCCGAACGTCAGATAAAAGACCAGCGCCATGATTGCAAAAAAGGCGGGGATCGCCGTATATTTGCCGGTCAAAACCGCGTCAATCGCGGTACTGCGGCGATGCTCCTTGCTCTCCTTGGGCTTGCGCACCGTTTCCTGACAGATCTTGCGGATAAAGGAAAAACGCATATCGGCGATCGCGGCGGCGCGGTCGAGTCCGCGCTCCTTTTCCATCTGCATGATGATGTGCTCGAGCATATCGTGCTCGTTTTCGTCAAGCTGAAGCCGCTGTAAGATCAGCGCGTCGCCCTCGATGATCTTGCTCGCGGCAAAGTGGCGGGGAATCCCCGCCTCGGCGGCGTGATCTTCGATCAGGTGAATGATCGAGTGAATCGCACGATGCACCGCGCCGCCGTGCTCGGTGACGTTGCAGAAATCCTGCCGCTTGGGCGCTTCCTGATAGCGGGCGATGTGCATCGCGTGAGCGATCAATTCGTCGATGCCCTCGCCCCGGCTCGCGGAAATCGGGATCACGGGAATCCCCAATGCCGCTTCCAGTTTGTTGACGAGGATCGCGCCGCCGTTGTTGCGCACCTCATCCATCATATTGAGAGCGAGCACCATCGGAATTTCCAATTCCATCAACTGCATCGTGAGGTAGAGATTGCGGGCGAGATTGGTCGCGTCGACGATGTTGATGATCGCCTGCGGTTTCTCGTTGAGGATGAATTGACGCGTCACCAGTTCCTCGGCGCTGTAGGGCGACATCGAATAGATGCCGGGCAGATCAGTCACCGAGGTCAGCGGATGTTTTTTGATGTGCCCATCCTTGCGGCTGACGGTGACACCGGGAAAGTTGCCGACGTGCTGATTGGAACCGGTCAACTGGTTGAAAAGCGTCGTTTTGCCGCAATTCTGATTGCCGGCGAGCGCAAAGCGCAGCGCCGTACCCTCCGGCAACGCGACGGTGGACTCTTTTTGTTCGGCGTGGTATTTACCCTCTTCGCCGAAGCCGGGGTGCACCGCCTGATTGGCGGGCAACGGATCGATGTCGGGCGCGTCGTCGCACTTTTCCTCGATCAGCCGGATCTCGATGTGCGCCGCGTCGGCGAGCCGGAGCGTCAGATTGTAGTCGTAGATCAACAGCTCCATCGGGTCGCCCATCGGGGCGTACTTGAGCAGTTTAACCGGAGTTCCGGGAATCATCCCCATATCGAGGAAGTGCTGGCGCAACGCCCCCTCGCCGCCGACGGCGAGAATCTCGGCGCTGCTGCCGACCGGCAATTCGCGAAGCGTCATTTCGTCACCCGGGCTCTACCGTTTCTTTTCCGGCAGAAAGAGCGAACGGTAACGGATGAAATATCCCGCTCCGGAAAGGACCGTCACCAAAACGATGATCCACAGAAATCCGAGCCAGACGTACCAGATGCGGATACCGAGACGGAAAGCGTCGATGCTGATGTACAAGTGCGCCTGACGCAGATATTCGATCCCGTCCGTACCGTTGAACCACGCCAAGCCCGCGATGCCGAGCATGATCATCTGCAACGTCGTCTTGAGTTTGCCCCAGCGGTCGGCGGAAATGACCACCTGTTTTTTTGCCGCGAGCGTACGCAGCCCCGTCACCATGAATTCCCGCGCGAGCACCGCAAAGGCGACGATCGCCGGCATCAACCGGTATTCGATCGCCATCAGCATCGCGGCGGTGACAAAGATCTTGTCGGCGAGCGGATCCATCAGGGCGCCGAAATCGCTCGTCGCGTTGTAGCGGCGGGCGAGATAGCCGTCGAGAAGATCGGTGATCGCGGCAAGCACCGCCAGCAAATAGGCGACGAGCCGGATGGTAAAGATGTAGGTTTTGTCCTGAAAATAGGGGCGGTCGGCGAGCGTCGCCAAGATGACGAAAACGACGATGGAAAGAATGCGGCTCACCGTCAGGATGTTGGGAATCTGCTTCATCTGCATGACTTATTTCCTTTTTTTGCTCACCGCGCGGGCGATGACGTCACAGTTTTGAGTTCCGATGATCTCGACGTCGAGGAACTCCCCTGCCCGGCAGGAGCGGGGCGGATTTTCCACGAGCACGAGGTTGTCGATCTCGGGCGCATCGGCAACGCCGCGCCCCCACGCGATGCCGTTGCCGACGGCGTCGACGAGAATTCTTTCGCGACTGCCGACGCGCGCTTTTTGCATGCGGCGCATCCGCGCGATCTGCCGTTTCATCAGCAAGGTCGATCGCGCTTCGGCGACTTCGGTCGGCACCTGACCGGGCAGTTTCGCCGCGATCGTGCCGGGTTCCGCCGAAAACGGAAAAACGCCGAGCCGTTCAAATTTGACGCGGCGGCAGAAATCGGCAAGTTCCTCAAATTGCGCTTCGGTTTCGCCGGGGAAGCCGGTGATGAACGTACTGCGCAAAACCAGGTTCGGAATCATTTTGCGCAACTTGGCGATCAGCTCCTCGACGGCAGTTTGTGAAACGTGGCGGTTCATCGCGCGCAGCAAGCCGTCGGAAATATGCTGTAACGGGATGTCCAAATAGGGCAACACTTTGGAATTGGCGTTGATCGCGTCGATCAATTCATCAGTATAGTGCGCCGGGTGCGTATAGAGCAAGCGGATGACGAAATCGCCGTCGATCCTGTTGAGTTCGCCGAGCAGTTTCGGCAGATTTTCCCCCGATTCCGGGCGATCCATGCCGTAAGCGGAAATATCCTGCGCGACGACGACGAGCTCGCGTACGCCGGACGCAACGCGCTGTTTCGCCTCGGCAACAACGCATTGCATCGGCAAACTCCGCAACTTCCCGCGCAACAGCGGAATCGCACAGTAGGTACAGCAGTTGTTGCACCCGTCGGCGATCTTGAGGTACGCGAGATGCGGCACCGTCAACTGCAGACGCGGCAGCGAATCGTCGGCGAGAAATTTGCAGCTGGAACTGGCCTTGCCGCCCTGCAACACGGCGTCGACGCGGCCGATGTCGTCAATGCCGAGCCAGCAATCGACCTGCGGGAACTTCTTGTGAAAACTGCCGTCGCGATCATATGCCGTCAGGCATCCGGAAACGGCGAGTTTGCGGTTGGGGGCTTCCTTTTTCCACGCGACGCCGCGCTCGATTTCCTCGACCGCTTCGTTGCGGGCGGCGGGGATGAAAGCACAGGTGTTGATCAAATAGAGATCGGCGTTTTCCGGCGCGTCGGCGATGCTCCAGCCGGCGGCGAGCAAGCCGCCTGAAATGACCTCGAGGTCATTGAGGTTCTTGGGGCAACCGAGCGAAACCGGAAAAAAGGCGCCGCGCTGATGTTTTTTTTGCATCGTCAAAATCCGTTATGTATGAATAGGTTTCTATAATATACACCGGATTTCTCTATTTTTCCACCCCCGCGCGCAGGAGAAATGCCCTCAAAAAGCGGCTGACTCGCCCGACGGAGGCGATGTCGAGAAATTCCGCCGGCGTATGCAGATTGCCGTGCAACGGAAACGTGGCGATAATCGGCAGATCGGGACGCTTGCCCCGGATGATCCCGCATTCAAGCCCCGCGTGAATGACTTCAAAATGCGCCTCGCTCGCGTTGACTTCGCGCCAAAGCTTGCCGGCAAGTCGCTGCCAAATATTGCGTTCGGGCTTCCAGCCGGGGTACGGTTGTGCGTGTTCCGCGCGGCGGGCGAGTTTGCCGAAATGGCGGACAATCTTGCGCGCGAACTTGTCCCGCTCGGCGTCGGCAAAGGAACGCTGACTTGAGATCAGCGAAAACCCCTTCTCCGCCGGTACGATCATGCCGATATTGGAACTGGTGTGGACGCTCCGGTAGCGCGCCGAATAGCGGACGGGGCCGTCGGGCACGTTGGCGAGCTTGGTCAAAAACGCCATCGTAAACGACGGTGAAAAAACCTGCTCAAGCTTCCTGACGGGTGAGAGTTTCACCGTAAAATCGCAATCGCATCCGGTCAGCGTCGGGCGGATCGAATCCGCGCGTTCTTTCAATTGTTTTTCCAACTTGGGAAGCGTCGTTTTTGAAACACCGCAACAACTTGATTGCGATGGAATTGCATTATCCGCATTACCGCCCGCGATCGATGCAAGTTCAAGCGGCAGACCATCCAGAAGTTTGGCGAGCAAAATGATCGCATTGGTGCGCTGTAAACCGATGTCGACGCCGGAGTGGCCGCCCGCAAGATTGCCGATCTCAATGCAAAACGCCTGCCCTGCCGGCGCTTTTTGCATATCCGGCGCAAAGTCCAATCGGGTGCGCACCCCGCCGGCACAACCGATCTGAAAGATGTTGTCGCACCCGGAATCCAAGTTGACGAGCAATTTGCCGCGCAGAAAATCGTTTTCAAGTTGCGCCGCCCCGAGCATGCCGACTTCCTCCTGCCGCGTAAAAAGCGCCGCAAGCGGTACTTTTTGAAGCGTTTTATCGGTCAGCATCGCCAGCGCCAGCGCTACGCCCATACCGTCGTCGCCGCCGAGCGTCGTACCATCGGCGACGACACGCGCGCCTTTCACCAGTGGCGTGATCGCTTCGCGCTCGAAATCGAACTTTTTTTCGTCAACACAAGCGGGCACCATATCCATATGCGCCTGCAAGATGATCGCCGAATCCAGATCGCCCGTTTTGCGGTCGATGCGCAAATTGCCGTAGGAATCCAAACGGGCTTGCAAACCGTTTTTTTCGGCATATTTTTTCAGATAAAGCGACAACTTTTTCTCGCCCCCCGACGGATGCGGCGTCGCGCAGATGCCGGCAAAGATTTCCCAGACGTCGCGCGGCTCTAAAAGCGAAAGATCATTCATTTGCACAACCCCTTTCCTGAATTGCAACAGGAAAATATAACGTTTTTCATCGTTTTTTTCAACCGCCGGAATGCGGTACGCCATTGAAAACAGCAGAAAAGATGCTATATTATGTAATTATCCTATTGATATACTTTAAAAATAAACACAGGCGGTCGCAAACCGCGCCAATTTGCCAGGAAAGGTTTAAAAAATGGCTAACGCAAAGTTGAACGATGCTCTTACGATGGAAGTCAAAAACGACGGCAACTGCCGGAAGGAATTTACTTTCAAACTTTCCGCTGATGCGGTGAAAACCGAAACCAACCGCGTGCTTTCTTCCGTCGCCTCGATGGTGCAGCTGCCCGGCTTCCGCGCCGGCAAGGCTCCGCTTCACCTCGTCCAGTCGAAATACGCTGAAGACGTCAAGAACGAGCTCCGCAGCCGTTTGGTCGGCGCCGCGATCGAAAAGATCGAAGCCGACAAGACGCTTGATGTGCTCAACGTCAGTTTCAAGAAAGATCCGGAAATCGCCGACGGCAAGGACGTCGAATTTGCGTTCAACGTCGACGTTGCGCCGGCGATTGATCTCGGCGACTACAAGGCGATCAAGCTCGACGTCCCCGTGGAAGCCGTTTCCGAGGAAAAGATCAATGAGCGCATCGATATGTACCGCTCGATGTGGGGCGGCTATGCCGACAGCACCGAGCCCGCCAAGGCGGACGACATGCTCAAGGTGAGCTACAAGAGCGATTTCGCCCCCGCGGAAGACGCGCCGGCGGCGGTCAAACGTCAGGCGGAAGCGACCGACACGTTCATTTGGTTGAGCGAGCCGGAAATGATCCCCGGCTGCATCAAGGCGCTCACCGGCGCCGAAAAGGGCAAGGAATATGATTTCACCGCGGATTATCCGGCGGATTACCGCGAAGCCGCCCTCGCCGGCAAAAAGGTCAACTACCACGTCACGGTCGCGGCGGTTCAGACCCGCGCGAAGCTTTCCGACGCGGAACTGGTCGAGCGCGTCAAGGCGCCCTCGATGGAAGAATTCCGCAAGACGCTCAAGAGCGCCATGGAGCAGGAAAACAACGGCAAGCGTCTCGAAGCCGCGCAGGAAGCCTTTTACGGCAAACTCGACGCCGCCGTCGGTAATTTCGAATTGCCCCCGACGCTCCTCGACAACGAGGTCGCCAAGGAACTGCAGAAAATGATGCGCGACGTCCGCACCAGCGAGGATGCCGAAAAATTCAAGGCGGCGCTCGAGGATCACAAAAAGAGCGCCCGCGAAGCCGCTGAAAAGTCGCTCCGCAAGGCGTTGATCCTGCGTCAGCTCGCCAAGCTGGAAAACGTCACCGTCACCGAGGAAGAACTCGCCTATCAGCTCGAATCGATGAGCCGTTACTACGGTTACAAGGTTCAGGATATGCGCGCGATGATCGAGAAAAACGGCGCGGCCGAGGAATTGCGTCAGGACTTGCTCAACAACAAGGCGCTTTTCCAGGTCGTCGAAGCGGCGCTGAAGTAATTCCGTAACGCAGGGAGTATCGACAAATGAAAAGTAATTCGTATTTGGTGCCGATGGTGGTCGAGCAGACCGCGATGGGGGAACGTTCCTACGATATTTACTCCCGGTTGCTCAAAGACCGGATTATTCTGCTCGGTACTCCGATCGACGACAACGTCGCCAATCTGATCGTCGCCCAACTGCTCTTTCTGCAGGCGGAAGACCCCAAAAAGGATATCGACCTCTACATTCAGAGCCCCGGCGGCAGCGTGACCGCAGGACTGGCGATCTACGACACGATGCAGATGATCTCCTGCGACGTGCGTACCTACTGCATCGGGCAATGCGCCTCGATGGGCGCGGTGCTGCTCGCCGCCGGTGCGCCGGGCAAGCGTTTCGCTTTGCCCAACAGCCGCATCATGATCCATCAGGTGCTCGGCGGCGCCGAAGGTCAGGCAACCGACATCGAAATCCACACCAAAGAGATTTTGCGGTTGAAAAACACGCTCAATCAGATTCTCGCCGACCATTGCCACCAGACCTTGAAAAAGGTCGAAAAAGATACCGAGCGCGACCATTTCATGGGCGCCGCCGAAGCGGTTGAATACGGACTGGTCGACAAAGTCGTCGAAAAAGTCCGGAGGTAATTTTTTATGGCGATCGACAAAGATAAGATCTCCTGTGCCTTTTGCGGGCGCACGCCCAAAAGCGCCCCCAACGAGGTGTTTCTGCCGAGTCTCTACGAAAATCTGATGATCTGCTCTTCCTGCCTCAAGCAGGGCAACCGGATCCTCGCCGAGGAAGTTGCCAAGCATCAGCAAAACAAAAGCGCCGGCGCGATCGGCGACCTGGTCGTGCCGGATCCGGAAAAGATCAAGGCCGAGCTCGACCGCTACGTCATCGGTCAGGAAGACGCCAAAAAGGTGCTTTCCGTCGCGGTGCACAACCATTACAAGCGCATCAAAAGCCGCTTCGCCGGCGCGGAAGATCCCTATGCCGACGTTGAATTGGACAAAAGCAACGTTTTGCTGATCGGCCCGACGGGTTGCGGCAAGACCTTGCTCGCGCGCACGCTTGCCAAAATGCTCGACGTGCCCTTTGCCATCAGCGATGCGACGACGCTCACCGAAGCGGGTTACGTCGGCGAAGACGTCGAAAACATCCTGCTCCGACTCTATCAGGCGGCGGACGGCAATCTCGAACGCGCCCAGATCGGCATCATCTACATCGACGAATTGGATAAAATTTCGCGCAAGAGCGAAAATCCCTCAATCACCCGCGATGTTTCCGGCGAAGGCGTTCAGCAGGCGTTGCTGAAGATCCTCGAAGGGACCGTCGCCAACGTGCCGCCGCAGGGCGGGCGCAAGCACCCCAATCAGGAATTTTTGCACATCGACACGACCAATATTCTCTTTATCTGCGGCGGCGCTTTCGTCGGCCTCGATAAAGTGATTCAGCGGCGCACCAACAAGCCGGTGCTCGGTTTCACCGGGACTCCGGTTGCCGCGACCGAAACAACGCCCCGGGAAAAAGCCAATCCCTTTGCCGGATGCGAGCCGGAAGACATTATCCGCTACGGATTGATCCCCGAACTCGTCGGCAGACTTCCCGTCATCGCCGCGCTCAAGGAATTGGAAGCCGACGATCTCGTCCGCGTCTTGCAGGAGCCGAAAAACGCGCTCACCAAGCAATATCAGCGCATGCTCAAGATGGAGGGGGTCGACCTCTCGTTCACCAAAGATGCGTTGCGTCTGATCGCGGAAAAATCGGTCAAGCGCGGCACCGGTGCGCGCGGACTGCGCTCCATTATGGAAAATCTGATGCTCGACGTCATGTACAACGCCCCCGAATACCGCGAGGGCGGCAAATGCGTTGTCAATGCGGATGCCGTTCAGGGCGGCAAGCCGCTTAAAATCACGAAAAAATGAGTTCCGATCTCACCGCCACCGTAGCGATCAAACCCGACGCTCCGGCACGCGACAGCGAGACGCCGGAACTGGATCAACTGACCGTCAAGCCGCAGGATCGCTATAAATTCATCCGCAGCATCGGCTTCGGCGGGATGAAGGGGGTTTTGCTCGTCCACGACCGCGACACCGACCGCGACGTCGCGATGGCGATCATGCCGGATTTCCGCGAACGCCCCAAAAGCGATCTGGAGCGTTTCGTCCGCGAAGCCAAAGTGACGGCAAAGCTCGAGCACCCCAACATCATTTCCATTTACGATATCGGCATCGACCGTTCGGGGTCGCCCTATTTCACGATGCAATATCTGCGCGGCATGTCGCTCGACACCTTGTTGCGGCGCATCGCCCAAGGCGACAGCCGGGTGGAAAAATACAAGCTCGACCGCTTGCTGATGATTTTTTTACGCATCTGCAACGCCGTTGATTTCGCCCATTCCCGTCACGTGTGCCACCTCGACCTCAAACCCGCCAACATCAATATCGGCGATTTCGGCGAAGTGCAGGTAATTGACTGGGGCTTGGCGCGCGCGACAACGCAAGAGGGCGTCCTTACGGGGACGCGCAGTGAGAACAACCGCGGCACGCCGGGGTTTCTCGCGCCGGAACTCTTTGACGCCGACCCCGCACGCAAAGCGGATCTGCGCGCCGACGTCTTTTCGCTCGGGGCGATCCTCTATGCAATCCTGGCGCTGAAAGCGCCGCTTTCCGGCTTGCCGATGGAGGAGACGTTAAAGCGCACGGCGGCGGGCGCGATCCCCTTTCCCTCGTCGATCGCCAACCACAACCGCAAGATTCCGGCGGCGCTGGAAGCCGTCGCGATGAAAGCGTTGTCGCCCAATCCCGACGACCGTTACCCAAACGTCGCCGAATTGAAAGCGGAGATCCGCGCCTACAATGCCGGTTTCGCCACCCAAGCGGAACACGCGACGACGCCGCAGAAGCTCAACCTCTTTTTCTGGCGCAATTATCTTTACATCACGATCGGGGCGTTACTGGCGGTCGTGACCTGGCTGATCTACCGCATCATCACCCTCAAGCACTTTTGAGGACAACTGCTCCGGCGCGTAGAGTGCGCTCAACTGCTCTTCGTTTTGTTTGACCACAAACACATGGTGCGCCGCGTCGTGCCAAACGCCCTCGATCAACGGCAGTCGCGTGACCAAGAGCGGCACTTTTCGCAAGGGGAGCAAAGGGATCGGACTTTTTTGGGCAAGATTCTCTCTTTCCCGCGAGGGAAGTTCCGGCGCGGCTTCCGTTGCGGCGACGCCGAGATCGCAGAGCAATTGCGCGGTAAAGCTATTGGTGACGGCAATCGGGAAACGGGCAAAGACTTTGCCAGATGACGGAGCCAACCAATTGAGTGCGTGAAGTCCCTCGACGGCAATGCATTTGCCGCTTTTTTGCGCGGCGACGAAGCGTTCGTGCTCCGCCGCGACTTTGCCTTCCGGCAAAAAACCGTAAAAACGCGCTTGGATCGGTTCCTGCGGCGCGGCAAAAGCACAGCCTTTTTGTGCCTCGTAATCGGCGCTGAAACGGCGCATCGCAACGGCGGCGCGGTCAACTTCCGGTAATATCCGGTCGGCGACGTCGCGCCAGAACTCCCGGCGGATCGCCTTGATGACGCTTGCGGGGACAAAGAGATCGCCGTTCACCGTGACGGAGATCTTGCCCGCGCGGTAATTTTCCGGCGTTCCGGCGGCAAAGACTTCCGCGACGGTCGCGCCGTCGAGCGCGTGCTGTTTCGCCGGTGCAAGTTCGACGGACTTTTCCCACGCTTGCGCAAGGCGCGGCGAAGCGATACGCCAATTTTGAGCGGAAATGCTGATCTCAAGGTCACAGCATTCGCGACGTTTCGGCAAATTTTTCAACCGCCGCGTGAAATCAAAGCCGTTTTCACCGATCTTCAAAAGTTGAGCGCCTTTGACGGCGCGGCACCCCGTCGCAATCTCGACCGTACCGCTTTTGGCTTTGAGCAGATTTTTTTGACCGTCGCGCATTGAAACCAGTGAAAACGTTTCCCCTTCCCCGCCCTCCGGCGGCACGATGCGGAGCCGGTCGCCGAGGTGAAGTTTTCCCTGCACCTTGACGGTGATCGTTTCGTTTTGGGCGCGCACGACCGTGCCGACGGGAATACCGAAAACGCCGGGGCGGCGAACGTCGATCAGTTTGCGGTAGCGCGCCGGATCAAAAAAGCCGCGGTCGTTTGCCCGCCCCGAAGCGGAAGCAAGCAACGTTTCCGCTTCGCGAAGCGTCGCTTCGTCTGGCGTTTCCGGGGCGTCCAAGAGCATCCGGTAGGCGCGCGTACACTTCCAGACGTATTCCGGCGGACGCAACCGCCCCTCGATCTTGAGCGAAGCAATACCCATTTTGCGCAATTCACTCAAGAAGTTCACCCCGACGAGATCGGCGGGCGACAAGCGGTATTCGCGATCGTACGCG
The DNA here is from genome assembly GCA_002314455.1 of Lentisphaeria bacterium UBA1791. GTDB lineage: Bacteria > Verrucomicrobiota > Lentisphaeria > Victivallales > Victivallaceae > UBA1784. The sequence continues at coordinate 121,440 of DCFZ01000055.1, read as the reverse complement.
CGGCGGCAGGGCTGTTTGCAGACGCCGCGGTTGCCCCCTGCCCCGAAAAGGTGGTGCGACAAAAGGCAACGCCCCGAGAGCGAACAGCAGAGCGAACCGTGGATAAAAACTTCAAGTTCAAGCGGCGAATCTTCGGCGATCTGCCGCAACTCGTCCAGCGGGATCTGCCGCTCCAAAATGACGCGCTTGAAGCCGAGTTTTTCGGCAAGCTTTACGCCGGCAATATTGTGAATGCCCATCTGCGTCGACGCGTGAAGCGTCAACTGCGGAAAATAGCGCGAAACCATCGAGGCGACGCCGAGATCCTGCACGATCAGCGCATCCGGCATCAAACGGTCGATCTCGCCGAGCGTTTCCATCAGCCGGAAAAGTTCACTCTCGTAGATCAGCGTGTTAAGCGTCAGATAGACTTTTTTGCCGCATTCGTGAAAACGCTCGATAACGCCCGCCATCACGTCGGGGGTGAAATTCTCGGCGCGCGCCCGCGCATTGAAGCGGCCGAGACCGCAGTAGATTGCATCGGCGCCGGCATCCAGCGCGGCGAGCGCCGTTTCGGCGTTGCCGGCGGGGGCGAGAAGTTCCATCGAATGCGGCGTACTCATCTTAACGCTTGACGAATTCTTTCAGTTTTCCGGCGGAAACAAAACCACCCGATTCCGCAACGAGTTTGCCGTTTTGAAAGAGCAGAAGCCGCGGCAGATTGGTCACGCCGTACTCCGCGGCGAGCAACGGGAACTGATCGACGTCGACCTTGCCGATGACAAGATCTTCGGGCAATTCCCCCGCGGCGGAATCGATCACCTTGTCGAGCGTCTTGCAGGCGCTGCACCACGGCGCGTAAAAGTCGAGCAAAAGCCGACCGGCATCAAGTTGCCCTTTGAGCGTTTCCGGAGTCAATTCGATCGTTGTCATAACTTACCTCCCTGGTTGCCGACAAGGAACAATATAATGCTTTGCCCCATAAAAAACAACCTTTTCAGCGCCTGCCGAAGCGACGCTCCAATTCTCTTTCCGACAAAGTGATCATCGTCGGGCGGCCGTGCGGACAGAGCGTCCCCTGCCGGCACGCTTTCAGTTTCTGCAGGAGTTTCGTCGCTTCCTCAATCGTCAGCACCCAGTGCGCCTTGACCGCCGCCTTGCAGGCGGCGCGGGCGGCAAATTCCGGATTGACCGGCATCTGCGCGCGGGCATTTTCCAGAAGTTCGTCGAGCATTTCCTCGACCATCTGCGAGATCGGCGCCATGTGCTCGTTGAAGTTGCTCGGGATCGCGTTGACGATCACACTGTGCTTGCCCATGTCTTCAAAATCGAAACCGAGTTTGGCGAAAACGTCGCGGTGACGCAACAAAAGCGCCACCTTGGCGGGGGGCAGCTCAAGCACCTGACCGATGAGCAACGGCTGACTCGCCGGGCTGCCCTGTGCCAACTGATCGAGGATCTCTTCAAACAGAATCCTTTCGTGCGCCGCATGTTGATCGACAACGATCAGCGCGCCCCCGCCGGAAGCGAGAATATAGGTGTCGTCGTAAATGCCGAGCACGCGATCGGGCCACGCCCCGCCGAAGACCGCCTGTTCGGGGATCGCCGCCCGGATCTTGACCACGGGCATTTCCGCTTGCGGGGAATCGGTCAGCGCCGTCGATACAACCGATGGCGGCAAAGCGGAAAATGTCTCTTGGAGAGGAAGTTTTTCCACTTTTTCCGGTTGGGATATTTCGATTGGTTTTTTTGGGGGGGCAACTTGCGCCGTCAATTCCATTTGAACTGCATTTTCCGGCTGATAAGCGACCTGCGCCGCCTGCAATATCTGCTCGATCGAAATCGACTTGGGCACGGCGGGTTCCGGCGAAAGCGACTCAACGCTTTCGGCGGCGTTTTCGTGGAGCGCCTGTCGTACGGCGGTACCGACGGCGCGGGTGATGAAATATTCCGACTTGAAGCGCACTTCACGCTTTGCCGGATGGACGTTAATGTCGAATTCTTCCGGCGGAAGTTCGATAAAGAGCATCGTCGGCGGAAAGCGCCCCGATTCGTTTTCCAGCGTGCCGTACCCGTCGCGGATGCCGCGCCAGACGACGAGCGATTCAATCGGGCGATGGTTGAGATAAATGCGCTGTTCGCGCCTGCCGGGGCGGGTGAAGCCCGGCGCGGCGACAAGACCGTGGATGCGGCAATCGCCCTCGCGGTATTCGACTTTTTTCAAATTCGCGGCGAAATTCCGCCCGAAAAATTCGCGGGCGCGGACTTCCGGCGTCGCGTCGGGAATGCAAGAAAAGACCTTTTTGCGGTCGATCAAAAGCGTGATGCCCGCCTTGCCGTTGCCGAGCGCGAGGTTGATCAACGTTTCCTCGATATGATGCTCTTCGGTCGGATTGGACTTCAAAAATTTCTTGCGGGCGGGCGTGTTGAAGAAGAGTTCTCGCACTTCGATCGTCGTGCCGACCGCGCCGCCGCAGGGGTGACAAGCGATGCGTTTGCCGCCCTCGACGACGACTTCGACGCCCTCCGGAGCCTCCGCCGTCCGCGTGCGGATAGTCAATTTTGCCACCGCCGCGATCGACGGGATCGCTTCGCCGCGGAAACCGAGCGTTGAAATGTGATCGATCCCCTCGTCGGATAAAAGTTTGCTCGTCCCGTGCGGTTCCAGCGCGAGCAACGCATCCTCGTCGTCCATGCCGCAGCCGTTGTCGGTGACGGAAATCAGATGGAGCCCTGCCCGCTCGATAGCGACGGTGATCTGCGTCGCCCCTGCGTCAAGTGCGTTTTCGACCAGTTCCTTGACGACCGAAGCGGGGCGTTCGATCACTTCACCGGCGGCAATGCGGTTGCTCAGCTCGACCGGCATGACGCGGATCTTGCTCACTGCGCATCCTCCGCAACGAAGTGACAGCGGCAAAGTCGTTGATCCACCAATCGAAGTTCCGGAATTTCTTTTTGACAACGCAAGGCGTCGGCGCCGGGAAGCGTTTCCTCAACGACACACCTGCCGCAGAAACGGCAACCGGCGGGGAAGCTGTCGGGCGACGGCACGCTGCCTTTGATCGTCGCAAGCTTTCCGGAAGGTGCTCCGGGAAGCGGCACCGCTTTCAGCAACGCCTTGGTGTAAGGGTGTTTCGGGCGATCGATCAGCGTGCGGCAATCGCCGCTTTCGACGACGTCGCCGGCGTACATCACGCAGACGTGATCCGCCAATTGCGACACGATGCCGAGGTTGTGGGTGACGAGAAGCACGCTCATGTCGCGTTCCCGGCAAAGTTTTTCCAGAAGTTCGAGTATCTGCGCCTGGATTGTCACGTCGAGCGCGGTCGTCGGTTCGTCGGCGATCAGCAATCGGGGGTTCCCGGCAAGCGCCATCGCGATCATCACCCGTTGCTGCATGCCGCCGGAAAGTTCGTGCGGAAACGCCTTGACGCGCGTTTCCGGCGCCGGAATCCCGACCGCGGCAAGCAATTTGACGACCTCGTCACGACGCTTTTTCACATCGGGGCGGTGCAACTCCAGAACTTCCGCGATCTGATCGCCGATGCAAAAGACGGGATTCAAGGCGGCGGCGGGTTCCTGAAAGATGTAGGCGATCTCTCCGCCGCGGATGTGGCGAAGCTCCCTGCCGGCAAGGTTCAACAGATCGACCTCGCTGCCGTCTTTGCAACGATAGCGCATCTGGTCGGCGCGCGCCGTCGCCGTCGGGGCGAGCAATTGCGCAAGCGAAAGACAGGAGATGCTTTTGCCGCAACCGGATTCCCCGACGAGCGCGAGGATTTCCCCCTTGCGCAATTCAAATGAAACGTCGCGCACCACCGGCAAATTCCCGAACGAGATCGCCAGATGACGGACGTCGAGCAACGTGTTTTGATCCATTTTTCTTTTTCCTTTTATGAAATATAGCACGAACAAGCAATTTTTCCAGATGAAACTTGGATTTTTCGCAAAGATGAGTGTATATTACGTCTGATTTATTCGGATATGCAGATTTTTTATCTACGGAGAACGCTTATGGAAAAAGTTTTCATCACCGGTCGCGGACTGCTTACCCCCATCGGCAACTCGCTCGCGGAAAACGAAGCGGCGTTGCGCGCCGGCACAAGCGGCATTTCGACGGTGCCGGCTTTTGTCGAGCATCAGATGACCAGCACGGTCGGCGGCGTTGCTCAATACGAGATTGACCCGACGTTGATCGACCGCAAAACGATGCGCTTTTGTCCGCCGACGGGGGCGATGTCGCTGCTCGCCGCCGATCAGGCTTTCCGCGAAGCCGGCATTCCCCGCGAAGAGATCAAAAATCACCGCATCGCGATCGTCACCGGGATCCCCGACAGCAACTCGATCGAAATCTTTGACACCGCTTTCAATTACACCGTCGGCAACAATAAAATGCGGGCGGTCTCTCCTTGCGCGATCCCCCGCATCATGGCGAGCAGTGCGGGATCAATCCTCTCGATGACCTTTGGAATCACGGGGGAATCCTACGACATTTCCGCGGCGTGCGCCAGCAGTGCGATCGCCGTTATGCTCGGCGCGCGGCTGATCCGTTCGGGCGCCTACGATATGGTGCTCGCCGGCGGCGCCGAAGCAATCGACTGGTGTATGACCGTCGGCTTCTGCGCCTGCCACGCCTTGAGCCGGAAATTCAACGACAATCCGCACCGCGCCAGCCGCCCCTTTGACCGCGAACGCGACGGTTTCGTCATCGCAAGCGGCGCCGCATTCATGGTGCTCGAATCGGAAAAAAGCGTGCTCGCGCGCAAAGTCCGCCCGATCAGTCAGATCAGCGGCTTCGGAGCCAACAGCAACGCGCTCGACATGGTCGTGCCCGACGCCGCGCGCAGTGCGCAGGTGATGCGCGAAGCCATCGCCGACGCCGGACTTACGCCCGACGATATCGGCTACATCAATACGCACGGCACTTCGACGCCGGTCGGCGATCAGGTCGAAATGGCGGCGTTGCACGAGGTTTTCGGCTCGCGCAGCCCCGCCATCAACAGCACCAAATCGCAAACGGGCCACATGATCGGCGCGACCGGCGCGGCGGAGGTGATTTTCTCGTCGCTGATGCTCGAAAAGGATTTCCTTTCGCCGTCGGTCAACCTCGACAATCCCGACGATGAATTTGCCTGGGCCGATTTTGTACGCGAATGCCGTACCGGTACGAAGATCCGCCACGCGCTTTCCAACAGTTTCGCCTTTGGCGGTTCCAACTGCGCGCTGGTGATTTCCGACTTGAAATAAGCTATGCAAGCGCAGATCATCCGGCATCTCGACATTCCGGGCGTCTACCCTGCCCCCCAAAGCGATGTCCGCTTTGACGTTGCCAAGTCCGATTGGCGCAACGGGATCATCGTGCGCATGCCCAATCATCTCGGCGACGCAATCATGGCGTTACCCGCATTGGCGGCATTCAAACAGGCATTGCCGAAATACTGCGCGCTCGCCGTCATCGCGCCCGCCGGACAAAAACCGCTTTACCGCGCCCTGCCGCAGATCGTCGATCAGGTGATCGCGCTGGACGCCCCTCACAAGTTCTGGTCGGATAAAATCCGGCACAAGATCCGCGTTTTCCGCGCCGGGGTCGGCGTGCTTTTCAACAACTCCTTCCGCGATGCGCTGATGATGAAATTTGCCCGCATTCCCCGCCTTTTCGGCTACGACGCCCGTTGCCGGAAACTTTTGCTTGCGGGGAGTCTGCCGCTGCCCGAGCGCCCGCGCCACGTGGCGATGAAGATTCATCAGGCCAATCTCTACTACGCCCTTGCTGAAGCTTTCGGCGCCGCGCCGTGGGATGGCAAAATGGTCGGCTTTCAACTGGATCCCGCGGTAACGCTGCCGGAAACGCTCATCCCGTTTGCGGAAAAGAGAAATTTGCTGATTCTCGCTTCCGGCGCGGCATACGGCGCCGCCAAGCGCTACGGGGCCGACGCCTACCATGTGATCGCCGAAAAATGGATTCAGTCAGGCGGTGCGGTCGTCGCCGTCGGGAGTTCGGGCGAAGCCGCCATCGGGGATGAAGTCCTCGCTCATTTACCCAAGCGTGCCGCCGTCAACGCGTGCGGCAAAACCGATCTTGCGCAACTGATGAAACTTTTAAGCTGTGCCCGCGTCGCCGTCTGCAACGATTCCGGCACGATGCACCTCGCCGCCGCGCTCGGAGTTCCCGGCGCCACCGTTTTCGGCCCGACCGATTACACATCGACCGCCCCGATTGGAGAATGGAGCCTCATTCTCTCGCCGACGGAATGCGCGCCGTGCCTGCGCCGGACGTGCCCGTTGAAGCACCATATGTGCATGACGCAGATGCCACCGGAAACGGTGTGGGAAGAGCTGTTATTGCTGGCAAACGCAACAAGCGAAAAAGCGGAGCGCAATTAAGTTACAGCACGACAACGTCGGCGAACTGTGCCCCGATCATGGCGGCAAGTTTTTCCGGATTCAAACGGACGACCAACCCCACTTTGCCGCCTGAAACGCTGATCTCGTCGAAAAGCTGCGCGCTTTCCTCAATGAAAGTCGGAAACGCTTTTTTCATCCCGACGGGCGAACAGCCGCCGTGGATATACCCCGTCGTCGGCAACAACTCCTTTAGCGGGATCATTTCGATGCTTTTACTGCCGGAAATACGGGCGGCCTTTTTGAGGTCGAGTTCGCTCGTCGCGGGCACGACGAAAACGAAATGCTCTTTTTGCGGATTGATCGTCACCAGCGTCTTGAAACATTGCTCAAACGGCAGACCGATCTTGGCGGCAATACTGCGCGCATCGATCAAGCCGTCGGCAACGTCGTATTCACAAGGCGTGTAATCGACGTTTGCCAATTCGAGCAACCGCAAGACGTTGGTCTTGACACCGTGCTTTGCCATTTAATCTTTGTGCGGCAAAACGCCGGGGATGCGGTCGATCGCCGCCATCACCATCTTGGGGGTGATGACCTTGGTGCACTCGATCTCGCGCGGCGTACCGAGGTGGCGCGGACACCAGATCGGCACTTTCATATCAAAGAAAAGATTGCTGTCATTCCAGCATCCGTGGCAGAAGTGGAAATTCGTCACCCGGTACGGCGTCGGGAATTCCGAACCGTCGAGCGTAAAGCCGGAAATCATCACGCAGGGGATTCGGCAGTTCCACGCCAGCCAGCTCAAGCCGCTCGGCAAGCCGATGAAAAACGCCGCATGCTGAAGCAAGGCGATGCGTTCCGTCAACGGCTTGCGGCCGGTGAAATCTTCCGCTTCACTCGGCACCGAAATTTTCATCGGTCCATACTGCAACGTATGATCGCGGTCGATCACCAGCACGCGGTATCCGCGCTGTTTCAATTCCCGGATGACGGTATTCCAGCCGTCGGGATAATTCCAATGCTTGGAGGGGTTGGTCGCCATCGCCGAAATGCAGACAAACGGCTCGGGGAAAGGCCGCGGCGCATCGAGCGTCAATTTCACCTGACAGGGTTCCGGCGGCAGACCGAGCAGTTTTGCGACCGATCCTTGCATGCCGAAATTCTGATGATCCGACGGGCGCCAGCTTTTGCGTTCCTTGGGGAAGATCGCGCAGAAATAGCAACCGTAGCCGACGATGTTGGGCTCCGTCCCGACCGGGACGAACTTGATCTCGGGGTAGTTCTTGGAAACGATGCGGATCAGCCACTCGCCGCAGACACAGGTGAGTTTGCAGTTGCGCGCCTTGCGGAATTCCTCCGCATAAGGCATCCACGCAAGATTGTCGCCGAGACCGCCGTCCGGGACGACGATCGTCACTTCCTGATCGCGGCAGTCGTAATCGTGCGACGCGATCAACACGCCATTTTCGTCGAAAACTTCGACTCGCCACGGGATGAAATACTTGCGCTCGGAAACGAGCATGCCGTCGCCGTTGAAGTTGTACTCCTCAAGCAACACGCCGCTGTCGAGGTCAATTCCGCGGACGTGAAGCCGGGAGTTTTTCGGCGCCGTCAATCGGAAACCGTGACAGAAGTCAAGATGGAGGCCGTGCCCGAGGTCAATACCGGGTACCGGGGGCAGATGAACCAATGCCGTCGCATTGCGGGGATCGGGACCGATCTCCGGCCCGATGGGCGGCGTCGGTTGCGCCTGCGGTGCGGCCTGAAAGCCCTGAATGTTGAATGCCGTATTCATCGGCGCCATCATCGGCGCCGCGGCAAAGGAATAAGTGTATTTTTTGGAATCGTCAGCCATTTTTTAGTCCCTTAAAATTGAAAATGCGAACTTAATACTGCTTTTACCGAAAGCAAGACTAAGTTCGCAACTTCAGATCTTCAAAAGCAAGAGACCTAAAGCAAGCGGCAATTTTTTATAGCCGCCAACCGAGTACTGTCCGACTGCGCCGCTCGAACCGGAAAGGCAGAAATTTTTCCGCCCGGCGCCATACGTTGCGTGCGATCGCCGTTACCCGTCGGCAAAGCCCGTATACCGTACAGCAAAAAGTTTCCGCGACGTGCCGGATCCGGTAGCTGCTCGCCGCGAGGAGAGCCTCTACCGGAGTCTCAACACTACGGGTGGAACCGGCGGAAGTCGCCCCGTGAAAGCCAAAGGCAACACCGCTTTCCGGCAGAGCGCCGGCAAGCGAAATCACCAGATTTTCACGAACTTCGTTCATCGCACGGTTCCTTGTTTTATCTGCCGGAAGTTATTACTTGGCAGCTTCGTTCTTCTGGAGCACGCCAGCTTCGACGAGCTTGTCGATCAGCTGCTGCATCGAGTTGAACGCCGCGAGGAAACCCTGGGGCGGCATGATGATGCGGACGTTGCTCTGCGGAATCGGCGCCTTGCCGTCAGCCTCGGGCTGCAGGGTCACGAAGTCGAAACGGACCATGTTGCCCGCGAAGTGAATCTGACCAATACCGTCAGCGAAGATTTCTTTTTTGTCAGCCATTTTTCAATTTCCTTATCATTTATTGTTTGTTTTTGACCTGTGTCCGGGTAAAAACACATCCGGCGTTTCCGGAAAAATGAACCTCTTTCATTTCGGTACGCCATAAATTATAACACCATCTTTTTCGCTTGTCAAATCAAAAATCGCAAAAAAATGATTTTTTTTCAATTTTTCTCTTTTTTCTTCATATTTTGAAAAAAGCGCAAAAAAAATTTGACTTTTTCTATAACTGGGTGTATGATATAACATCATGCAACCGGTTAACGTAAACGCATTTCGTAAAAAAACATGCCTGTAACGATTAACGATATCGCAAAAGCAAGCGGCGTCAGCAAGGCGACGGTGTCTTATATATTGAATAATAAGACCTCGGCGGTCTCGCTGTCGGCGCAGACTATCCGCCGCGTGCTCGACGCCTGTGCCGAAATGCACTACTCGCCCGACCGCGTCGCGCAGGCGCTCGCGTCACAGCGCCGCGCCGCCTTGTCGTTGCTGATCCTCAGCCCGTGGCTCTTTTCGCAACATTCGGATTTCATGGCGATTTTCAACCGCACCATCGAGCAACTCAATGCGACGGAAAAACTTGACCTCACGTTTGACCGCTTCACCCCCGGGGAACTTTCCAAAAACTTCAAGATCGCACAGTGCGCAAAATTCGACGCGGTGCTGATCCTCGGCACGGCGCAAGCGGACGAGCGCTTCCTCTCGCGCAACCGGGAAAAGCTCGCCAACGTCATTTTGCTGAACCGGCAGATTGCGGGGATCCTTTCCTGCTCCGGCAACGATCGCGAGGCGTGCGAAGCGCTCGCGCTGGAGGTCGCCCGCAGGAACTACTATCAACACTATGTCGTCATTTCCCGCGAAAACGTCAGCCGCCGGGAAAAATCCCGCATCGACGGCTTTGCCTCGGGGTTGAAACACGGCAAAGTTAAACGCCTGACGGTCGTAGATATGCCCGCCGGCGGCGTCATTCAGGAGGAGTGCCGCGCGCTCCTCGACCGCTATATGGAAAACGGCACCGCTTTCTTTTTCGGCACCCATTTGCAGGCGGCGCACATGATGACCGAAGCGCACAAGCGCCGGCTGGAAATCCCCGGCGAAATCGGCATCGTCGGGTACGACCGCAACTCGGTGCTCGATGATTTTCTCTTCCCCGAAATGACGACCATTGATCCGCGCATCGACGCGATGACCTCGGCGGCGATGAAAATGGCTAAACTTTTGAAAAGCAACAAAAAAGTGGAAAACATCATCATCCCCGCCGAAGTGGTCAAGGGGAAAAGTTGTCTGTTTTAAGCGTTCAAGAGGATTCCGCAAATCCGCGGCGCCCTCAACAATAACTAAAAAAGGAGTTAAAAAAATGAACGACCGAATCAAGTTTTCGGGCCACACCATGGGTGCTCCCCAGTGGGACATCTACCAAGTCATCAAAGAATTCAAGAAAATCGGTTATGACGGCATCGAAGTGCGCGTCGCCGCCGATGGCCAGATCAACAGCGAGACCATCACCGACGCCGAATGCCGCAAGATTCGCGCGGCGGCCGACAAGGAAGGCATGGAATTTTCCTGCCTCGTCAGCTACTACCAGAACTTCGTCAACCTCGAAATGCGCGACAGCGTCATCAAGAATCTGAAGCGCGTTGCCGAAATCGCCCACCTCCTCCACTGCCCGTTGATCCGCGTTTACGGCGGCGTCGAGCCTTTCAGCACCGCGATCCCGGTTGAGATCAAAGATGCCAAGGGCAAGAAGCAGACCGTCATCGGCAGCGGCACCTGGTTCTGCGATTGCTGGAGCCGCACTGTTTCCGGCATCCGCGAAGTTGCCAAGTATGCGGCGACCCTCGGCGTCGGCATTGCGGTCGAAACGCACGTCGGCTCGATCACGATGAGCATCCGCGACACCGTCCGTCTGATCCAGGACATCAATATGGCGAACGTCGGCATCCTCTTTGACTACGCGTGGGTCGAACTCGCCGGCGTCGAGAGCGGTGCGCAGGCGGTCTACGCCGCGGCGCCCTACATCGTCCACTGCCACGTCAAGGACTGGACGCTCGAACAGCGTTTCCCGATCAAGAAAAAGAGCTGCCTGATGGGCAAAGGCACCGTCCGCTGGGCGGAAACCCTCACCGCCCTCAAGGAAGTCGGTTACACCGGCTACGTCAGCGATGAGTACGAGAAGTACTGGTATCCGAAAGAACTGCCCTCGACCGAGGATGGTATGGGCCACAACCTGAACTTCGTCAAGAGCTTCGTGCTCGGCGAAACCAAAAAAGCGGCGAAACCCGCTGCCAAGAAAGCGGCGGCGAAGCCGGTTGCCAAAAAAGCGGCGGCAAAACCCGTTGCCAAAAAAGCGGCGGTGAAACCCGTCGCCAAGAAAGCGGCGAAACCCGCCGCCAAGAAAGTTGCCAAAAAGAAGTAATTCTTTGAGACGCTGAACATCCCGGCGGCCCGGCAACGGGTCGCCGGGGTTTTCCCCGATTTTTTCGTTTTTTTTCGTTTTTTGATTTGAATGTGATTTGTCCGGCATAAGACCGATTTTAATAACGATTATAACCAGCAGGAAGCAATATGAAACGGCAAACTTTCACTTTGATCGAACTTTTGGTCGTCATTGCGATCATCGCCATTCTGGCGGCAATTCTCATCCCGCTCATCGGCAATGCGATGGAAAACAGCCGGCGTACGACTTGCCTCAACAATTACAAGACCATCGGCACTGCCGTCGTGAATTACCGTGCCGACAACAAGGGGCAGATGCCGGTCGCAGCTACCAACGACCAGGTGCCCCACAATCCGCGCGGCAACAGCAAATATTACAGTGTCAACAAGGATCAGGGGCACATCATCGGCGTCTTGGATTACGGTTACATCAAAAGTTTCAAATTGACGAGCGGCCCCGACGCCAACGGTTACTACACCGTTTCCAGCGACACCAAAAAGAACGGCGACGTCTGGCTTTGCCCCAGTATTCAGAAAGAGCTTCACAAAGCTACACACGGTACGGATGCCAAAACCCGTGCCGGATTTTTCCTCGCCAACGCCTCGCGCTCCATCGACAGCCGCACGATGTACAATTTTAAATTTTTCTCGGAAGACGTCAAAAAACCGTACAACACATCGACCAAACTGCCGGTTTCGTATGAGCTCTGCCCGATGATGGCGGAAATGTGCGCCAACAGCTGTATGACGGGCGCTTCCGGCGACCCGCAAAAGGGGTACCGCAAGGGGGAATACATTCCCGCGCCGCACGCCGAGAGCTACATCGTTTCCTGGATGGATGGTCACGCGGAAGTCTGTCAGGCGGAAAAGACCAAAGACAGCGCCCAAAAACGCTTCCTTAACTGGCAGCCGATCAACGACAACGACAAATACTACGCGCCTTTCGGCAACCGGGCTCAAAACTGATCGTTTGAATGACAGAAAACGTTTTTGGAATGACTTCGTTGAATTTCATCGTAAAAAAATCTTTCATCGCGCTTTTGACGTGGGGTCTTTGTCTGCCGTTTTTTTCGGCGGAATACCTCGTTGAGGCGGAATCTTTTCCCCAGCGAAAAGATGTGAAACTTGTCCGTGACGAAGCGGTGCAAAACGGGGAGTTTCTCCATTTCACCGAGGACAACGCGGCGACCGAAGCGACATTTATGTTGCCGCAGAGCGGCGACTACGCCGTCTGGCTCCGGACGATGAGTTTCAACGGCAATTTCCGAAAGACGCAGATCTTTATCGACGACCGCTTGGTTGCCACGCTCGGCGACGGCACGCCGGAAAACAACCGTGCCGGCAGTTTCACCTGGTATCACGCCCCTGCCCTGACGCGTTTGAAGGCGGGCAAGATCAAGATCAAACTCGTCTCGACTTCGCCCTATACGCGGGTCGACGCGTTGTTGCTGACCACAAGTACGGCATTCCTCCCGCAGGGCAAAATGGAAAAAATTGCGGAGTTGCAAAAAATCTCCGAAGAAAAACAATAAAAGGAAAGAAAAATGAAAAAGTTGATGACCCTTCTCGCCGCCGCCGCGCTGACTGCCGGAGCCGGAGCCGCTGAATTCATGATCGAGTGCGAAAACTTCCCGGAAGCCGACGGTTTCGTGGTCGAATACATGGGCATTTCCTCCAAGGGCAAATATTTGCGTATGAACAAGCGCAACGCTTCCGTCAGTGCAAAAACCGCGATTCCGGAAGCCGGTGATTACTACGTCTGGGTGCGCGATTATTCGATGTGCGGCAACTCCAGAAAAGCCACCGTTTACCTCAACGGCAAAAAAGTCGGCACCTTTGGCGACAAGAAAACCGCCGATGGCAAAGCCGCGTGGGAATGGACCCGCTCGATGCTCAAAACGCACCTCGAAGCCGGCGAAGTCGAGATCAAGCTCACCTCGCAGAGTGATTACGCCCGTTTTGACCTGATCCTCCTGACCACCGACGAAGCGTTCAAGCCCGAGGGCAATGCCGAGGACGTCGCGGAACTGGAATTGGTCGATTAATTAAAGTACAGCAACCAACAGTCTTTCGGGAAAGGTTTCCCGAAGACCATAAAACAAGGAGAATAAAAATGTTTAAGGTTGGTATTGTCGGATGCGGTGGCATCGGTAAAGCACACGCGCGCAGCTGGGCTTCGATCCCGGGCGTGCAAGTCGTCGCGGTCTGCGACCTCAAGGAAGAAATGGCGAAGTCCTGCGCCGAGCTTTGCGGCGCGCAGGCGATCACCGATATAAAGGATCTGCCGAAAGACCTCGACGGCGTCAGCGTCGTCACGCCGCCGCGTGCCCACTACCCCGTGGTCAAGGCGTTGCTCGAAGCGGGATATAACGTCTTTTCCGAAAAACCGCTGACCACCGACGTCGCCAGCGGCATGGAACTCGACGCCCTCGCCAAAAAAATGGGCAAAGTCCTTGCGGTCGGTTTCAAGATGCGCTATGAGCCGATCTTCATCGAAGCGAAAAAGCATCTGCCTGAGATCGGCAAGCTCGTTTCGATCACCAGCACCAAAAGTCAGGCTTTCAACGATCGTCCCGAGGGGCAGTGGGTCAAGAAAGTCGGCGCGATGTACGAATTGAGCATCCACGATTTCGACCTCATCAGCTACATCACCGGCAAGCTGCCGAAAGAAGTCCTTTTCTCCCGTTGCGAACATCGTTTCGGCTGGGAAATGGAAGACAGCTTCAACGCGATGGTCAACTACGGCGACGGCGTGACCGCTCTGCTTCAGGGCATGTACGCAGTGAAAGAAACCTTTTGCTTCAAGGATCTCACTTTCACCTTCCTCGGCGACAACGGCTATATGCGCGTTGAGCGTCCCGATCGCATCATCATCCACACCGATGAATACAAAGTCATCGAAGTGCCCGCGGCGGAAAAGAGCGCGTTCGTCTGCGAACTCGAGCACTTCCGCGATGCGGTCGAAGGCAAATGCCAGAACACGCTGACCGCGGAATCCGCGATCGCGATGACCCGCATGATCGAAGACATCCGTTCGATGAGCAAGTAGTTCACCGAAACGAATGAAAAATACGTCGTTTTGACGTATTTCAAGCGGCAACTTCCGTGAAACATTGCGGAAGTTGCCGCTCCCCGATTACGGGAAAACTTTTAACCTTTCATATTGCAAGCAATGGACTTTTTTTTATGACGTTGTTTTCTTCGGTTTCTTTTTGGATCTTTTTTTCAGTCCTTATGCTTGGCATGCTGGCGATCACCATTTGGTCCAATAAATACGTCAAGGGCGTCGCGGACTTTCTTTCCGCCAACCGTATGGCGCGCAAGTATTTGTTGACTGTCGCGGGCGGCATGACCGGCGGAGCCGGCATGGTCGCCACCTGGGAAATGTACTATTCGGCGGGCGCCACCCCGATCTGGTGGGATCAGATCGGCGTACCGGTGGGGCTGGTCGTCGCCGTCACGGGTTTCATCACCTATCGTTTCCGCGAGACCCGCGCGTTGACCCTGTTTCAGTTCTTTGAAATGCGTTACAGCCGGAAATTCCGTGTTTTCGCCGGCTTTTTAAGTTGGATATCGGGTGTGATCAACTACGCGATCATGCCGCTGGTCGTCGCCCGGCTGACGATCGGATTGCTCAATTTACCGGAATCTTTCACGGTCACGCTGTTCCACCACGGCTTTGTCTGCGACACGGCGATCGTCGTGATGTTTTTCAACCTCGGCTTCGCTACGGCGATTGCGCTGATCGGCGGTCAGATCAGCATTATGCTGACCGACTTCTATCAGGAAGTCATCTGCAAGATATTGATTGTCACGATGCTCTGTTTCCTCGTCGCCGGCTTCTGCTGGAACGACCTCTTTGAGGGGCTTGCCTCGCGCAACGAATTCGTCAATCCTTTCAACACCGCCAAAATCGACGATTTCAACATCTGGTACTTTTTGATCGGCGTTTACGGCGGCATCTACAATGCCAAAAGCTGGGGCGGCGGCGCGGGATACGGTTCCTCCGCCAAAACGCCGCACGACGCGCAGATGTCGGGCGTGTTGGCGCGCTGGCGCCATCTGGCAACGCAGGTCTGCTATATTCTGCCGCCATTGATCGCCTACGCAGTGTTGCACAACCCCGCCTTGGAAAGTCAGGCGGTGCCGTTGCGCGACACTCTTGCCGGCACCGACATCGAAGCAACCGGCAGTGCGATGACGGTCGTCGCCAATTTCCTGCAGCTTCATCTGCCGGGATGGCTTTTCGGCGGCTTTGCCGCGATGATCTTTGCCTGTTCGATCAGCATCGACGACACGAGTTTGCACACTTGGGGCAGCATTTTCATTCAGGACTTCGTGATGCCGTTGCAGAAAAAGCCGGTCGACACCAAGCGGCACATTCGCTGGTTGCGCTGGTCGATCGCGTCGGTCGCCGGTTTCGCCTTTATTTTCAGCATCGGGTTGATGTTGCTTGAAAAGCACTACGGTTTCAAGATTCCGATTTTTATGTATTACGCCGTCACCGGGGCGATTTACCTCGGCGGTGCCGGGATCGTCATTTTCGGCGGTCTTTACTGGAAGCGCGGCACAACGCTCGCCGCCTGGGTGTCGATGATCTCCGGCGGGGCGCTCGCCCTGATCGGCGCCCTGCTTCAGACGCAGGCTTTGTGGCACTGGATCGCGATCAAAATGCTGGCGATTTTCCCCCACTGCACCTGGTTCGCCAATCACCTCGACAAATTCCCGCTTAACGGTCAGGTGGTCTACTTCATCGCGATGGCGGTCGCCACGTTGAGCTACATCATCTTGTCGCTCGTTTTCCCGAAACCCGCCTTCAATCTCGACCGGATGCTCCACCGCGGCAAGTACCGCGTCGCCATCGACGAAACGACCGGTATTTCCACCGACGCCAAGCGCACGTGGAAAGAAAAGATCGGTTACTCCAAGGAATTCGGCAAGGTCGACGGCTTCCTTTTCTGGTTCACGATCGGCTACTGTCTCATCTGGTGGGTTTGTCTCATCATCGGCACGGCCGCCTATTTTATGATCAAAGCCGGATGGTTCCCGGGGGTCACCGACATTCCGCTCTTTGTCTGGAACGGCTACTGGCGGACTTACTTCACCGTCCAATTGATCATCATGATTGTCGCGACCGTCTGGCTGACCATCGGCGGTCTTTACAACGCCTATCTGCTGCCCGGTGACATGCGCGAACACCTCGCGCAAGCCAACGACGACGGCACAGTGGAAGAAGATAAGGAAAAGAAAGAATGATCAAAGAAACGATTCTCGCCACGACGCTGACGGCACTTGCGTACTCCGCCGAGCCGATGCAATGGAGCAAAGAGGAACTCTTTGCCATTCCGCAGACATTTTCCGACGCGGGATTGGAAAAATACCGCGTGGAAGGCGTTCGCTCTTTCCTCTTGGAAGGACCGAAAAGTGCAGACGGCAAGACGACCAAAGTCTACGTCTATTATGCCCTGCCCGACGGCCCCGCGCCCGAAGGCGGATTTCCGGCGGTCGTCCTCTTTCACGGGGGCGGCGGAACGGCGTTCGCCAGCTACGTCAAATCGTGGGCGGCGCGCGGCTATGCGGCGATCACCTTTGACCACTACGGTCAGGAACCGGCATTTGAGATCGAGCGCCCCAAGCGTCCGGTTCTGAAAGGTTCGTGGCAGGATATCGCCGGCACGTTCGGCGAAGGCAACGATGCGATGCGTCACTTGTGGGTGCACAACGGCGTCGCGCTCGCGATCCGCGCCAACACCTTTTTGCGGCAACAGAAAGAGATCAACCCCGACAAGATCGGCTTGCTCGGCATTTCGTGGGGCAGCGTGATGGGGTCGATCGCCTGTTCGCTCGACCACCGCTTCGCCTTCGCCGCTTTGTGCTACGGCTGCGGCAACTGGGATCTCGGCGCCGACGGCGGCTTCATCAAGTACGCCAAGGATACCTTTGAGCCCAAATACTTCATGGAAAATCTCACCGTTCCGACGATGTGGATCGCCGGTACGAACGACGGCGCCTTTGAGATCGCGCAGTGGCAGAAAACCTATCAGCAAGCCCCGGGAACGCAAGGCGTTGCGCTCGTCGTCCGCCTCGACCACGATCACGTCGGCTGGGATTATCTCGGGCTTCAGCGCTACGTTGACAGTTTCTGCAACAAGGATACTTCGCTGCCGCGCATCTCGGGAATCAGCGTCAACGGCAACCGCGCCCGGGCGATCGTGCTGGATCCCGGCGACGGCGTCAAGCGCGCGGAATTGATCTACTCGCTGGACGAAAAGCCCGGCGTCAAGCGCGAATGGAAAACGCTCCCCGCCGAAGTCAAGGGCAACGTCGTTTCAGCTCCGATCCCCGCGGGCGCGAAAGCGGTTTATCTCAACATTTACGACCGCGACTACTCCGGAGCGTGGCAGTGGCCCGCTTCGACGGACGTTGTCGAACTCTGATTTCGGGTTTGCGCGATGTGGTGGATTGAAGCGATCTTGCTCGGCGGCGCGTTGGCAATGGACGCCTTTGGCGTCAGCGTCACCCTCGGCGTCGTCGAAAAAACGCGGTACGACCGGGGCAAGATGCTCCTGTCGTCCGCGCTTTTCGGATTGTTTCAATTTCTTATGCCGCTCGGCGGATTTTTCGGCGGCACGCTCTTTTGTGAACTGCTTCAGCAGTACGGTCGCATCATCGCGGCGGCGTTGCTGATCGGCATCGGCGCAAAAATGATCCACGACCGCAATGAAAAAGAGAGCGTTTCGTGCTCCTTGTGGGCATTGCTTTTTCTTGCGCTGGCAACCAGCATCGACGCTTTGTTTGTCGGGGTCGGCTTCGCCTGCGTCGGATGTTGTCATCTTTTCCTTGAATGCACGATTATCGGCGTCGTCACCTTTTTGATCGCCATGCTCGGCGCCATCACCGGAAAACAAAGCGGCAAACACATTTCCCCCGCAACCGCGATGGTCATCGGGGGAAGCGTTCTGATTTTGCTCGGCATCAAGACTCTTTTTTAACGATGTCTGCCAATTTCCGGTATGCGGAAAATGCCGTCGGAATCGGATATTTCTGCTCCAACTCCGGATGCGTCACCCAGATGAAATCAGCTGTTTCCTGATCGGATTCGGCGCAAAACCAGCGCATATGCCATTCTAAATGGGTAAAGACGTGCTTGGCGGCAAGCGCATTGCCCGAAACGTGCCAATTTGCATGCCGCTTTTGGATCCCGGCAGGCGTCAAAAATCCGGCGTCCTCCGGAAAGCCGTACAGATTGGCAAGCACCCCCTGCCCCGGGCGACGCATCAAGGCGATCCGGCCGTTGCAAGTTAAAAAATAGAGCGTCTTTTTTTCGACTTTCCGCGCTTTCTGAACTTTTTTCATCGGGCGCAAAGCGATCGTCCCGTTTTTTTCGGCAAGGCAGAGCGTTTTTACAGGACACACATCACAACGGGGCGCGCCGTTGGGCAGACAGACCGTGGCGCCGAGTTCCATCAGACTTTGCGTAAAATCAGAAGCGGCGTTTTCAGGATAAAGCGACTCCAGTTCGCCGGCGATCCGGCGGCGCGACGAAACGGAAAAAACATCCCGGTCGTCATCGGTCACGCGGCTGATCACGCGCAATACGTTGCCGTCGACGGCGGCGCGCGGCTGACCGAATGCGATCGAAGCGATCGCGCCCGCCGTATAATCGCCGATGCCCGGCAATCGGCGGATCGATTCGTAGTCGCTGGGGAAAACGCCGTCGTACTTTTCCATGATGACCTGCGCCGCCTGCTTCAGCATCGCGGCACGGCGATAGTAGCCCAGCCCCTGCCACAATTTCAGCAGGGCGTCGTCGGCGACCCGGCTCAGCGCCGCGACGTCGGGCAATTCAGCGAGAAACCGGCGGTAATACGGGATCACCGTTTCGACGCGCGTTTGCTGGAGCATCAACTCCGAAACCATCACGGCGTAAGCGTCACGGGTCTTGCGCCACGGCAGGTCGCGACGGGCGTTGCGGTACCAGGAAATCAGCAAGCGGGGCAATTCGGTCGGGATCATCGTGACGGCAAAAGCGTTTGATAAAGCGCAAGATCAGCTTGCGAAAAGCAACAGAAAATCACCTTTTCCGGCAAGGGCTGATCCCAACCGGCAACCGTTTCAACGGCGATTTTCGCCGCCCGTTCCTTGGGGAAACCGTAAACGCCGGTGCTGATGCAGGAAAAAGCGAGCGTGCGGCAATGATTTTCCGCGGCAAGCCGCAAGGAATTCAAATAGCAGTTTTTCAGCAACTCGTCTTCGTTGCGGGCTCCGCCATGCCAGACGGGACCGGGGGTGTGAATGACGAATTTCGCCGGCAGCCGAAATCCCGGCGTGATGCGCGCTTCCCCCGTCGGGCAGCCGCCGAAAACGCGGCATGCCGCCAGAAGTTCATGCCCTGCCGCGCGGTGGATTGCACCGTCGACGCCGCCGCCCCCGAGCAACGATGGATTGGCGGCATTGACGATCGCATCGACGGCAAGTTTCGTGATGTCGGCACAACACGCATCTGAAATCATCGGCGCGACACCTTTTCGCAAAGTTCGACACTCTTTTGAGCCGTCGTCACGGGATCAATGCCGGTAAAGCAGAGATTTTCCGGCAACGGACAAACGCGTTTCAGGCAACCGGTGCAATTGAGTTTCGGCTGCAAGGTAAGATTATTGGGAGCGAGCACGCCGGTCAATTCCGGACGGGTCGGGCCATAAAGCGAGATCGTCGGCGTGCCGACGGCGGCGGCGAGATGGATCGCCCCGGTGTCGCCGCCGCAGACGCCGCACATCAAGCGCAACGCTTCCGCAAGTTCCGCAACGCCGGTCTTGCCGGCGAGCGACAAACTTCTTTCGACCGGGAGTCCCGATTTCTGAATGATCTCGACGATCGACGGCAACTCCTTTGCCGTGCCGAAAAAGACGAATTTCCACGCGGGGCGAAGCGATGCCATCGTCTGGATATACTCCGCAAAAAATTCCGCCGGCCAGCATTTGCTCGCCCAGTTCGCACCGGGGATGATGCCGAAAAGTTTGTCGTTTTCCTTGGCTCCGCACAAATTCAGCAAGGAGCGCGCCGACTGTGCCGCATCCTCTTTTTTGGGCAACGGCAGAAAATCCAATGTGCGGTCGTCCCAGCCGAAAGCCTTGGCGACAAACGTCAGATTGCGTTCGATGGCGTGCGTCGTGTCCGGCGGGATGGCGATATGACGGTTGTAGCCCAGCGACATACCGAATTCGCGGCTTTGCGCCGGCCCGTAGGTGACGGAACTCCGGCTCAAAAACGTAAAGATCGCACTGCGCAGCAATCCCTGCAGATCCAGTACGGCGTCATATTTTTCCTGACGCAGATCATGCAGAAAACGCCAGAAAACCGGCAAAAAGCTCTTGACCTTGCCCATTTCGCGCCGGTGAAAAATGATCTTGCGACCGAGATTGGGGCAGTAATCCACCAATTCGGCAAAAGCGGGCGTGACGACCCAGTCGATGACAACGTCGGGCATATGGCGGACGATCAGCCGCGCCGCCGGCAAGGCGTGGACGATGTCGCCGAGACTGCTCGGCTTGATGATCAAAATCCGCTTCGCTTTATTTTCCATTAAAATCTCCGTTTTCTTATAAGATAGTGCACCTTACAGGAAAATGCCAGTCACTTTTGCGTCAATCGGGCAAGATAAGGCAAGAGAAGATCGGCAAACACGCGATATCCCGCTTCCGAGGGATGCAAATGGTCGTCGAGGTAAAGTTCGTTTTTCAAATTTCCGCTTCTGTCGATGAAATGCGGCGAAAAATCAGCGAAAAAGATCTTCTGATCGTCCGCATACGCCGAAATGATTTCGTTGATCTTGCGATTACCGATGTTGTGCCCCGAATCGCCCCCCTCGGCGTGGGGCAAAACGCCCAACAGCAAAATTTTGCTCTGCGGCGTCAGGCGACGCAGACTTTCCACGGCGCGGCGAATGCCGGCCGCCGCTTCAAAGGGACCCGATTCGTTGAATTCAAAGTGATTGGTGCCGATCAGCATCACCACCACTTCGGGCTGAAGCAGCGGAAAAAAATCACCGTGTTCGATCAGATAGAGCATCTGCTGGGTGCGGTCGCCGATGAAACCGAGGTCGAGCCAGCAGTAATCTTTCAACGCGGCATCGGAAACATTTTTGCCGAAACTTTCACGCTCGAAATTCTGCGTGATGCTGTCGCCGAAAAAGACGATCTCGATCTTTTTGCCGAGGGTTTGAGCGAGTTTGAGTTTTTCCCGATAGCGGACGCACCACCAGTCGGCGGGATCGGTCGCGCGCGGAACGGGCGTCGTCGCCCGCAACAATGCCTCTTGATCTACAGTTTCCATAATTTCAAACTGACTTTCTGATAAATTCCGGGGATGATCGCCCGCAGGAAAAAGAGGGCGTATTTCAACATCGACGGATAGGTGACGCGCGTTTGTTTTTTTCGCCACGCGCAATAGACGAAATTCGCGAGTTTTTCCGGCGACGTCGACCCCGATCCGGGGGAATCCGGCACCGGGCGATGCCCGAATGCGCGGCTCGAGAAACCGGTGTTAATCTGCCCCGGCGCGACGTCGAGCACGTGGATTTTGCGTTTGGCAAGCTCGATGCCGAGCGTGTTGGAAAACATCGCGACCGCCGCCTTGGCGGCGCAATACGCCCCCATGCAGGGCACCCAGAGTCTGCCCGCCGCGCTGGAAATATTGACGACCGAGCCGTGCGATTTTTCCAAGAGCGGCAAAAGTTTTTTGGTCAAGGCGACCGGAGCAAAAAAGTCAAGTTCAAAGAGCGCGCGCAATTCCGCTTCAGGCAGTTCCTCCCAGGTCGCG
This sequence comes from Lentisphaeria bacterium UBA1791, assembly GCA_002314455.1. Taxonomy (GTDB): domain Bacteria; phylum Verrucomicrobiota; class Lentisphaeria; order Victivallales; family Victivallaceae; genus UBA1784. The sequence goes on along the minus strand of DCFZ01000055.1, from coordinate 99,307 downwards.
TAACTGCCCATGCCCGCATTGTTGACGAGGCAATCGAGATGCCCGAACTGCGCTTCAACTGTCCGGACGATCTTTACCCGGTCGGGATCCTGCGTCAAGTCCGCCTGAATCCAATGCGACAGCGCAATATCGGAACGGCGGCGGCTGACGCCGATCACCGTGTGACCGTGTGCAAGAAAGCACTTCGCCATCGCGAGCCCGAGCCCGCTGGAAACGCCCGTGATCAGAACGATTTTTTGACTTTTATCCATTATTCCAGCATAATCGAACGGAATTTTGCGATATCTTCCGGCGTAAAACCGTTGTCGAGCACATACTGCTCGACCTTTTCGTTGATCGAGTTGCCCTCGTATTTCTGAAATCCCTCGACGAGGTGATCAAAGAGCCGTTCGTGGCAGAAGCGGGTGCTGGAATTGCGGAACCCTGTCGCTTCCCAGTCGAGATACAATTCCTCCTCGGGCACGCCGAGGAGCGCGTTAAGGATGAAAGCGAGCGCCCCCGTGCGATCCTGACCGGCGATGCAGTGAAAGTCGATCGGGTAATTCGCTTCGTCGAGAAACAGCTTGAAATCCTGCTGAAAGGCGCCGCGCCCGAAGCCGCCTTGCATATACTGGTATTGCGAGGAGGAAATGTGGCACCATTTCACCTCTTTGCCGGCGGGAGAGCCACTCATGCCCGCGCACTCCTTGTCGCTGCGCAGATCGAGGTCGATCCTGACGCCGAGGTCATCGACGAAATACGCCCGCGACTGCGCGGTGAAACGCACCTTGCCCGGTTTGTCGCCCGAAGCGTTGTCGTTCAAGCCGGCATTGCGGTAAATCATGCCCTGTTTTACGCGCTTGCCCGAAAGCGTCTTGCGCCCGCCGAGATCGCGGACGTTGGGGATTCCCTCGATCTTGAGCAGTCGCGGTGCGATATCCTCGGTGCGAAAAGACGCCACTTGCGACGCGCCGTCGGGTGTGGCGACGCGCCAGTAATAGGTCGTCGCGATCTTGAGGTTGCCGAGCAGCAGCGACGAATTCGTCGTCGTCACGCTGATCGCCGACGAAAGATCCGGTTGCTCGGAAACGCTGACAATGTAAGTTTGACCTTTTTTCACCAGATTCCACGCGAGCGTGACGGTTTTCGGGGTGTCGCCCCACGACGCCATTTGCTTACGCTTTTCCTTGTCGGCAAAAAAGGCGATCCTCTCCTTGCGCGGCATCGCAAGATAAGCTTTTTGTTTCCCGCTCAAAAGCGGCACGACAGCGCCGTTTTGCGGCGCGGTCAGCGTGATGGACGTCGTCGGCAAAACGGTTGCTTTTTCCGGGACGACCCGCTTCCCGTCGGCGAGCAGATAAAGCGGCGGTGCGGCAACGAGCGTTGCCGCATAAGAAAACACAGCAAGCCAAAGGGCAATTGTTTTCTTCATTGTCTCCTCCATAAGTATTGAGGAAAATATACTGCATTGTTTGCTTTTCTGCAAGCTCAAAGAACAGCTGCCAAGAAAAAACCTGATTTTTATTTGCAAATGACGTGCGTTTCGATTATATTTATATAGGGACTAAATAAATTGTCCAAAAAACTGATTCGAGGTTTGCGATGAAAAAAGTTTTGCTCGTTGTCTTACTTCTTGCTCTTTGCGGCGGGGGATATTACTGGTATCGGGTCTATCAGTCGAAAAAGCTCTCGGAAAATCCCGATTTCATTTGCGGGAATGGCAGAATCGAAGCCACGGAAGTGAGCATCTCGGCGAAGCTTTCCGGCCGATTGGAGGAGATCACCGTCAACGAAGGCGATTACGTTTCCAAGGGGCAGTTGCTCGGCTGCACCCAGATCAACGTCCTCACCGCCAATTTGGCAGCCGCCAAAGCCAAGCTCAGTCAGGCGAAAGCGGCAAAATTGAGCAAGGAAGCGACCGTCAAGCAGAGACAGAGCATTTACGACGGCGCCGAAAAGACTTACAAGCGCTATCTGGAATTGAAAGAAAAGAACGCGACTTCCCTGCAGAGTTTTGAAAATGCGGAAACCGAATACAATTCCGCCAAAGCCTCGCTCGTCTTGGCGCAGGCTGATCTGGAAGGCGCCATCGCCAACATCGAAGCCGCCGAGGCGGAAATCGCCGTCGTGCAAGCCAATCTCGACGACAGCCGGTTGGTCGCTCCGATCGATGGACGCATTCAATATCGCATTGCCGAACCCGGCGAAGTGATCGCTTCCGGCGGGCGCGTGTTGAATCTGATCGACCTCACCGACGTCTACATGAACTTTTTCCTGCCGGAAGCCCAGGCGGGCAAGGTCAAGATCGGCACCGAAGTGCGGATCGTTCTCGACGCGTTGCCGAATACGCCGATCCCCGCACGCGTCACCTTTGTTTCCGACGTCGCGCAGTTCACCCCAAAGACGGTCGAAACCAAGGTGGAGCGGCAGAAACTGATGTTTCGGGTCAAGGCAAAGATCGACCCCGAATTGCTCAAACGGCACCTCGATCAGGTCAAGATCGGTCTGCCCGGAGTGGCGTGGATCAAATTGAATCCCGATGCCCAGTGGCCCAAAGAACTGGAATTGAAGCCGCTGTAAATGAATTCGCCTCTGCCTGAAAAAATTGACGCTTTCCCTGTTTTCTTCCGCAATTTGTCGTACCGCTACGGCAAAACGGAAGCGCTCAAGGATGTTTCCTTTTCACTTTTGCCGCAAAAGCTCGTCGGTCTCATCGGGCCTGACGGCGTGGGCAAATCGACCTTGCTTTCGCTGATTTCCGGCGCCCGCAAAATTCAAAAAGGCGAACTTTTCGTTTTTGGCGGCGATATGCGACGCTCCGGCGAAGTGAGAAAAAACTGCCCGCGCATCGCCTACATGCCGCAGGGGTTGGGCAAAAACCTGTACTTCACACTCACCGTTGAAGAAAATCTGCAGTTTTTTGCCCGCCTTTTCGGGCATGACCGCGCGGAACGCCGCCGCCGGATCGACCAATTAACCAAAAGCACAGGGCTCTACCCGTTTCTCGATCGCCCCGCCGGCAAACTTTCCGGCGGCATGAAGCAGAAATTAGGGCTTTGTTGCGCCTTGATCCACGATCCCGACCTGCTGATTCTCGACGAACCGACAACCGGCGTCGATCCCTTGGCGCGCCGCCAATTCTGGGATCTGATCGACCGCATCCGCAACGAACGGCAGGAAATGAGCGTTCTCGTGGCGACCGCCTACATGGACGAAGCCCAGCGTTTCGATCAGTTGATCGCCATGGACGAAGGCAGAATCCTCGCCACCGGCACCCCCGCCGAACTGCTGAAACAAACCGGCAAAAAGGATCTGGATGCGGCATTCATTGAACTTTTGCCCGAAAACAAGCGGCAGGGGCACAAGGAATTGATCGTCCCCCCGCTCCCCGGCGAAGGGAAGCAGGACATCGCGATCGAAGCTGAAAACCTGACCAAGCGTTTCGGCAAATTCACCGCCGTCGACCACGTCAGTTTCAAGATCCCGCGCGGAGAGATATTCGGGTTCCTCGGCTCCAACGGTTGCGGCAAAACCACGACCATGCGGATGCTGACGGGCTTGCTGCCGGCGACGGAAGGCCGCGCCAGAATTTTCGGCGTCGCCGCCGATCACGGTACGATGGCGAGCCGCCTCAACCTCGGCTACATGACGCAGAGTTTTTCGCTTTACGGCGAATTGACCGTGCGCCAGAATCTGGAATTGTACGCGCACTTGTACCGCATTCCCCAACGCGAAGTCGCTTCGCGCGTCGACGAGATGTTACAGCGTTTCCATCTGGAAAGCGTCGCGGATGCCTACCCGAAATCAATTCCGCTCGGCATCAAGCAGCGGCTTTCGCTCGCCGCGGCGGTCATTCACCGCCCGCGGCTGTTGATCCTCGACGAACCGACTTCCGGCGTCGATCCGGTCGCCCGCGACACCTTTTGGGAACTCATCATCGAACTCTCGCGGCGCGATCAGGTGACGATTTTCATCACCACCCACTTTATGAACGAGGCGGAGCGCTGTGACCGCGTTTCCTTGATGCACCAGGGGCGTTCGCTCGGATGCGACACGCCGGCAAATCTTGTCAAAATGCGTCACGCCAAGGACTTGGAGGAAGCTTTCATCAGCTTTTTGGAGGAGGCTTCAGGGCAAACTCGCGACGCCGCCCCTGCCCCGCAAGCAGCCATTGCCCTCGCTCCCGTCGTCGCGCCGAAGCGGCGCTGGCGGCACATTTTCACCGACCACTTCAACGTTCCGCGCTGGTACAGCTGTCTCTGGCGCGAAACCTTGGAGCTCGCCCGCGATCCGATCCGCGCGACGCTCGCGCTTTTCGGCGCGATGCTGTTGATGCTCGTCACCGGGTACGGCATCAGCATGGATGTGGAAAATTTGCGCTACGCCGTCCTCGACCGCGATCAGAGCGCCCTAAGTCACAACTACGCCAACAACATCGCAGGTTCCCGCTATTTCGTCGAGCATCCCCCCGTCAAAGACTATGCCGAGATCGACCAGCGCATGAGCAGCGGCGAGCTGTCGCTCGTCGTCGAGATTCCGCCCGATTTCGGGCAGAAACTGGAGCACGGATTACAGCCCGAGATCGCCTTTTGGATCGACGGCGCAATGCCGATGCGCGCCGAGACCATCAACGGATATGTTTCCATGCTCCATCAGGAGTGGCTCACGAATTTCGCCAAAGAGCGTTCAAGTTCGCCGCAAGCGGCGGCAAACGTCTCGATCCAGGTGCGCTACCGCTACAATCCCGACGTGCGCAGTCTGCCCGCAATGGTGCCCGCCGTCATTCCCCTTTTGCTGTTGATGATCCCCGCCGTGCTCGCCGCGCTCGCGGTCGTCCGCGAAAAGGAAACGGGGTCGATCATCAACTTGTACGTCACGCCGCTGACGCGACTGGAATTTCTGCTCGGCAAGCAATGTCCCTATATCGTCTTTGCGTTTTTCAGCGGCATACTGCAGGTATTGATGGCGGTCTGGATCTTTGACGTGCCGGTCAAAGGTAGCGTGCCGTTGCTCCTGATCGCGCTGTTGGTCTACTGCATCATTTCCACCGGTATGGGACTGCTCGCATCTTCCGTCACGCGCAGTCAGATTGCCGTGATGTTTCTCACGATGATCGGCACCATCTTGCCGGCGACGCAACTGTGCGGACTCATCACCCCCGTCAAGGCGCAAAACGAGATCGCCCAGGCAATCGCCTCGTGCTACCCGACGACGTACATGTTGCTGATCTGCCGCGGCGTTTTCAACAAATCGCTCGGTTTCGCGGAACTGAAACGCTTTTTACTGCCGATGATCGCCATGATCCCGATCCTGACACTGTTCGGCGTTTCTCTCTTGAAAAAGCAGGAGTCGTAAACGATGCAGACGCTTCTCAACATTTTCCGCTTGGGCATCAAGGAATTGCGCGGACTTTTGCGCGATCCGCTGCTGGTCGGTCTGATCATTTACGCTTTTACCGTCGCCGTTTACGTTTCGGCGACCGCGGCGCCGGACAGCCTTAACCGCACGACCATCGCCATCGTCGACGAGGATCAGTCACAACTTTCCGGCAGGATCACCGACGCGTTTTTGCCGCCCTATTTCGTCAAGCCCCAATCGTTGAAACTTCACGAGATCGACGATGCACTCGATCAGGGCGATTACACCTTTGTCGTCGTCATTCCCCACAACTTTCAGCGCGACGTCGTCTACGGGCGGAAAACCGACGTCCAGCTCAACGTCGACGCGACCCGCATGAGCCAGGCCTTTTCCGGCAACGGCTACATCCAGCAGATCATGCAACAGGAGATCATGAACTATTACCACAAAAATTCAACATTGACCACCGCCCCCGTCGTCCGCAACCGCTTCAACCCCAATTTGACGCGCGCATGGTTCGGCTCGGTCGTCCAGCTGATCAACAATATCACGATGCTCGCGATCATCCTCACCGGCGCGGCGCTGATCCGCGAACGGGAAAACGGCACACTGGAACACTTGCTCGTCATGCCGGTGACGGCGTTTGAGATCATGGTCGCCAAGATCTGGTCGATGGCGCTGATCGTTCTGGCGGCAACGGGATTGTCGCTTTTCCTCGTCATCAAAGGTTTTTTGGGAGTCCCGATCGAAGGATCGCTCTGGATCTTTTTCGTCGGCGTAACATTGCATTTGTTTGCCGTAACGTCGCTCGGCATCTTTCTCGCCTGCATCGCCCGCAACATGCCGCAACTCGGCATTATGATGATCCTGATCCTGATCCCGATGCAACTGCTTTCCGGCGGCGTCACCCCGCGGGAAAGTATGCCGGAACTCGTTCAAATCATCATGCAGGCGGCGCCGACGACCCACCTCGTCGAATTCAGTCAGGCGATCCTTTACCGCGGCGCCGGATGGCGCGTCGCGACAACTTCATTCATCAAACTTTTCATCATCGGATCGGGACTCTTTTTCTTCTCGCTTGCGCGGTTTCGCAAGACGATGGTACAATCGTGATCCCCAAAAAATCTCCTGCGGCACCG
>DCFZ01000055.1:92609-92789 GCA_002314455.1 Lentisphaeria bacterium UBA1791 | reverse complement strand
CGGCACCGGGTGCGGCGCCGCCCCGACCGCTTCGCGGATCGGCTTCGGTCGATTTCCCGGGGACCCCGGCGCTACCGCGCTCCGTTCCTCGCTCCGCTACGGTACTCGCGACTGCGCGAAAGGTAGTTTTAGTTTTTGATTTATATTCCCCCTGCCCCCAAAAAATCTCCTGCGGCACCG
>DCFZ01000055.1:71430-92549 GCA_002314455.1 Lentisphaeria bacterium UBA1791 | reverse complement strand
GGCACCGGGTGCGGCGCCGCCCCGCAAAGGGCGTCTTTGTCGGACTCGTCAGACTTGTCAGACAGGTCGGACATGTCTGACTAAAACAACGCGGGCATATACAAAAGGGTTGTCTTGCACCAATGCCGGACGTTTTCATCTCTCATCTCTCATCTCTGCCCCGATTTCCTCTTTTTACCCCAAAAAAAGACTGCCGCAAATTTGCGGCAGTCTTAAAATAGATTCAAAATCGATTGCGATTATTCACCGCATTCGAGTTCTTCGGTCGCATCCTCAACCTCGGAGTCGGTCTTGCCGATCGGGGTGAAGTCGGGATTGCTGCTGAGCACGATGCTGTCGAAACGGGCACTGCCGGAAAGCGCAGTCACTTCGACCTTGATGATATCGTTCGCCGCCTTGACTTCGAGCGGCAGCATCATTTTCTTCCAGTAGAAATTCGGCTTGGTGAAGTCTTTCTGCTTATCATCGCCGAATTTGCCGAAGGGCACGCCGTTGATCTTGATCTGCGCCCGGCGCCAACCCTCGTTACGGGTTTCGCCATGGACCCAGACCGTGTACTTGCCGGCTTCCGGCACAGCGTAGGTGCCGGTCGCTTTCAAACCTTTTTTCGGAGCATAGAGAATCGAACCGCCGGTACCGCCGCCGACGCCCTTTTGCCACTCATCATCATAGTTCATGTTGTTGCCTTCAATGCGGTATTCCGCCGCACCGAGCAGACCGGCAGCAAGCGCCGCCAAGCAGAGCAGTTTCTTCATTCTTTTTTCCTTTGTTCGTTTTTTTAACAACCGTTTTTCCACGGTAATGATTTAACTTAACACACGTTACACGATTTGTCAAATCGCAAATTGTGCTTCGTCAACGAATTTTAACATATGTTCCGTTGTGCTGACGGGCGATCTCTTCCATCAACGGAGAATGTCTCCCCATCGAAAAGGTATGGATGACTAAATGCGGATGATTCTGTTTCAGGTAAAGCAACAGTTGATCGCCGTCGTCGAATGCTCCGTCGGAAAGGAAATAAACCACCGTGATCCGATCGGCGCTGATCGTCGGTTTCAAATGCTGCCAAGCCATCAACATCTCGGTGCCGCCCCGCGGCGATACCTGCATAATAAAATCCGTCGCCTTTTTAATATCGCTTGCGTTGCCGAACGACCAGATTTTTTGCCCCGCCGCCGGAGCCAATTCAAATTGATCGTCGAAAATCGCGATCCTGAATTTTCCCACGGGATCCTCGAGAATGCTCCGCTTCTGATTGGGATCAGCGGGCGGCTTTTTCTGACTCATCGCGGTGATGACTTTCAGAAGTTCCCGTTTCAGGAGCTCCTGTCGGGAAATTTGTTCAGCTGTTCCGTTGCTCATGGAACCGGAGCGATCCACGAGAAAGATGACCCGCGCCCCCGGTACGACATCGACGCCGAAAAATCCTTTTTCGCGTCCGCCCGCTTTCGGCGCCGTTGCCGGAGTCCCTTTATCCGGTTGAGAAAAAGGCAACGCCATACTGGCAAAAGGTTCCGGCGGATTTTCCGTCTGTTTCGCCGAGGTCCCCCCGGTTGAAGCGCCGTCTTGAGGAGCATCCGACGGGGTGTCAGATGGCGGATTTGCTGGCGCATTCTGCGCGGAGCCGGCATCATTTTGCCCATTGCCGACCGCGCTTTCACCGTCGCCGGTACCGGCGCCGGTCTTGGAGGCGCCGCTTCCATATCCCGCGCCATCACCGGTTCCGCCGGGGATAGTGCCGTACCCCATGCCGTCGCCGCCGCCCGATCCCGATCCCGATCCCGATCCAGTTTTCGGTGTTCCCGTAAACAAAAACAGCAGCAAGGCAAGGATCGCCACCAGCAGCCAATAGAGTGCCGACGACCAGCAAAAGCCATGTTCTTCAATATTCATAATGAACTTCGTCCGCCAGAAGCAGATTGAATGATTCCAGTTTTTCGTACATCACAAAACCGTGGAAAAAGTTTTGTTTTTTCAAGGTTTCCCGAATTTTGCAAAACGTTTTCGCGGCAGACGGTTCCACGACAAAGACGATGATCCGATCGGCAGGCACGGCGGAAAGGAGCTGATTGAAGCCATCGGTGAACGTATCGTTGGCGCACACATTGCGCCCTTGATCGGAATGAATGGCAAACGACAACTGATTTCCGCTTTGCGTCATCGCGACATCCGGTTCGGCACTCCATTGGTTGCCGGTGCGCAACGGCCCGACGCGCCACGCCCGATCGTCCCGCAAAAAGATATAATAAGGCATTTTCGTTTTTTCCGTCAGCACATGAAAGGTCAGCGTTTTCGTCGATGCGAGGCGAATCTTTTGCTTGAGTTCTTCGATTTTGGAACGTTCATCGGCAAGATTCCGGTTGGCTTCTTCCAATTTTTTCGTCAACGCGAGCAATTTTTTCTGCAATTGCTGTAATTCGATCTCAAGGCTTACTTTTTCAGCATCGACGGATGTGGTCTTTTGCACCTCCAGCTCGCGACTCAATTCGATGTTCTGCAATTTCTTTTCCAACAGCGCGATCTCGCCGACCAACTGCATCCGCGAATCCTGACTGATGAGTGCTTCCTCTTTTGCCAATGCGGCATTTTCCGCTTGCGTCTTTTGCAGGGCGATTTCCAGAGCCTGTATCTCCGATTGCAATTGGCGGACGTCGGTGATCCGGCTCTTTTCCTCGTGTTTGGGCGAGATCTGACGGCCGGCGATAATGACGGCAAGCGTGATGGCGATGAACATCACCCCGCCGAAGGTATTGCACATCGTGTCGAGCAAAAGCTCCAGACTGGATTCGCTTTCTCTGCGGCGGCGCATCTTATTTGCCCCCCATCACTTCAAAGTCGTCCGCAGGAAGTGCTTCCCTGCCCCGCTCGAATCCGAGCTCTTTTAAACGATGAGACAACACTTCAGCGTAGACGAATGCCGATGGTTTCACCAGCAAAACAAAATAGTATTGATGACTGCCCTGTTTTCTGCACCAGTCGAGGAACTGATCGGTCAGCGCGCCCTCTTGCGCGCGCGCGGTGAAAAGCGGCTTTCCGTTCAAACCGTCCTGAACGGCGATCTCCTCTTTGGAGCAAACGGCGAGCAACGGGCGCTGGGCGATGTTGCCCTGCCAGACAAAGCGAACGACATTTTCCTTATGTTTCAGCAATTTGCCGAGCGTTTCGGTTTCCGTCGATGCTTCTTTCTGCAATTTTTCGGCGTCGCTTTGCTCCGCTTCCAACTGAAGCGATTCCGCTTGGAGTTTCGCCTCCGCCTCCCGGGCGGCGGCGACCATTTTTTCCAATTCCGCGCGGTTGACCTTTTCCTGACTGATGCTTTGACTTACGGCTTCCATCCGGCGGAGCAGTTCCGCTTTTTTCTCTTCCAAAGAAGCGAGGTCAAGCTGTTTCAACTCCTCCATGCGGCGGCGCATTTCGTCGCGGCTTGCCGCATTTGCGGCGATCTTGCGTTTCAAGTCATCAAGTTTGCTTTGCAACTCGGCGACATCCTTGTCGACTTGTTTTTCCTTTGCCGTCGGCGCCGTCGAGCGCGAAACGACAAGCAGAACCAGCATCATCACGACCAGAAACATAATCCCGGTGATCGACGTGATGATATCCTGAAAGCTGAAAAAGGAAATGGCGGGACTGTTGTCTTTTTTTGCCATATTACATCTTTTCGACGGGAACGCTGCGCGCCTTGCTGATCAAATTCTTGTGACAATAATCGGCGCAGGCGTCGAGAAAGAGCTCCTCGCGGTGGAGCACCGCCGTCATCAGAAGCTGAATGATCAACGCCAGCACCAATGCGATAAAGGTCGTTTCAAAGGCGATCGAAAGTCCGCCCGTCACGTTGCCGAGTTCCGAGATCAGACGCGCGGGATCGCTGCCCCCCTCGCGGACCACCGTGCCGAAGCCGCCGACCGCGGAGGAAAGTCCGAGCACCGTGCCGATGAAACCGAGCACCGGAATCGCCCAGATGAACCCCTTGCAGACGGTGTAACTCGACGAAAGATATTCGTCGTCGTTGTTCGCCTGCGTGTTGAGGCACTCCGCCAACGCCGAGACATCCTCGACATTACGCATATTTTCGATCGCGCGGTTGATCCGGTCGAGCAGAATGAAGCGACCGGGATCTTCGACCAGACGGTTGATGTTGTCGAGGATCGTCTTGGCAGTTGCGCAAGTGAGCACGAAATTAGGATCTTCCGGCAGAATCTTCAGCTGCAGCGCCTTTTGCTGGGTGCGCAATTTCGCCATTTTCACCAACAGCATCGCCAGCGCCCAGCACCCGAGAAAGACGGTAAAATAGGGAATCGTCGAGCGTTTTCCCTCTCCGCCGTGAAAGAACATCTCGATCCAGATGCAGGAACCGTCGCGGAAGATCAGCAAAACGCCGTAGATGATCGCAAAGAGCACCGCGCCGATAAGCAAGGTAAAAAACAAGTTCACTCCGGTGAATTTTGCGCTGCTGAAACCGCACACGCGCTCCAGATCGCTCCGGCGGTGGGAAAGACGTTTTTCCATAATCAGAACTCCTTGTATAAATAAATAAGATAAAAGATTGTCGCTGAAATGCCGAGCATCATCAGCACGGCAATGAAATTCGCGCCATAGCGGTTGCCCCGGCACGATTTTTCCGACCAGGCGCGCGTCGTTTCCGCCGCCAAACTCGAGAACCAGGTAAAGCTCAATGCGAGAAATACGGCGGCGAGCCATTCGCACCATTTCCACGGACAAAAATGCGTCGGGAAAAGCGCAAAGAGCGTCATCCCCCACGTGCCGCCTTGCATCGCCAGCGCAACGATCGCAGGCAAGGCAAGTTCGTCATTTTCTTCCCGCGAAGTTGTAAAGAGACAAAAGATGCCAACGACGACAAACGCCGCGGCGAAAAACGTCAACATTTCAAGCGGGGCAAACCAAAGTTTTTTCCAGGCGTTGGCACTGTGACAAACCCAATATCCGCGCGCCGCCGTGACCAGAAGCGAAAAAACAATTTGATAGGTTAATGCGATCCCGAATGCGCCGCAAGTGCGTTGCGTCATTTCCTCAAGCTGATCGCCCGGATGCCACAGCGCGCCGAGCACGGCAACGATCAGCGGACGGCGCTTTTCCACGCCCGCCGTCGATTCCGGCGCGGGATGGAGAATGGGGACGGTCGCCCCAACCTGCGGCGTCACCGCGGCGGCAACTTGCGGCAGATCCTGTTTCATCACGATATTGCGTTCGATCGTGGAATATTCCACATTGCACCGCGACAAAACGTCGCGCAAAGGTTCCCACTGCACCTTGTCGGCAGAGCACCGCGTCAGGAGATTGATCTTGCCGTTGCGGAAAAAATCGACGAGCGTCCGGAGCGAATATGGCCCCCGGGCGATCTTGTCGATCTGAATGAAATAAAAGTTTTCCAATTGTTTTTTCATCAGTATTGACTCAAGGGGATATTGGTCGGCCATTGCGCCGGGAGCTTGGGCAATTTTGCGCCGTGAAGCGTTTCCTTGCGGAAAAATTCGCGATTCGGCACGCCGTCGGCAAAGCCCCAGACCACCTGACCGGGGTAAAGATATTTCTTTTCCTGCCCGACGATCTCGTTTTTGGCAAGATCAGAATGAAGCAAAGCAAGTCCACCGTCGGCAAAAACCAGAAGCTCCCCGGACGTTTTATCGGGCAGAAGCACCAGTTTGCCATCGGCATCAATCACCCCGGCGCACGTCAAACCGCGTTGCAACAGCGCGACGTAGAAACGCTGGATCTTTTCCTTTTCTTCAAACATTTTTTCCGGCGCGAGGTCGGCGATGGTCTGACGGATCGCATCGGTGTACGCAAGTTTGTGCGGCTGCAGCGGATTCGTCCCTTTACATTGAGCCAAAAGCGCATCAAGTTTTGTCAACGCGGGCTTCGTCAAGGCGGCGTAAAGCGGAGATTCCTCCGCCAGCAAGTGATATGCCTGTTGCAACGCGATCAATTGGAAAAAGCAATTTTTTTCTTTCAAAGCACATTCCTGACAAATAAAAGCACGTAGTTTTTCCTCGCGGCTCATCCCGGCGGCTTGCCGCACTTTCTGCGCAAGCAGATATGTCGCATTTTTGGCGCATTCGCCGCTTTGCAGATCGATGCCGTCAAGCGCGATGATCGGCGCGAGATTCTGCAATTCGGGGGCTTGCTTTTCGTTGCATTCCAGCGAATAGCGTTCCCCTTTGATCCGAATATTGACCGGCAGTATCTTGTCGTTGATCGCGCGCAATGCATTCACCCGGACACCGCGAACCGTTTCGCGGTTGACCCGCTGGATCGCCGGTTTGTCCTTGCCGTAAAGCACGATTTCGCCCCCCTGACTGGTCTTGACGGCGACCTCGTAGTAATCGAAATCTTTCATCCACTTGTCCAGCACCGCATCGACCGGCGACGCATTGGAATTTGCCGTAATAAAGGCAACATCTTCGCCGATCAGCGAATTTCTGCCATCGTCCGGCATTGGCGCAATGCCGGTGAGAACGGCGGAAAGATCATGACTTTCCAAAAAGCTGATGCCCGCTTCCAACAGCACAAAGCGCTCTACGTCGCTTTCCGTAAGTTGCTGATAATTCCGGGCGATGTCCGGGCGGCGCTTGGCGATCTCCTGCAACGCCTGAAGATGCTCGTAAAGATTTTGCGGGTGATCCAATTTCCGGCAGAGCTCGCGCTTTTCGACTTCGCGTTTGAACGCGAAATCCACATCGCCGTTGATTTGCTTCCACTCGGCGTCGCACGCCTTGCCGACTTCCTCGCGGACGCTGGGGTGCAAATGATCCAGCCCCGACTGATACGCCCGGCGGATCGCGTCGATTTGCTGACGCTCTTTGCCCAGATCCAAAGAGGAAGCAAGATTGGCTTTGATCTTGAGCAATTCCGTTTTCCAGTTTTCAAAATTCCGGAGAAATGCGCCTTTGCGCATATTCTGCAATTCGATCCGGCGGCCGGCGATTGTGGTTTTGAGCTTGCTGAAATCATTGCGGTTTTCCTCACTCAAAAAGAGCAGAATCTTTTCCACGCTTTCGATTGTCGCGTCAATTTCCGGCGAATCGAGAAAATCGCCGTTCAGCAATTCGCCGATTCTGGCGGAGGCGCGCAGATATTCCGCATTGGCGTCGGTTTGATTTTTATGGAGCGTATCGCGCATGGACTCCGCCCGGTGGACGCGGTCGACGACCTTGGCGTCGCGAGCGATGCGACGATCACTCTTTTTCAGTTCCTCATACTTGGCGATAACTGTTGAAAAATCATTGTTCTGCAACAACTTATCATAGCTCGCGCACACATTTTTGACACTGCGGAAATACATCGCGTAATGAATGGTCACGCCGACGGCGATCAACAGCACGCCCACGAGCAAAGTGGCGTAGATTCCCCGCCGCACGACCCGGCGTTTTTCTATCGCATCGTGTTCATTGCGAAGTACTTCATAACGTTCAACCAGTGCGTCAGACAACGGCAGGTCAAGCAAGCGCAATTCATTGTAGATGCGCTCGATCTCCTCGTAGGTTTTGCCCTCCTCGAACGCCTTGCCGAGATCGGCGACGAGCTGATCGAAACGCTCCTGCGCCTGACAACGGCGGTTTTCCATTTTCAGAAATTCGCCGACATCGTGCTGCGTTTGCTGTTGGGTGCTCGTCAGAGCGGCAAGCGGATGCGTGGCCAGCGCCAGAAATTCCGCATAAGCCTGATTCAACGCCGCAATGTTGCGCTCGGCAAAGAGCGCCTGCAAGACATTGAGCTTGTTTTCGATCTGATCGGCAATGTGCGCTTTTTGCAACGGATGGAGCAATTCGCGGACTTTCGCCAGCGTCGCATCCGATGCGGCGGTCAGCCGATTGGGAGTGCTCAATTCCAAAAGAAACGCCTGTAATTCTTCAAGATCCGTGATGCTCCACTCTTTTTTGGGCAGGAGCTCGGCGATCTCGGCATCGCGCAGACGCTCAAGACTGGCGAGATTCTTTTTCCACTCGAGCGCCCCTTCCGGGGGAATCAGCGCGATGATCTTGCGCAACAGTTCGATCTTTTCCGCGGTTTTTCCGGCACGGGCGACTTGCCGCCAGCGCCGCATCAATCCCTGCAAGTCGCGTTCCTCGCCGGAAACGGGGGCGTTCAGTTTGGCGATCAATGCCGCATCCGCCTCGACCGGAGCGGAAAATCCGTAGGAAATCGCAAGTTCAATGAATTCTTTTTTCTTTGCAAACTCCAGCATGGCGATCCGCGCGGTCAATGGCGGCGTACTGGCAAGATTGCGCTGACGCGCCTCGGTTAAATTGCCCTTTTCGATCAGCACACGACACTCGTCCAATTCATCTGCCGCCATCCGGCAGAATTCACAATAGGCGGTATACATCCGGCGGAGCTGCGGCGAGGCGCTCCAGTCGCTGCCCTGCATAAAAGCTTCGATCTCACGGATCAATTCGCTGACTTTCATACTCATTTTTCACTCTTCCGGACAGGGGTGACCTGAATTTCATTCTGATATTTTTCACGTAGCGCTTTTCTTAATGCGTCATCATCTTTTTTTAAATTTTCTTTCAACACCTCTCCAGCCCACAAGTATTTTTTCAAATCCTCCAAGGCGTCATTCAAATCTTTTTCTGCTTTATTCATGGCCTGATGAAGCAACTGCCGACTTTCCAGCGCATCTTGATATGTTTTTAGTTCTTTCGGATACGCTTGGAAACAATTATCGACCATTTCCTTTACTTTTTCCCACCTCGGATCCTTAAATAAATTCTGGTTCTTAAAAATCAGCGTATTGATGGATTTTTGCAAATCCTGCAACTGATTGACGTTCTCATATAACTCATTCCACTTCACGTTGTATTTTTTCAGCACGGGATCCAATGCCTCTTCGGGGATTTTTTTCTGCAATATCTGCGGAAGTTCACCGGTAAAGAGCCGTGGTTGTTGCGGCACGGGGGCGTCTTCGTATTTTTTCCTTGCTGCAAGAAATTTTTTTTGCTTCTCCTGAAAGAAAGACAACGCATCGAATTGCGGTAATGGAATTTCTTTTTTATCAAATCCATAGAAGGCGTCTTTTCCGTCGCAGGTAATTTTCAACTGCAAACTTTCCCGACACTTCTCTGTCAGAAATGGACTTTCCGGATGTTTCACCGTCAACCACAATTTGCCGCCTTTCACTTCTTTGTCAATTTTGATCTGCTGGAGCGCGAACTTCCAATAACTTTCCTGAAATTCGTTTTGGAACGGAATTTCCGCGTCGCCGACGGCGAAAACGATCGTTTTGATCTTTTCCGCCGCATCCATTCCCGACTTGGCGTTGACGATCAGAGCTTTGCTATTGCTCGAAAGCATCATTAAAACGTGATCAAGATCCGGCTCGTTGACGGGATTCATCGGATCCCTTCCTCCCGCCTTGATCTCGTAGATCGTGATCTTACCGTTTTCCGCAAAAAACTTGGTCGTGATCGCACTTTTGCTCGCTTGAGCTTCCTTTAACTCGACGCGAACGATTTGCGCCGACTGCAACGCGTTCGGAATTGGGATCACGTCCTTTTGATCGTGCAAGGCAAGATAAAAATCAAACCATTCGGCATCGGATATTTGCGGTGCGGCAACGACCGCTTTTTTGGACGTTTGCTTTTTTTCGACCGGCGGAATGGATTTTTCCGTTTTCTGCGCGGGGGGCGGCGGTGCGACGGCGACCGGCGTTTCCTCTTTGACGACGGCGTCTTGGAGCGGAGCGCTTGCTGTTTGCGACGCAACTTGCGTCGAAGCGGTCGATTGGGATTTCGGCGTCCGGGCGTTGATCAGCAGAAAAAGTCCGCCGAGCGACGCCAGCAAAATCAATGCGATGGCGGCGATGAGCCATTTCCGCCACGCGGGCGACGGCGATGCGGCGATGTATGTTTCGGCGCCGCGCGCGACCGGCGCGGCAACGGGTGCAAGCGAGGAACCTTTTGTCCGCGGCGGCGGCGGTGAAGAAAGCACAACTTGGGGCGAAACAGATGGCGACGTTTCCGGTATCGCGTTTTCTGCGAGATTGATGGTGTTTGGCGGCGTTTCCCGATGCGGTTGAAGAAGCGTCTGATATTTTTCGGGAATATCATTTTTTTGCCCCAGCGTCAGGATGGTTTCCTGATTCATCCACTTGATGCTTGAAAGCAGCGAGGAATTTTCCGGATAGGCGCGCAAAAACAGCGGATTGCCGATCGTCGACTGGTAGCAGTAGGTCGAAAAGGTGAAACGCGCATTTTCCTGCGGCGTCAACTGTGCCGAAACTTCCGCGATCAAGGCAAGTAATTCCGCCTTGCCGTATTGGAGCGGCGCGAACTGCAGGACGACGCCCGACGGCATTTGCCGCTTGACCATCTCGGCAACGATTTTCCCCCAATCGGCAGAGCCGGTCAGTTTTTCCCACGTCGCGCAATCATGCGGCGCATTTGCCGCCGGCAACGCTGCTTTTTCGGCGAGCAAACGGGGTTCACCCTGCCACGCCGGGAAATTTTCCGCCATCTGGAGCAGAAAAACCGGGGCATGCGTCTGCAAAAACGGATCGTCAACGTTAAAAACGTAATGGTGCGCCAGCGTGTTGGAGCGCCCGGTGTAGCTCAATCCCGCATATTCAATCTGACTGACCAGCAACAACGTGGTACTGCCGAAGCGCAACTGCTGATAGGTGCAGTTGACCGGATTGTCCGCCGCATGGGGATCGCCGGGCATAAAGAGATTGCGGAAACCGCTCATATTTTCGATCGCGGGAATGAGATTCGGGGGGAACCCCTGCGTCATCGCTACCGTCGAAAATCCCGAACGTCCCTGGATCAACCCTTTGGGCGTCGCCGTATAGATCAATTCAAGCATTGCAAATCACGCCCAGATATTATCAACTTTTCGCACGTCGGTATTGGCGACTGCCGGCAACGTGTAATACATTCCGTTGATGCCGATCTGCAATCCGGCATAATTGAGCGGCAGACGGGTTGCGATGCCGGTTTGTGGATGGCGGAAAACGATCCGCTGATTTTCGATCTTTGCCGACAACACGCCCGTCGCGGCAAGTTGTTTGTGCTTGCGGTCGACATCGATCAACTCCAAATTGGCGAGCAACAGCAACAGCGGTACGTCGACCCAGATGGAGCGGATCGCACCGGGCACGACGCCGATCATGCCGTCGTCGCCCATTTTGGCGTGACCGCCGAAATTGCTCACCGGAACAAAATAGACCGATTTGAAAAAGCTCTCGGCGGTGCTGACAAATTCGGGGGCGTATTGCATCATAAACTCCCGCACCGCAAACGAGACATCGGCAATCGCGTTGAGATCGACAGCAAAACGCCCCTCGACATTACTCGAAAACGGGCTGATCTTTTCCAGATCGCGGTCGATCTTATTGCGCCACAAGTCGTATTTGCCGACGACGACAATCAGCGGAATCTCGCACTCTCCGGCGCCGGTGACGTTGGTATGACGCTTGATACGGCTGATCATTTCGCTCAACAGAATATTCTGATCGACAACGCGCGGTTTTTCCGACACCTGAGGGTCGGCGGGGTCGCAAACCTGATGGAGCATCGTCGCATCGTTGGAGGGATCAAAGAGGAACATAATCCCCGAGGAATGCCCCAGATGAAAGGTCGCCTGATTGACCCATTCGTCCCGTCCCGGGGTGAACATTTCGCCGGAGTTGTCGTAAAAGATCAGATTTTCGCTCTTTTCGCCATTTTCCGGACGGAATTCAAAGCAGAACGGCTTCGGTAATTCGATTTCAACCTGGTTCATCAACACCTTGTCGGAGATGCCGTCGCCGGAAATCTGCGTTGCCGGAAGCGCCGTCACCTTGTCCGGCTCAAGCGACATAAAAAGCTGTTTTTCGTAGTGGTTGAGCGTATCGTTCAGCCGCGGATCGAGGTCGGAAAAAGTCGCTCCGAACTTTTGCGGCAACGACGTGCGCAAGCGGTGGATCATGCAAGTCAGGAAATAGGACTTGCCGCTCGAGATCGCCCCCGCAATCGAAAAACAGTGACTCGGCAGATCAATAAAGCTCGACGGGATCCGCAAGTGACAGCGCGGACACGCGGTTTCCGTCGCGGCAAGTCCGCGGGCATCCAACGGCTGCCCCAGCGTGTTGTAGACGGTCGGCGAAAAGCGCGTCGGCTCAAATTCGCCGAGCATCGGATCGCCGAAAAGCGACGGGTGCACCGAAAGGTAGAGCATCTTGTCCGGATCAAAACTTTTCCAGCAGTGCGGACAAAGAATACTGCCATCTTCACTCTGACCGATTTCCGCATCAATCAGTTGATCGGGCAAAACTTCATCCGGCGCTTTGGGCAACGCAAGATCGGGGATGATGAATTCTTTCTGACAGCCGGTGCAAACGGCGGTTTGACCGGAAAGAGTCCGGTCTTCCGACGCATATGCCTGTTTGCAATAGGGGCAGAGAAAGCTCACTTCCTTGCCGTTGTCGGAACGGACGGTGCCGGTCAGCGGAGATTTGCCCGCTTCGCGCTTCAAAAGGTCGCAAAACTTGCACCACGTGCCGCTGGTGTCGCGGCGCACGAGCGTTTCCGGCATTACCTTGCCGTCGCGCAACATATTTTCAAGCTCGCTCAATTCGAGCGGCCCCAGCTCCACATTGTCCCGGAAAATGAAAAAAGCCATTTAATTTACTCCGTCTGCAAAAACATCCTGATATTGTTTTAAAGCGTTCTTAAATTGCATAATGACGGGATCGGTTTCACGCAATCCCGGCATCATCGACAAAATGTCAAGCATACAGCAACCCCATTCGGGGAAGTCGCACTCGGAGGAAAGTTCGCGGCTCTTTTGCCACGATTGAAATGCGGCGGTATTGCGTTGGATCATCTCGTTGAAATCGCGCGGCACCGCCTGTTTCCACAAGCCGCGCTGCCGGGGGCAGACGCGTTCAAAATCATTTTTCAGCGAATCTTTTTCATGGTCGATCCGGTAATTCGTCACAAAAGTCCGCTCGACGTTTTCAAATTTCTGCACGACGTCGGGATAATCGGCCATGGAACGCCCGAGCCACTGATTCACGCACTGCCGGTAGTAACGAAGCAACTCGATCGCAAGAAAGTAATCCTGCATCTGCAACACCGCTTCCAATTCGCGGAAAACCTCCCCTTGGGTGATGAGATCGGCGATCGCGCCGTTCGCCGCAGATTGATCGAAGCTTGACGCAACGGAAGTCTGAACTCCCGCCGAACAGCCGCATCCGTTTTTGGAGAAAAAGCGATTCTGCGTGTCGGATGACCGGCTACTGGCGTTTTCGCGGCGCAACCGGTCGATCTCAACACCTTGCCGCCGCACGGTTTCGATAAATTGCCGGGCAGACGAAACGCGCGGCAGATTGACCAATTGTGCAAAGGCGCGGTAACGCACCGATTCCGGCGTGTTGTGCAAAATGTGCCAGCACGTCAGCACCTCGATCGCGAAATCATCGTCCTGATCGAAAAACGGCATCAGCTCCATCTTGGCAGGATAGATCTCTGCCTCTTCGCCGGAAAGATAGTCGCGGCAGAGCCAGGTGTCCATCGGCATCGGGCGCAAAAAGACAAAGAAGTGATACCCTTTGGCCATGCGCACGCCCAGGATCCGCCCGGCGGAACGTTCCGAAAGTTCGCCGTATTCTGCGGCAAAAACGCCCGTTGCCGTCAACAAGGAAGCGAAACACAACGATTTGAACCAACGTTTCAGCACGATAAAAGCACCTTTTTCCAGTTTTGTCTTACAATAGCATTTTCGCCGTTTATTTTCAATAAAAAAAGCAACTTTTTTTTCAAATAAGAGTAAAAAAAGAGAGAAAATTCAAAAAATGCGCATCGCGATTTGCATTTATCCTGACGATGCATTATGTTATGATCGTTAGGAAAAAACACGATGAAAAAACTTCTTATTCTCTTTGGCGTCGCCGCGTTGAGCGCGGCGCAATTGCAGGCTGTCGAGCGCACGGTCGACACCCGGCTCATCCCGTCGCCGCGCAGTGCCTTTTATCTGCAAAACGACGAAGACAGAAAAACGATCTCCGCGGGACGCGACCTCCGCGACCGCGATCTTTTGCCCGGCATGGTCATTTTAGATAACGGCAAGCTCGGGGAAAGCGACCTCAATTTCGTCTACGAGATTCCAATCAGCAACTTGAAGGGGATTCAGTTCCGCGCCGTGACCAGTTCCAGCTCGCTGGCGTGGGCGACCTATGACGCCAACGGCAATGTCTGCCGTCTCGGCCCCGTTGCACAAGTGGAAAAGTCCGACGACGACGCCCCGCAGCCGATGCCCGAATACAAGATCACGTTTTTGCCGCAGGAAAAGAGTTTCTGCTATTGCGTCGGCAAAGCCACGCGCGGCAAAGTGCAGATCCGCTATTTGCTTTCCGGTGCGGAGCAAGCGGAAAAGTGAAAGACGCTCTTTAGCGTCACCGGGTCGGCGGTCACAAACTGCAATTGCACCGTGTCGCCGATCTTGAATTTCCCCTGATAGCGGCTCTTGTACTCGTAGGCAAATTCCTCGATGGCGACGGTGAAGCGATCACTCTGTCTGTCGATGACGACGCCCTCCCCGTTCCAGTCGGGATGGTTGAGCCAATAGATCATCAGGAAATATTCGTTGGCGTAGCGTTCCAGTTTGCGGCGGTCGGCGGCGGCTTTTTCGCTCGGCGTGATCGCGCTTTCCATTTCCTCGACCGAAAGCGGCGCTTGTTGCAGGATCATCCGGCGCAACTGGTAGTGCGCCAGCAAGTCGGCGTAACGCCGCAACGGACTGGTGACGCGTGCGTAAGGAGTCAACCCCAAGCCGCTGTGTTTTCCCGGCGTCAGCGACAGCACGCTCGGCGCCGCGTTGTGACGCAACGCGTACATTGCGACCAGCGAAGTGCCCCGCTCGTCGGTTTCCGGTTCCGTTTGAGTGACAAAGGGGAAAGGAACCCCCTGCTCCGCCGCGTAACGCGCGACCGCCTGCCCGGCGGCAAGCATCGCATTGGCGACCAATTCCCGTTCCGGCGTTACCGGAGTCGGAATGATTTTCACCTCGCCGTCGACGACTTGCACGTCGACTTCGGGCAAGCGCAAAAAGAGCGCGCCATTGGCTTCGCGGCGTGCGCGGAAACGCTCCAGCGCACCGCGGATTTCACACAGCGGCGCATCTTCCCAGATCGCCGCGGCGTCTTCATAGGTAAAACGCTCGACGCGAACCGTCGAAAGGCAAAGCGTTTTCAGCACCGCATCGCCGTCATCGGTGATCTCGATCCCGAAACTGATGGCGGGGGAAGTTTCCGTCAGCCCCAAACCGAAACGCAACCGCGCTTCATCGGGCAACATTCCCGTGACGCCTTCCGGCAGATAGCTGGAAGAACCGCGGCGGCGCGCTTCAAGATCGAGCGCATCGCCGAAGACGATGGCACATCCGGGATCGGCGACGTGCACCCAAAGCAGACCGTCGGCAAAACTTACGGCGTCGTCGGGGTCGTTGCTCCCCGCATTGTCGATGGCGAGCGCACGCATAGAAGTCAAATCCTTGCGTTCGACATCGTCGCGCGAGGGCGGCAACGGCAACGCGACGGGGGCGACGTCCACATTCATTCGCGCCGGATAGGGATCGCGCAAAGGACTCCAGACGCCGAGATCCAGCAACAAACGGTGCGCTTTTTCCGGCGTCGGCTCAATTTCCAGATCGCGCATCAGCCGACTGCCGGCGGCGTCGCCGAGAGCGACCGCCTCGATCTCGCGCAAACGCACGAAATCTTCCTGCGTCACCGCCCGGGAACGGATGCGGTCGAGAAACGCCTCGCGCTCGGCTTGCTGATTTTCCTTTTCGTGAAGTGCGGCAAGTTTTGCCGCGACCACGTCACCGGGAAGCGGCGTCACGCCGTCGGCGACGCTGCCGGAAAAATAAAGATTTTGCTGTAAAATTTTATAAGCGGCAAAGGCGCTTGCGGCATTGTTTTGATCGAAGGCAAGTTGCGTGAATTCGGCAAAGCTCACCTTTTCGCCCGACAGCAGTTCGGCGAGCTCGGCGAGATCGGGCGCGGGCAATTCCGGCGGCGGCAATGCGCCGACGGGGCCCGGATGAAGAAATTCCACATCCTTGGGGCGCACGCTTTTGGTCGCGCCGCCCTCGATGCGGATCTCGATTTTATCGCGATTGACGGCGGTGACCGTCGCGCTTTTACCGTGAAAGATGACCAATGATCCGATATTCAAAACATTCACCCTGTTTGCTTGTCGTTTGTCCGGCATAGAATATACGGTTCAAGGTGAAGAAAGTCAATTGAAAAAACTGTTTTTTGTGCTATATTTAAATATTACATTCAACAACTACCACAGCGAGGGAAATATGAAAGTCACGCAGGACATCACTTACATCGGCGTCAACGACCACGGAATCGATTTGTTTGAAGGGCAGTACGTCGTCCCCAACGGGATGGCGTACAATTCTTATCTCATTTGCGACCAGAAGGTTGCGGTGATGGATACGGTGGACGTTCGCTTTACTCACGAATGGCTCGACAACCTCGCCAAGGCGACGCAGGGCAAAACCGTCGACTACCTCGTCGTTCAGCATATGGAGCCGGATCACTCCGCCAACATCGCGAAATTCATGGAAGTCTACCCCGCGGCGACGATCGTTTCCTCGGCGAAGGCGTTCGCGATGATGAAAAATTTCTTCGGCACGGATTATGAAGACCGCCGCATCGTCGTCGGCGAAGGCGATACGCTCAATCTGGGCAAGCATACGCTTCACTTTGTCACCGCGCCGATGGTTCACTGGCCGGAAGTCATCGTCACCTACGACGACTGCGACAAGGTGCTCTTTTCCGCAGACGGTTTCGGCAAATTCGGCGCGCTCGACGTCGAGGAAGATTGGGCGTGCGAAGCGCGCCGCTACTACATCGGCATCGTCGGCAAATACGGCGCGCAAGTTCAATCGTTGCTCAAAAAAGCCGCGACGCTCGACATCGCCACAATCTGCCCGCTGCACGGCCCCGTGCTGACGGAAAATCTCGGCTACTACCTCAATTTGTACAACATCTGGAGCAGTTACGCCATCGAAAGCGAAGGAATCCTCATCGCCTACACGTCGGTCTACGGTCACACCAAGCACGCCGTCGAGATGCTCGAGGAAAAACTGCGCATGTTCGGATGCCCCAAAGTGACAATTTGCGACCTCGCCCGCTGCGACATGGCGGAAGCAGTCGAAGACGCTTTCCGTTACGGGAAGCTCGTGTTGGCGACGACGACCTACAATGCCGATATTTTTCCCTTTATGAAGGAATTCATCCACCACCTCACCGAGCGGAACTTCCAGAACCGCACGGTGGCGTTGATTGAAAACGGTTCGTGGGCGCCGCTCGCCGCCAAGACGATGCGCGAGATGCTGAAAAACTGCAAAAACATCACCTATGCCGATACGACGGTTTCCATCCGCTCCGCGCTCTCGGCGGAAAATTTTGAGCAGATCTCCTCTTTGGCGAAAGAACTCTGCAGCGCCTACCTCGCTGAAAAGCAGGAAAACGCCGTGCAAAACGACCTCAATGCGCTTTTCAACATCGGTTACGGCCTTTACGTCGTCACGTGCAAGGACGGCGACAAAGACAACGGCTTGATCGTCAACACGGTGTCGCAGGTGACCAACACTCCCAACCGCATCGCCGTGACGATCAACAAGGAAAATTATTCGCACCACCTGATCAAGCAGAGCGGCATCATGAATGTCAACTGCCTCTCGACCGAAGCGACCTTTGAGATCTTCCAGCGGTTCGGCTTCCACAGCGGCAGATCGGTCGACAAGTTCCGCGACTTCCCGGTGTTGCGTTCCGCCAACGGCCTGGCTTTCCTCAGCAACTGCATCAACTCCTTTATGTCGCTCAAGGTCGAGCAGTACGTCGATCTCGGCACGCACGGGATGTTCATCTGCAGCGTCACCGAAGCGAAAGTGATCTCGCACGTTGAAACGATGACCTACACCTATTATCAGAACAACGTCAAACCGAAACCGCAGACCGCCGGCAAAAAGGGTTTTGTCTGCAAGATCTGCGGCTACATCTACGAAGGCGATACGCTGCCCGATGATTTCGTCTGTCCGCTCTGCAAGCACGGCGCTGCCGACTTCGAGCCGATCACGGAATAACAAGCCGCGCCCCGAAACGGCGGGGCGCGCAAGGTTTTCGGAAAGAGGAATTTACCGTTTGTGCGGCTTGCTGGCGCCGTACTCGATGTTGCCGACGCTCGAATTCATATGAAAAAATTTGTTGTGCTTTTGCTTTGCGTCGCCGCGATCCGGCTGACGGCGTCGCCATTCGCGTGGCGTGCCGAAAAACAAGCGGGCAATACGCTCGTGGAAGTTACCATCGAAAAAAACCACTACCTCGATGCCGATTCCGTCGCATTTGAAAATGCTTCCGTCGTCGAAAAACCGGAAAGCGTTGTCGTCAACGGTCACGCAATCTACCCGGCAGGAGTCCGCCATTGGCGTGTGATGCCGCAGGGGGATTTTTCAGTCACCTATCAGGGATGCCGTCTGCCGGGCAACGGCGCACCGCCAATTTGCCTTTTGCCGGAACATCATCTCTTTGCGAATCAGGAAGTTCCAATTATCACCAGCGGCATATCAACTGGACTTCTGCCGGAAACAATCACGCAGGCAAAGGTCGTCAAAACCTTTTCCGGCGCGATGAATAAGAAGGAGTTTCTCGCGTGGCTCGGCGCGAAAGACCGCGACACCGCATCGCCGCTGCCGGCTTTTGGCTGGCTCTGGTTTCTCGCGGTGATCGCCGGGGGATTTCTGCTCAACCTCACGCCGTGCGTCCTGCCGATGATCCCCGTGAACCTCGCGATCATCGGGGCGGAAAAAGGCAAAAAAGGCTTTCTGCGCGGCATTTGCTACGGCGCGGGCATGGCGATCGCTTACGGGGGAGTCGGCGCCGTCGTCGTATTGACGGGCGGTCGCTTCGGCGATCTTGCCGGCAAAGCGGCGTTTCACTTTACCGTCGCCGGAATCTTCGGCTTTTTCGCCCTCGCGATGGCGGGGATCCTGCACTTTGATTTTTCCCGCTTCGCGACGATCGACGCGCGCAAACTGCACGGCGGGAAACTCGTTGTCGCCTTTTTGCTCGGGGTATTGGCGGCGCTCCTTGCCGGAGCGTGCGTCGCCCCTGTCGTCGGCGGCGTGATCGTGACCGCCGCCGAACGCTACGCCGCAGGGCAAAAGTGGGGCGTGCTGCTGCCGTTTTGCCTCGGCGTCGGCATGGCGTTGCCGTGGCCCTTTGCCGCGGCGGGAATTGCGGCGTTGCCGCGCCCCGGCAAAGTGATGATCGTCGTCAAATACGCATTCAGCGCGATCTTGCTGGCGGCGGCGATCTGGTATCTCGTTTCCGGAATCCGCCTGACGCGGGAAAGATCCTCTTCGCAAACGGAGATCGCAAAACTCGAAAGCGCGATCAGCCGCGCCAAAGCGCAAAATCGCCTCGTCGTCGTCGACTTCTGGGCGACGTGGTGCGGCAATTGCCGAAGTTTCGAGCGCGACGTGTTGCAGGACCCCGAAGTCCAAGCGACATTGAAAGAGGTCGAATTCGTCAAAATTCAGGCGCAGGATCTCGAAGACCCCAAGGTGCGGGCGCTGCTTGTGCACTTCGATTTGCCGGGATTGCCCGGACTCGTCATGCTTGCTCCGCATTAAAAAACGCAAAATGCACTTGATTTTCCTTGTCTTTTGAGGTATAGTATATCAATGATTTTCCACCAGAAAACCATAGAAAAGGAAAGGAAATTCTCATGGTCAACTTCAAGGATCTCGGGCTCGTCAATACGAGGGAGATGTTCAAAAAGGCGATGGCTGGCAAATACGCCATTCCCGCCTTCAACTTCAACAACATGGAGCAGCTCCAGGCGATCATCCAGGCTTGCACCGAAAACGCCTCGCCGGTGATTTTGCAGGTTTCCAAGGGCGCCCGCAACTACGCCAACCAGACGCTTTTGCGCTACATGGCGCAGGGCGCGGTCGAATACTCCAAGGAAATTTCCAACGGCAAAGGTGCGATTCCGATCTGCCTGCACCTCGACCACGGCGATTCTTTCGAGCTCTGCAAGAGCTGTATCGAATTCGGTTTCTCGTCGGTGATGATCGACGGTTCCGCCCTTCCCTATGAGGAAAACGTTGCGCTGACCAAAAAAGTCTGCGAATACGCCCACCAGTTCGATGTGACCGTCGAGGGTGAGCTCGGCGTGCTCGCCGGCGTCGAAGACGAAGTTTCCGCCGCCGAATCGCACTATACGAAACCCGAAGAAGTGGTCGATTTCGTCACCAAAACCGGCGTCGACAGCCTCGCGATTTCGATCGGCACCAGCCATGGCGCTTACAAGTTCACCCCCGAACAGTGCACCGTCGATCCCAAGACCGGCCGTCTCGTGCCGCCGCCGCTCGCCTTTGACGTGCTCAAGGCGGTCGAAAAGCAGCTGCCCGGTTTCCCGATCGTGCTCCACGGCTCCTCGAGCGTGCCGCAGGAAGAAGTCGACATCATCAACGCCAACGGCGGCGCCCTCAAGGCGGCGGTCGGCATTCCGGAAGAACAGCTCCGCGAAGCGGCGAAATCCGCGGTCTGCAAGATCAACATCGACTCCGACTCGCGTCTGGCGATGACCGCGGGCATCCGCAAGGTCTTCGTCGACAAGCCGGCGGAATTCGATCCCCGCAAGTACCTCGGCCCCGCCCGTGACCGGATGAAGGCGATGTACACGCACAAGATCATCAACGTGCTCGGCTCCGCCGGTCACGCCTGGGATAAATAAGTTCCCGGAATTTGAGATCCGTCCAAGGGCGGTCGCAGCGATGCGGCCGCCTTTTTTTTTGAAGTCGTTGCCGAGTAAGGCGCTTTGAAGAGATGAGAGATGAGAGATGAGAGATGAGAGATGAGAGATGAGCCCGCGTTTTGATTTGAGTGTTTTTTGGTGGTATATTAGAGGCAGGGTGAAGTGCGACAGTCCGGCGAGAGGTTTTGATTTGAGTGTTTTTTGATGGTATATTAGAGACGTTGTTGCAACGAGCCGAAGCCCATTCTGTTTTGATTTGAGTGTTTTTTGATGGTATATTAGAGCGAGCTTCTCCTGAATCACATCGGTGTCAAGTTTTGATTTGAGTGTTTTTTGATG
>DCFZ01000055.1:70950-71369 GCA_002314455.1 Lentisphaeria bacterium UBA1791 | reverse complement strand
GTGTTTTTTGATGGTATATTAGAGTACTGCCGGTGTTCGGGTCGATGAAGTACTGTTTTGATTTGAGTGTTTTTTGATGGTATATTAGAGCAGACAATGCTCCATTATCTTTTGCTGTGCGTTTTGATTTGAGTGTTTTTTGATGGTATATTAGAGGACAATTAAGTGGTATTACGACAGCAAAGGGTTTTGATTTGAGTGTTTTTTGATGGTATATTAGAGCGGCATCTGCGCCAAAAACGGCTTGTCGCTGTTTTGATTTGAGTGTTTTTTGATGGTATATTAGAGGATCTTGTTGTTGAAAATATCGGCGGCCTTGTTTTGATTTGAGTGTTTTTTGATGGTATATTAGAGATCAACAATATCAGAGTGTTTAATATTAAGTTTTGATTTGAGTGTTTTTTGATGGTATATTAGAG
>DCFZ01000055.1:0-70871 GCA_002314455.1 Lentisphaeria bacterium UBA1791 | reverse complement strand
GTTTTGATTTGAGTGTTTTTTGATGGTATATTAGAGGATGGTTTTGCAAACCGTTGCGCAACAAGATGTTTTGTAATAATTTGCAAAATCAACATCTCTGTGCTATATTAAGTTACACTCAAATCTTAACTGATGAATGCGGATATACAGCACCGAAACTTTATTGTTTCGCCTGTATATCCGTTTTCGTTTTTACCAAAATTCAAGTTGTTCCGGCATTTCAGGAGGCAACTTGTGAGCCTCTGGATAATCAGCCCCAACAACACAAACTGCGTCCATCCACTGGCGATCCGTTATAAAAAAAGTTCGAACATTCCCCCCGACGGGAGTAAAACATTGCAAGCGCTCTGTGTGCTTCCGCATACGTTGCCAGTCCACACATGGACGTACATAGACGGAAAAATTAATCATAGTATAACCATCATCCAACAGATTTTTGCGAAATTTTGTCGCCTCTTTGCGTTCTGCGGTCGTCATAACCGGCAGATCAAACATTGTTATGATCCATCCCATTTTGAATCGACTGTTTTTCAAGAACCGGACTCCAATAAGGTGTAATTTTGTTGGTTTTTAAGCAATCGGCAATCATCGCAATATACTGATCAATGGCATACAAAAGTTTCATCGGTTGCTGTGGCGTTTTAAGCACTATCTGCAACAACCCCGTTGCGACATTGCGACACCATGCTTCAAATAGTTTTTCATCTTCAAAACCTGCCCTTCCCCTTAAGAAAAGCAACAGCAAATAATCTACCATAGGACGAAAAGGTTCCATCAAATCATAGACAAGAGGATATCCGGCAAAACGAAGTGCGTGATGGAAACCGATTTCAGGCAATAATCCATGACCTACAATAGAGCGATGAATCAATGCTGAAAGAACAGCATAGCCATAGTTCAACATGTTATTAATCGGGGTATTTCTTTCTTGATCTCTGATTTCCGAGGGCACCCCCAAACTCTCAAAAAACTTACGCCAATAATAACGCGCGGCAGTCGCTTCTTCGTAATTCCTTTTTCCTATTGGGCGGGGAAATCCTGATGAAATTTCAAATAGACGTAGAATGTTAGCTTGATTTTCTATTTTGTCTGCAACAATACGATTCCATAATCGCGAGTGAAGAATTGATCCAATCTTACATTGTTGCACTACCGACTCAGTTTGAACAACGTGAGTCAATGGAGCAACAATGCCACAAGGGCAATATCTTTCATTGCAGAGCAAAACAACAGTTCCGTTTGAGCATAACGCTTCAAGGAGATCGCTACTAAACGAGAGCCCGCGCGCTGCAATAATAATCGCACGCAAATCTTCCAAGGCGCGACGCTTTTCATCCCCCTGTGGCGTACGCATAACCAACTGTCCTCGCTCTTTACGCAAAATGCATCCATGCGAAAGAATATGCAGCAGTTGATAACTCATACTTCTAACATCTTTTTAGATTCGACGCAATATCAGAAATCGACGAAAGGCTGACAAGATACTTTTCTCCATTTTTAAAGAGCGCAATTGTACCCTGCGTCCAGATTGAAGTAAGCATATAAACACCGGGCGAAACGTGATTTTTTCCACTGATCGCATGAACTTTTATTTCCACACTGCAGCCACTTTGAAAAAAATCAACAACAGTAAAACCAAGTTTGCATAATTTTTCGCGCTCAAGGGAAACAGAAGCATGAGCATAGACTGGTGCAACACGAGGCTTGTTTTTTGTGTCAAGATAAACAAAATACCCTTTGTGCTGATCACCCTTGCGATATTGTCCCCCAAAAACATCTCCGTCTTTGGAAAGATTTTTATATTCCTCGATGCCTCCTTTTACAATTCTCACCTTTTTAATCGGCATCCCGGTATCTGGGCTTTTTAAGTTTTGACACCAAAACATCCATTTTTCAGTGCTGTCTATTTTTGCATTTGCAAAGGATGTTTGCAAATACGAACGTAACTTTTCATCGCATACATCTCTAAAGTTTGAGAGCACCGATTTTTCAACAAATTTCCCCTTGTTATCAATACCAAAAGAAACAATGTCTTCTCTTTTAGTCATCTTGCTTTGACCATCAATCTCTCTTTTTCCGTAAATCGTTTTTTCCAATCCAGCTCTGGGAAATATGATATTACGAGGATTAACCTCATCGATGTACTTCTGGAAATAATATCGATCTATTTTGTCCGGCAGTGCCAATTTATCTCGCAAAGCAGGATTACGCATCCAAAAAGTCGTAAATGTCAAAACCATTGCATCAAGTGCATGATGACGCTTATCATCGCGATTTTTCTTTTCAATTTCATCGGCACTTTTGCATTCAGGAGCAAGCAATGAATCAATTCGATAACGACGACGCAACGCAGCCGTTATCGCGCCGTTTATTACAACAATATGACGTTCGCTTCCTATAGCTCCTTCTGGCCAACAACAGCGAACGGCGGCAATATCCCGAAAAACGCGAGCAATCCATGCCGTGGAGCAAAGATCCGAATATTTTTGATCGAGTTTTTCTGCATCAGGAGACAACAACAGACGTTGCTTTCGCTTGGAAACTTTCATCGCCATCACCCGATTGCAATACGCCGTCCATTTCCCTGAACCATGCAAAAATTCATATGGGGTACGGGCGCCTTTCAACTGATTGGTCGTTCGGCTTGTAACGACTTTATTTGTAAATCCATCAGAACCGTTTTTACCGCCATGGCGCGGAACAATATGATCGACTTCCAAATCCTCCAAAGCAAAGCAAGAAAGAACATCTCCCGTATAAGGGCACACGTATGCTTGCTCTTTGAGCAACTTAAGTTTCAAAAGGTCTGTTCCGCTGCTATAACCTTGTTCCGTAGCAGTAGTGCGAATTTCTAAATTTTCTTTATGGCGTCTTTTTATCTCAGCTTCAAGCTTTCTCTTTTTTTCTTCTCCGAGAAAATCTCCTCGTACAAATTCCATCACGATGCGATCAGGCTTACCAATTGCTGGATCATCCAAAAGTCGTTTCAACTCTCGATCAAAAATCTCCAATCGCAACCGAACGATTGGACTCCTCTGTTCAGCAATCAATTGTCGCACGAGATCATCTGGAGATTGAGCACTCTCTTGAATTTTTTTGCCTGCCATATCCGGAATATGAATTCCCTCCCAACTATCTGGCATCATCAGCAAAAACTGCAGGTCATCAGATAACGTGGCACCAGGAATATCTTTAGGCGGACATTGGAGCAATTTCTGATAAAACGCCCGAGGCGATTCTCCGCTCAAAATGAGATCTCGCATAATTTTTGCAGCAGGGCGAGATAATCTTGCCCGTCCGGAAATTTTAGGTGCTTCGACCTCTTCGTTTCCAGGAAGAATATCATATTTCATACTGCGAAGTGTTTTTTTCAAGTCAGTCTTTGTGATTTTATAGGCAGATGCGACTGCCGCTTGAATTGCTTCTTTATCTGCTTGCGCTAAACGCAATTCTTCCCTTTTTGCTCGTGCCTTAATTCTTGCCGTATCTAAAATAACTCGTATCGTTTCCGGCGAAAAGAAAACCTCTTTCCCCTCTGGAGAAAGCACACGAAGATTTTTTACTTTGAGCAAAAAAGTTGATTCAATTATCGCAGTATCGCTTGCTTGACATACGTGGAAACGAGGAATCAATGCACATTTTCCCGGTTGACGATTATCAAAACGAGGGATTTTTTGTCCAAGTAACGATTCCCAATCGCCAGCACTCCCTTCCTTTAGATGAAGCGCATTGCGTTTTTCTGCAAAAAAGGAAGCATACTGTTCTTTTCCTGGTCCCCAAAGAACTTCATCTATTTTTCCAACCAACTTTGGGAAAAGCTTTGCAGCATTTTGTAGCAAAGCACTCAACTCTGCGATCACTAATTCGCGAGGGGGAGTATAACCGCGGGCACGATTCGATATCTTTGACGGGCGGAGTAATATTTGGTTGTTACGGGGATTCCACAGCCCCATCTGAAAGGCATCAAAATAACACGGATACAAATATTCCCTTTGTTGATTCACAATTTCCAACAGCATCTTTTCGTATTCCATCGCATTCTTTGCGGTCTTGGAATCATCATCGGCATTGGTCTTTGAAGCCGCACGATTTTTCCATGGCACATTTCGATCAAATCCTCGTCGTTGCAAAGCGGAACGAACCGCCTTGAAGACCTGCCATCCTTCAAGTTTTGCACCTTGCAGAAGTTTAATTCTCAACAAACAAGACGTATAGATTGTCTCATCCCCCGGTGCTGCAAATTCTCGTTCCAATCGAGGATCTCCCGGTGACGATGGAATATGTAAGGATGCATCACCATGAATACGGGAATGCAAGACTTCTATTCCAGCTTCCTCGCAAATTCTTTTCCAATATGCCTCTCTTGCCGCGTGTGCTAATCTTGTGCGATATTGCCTGCGAGCCTCTCGAAGCTCATCCATTCCACCAGCCTCTTGGGGTAACAACAAAGATTCATAACGAATCATATCAAAATCTTTGCGCACAGCAATACCCAACGATGCGGTCCCAACATCAAAAGCAAAAACCTTTTCCATAAGAAACACCTTTCTTGTATCAATCCATTGAAAACATGTTCAAAAGTTAAATTAGCATCATTTTTTCAAAAATCAAGTTGCAAAAAACGCGATTCGCGTGTATATTAATAGAATATCATTTGTATGCAAACTGAAACCCCATTTGCAAGGAGTAACTTATGTTCAGTGCATCCGATCTCAAGAAGGGTCTGAAAATTCAGATCGACGGAGCGCCGTGGGTCATCACCGAGTTTGAATTCTGCAAACCCGGCAAAGGCACCGCGCTCTACCGCTGCCGCATGAAAAATATGATCACCGGCATCGGTATGGAAAAAACCTATCGCCCCACCGACAAAATCGATGAGCCCGATATCGAAGAGCGCGAGATGTATTACTCCTACTTCGACGGCAACAGCTACATTTTCAGCGATCCCAACACCTTTGAAGAAATGAGCGTTGCCGCCGACGTCCTCGGCAACAAAACCTACTTCCTGATCGAAGAAAGCCTCTGCAATTTCGTCCTTTTCAACGGCGAACCGATCGACATCGCGCTGCCGACTTTCATCGAAAAGGAAATCACCGAGACCGAGCCGGGCGTCCGCGGCGATACCGCGACCAACGTGATGAAGCCCGCCAAGATCGACAACGGTTACGAACTTCAGGTGCCGCTTTTCATCAATCAGGGCGACATCATCAAGATCGACACCCGTACCGGCGCCTACGCCGAACGCGTCAGCAAAGCGTAAGTTTGAATGGCTGACAAGCTTCAAAATCTCGCACTGCGCTCCGCTTTTTTGCGCGCAGTGCGCGATTTTTTTTATAGTGCGGGCTTCCTCGAGGTCGAAACCAAAGTGCGCATCGCCGCCCCTGCCCCTGAAGAATACATCGAGGCTGTGCCCTCCGGGGAGCAGTTTTTGCGCACCAGCCCTGAACTTGAGATGAAATGCCTCCTTGCCGACGGCATGCAAAAGATCTTTCAGATCGGCAGTTGTTTCCGGCTCGGCGAATTCGGGCGCAAGCATCGCGAGGAATTTACGATGCTTGAATTCTACGCCGCAAAATGGGACTACCTCACCCTCGCCAACTTTACCGCATCGCTCGTGATGGAAACGGCGCAGAAACTCTTTGGCACGACCAAAGTGAATTTCTGGGGCAAAAGCTACGACCTCGGTCGCGCGACTTTCATCACCGTTGACGACGCTTTCAAACGCTACGCCGGCGTTTCTGCGTTTCAGGCGGACGCCGACGGCACATTTGACGAACGGATGGTCACCAAAGTCGAACCTGAACTCGGCAAAGAAGGGCTCACCTTTTTAATGGACTACCCCGCCAATCGCGCGTCGCTTTCCAAAATTTCCGAAGTTGATCCGCGCGTCGCCCGACGCTGGGAACTTTACCTCGGCGGCGTCGAACTCGCCAACGCGTTCGGCGAATTGACCGACGCCGCGGAGCAAAAGGAACGCTTCCAAAAATCCGCCGCGTTTCGCGCCAGTCAGAATATGGCGCGCTACCCCGAGCCCGAGGCTTTCTTTGCCGCGCTCGACAAGGGATTGCCCGAATCTTCCGGCTGTGCGCTCGGCATCGACCGCCTCGTCATGATCTTGTGCAACGCCGACAACATCGGCGACGTGCGGGCATAATCAAGCGTTGATCCCCCCAAAAAAAGGGCAGTCGCAAAACCTGCCAAGGTTAAGCAACCAAGGTGCTTGATCGGCGCAAAGCAGCGTACCGCGCCGCCGGCACGGGACACAAGACTCAAGAAGACAAAGGCGACGCAGGGGACGGGGGTAGTTTCATCTGCATTCTTGGCGTTGATATAATCGCTCATATGATTTTTGCATTTTGAACTTGCAAATCGGCAATCTGACGCTATATTTACCATAAGTACACTTAAAGATAAGGAGATTTTATATGACGATTCAGGAACTTCCCATCGGCAGCGCCCCCAAGGCGCTCGATTACGCGCACTTTCCCGCTCCGCACCTCGGCGTCATCTGGCGCAACTGGAACCGCGTTTCCCCCAAACGCCTTGCCGAAGTGCTCGAAACAAGCGAAGCAAACATCCTTGCCGCCGCTGCCGAAATGGGGCTCGTCCGCGACGACCGCGCGCTCGACAAATATATGGATCGCGGTTTTCAGACGCTGATCCGATACAACTGGCAACTGCTCAATTACGAGCAACTTTTAAAACTTCTCAACTGGACGCCGGAAAAATTGGAGTTCACGCTCCTCGAAGACGATTTCCTTTTCGTCAAATTAAGTTTTTTCAAGCCGCAGTGCGACAAGGTCGTCTACCGCGAGCTTTCCGACACCGAGCACGCCGCGGTCGCCGAAATCGCCAAGACGATGAAAGAAGTCAATGCCCGGCTCCCCGAAACGAGCGAAGCACCCTTTGACTTCATCGCGAAATTCGGGCAGAAGCCCTTTACCGGCAAGCCCGATGCGACCCATCTCAAGATGATCTTTTCCTACGCCGCCGTCTACGGCGATGCGTTGCTCCCGGAAGCGCCCGATCCTTTCCCTGAAAGCATTTTGCGCGATTACGCCAGTTGCGGCGTCAACGCCGTCTGGATGCCCGGAATCCTCTATCAGTTGATCCCCTATCTCGGCAAGGATATGCCGCTTTCGGCGCGTTGCGACGAGCGGTTGGCGAAGCTCAAGGCGATCGCCCAGCGTTGCCGCAAGTACGGCATCGGGCTTTTCCTTTACTTCAACGAGCCGCGCGGCATTCCCGCTCGCATCAAACTCGAGCACGAAGAGTGGCGCGGTCCCGTCCACGCGTCGACCGGCAGCCGTTCTTTCTGCCCGTGGGCGCCCGGGATGCTCGAAAACCTTTCCGACGGCATCGAAAAACTCTGCCGCGCCGTCCCCGAACTCGGCGGCATTTACACGATCACCCAGAGCGAGAATGTCACCCATTGTCTCGCCCGCGACCTCGCTCCGGTGGATCCCGACGATCCGCCGCTGCCCTCTGAAATGGCGACCGACTGCCCCGCCTGTCATCAGCACTCCAAGGCGGAAAACATCGCCGCCGTGATGAAAGCGATCGACGACGGCATTCAAAAGTCCGGCACCGCCATGCGGCTCATCGCCTACACCTGGTCGTGGGAGCCCCAATGGGATCGCCAGCTGCTGGAAATGCTCCCAAAAAACGTCGAGATCATGAATGTCAGCGAAACCGGCGTCGAGAGCCACATCGGCGGCGTTTTGGGCAAGGTGCGCGACTACTCGATCTCCAAGGTCGGCCCCGGCGCGCAGGCGCAGCGTATGTGGAAAATGGCGAAGGAAACCGGCCACGTCACCGTCGCCAAGATCCAAGCCAACACCAGTTGGGAAATGGGCGGGATCCCGTCGATCCCCGTGCCGACGCTCGTCGAGGAGCACCTCGACAATCTCCGCAAGATCGGCGTCGAAAACATCATGCTCAGCTGGACGCTCGGCGGCTACCCCGGCGGCAATCTGGAATTGCTCAAGCATCGCGCGACCGAGCTTGCCGATCTCCAATTCGGGCCTTTCGGCAAGGAAGTCTACGCCGTCTGGCGCGATTTCGGCGAAGCGTTCCGCGGGATTCCCTTCCACGACGCTTATCAGATTTACTACTCGCCGCAAAACGTCGGCCCGGCAAACTTGCTTTATGAGAAAAAGACCGGTCTTGCCGCCGGCATGGTCTGCGGCATTCCTTACGACGACCTCGACCTCTGGTCGGGCAACGGTCACTATCCCGCCGACGTGATGGAAAACGCCTTCCGCGACGTTTCCGAAAAATGGGGCGTCGCGTTGGAAAAGTTGCGCGCGATCGGGACGAAACTCGATGCGCAATACCGCGCCAATTTCGAGGAATTGTGGAGCCGCGCCGAGGGCACTTACTGCTGTCTGCGCAGTACCTACTGTCAGATTGCTTTCATCTGTTTGCGCGACGCCGGCAAGCTCGATGCGACCCGGGCTTTGATCGACGAGGAGGAATCGCTCGCGCTTCGACTGCTCAAGGTCGTCAAAAGCGATTCGCGCATCGGCTTCGAGGCGGCGAACCACTACTTCTACGGCGAAAACGAACTGCGCGAAAAGATCATCCAGTGCCGCTATCTGCGGAAAAAACTCTTTGCGTAATGACGGTGAAGTGAAACGATGAACGAAAAAAAGAAACATCGCGTCCTCTATCAGGCGGACTACATGATCACCCCCGACCGCACGATCGAACACGCGGCGGTGCTGGTTCAGGACGAGACCATTCTCGCCGTCGGCGGACTTTCCGGTTTCGCGATGGACGACACCTTTGAGATCCATTGTTTCAAAGACGCCTACATCACGCCGGGTTTCATCGACACCCACATTCACGGCGCCGGCGGTTGCGACTGCTCGACGATCGCCGATTCACCGTCGACGTTGCAGGAAATGAGCCGCGTGCTCGGCGGTTGCGGCGTCACCGGATTTTTTCCGAGCGTCGTCGCCGACGAACCGGAAAAAATGCTCAAAAATCTGGCGCGCCTCGCCGACGAGATGAAAAAGCCGATGCCCGGCGCGGAACCGCTCGCGATCCACTTGGAAGGACCGTTTCTCAATCCGCTCCGGCGCGGTTCCCAGCCGGAAAGCGCGATCAGCCCGATCGACCTTTATCTCGCCAAGGAATTGATCTCGGCGGGCGGCGGACTCGTCAAGATGATGACCTTCGCCCCGGAACTGGAAAACGCCACCAGGCTCATCGAATATCTGCGCAGTGTCGACGTCAAGCCGTCGATGGGGCACAGTCTCGCCGACGGCGAGAAAACCTTGCGTGCGATCGACGCCGGCGCCAATTACTGCACGCATTTGTTCAACGGTATGTTGCCGTTGCACCAGCGCGAGATCACCCTCGCCGGCATCGTGCTGACCGACCCCCGCGTCACCGCCGAAATGATCATCGACGGCCGCCACGTCCACCCGCGGATGGTCGATCTCGCCTGCCGTTGCAAGCGGGCGAACCGCATCATCGGCATCAGCGACGGCACGATGGCGTACAACATGCCCGACGGCAACTACCGGATCGGCCCTACGCCGATCAAGGTGGTCAACGGCTTTTCCCAAACGGAAGACGGCATTTTCGCCGGCACGACGACGATGCTCGACACCGGCTGGCACAGTTTGATGAGTTCGGGGCACCTCGCCGAGACCCGCGCGGCACAGGCGGTCACTGCCAATCCCGCGAGCAATTTCGGCTTCCTCGACCGCGGCGTGTTGCTCCCCGGGCGGCTCGCCGACCTCGCGATCTTTGAAAAGGGAACCAACCGCTTGCTGATGACCGTGCGGCGCGGGGAAGTGATCTACCAAAATGAATAACGATCTTTACCAACTTTTAGACAGCGGCAATCTGCGCAAACTTGAACAAGTGGGGAAACACCGCATCATCCGCCCTGCCCTCAACGCCTTTTGGGCGCCCTCATTGCCCGCGTGCGAATGGGAAGCAGCGGAATCGACCTTTTGCCGCAAAAACGACGGCACGGGCGGCTGGTCGAAAAAGCTCCCCGAATCGTGGGTGATCGAGTACGCAAATTTCAGGATCAAGGTCAAGCCGACCAACTTCGGCCACCTCGGCTTTTTCGCCGAGCAGTACGCCAACTGGCAGATTTTCGCCAATTTGGACGGCAAAGACAAAAACATGCTCAATCTTTTCGGCTACTCCGGCTTGGGCAGTATGGCGATGGCGCGTTCCGGCGCAAAAGTCTGTCACCTCGACGCCGCGCTCGGCATGATCGAATGGGGCCGCGAGATCCAACAGCTCAACTGCGACGTGCCCAACACGATCCGCTGGATCGCCGACGACGTCAACAAATTCGTCAAACGCGAATTGCGCCGCGGCTCCCAGTACGATCTGATCGCCCTCGATCCGCCGACTTTCGGTCGCGGCAACAAAGGCGAATTGTGGAAAATCGAAAGCGATCTTTTGCCGTTGCTGGAATCGTGCAAGGCGTTGCACCGCCCGGGCAAGGAATTCACGCTGGTCTTGAGTTCGCACTCGCCCGGATTTTCCATCCTCGTGTTGCAGCGGCTCGTCGAACAAGTTTTTGGTTCAAAAGGCGAGATCGACGCGCGCGAAATGAGCATTCCGGAAAGCACCGGCAAAGTTTTGCCCGCCGGCATTTGCCTCACGTGGAAAGGATTCATCCGATGAAAGATCTGCCGCAACTGCGCGTCGAGATCGATCGCGTCGACCGCGAAATCGTCGCCGCGCTCCAAGAGCGTTGCGCGCTTTCCCGCGAGATCGGGCTTTATAAAAAAGAACGCGCGCTGCCCGTCCTGGATGCGGCGCGCGAAGAATTGTTGCTCCAAAAAATCGCGCAACTCAACAGCGGGGTGATCCCCGAAGCGCAAATACTTGACATTTACCGCGCCATTTTGGCGGCTTCCCGCAAAATTCAGGAGGATTTATGAGCTATACCGAAAGTGACCGTCCCGCGCTCGGCTCGTTGCGTCAACTTGCCGCCATCCGTCAACTGGAAATCGCCGAAGGCCCCGGCAGAGGCATGCGGCTCGTCGACGTCGACAACGGCAGCGGCTTGCATTTCTGCGTTTACCCCGACCGCGCGCTCGACATCGGCGAAGCAAGCTTTTCTGGGCAGAATTTCGTCTGGCTCCCCAACGACGGCAGCGCCAGCCCCGCCTTTTACGACGCGCAGGGCTTCGAGTGGCTCCGCACCTGGGGCGGCGGCATGCTGACAACCGCGGGGCTTCTCAACGTCGGCGGTCCCGGCGAAGTCAACGGCGAAAGCCACGGGCTCCACGGCAGGATCTCGCACACGCCGGTTTCCGATTTGAGCACTTCCGCCAAGTGGGAAAACGGCCGCTATGTTTTGACCGTTTCCGGCACGGCGCGCCACGCGCGCGTTTTCGGCGAAAATCTGCTGTTGCGCCGCACGATCACAACCGCCTACGGCGACAATACGATCGAGATCGAAAACTCCGTCACCAACGACGGTTTCCGCCAATCGCCTTACATGCTGTTGCTGCACATGAATTTCGGCTGGCCGCTCGTTTCCTTTGGCGCGACGCTCGAAGCGCCGGAGCACGAAGTCGTGCCGCAAAACGCCGTTGCCCAAGCGGGGCTCAAGGCGTGGCAGTATATGGAAGCGCCGCAAGCCGGTTTCACGGAACAGGTCTTTTATCACAAGATCCCGGCGGACGCCGACGGCTTCGCCGCGATCGAACTCGTCAATTACGACAGCAAACGGAAACTTCGCGTCAGCTACCGCACCAAAGAGTTGCCCTATCTCATCGAGTGGAAAATGATGGGGCAAGGCGAATACGTCCTCGGTCTTGAACCGGCGAACTGCCTTCCCGAAGGTCAGGCGGCAAACGCCGCCAAGGGGATCTTGCCGATGCTTGCGCCCGGCGAAAGCATCACCTCAAAGGTGCGCGTTTCGATCTCGGAACTTTAAGCGCGATGGATTTTTTGCCCGACGCCTGGAAAAGCTATCTCGACGGCTTCGCCGACTTTGCGCATCTTGACCGGATCCTCGCGGGCGTCGAAGCCGAACGCGAAACGCAGACGGTCTACCCGCCGCGCGGCGCGCTGTTTCACGCGCTCGAATTGACGCCGCCGCAGGCAATCCAAGTCGTCATCATCGGGCAGGACCCCTATCACAACCCGGGCGAAGCGCAGGGACTCGCGTTTTCCGTGCCCGACGGCGTCAAAACGCCCCCGTCGCTTCGCAACATCTTTCAGGAATACAGCCGCGACCTCGGCGTGCCCTGCCCCGCTTCGACCGATCTTGCGCCGTGGGCGAAAAATGGCGTTTTGTTGCTCAACAGCGTGCTTTCCGTGCGGCAAAATCAACCGGGCAGCCACCGCAAGCTCCACTGGGAAAAGTTCACCGACGCGATCGTGCGCGCCATCGCGCAAAAGGAGCGTCACAAGGTTTTCATCCTCTGGGGCAATTTCGCCATCGGCAAAAAAGAGCTGATCGCGCAAGATCGCGACCACCTGATCCTTGCCGCGCCCCACCCGTCGCCCCTTTCCGCCCACCGCGGTTTTTTCGGCAGCGCCCCCTTTTCGCAGTCGGAAAAGTTTCTCGCGCCGTGGCGCTGGACACGATAACGTTTCGTGCTTTTTTCTTTTTGAACGCCGCCCCAAAGAAGACGGCAAAATTTCCTTACTAAATTACCTTTTTATATTTTTAACACGTTTTTTTGTAGATTTTTTTCGGGTTTCGATTGACAAATCGCTCCTTTTTTGTTATATTAAAACAACAACAAAATAAAGGAATTTCACTATGATCGATGAAAATGTGAGACCGGCTGATATGAAGCGGATCAACACCCGCGAACTCGCTGAAAAATTCATTGCCGAAGAGATCGCCAAAGTGCGCGCTCAAGTCGGCACGGGCAAGGTGTTGCTCGCGCTTTCCGGCGGTGTCGACAGCAGCGTCGTCGCGGCGTTGCTCGTCAAGGCGATCGGCAAACAGCTCGTCTGCGTTCACGTCAATCACGGTCTGATGCGCAAAGGCGAAAGCGAACAGGTCATCGAAGTTTTCCGCAACCAGATGGCGGCGAATCTGATCTACGTCGATGCGACCGACCGTTTCCTCGACAAACTCGCGGGCGTTGCCGAACCCGAAGCCAAGCGCAAGGTCATCGGCGGCGAATTCATCCGCGTCTTCGAAGAAGAAGCGCGCAAACTGGAAAACATCGACTTCCTCGCGCAGGGGACGATCTACCCCGACATCCTCGAAAGCCACGGCGTCAAGGCGCACCACAACGTCGGCGGTTTGCCGGAAGATCTCAAATTCCAGTTGGTCGAGCCCGTCAAACTGCTCTTCAAGGATGAAGTCCGCGTCGTCGGCGCCGCCCTCGGTCTGCCCGACTCGATGGTCAACCGTCAGCCCTTCCCGGGCCCCGGTCTCGGCGTCCGCTGCACCGGTGCGATCACCCGCGACCGCCTCAACGCGTTGCGCGAAGCCGACGCGATCCTGCGCGAAGAATTCGCCAATGCCGGTTTGGTCGGCAAAGTCTGGCAGTTCTTTACGGTCGTGCCCGATTACCGCTCGACCGGCGTCCGCGACGGCAAGCGCGTTTTCGACTGGCCGGTCATCATCCGCGCCGTCAACACCGTCGACGCGATGTCGGCGACCGTGCCGGAACTCGACTGGGCGCTCCTCAAGAAGATCACCGACCGGATTCTCGCCGAAGTGCCGGGTGTCTGCCGCGTGCTCTACGATCTGAGCCCCAAGGGCCCCGCGACGATTGAGTGGGAATAAAACTTTTTACAAAGTTGCAATCCAACGCGGTTTCCCTGAATTTTTGAGGGAACCGCGTTTTTATTTCAAGAGGATAAAAAATGCCGAAATCCATCAACAAGTGTTTCCCCTCGTGGATCTTTTCGCTCTATTTTGCGGAGGGGGTGCCGGCGGCGATCATCTGCGAAGTCGCCGTCGTCCTCTTTGCCGCGCTGGGTGAAGCCCCCGAAACAATCGCCCGCAATGTCAGCATCCTCGGTTTTCCATGGGTTTTCAAGCCGCTCTGGTCGTCGCTCATCGACTGTACGGCAACCAAGAAAAAGTGGATCATTGCAATGCAGTTCGCGCTTTGCCTTGCTTTCGGCGCCGCGGTGTTGTTGCTGGATCCACTGCCTCAAGCGCTCTTTTATCTTCTGCTTGCCGGAGCGTTCTTTTCAGCGACGCACGACATTGCCGCCGACGGCTTTTACCTCGTCGCGCTCGACAGCCATCAACAGGCCGTTTACTCCGGCTGGCGCAGCGTCTGCTACCGCGCGGCGATGATCCTCGCCAACGGGGGATTGCTGATCTTTGTCGCCAATACGAAAACTTTCCACGGATTTTCTCCGTGGCAACAAGCGTTTGCACTCGGGGCGACCGTCTTTTTCCTCCTCGCCGTCTGGCATATTTTCGCTTTGCCCAAAGAGCGGCAACTGGAAGCGCGTGCCGCACAAAGTTGGCTTGAAGCGGTCAAATTTTTGGGCAAACTGCCGCAT
Source organism: Lentisphaeria bacterium UBA1791 (assembly GCA_002314455.1). Taxonomy (GTDB): domain Bacteria; phylum Verrucomicrobiota; class Lentisphaeria; order Victivallales; family Victivallaceae; genus UBA1784. The sequence goes on along the minus strand of DCFZ01000055.1, from coordinate 56,396 downwards.
CTCGGGGCATTTTTGCTCTTTCTCCTCTTTTACCGTTTTGCGGAAGCGCAACTTGTGATCGTCGGCAAACTCTTTTTGCTCGCGCCCGACGGCGGCGCAATGACGTTATCGCGCTACAGCTTTTTCAACGGCGTCTACGCGGTGGCGGCGATGCTCGCAGGCGGCGTAGCGGGCGGCTGGGCGGCGGCGCACTGGGGGCTCAAGAAAACGCTTTTCCCGATGGCGCTTTTGCTCAACGTGCCCGATTTGCTCTATTTGCTCTGGGCGTTTTTCCCCGTCCGCCATCCGGGATTGCAGGCGACGATCATTTCCGTCGAACAATTCGGTTACGGCTTCGGCTTCTCGGGCTATATGTTGCTGATGCTTTATCTTGCAGGGAAATGCGGCAGATTTCAGACGACGATCTTTTCGTATCTCACTTGTCTGATGATCCTCGGCCTGCGGTTGCCGGGCGTCGTTTCCGGCAAGATTCTCGTTTCGTTGCCGCATTATCTGCCGGCGCTCGGGAAATATCAGCTCTTTTTCCTCTGGGTGACGGTGGCGACGTTCGCAAGTTTTGCTGTGACGATTGTCGTCTGTCGCTATTTGCCTGAATCTTTCGGGAAACAAAACCACTCAAAATAGGATCTCTGTATGAACGACAACAACCATCTCCCTGTCTGGAACCTCGAGGCGCTTTATGCCGACGCCGAAAGTTGGGAAAAGGATTTTGCCCGTATTGAACCGCTGGCGAAAAAATTCCTCGCTTTTCGCGGAAAGCTTGCCCAATCGCCCGAAATGCTGGCGGCGGCGATCTCAGCTTCCGACGATTTCGACCGGCTGGTCGAAAAGGTCTACGTCTTCGCCCATTTGAAAAGCGACGAGAATACGCTCATCAACGCCAATCGCGCAAAAGTCGACCGCGTTTCGGCGTTGCTTGCCAAGCTCGCACCGACGCAAGCGTGGTTCGACCCGGAACTGCTCGCCATCGACAACGACAAGATCGAAAAGTTCCTGCAGGACAAAGCGCTCAAGCCCTACGAATATACGATCCGCTTCATCCTGCGGCGCAAACAGCATTCCTTGAGCGAACCGGAAGAAAAAATGCTCGGCGTCCTTTCCGACGCGCTCGGCAGTTCGTCCAACACCTTTGAGATCCTCAACGACGCGGAACTCGACTTTTCCAAGAGTGTCGACGAGCAAGGCAAGCGGATCCCCCTCACGCACGGAAATTACCTCACCTTTCTTGAATCCGCCGACCGCAACGTGCGCAAAAAGGCGTTCGGGAAGCTCTACAAGACGTACCGGAAGTTCCGCAATACCTTTGCATCGACGCTCGAAGGAAATGTCAAAGTCCACGTCGCCGAAGCGCAACTGCGCCATTACGATTCCGCGCTGAGCGCCGCGCTCGACGGCGATGCGATCCCGGTCGACGTTTACCACAACCTCATCGAAGCCGTCCACAGCCACCTCGACGCCTTTTACCGCTACATCACCTTGCGCAAAAAGGTGTTGAAGCTCGACAAGCTCGACATGTACGACATCTACAATCCGCTGTTGCCCGCTTGCAACAAGCGCTATACCTTTGATGAAGCGGCGAAACTCGTCAAGGCGGCGCTCGCTCCGCTCGGCAAGGAGTACGGCGAAATTCTCGAACGCGCCTTTTCCGAACGGTGGATCGACGCCCCCGAGCGCAAGGGGAAACGCTCCGGCGCCTACTCGAGCGGCTGTTTCGACAGCTACCCCTACTTGCTGTTGAATTTCAACGGCACGCTCAACGACGTTTTCACGCTCGCGCACGAACTCGGGCATTCGCTCCACAGCTACTACAGCCGCACGCACCAGAGCTACCACTACGCCGACTACGAGATTTTCGTCGCCGAAGTCGCCAGCACGACCAACGAAGCACTGCTTTTTGAATACCTCCTCAAGGAAAATCGCAACGATCACGAATTCTGCGCCTATTTGTACGGCCACCTCGCCGACGAGATCCGCGGCACGATCTACCGCCAGACGATGTTTGCGGAATTTGAGGAGTTGATCCATTCGCACTGCGAAAAGGGTACGCCGCTTTCCGCCGATCTGCTGGAAAAAGAGTATTTCAAGCTCAACCGGCTCTACTACGGATCAGAGGTCAAACCGAGTCGTCTCATCGCGCTCGAGTGGGCGCGTATCCCCCACTTCTATTACGACTTTTACGTCTACAAATACGCGACGGGCATGAGCGCGGCGCTGAAGCTGGCAAAAGACATCCTCTCGGGTAAGACCGATCGCTATTTCGGCTTCCTCTCGGCGGGCGGTTCCAAAGACGCGCTCGACATCATGCGCGACGCGGGGGTCGACCTTTCCACGCCGGCGCCGGTCCACGCCGCGCTCGATTATTTCGGCGAAATCGTCGACGCCATGCAAAAGGAATTGGAATTTTCCGGCAATGGATTGCTTGATTGAAGAAATTTCAAGGGGCAGAATGCCCCGGCACGACGAGATCACCCAACTGCTTGCGCGACAAGGCGATGCGGCTGAAGAACTTCGCCGTGCCGCGCTGCGCGTCAAGCGCGAGATCGTCGGCGCGCGCGTCTTCCTGCGCGGACTGATCGAATTTTCCAACGTCTGCCGATGCGACTGTCTTTATTGCGGCATCCGCAAAAGCAACGCCAAAGTCACCCGCTACACGCTGGACGATGACGAAATCCTTGCCGGCGTACAGTTTGCCGCCGACCACGGCTACGGCGCCGTCGTCCTGCAAAGCGGCGAGCGCAACGACGACGCGTTCACCGATCGCGTCGCGCGTCTGGTCGAGGTGATCAAACATCGTTTCCCCGCCCTCGGCGTCACGCTTTCGTGCGGCGAAGAGAGCATCGGCGTTTACCGGCGCTGGCGCGCGGCGGGCGCCGACCGCTATTTACTGCGGATCGAGTCGACCAACCCGGTGCTTTTTCACAAGATCCACGATACTGCGTCACGCTACGAATTGCGCAAACAGGCGCTCGATGATCTGCGGAGCGCCGGCTTCACCGTCGGCAGCGGCGTAATGATCGGCATTCCGGGGCAGACGCTCGACGATCTCGCACACGATCTTGAATTTTTCCGCGACATGGATCTCGATATGATCGGCATGGGGCCCTACCTCGCTCACGGCGACACGCCGATGGGTCAGGCGCATCCCGATACCGGAAAGGAAAAATGTCAGCGGCTTGAACTTGCGCTCAATATGATCGCGTTGACGCGGTTGATGCTCCGCGACGTCAATATCGCCGCGGCGACGAGTCTGCAGGCGATCGCCCCTCTCGACGGGCGGCAGCGCGGCATTCTCGCCGGCGCCAACGTCATCATGCCCAATGTCGGGGAAACTGCACACCGCAAGGACTATTTGCTTTACGATCACAAGCCCGGCACCGATGAAAATGCCGACGCAACGCGGCAAAGTCTGGAAAAATCACTGCGCGAGATCGGCGAGGAGATCGCCTACTTTGAGAGCGGAACGCCGTTGCACTACACCCGGCGCACGACGCGGTAACGCAGATCGGCGCCGCGCTCGACGAGGAACTTCATTTCCAATTGCATCAGATCGCCGAGGAGCGTCGCGATATCGCCGTCGAGCGCCATCTGAATTTCCTCAAGCGACGCATCGCCGCCGTCGAGCAACTCCATCAACCGGCGTTGATTTGCCGGCAGATCGGCAAAGGAGCTGGCGTCGTAGTCGGGCGCATCGCCATCAGCTTCGCCGGGTGCCAAGCCGGGCAGAAAGCCGAAGCCGAAATTTTCCAGAACATCGTCGAAACGCTCGATCAGTGCCGCGCCGTTTTTGATCAATTGGTGACAGCCTGCCGCTTGCGGATTGTCCGCCTGCCCCGGCACCGCAAAGACTTCGCGGCCGTTTTCAAGCGCAAGGTTCGCCGTGATCAGAGCGCCGCTTTGCAATCCTGCCTCGACGACGATCGTCGCCCGCGCCAGCCCCGCAACAATGCGGTTGCGGCGCGGAAATCCGGTGCGGCTCACCGGGAAGTCCATCGGGAATTCGCTGATCAATGCGCCGCCGTGCGCAATGATCGCGTTGGCAAGCGGCAAATTCTCCTGTGGATGCACATGTAAAAGGCCGCCCGCCAGCACGGCGACCGTGCGTCCGCCGGCATCGACCGCCGCCTGATGAGCGACGGTATCCACGCCGTAGGCAAGTCCGGAAACGACCGTAAATCCGGCATTCACCGCATCGGTCGAGATTGCCTGCGCCATGCGTCTGCCGTAGCCGGTCGTCTTGCGGGTGCCGACGACGGCGACGGCGGCGTCGGGAAATTCCCCCAGCGTGCCGCGCACATATAAGACCAGTGGCGGATCAAAAAGCTGACGCAGACACTCCGGGTAATTTTCATCGAAATAAGTGACGAGACGAACTCCGGCGCGGTCGGCGAGATCGGCTTCGAGGTCGAACGACTCCTGCCAGTTGCAATCGGCAAGTTTGCCGGCGAGCATTTCCCCGATGCCGGGAACCTCGCAATATTCGGCAAACGAACGATTGGCAGCAGCAGCCGCCGACCCGAAATAATTGCGCAATGCGGTAAATTTGACAAATCCGATGCCGGAAATCAGATTGAGGACGACGGCGGCTTCGCGGTCAGTCATCGTTTTGCCGCCTTTTTCTGCGCTTTTGCCGCGCGGAAGGTGCGGTAACGCATCACCATGCGGCGGACGCACCAATAGACCAGTGGCGCCATCATGATTCCCCAGAGCACGCCGGCGACAAAAAAGGATGCGATCATCTCGCCCCCCATCGCGCCGAACGCCTTGAAGTTGCCGCGGGTCAACATTGCCACCGTCGCCGATTTGATGCCGGAAAAGGTGAGCGAACCGCCGATCAGGCGGTTGCCGATCCATATCTGCAACGGATAGATCACGATCGCCGTCGGCGGCGTCGTAATAAAAGTACCGGCGATCGCGCCGATTTTGGACGATTTAAACAGAAAAGAGAGCGGAATCGCGATGTAAAGCTGACAGAAAACCGGCACCACGCACCCGATGAAAACGCCGAGCGACCAGCCGCGGGCGATGTATTCCGGAGAACCGTCGCCGCGCACGACCTTGAAATATAAGAAGCGCAGTTTTTCTTTCAGCTGACGGGATTTCACGACTCAGTTGCTCCCCGGAAGTTGCGGCAGATACTTCGGCCGCCGCCGGTAGTCGTTGTAGTACTCCCTGCCCCAGCCGGCGAGTTTGCCGTCGACAAAGACCAGCGGCATGCACTCATCCTCGGTGTTGAGTCCGTCCGCCCAGATGGTTTCCACATAATAGAACCAGATGTTCGGGCGGCAGAACGATTCCTCGGTCAGCGGTTCGCCCATGATGGCGAGCACTTCCTCCTTGGTCATACCGACGCGCAGATTCTTGGACTTTTCCACCGCGGGGTACATCGACTCGCAACCGGCAAAAAAGAGCGCCAGAAAGAGCAAAAGGATTCCCTTTTTCATAACGAGATTTCCCCTGACAAACTTACTCCATCGGAGAAAAGTCGTCTTTGCCGACGCCGCAGAGCGGGCAGACCCAATCCGCGGGAATATCCTCAAACGCGGTTCCGGCGGCGATGCCGCTGTCGGGATCGCCGACGGCGGGATCATAAACGTAGCCACAGACATTGCAAACATACTTTTTCATCGTTTTTCTCCTTGTTGTCCAATACGCGTTGCGCATCAGATGTATTGATTGCTTTGACTAAATATAACCGCGTCGCCTCCTTTTATCAAGCAACCGCAGGAAAAAAAAAGCGATTTTACCATCGTCAAACCCCATTGAAAGTATCTGAAAAGAATGCTATATTGTACTATTGACAAAAGAAAAGCAAAATCAGGTGACATGCAATGCAGGAATTTACTCCGGATCGCTTCAAGGATTTGACCTTGCTGCACGCGTCGGAAAAGCGCTATCCCAAGGCGCCCGGCGAAGCCAAGCTCGAAACTTTTGAAAACCTCTATCCGAGCCGCGACTACGTCATCGAATTCGACTGCCCCGAATACACCTCGCTCTGCCCGGTGACTGGTCAGCCCGATTTCGGTCATCTCAAAGTGCGCTATGTGCCCGACAAGCGGTGCATCGAGAGCAAGTCGCTCAAACTTTATCTTTACAGCTTCCGCAACGCCAACATCTTCCACGAGGAAGCGGTCAACCGGTTGCTCGACGCCGTCGTCGAAGCGTGCGCACCGCGCCGCGCCGAAGTCACCGGCAGTTTCCGTCCCCGCGGCGGCATTGCGATCAACGTCAAAGCGACCTTTGGGGGAAAGATCGATGAATAATTTTTTACAGTGGCTCGACCACGGCTCCATCAGCAGTGTGCCCGGCTTCAAAGCGGCGGGCGTCACCGCCGGCTTCAAACGCAGCGGTGCGCCGGATTTCGCGATGTTCGTTGCGGAAAATCCCTGCAACTTCGCCGGCGTTTTCACCAGTTGCAAGTTCGCGGCGGCGCCGGTGCAATACGATCGCGAACTCGTCCTGCGCGGCGGCAAACTGCAGGGGGCGATCATCAATAGCGGCATCGCCAATGCCTGTACGGGACTTCAGGGGCTGAAAGCCGCCAAGGAAAGCGCCCGCATCGCCGGCGGCGCACTGCAGATTTCCCCGGATCTGATCGCAGTCGCCTCGACGGGGCGCATCGGCGTGCAGATGCCGATGGAATTGATCCGGCGCGGCGTGGAACTCGCCGTCACGGAACTTTCCGACAAAGGCGGTGAAAACGCGTCGCGCGCGATTATGACGACCGACACCGTCCCCAAGGCGGTCGCGTTGCAACTGGAAATCGGCGGCAAGACCGTCACCGTCGGCGCGATGACCAAAGGCGCGGGGATGATTGACCCCTGCCTCACGAGTCCCCACGCGACGATGCTCTGTTTCATCGCGACCGACGCCGACGTCGAAAACGAATTGCTTCAATCGATCCTCGACCGCAATGCGAAAGATTCGTTCAACCGCATCACCGTCGACGGCGACATGAGCACCAACGACACCGTGATGATCTTTGCCAACGGCAGATCCGGCGTCAAAATTGAAAAAGATTCCCCGGAAGCGGCACAATTCCAGCAGGCGGTGTTGCTCGTGATGCAAAACCTCGCGCGCCGCATGGTCGGCGACGGCGAAGGATCGACGAAACTGGTGACGATCGAAATTATTCACGCACGTTCGGAAGCCGACGCCAAGATCGCCGCGGAAGCGGTCGCCAATTCGCTTCTCTGCAAGACGGCGTGGTTCGGCAACGATCCCAACTGGGGCCGCGTGGTGGCGGCGCTCGGTTATTCGGGGGCGGAATTCTGCCCCGACAAGTGCGACGTCTTTTTCGGCTCCATCCCGGTGGTGCTTTCCGGCGGCGACGCCGGCACCCCCGAAGCGGATCTTATGGATACGGTCAAAGCGCCGGAATTCACGATCCGTTGCGACTTTCACGACGGCGACTGCTCCTACTGGGTTTGGAGCAGCGATATTTCTTATGAGTACGTAAAAATTAACGCGGATTATCACACCTAATCATGAAAAAATCTGACATCAAGGCTCTGGTCATCACCGGATTCGGACTGAACTGTGAAAAAGAGACGGCGGCGGCGTGCAAACTCGTCGGGGCAACTCCTGAACTGGTGCACCTCAACGACCTCGGTGAAAAACGGTCGCTCGATGAATTTCAGCTGCTCTGCTTCATCGGCGGTTTTTCCTTTGGCGACCACCTCGGTTCCGGCACGGTTTTTGCCAACCGCGTCAAAGTAAGACTGCAATCGCAGTTGCAGAAATTCGTCGACGACGGCAAACTCGTCATCGGCATCTGCAACGGTTTCCAGACCCTCACGCGCCTCGGCATGGTGCCCGCGCTCGACGGCAACTATTTCAAGCAGACGGTCGCGCTGGCGCACAACGATTCGGGACTTTTCCGCGATGACTGGTGCGAACTCGCTGCCGACAGGCAAAGCCCCTGCGTTTTCACCCGCGGCATCGACCGCGTGCGTCTGCCGTTGCGTCACGGCGAAGGCAAATTCGTCGCCGACGACGCAACGCTCGACGAACTGGAAAAACGCCACCTTGCGGTCTTGCGTTACGTCGACGCCGACGGCAAGCCGGCGACCGAATTCCCGACCAACCCCAACGGCGCGCTCCGCTCAATCGCGGGCATCTGCGACCCGACGGGACGGGTCTTCGGCTTGATGCCGCACCCCGAAGCGTTCCTTTCTCCTTACAACGCCCCCGACTGGACCCGCAACGGCGCCCAATCCGAAGGCGACGGTGTCGTCTTTTTCCGCAATGCAATCGATTACATTGCGGACAACTTTTAAACGAAAGGATATCATATGGAAAAACAACCTGAAAAAACGATTGCCGGCGCGTTTTTGAACTTTTCGCGCAAGATGCTGATCTTTCGCGGAATCTTGCTGGTACTGCTCGGTATTCTGGTCTTCACCAATCTGCCGAAAGTATTGCAGTTTCTCACGATGGCGGCCGGTATTCTACTGTTGGTTGACGGTGTTTTCAACGCCGCCGGCATCTTTGCCGACCGGAAATATTCGTTAATCAGCATTCTCGGCGCGCTGGTGCTGATCGTTTTCGGCGTGATTTTGCTGCGACATCCCCTGGTGTTTGACACCTTTTTGCTGATGTTTATCGGCGCGTGGATCGCGTTCAGCGGCATTCAGGGAATTTTCTTCAGCTTCCGCACGCCGAATCCGTTGGCGGCGCTGTTGCTGGGGATCCTCTCCGTTTTCGTCGGCGCGACGTTTCTTTCCACGCCGTGGATCGGCTTGATCGCCTACGGTTGGGTGATCGGTACGCTGCTCTGCGTTACCGGGGTAATCACCGTCGCAACGGGATTTCTCCTCAAAGCGGAAAAAACTAATTGATCTTTTCCGCAACCGCCGCGAGAAAATCCGCGGCGGCGCGAGGACGCGCAAGCGCTTTTGCTTTGGCAAAAGCGCTTTTTCTTTGTACCTCGTCGTCGAGATAAAAGCGCAAACGCTCCGTCAGCGTTTCGGGGGTCAACTCGCTTTGCAGTAAAACGTTTCCCGCACCGGAGTTTTCGTAGTAGCGGGCATTGTCGGTCTGATGATTCTCGGCGGCATAAGGATACGGGATCAGCACCGCCGGCTTGCCGAAAAGCGCAAGTTCCGCCACCGTACTGCCGCCGCTGCGCGAGATGACCAGATCCGCCGCCGCCAGCAAAGGCGCCATTTCCGACGTTGTTTCCTGCAACAGATGTACATTGGGCAAATTCCGGTAGGCTTCACGCACGGCGTCGAGTTTGCCGACGCCGGTCAGGTGAATGACCTGCACCTCCTTTTTACCATACTGCGCAAGCGCGGCGGGCACGCACGCGTTGATCGCCGCCGCCCCCTGACTGCCGCCAAAAACCAGCAGAATCGGCGCATCGGCGGAAAAAGCGACGCCAAAGATTTCCTTGATCTTTGCCAGCGCTTCTTCGCGCGAAAGCGACGTCTGCGCAATCAATTCCTGCCGCACCGGCATACCGCACTCCAAAATCGGGCAATGACAGACGTTGACCGCAGGAAAAGCGATGCCGAGCAGTTTGGCGTGACGGCTTAAAATACGGTTGGCCTTGCCAATGCGCGCATTGCCGTCGTGCAAAAAAACGGGAATGTGCAATTTTCTTGCCGCCAGCAGGATCGGCAAAGAAGCGAACGACCCCATTCCGATCACGGCGTCCGGCGGGTTTTCCCGCAACGAATTGCGCGCCGTGGCATACCCTTGCGCCAAGCCGCGCAAAAAGCTGAAAAAATGGCGTTTCCAGATCGGCATCGGCGGCAATGCCAGTGCCTCAATCGCATAACTTTCGGCGATCTTTTTCTGCGCATCCGCGTGAATGCCGGAAAGCAGAAGTCGCGCGTTGGCATTACCCGCTTCGCGCGCAAGCGCAAGTCCGGGGAAAAAGTGTCCGCCGGTGCCGCCGCAGGAAATGACGATTTTCATGATCTTTGCCCTTTCAACTTTGCCCACAAGATCCGGTTGTAGTCGGGGAATGCCGTATCCAGCGCAATGGCGATCAGCAGCGCCGTCGCGAACATCGACGACAGCATATTACTGCCGCCGTAACTGATGAACGGGGCGGGCATGCCTTTAGTCGGGATGCTGCCCGAGATCACGGCGAGGTTGATCGCCGCCTGAAAGGTGATGTAAAAGAGCAATGCCGCACCGAGGATCATACCGGCGCGCTCGCGGGCGCGCATCGCGATGCGCCACGCGCAGAAACCGTAGATGCAAAAACCGATGATTACAGCGAGAATGCCGATAAAGCCGAGTTCCTCGCCGACGACGGAAAGGATGAAGTCGGTATGGCACTCCGGCAAATAATCCGCTTTCATCCGGCTCGACAGAAAGCCGAGTCCGCACCAGCTGCCCTCGCCGAGCGCGAGCAAGCTGAACCAGAGTTGATACCCTTTGCCGCTTTGCAATTCCTCCGGCCGCCAGAAGGTCGTCGCGCGGGCGAGCCGCATCGGGTCGAAGAAATAGATGAAGATCGCTCCGAGGATGAGCAAGGCGAATGGCACGCCGAAATAGATCAGCGGCAAACCGGCGACAAAGAGCGCGCCGCAACTCATCATACCGATCAGAAGCGTCGTGCCGAGATCGTGCCCGATCAGCACCGCGCCCATTACGACGCCGATCACGGCGCCGAGCGGCAGAATGCCCCGGCGGTTTTTGATTTTCGTAAACGTCAACCAGTTTTCACTGCAGTACTTGGCGATAAAAAGCGCGACGGCGACCTTGGCAAATTCGGAGGGCTGGATCGAGATCGGCCCGAGCCGTATCCACCGGTAGGCGCCGTTGACTTTGTGAAAGCCGAGGCAGGAAAGCAACAGAAGAATGGAAAGCCCGATCAGCCAAGGACTGATGGCGACAAGTTTGCGGTAGCCGATCGCAATGATGGCGCCTCCGCCCACGACGCCGAGCGCCACCCACAACGCCTGCTTGCGGAAATACTGCAATCCGGCGGTGCCGTAGCTTGCCGAATAGAGCATCGTCAGTCCGAAAAAGATCAGGCAACAACTGACGATGACCAGCGCGGCGAGGTAAGGCAACACCGATGCACGCTCGGGATCTTCCTCAAATTTCGGTTTGGCGACGTAGCTTTCAAACATCGTTTTTGCCCTTTTACTCGATCACGACTTTGGCGCCGGAAACGATTTCCGTGATCTTGCGGAGCTTGACCAGTTCCGCGACGTCGGCGGCATCGACGGCGAGCGCGGGAGCGATCTCGATCTGCGCATCGGCGGCAACCGGAACGCCTGCGGCGGCGAGACGGCGGCGGTCGCGATCCATCAGCATCGCGCGACAGCTTTCCGCCGAGTCGACGCCCGTCGGATTCTTGGTCGGGGCGAAAACTTCGGCGCGGTCGCACTCGAGCACCATCGTCTTTTCAGCGAGCGGGAGCGCGTCAAAGATGAACGATTCCAGCTTGACGCCGTTGGGCGCCGTCGGCGCAACAAAGTTGCCCGCTTCGTCGAGGAAGGGAATCTTTTTGTCGGCGCGGTGCCACGGCAGCTGAAGCTTGCCGCCCGCGGTCAGCGCTTCGACAAAGGCGCGGTCGATGACGTGGATCGCCGGACTGCCGGCGATGAAAGCGAGCGTGCCGTCGGGAAGCGTCTTTTCGGCGAGTTCCTTGGGCAGATCGCTGTATTCGATGATTTGCAGACGGTTTTCCGTCACGCAGAAATTCCCGAGTTTTTCCATTGCGTTGGTCTTGGCGAGCATCACCGCGCTCATCTGGGCGCCGGTCAGATGGTGCAAACCGATGAATTTGGGATCGACCACGGGAACGAGCGGATTGTCGACCTGGAAATAGCTGATCGTATCGACGCCGTCGCGTTTCATCCGATCGAGCGCGCCCGATTTGCGCAACGCGAGCAACGTGCCGCCGTGACCGTCGGGCGAGAGCGCCAGCGAATTTTTGGCATTCATCAACAACTTCCCGTCATAACCGATCGCCGGCATCGTGCCCTGCGTGAAAAAGAAAACCTGATCGGCGTCGAGGCCGAAGAAATGATTTTCCTGAAAGAAAGCGACCGTCGCCGCATGGTTGAGCTGACTCGTCATCAGATACCAGACGATCTTAACGCCGTATTTTTCCTCGGTGCGGCGGATTCCGCCCGCGAAATAGGCAAAGAGCGAACGGCCGGAAACGGGACCGATCGGATACGTTCCCTTGGGCCCGTCAAAGCCGAGCCGGGTCCCCTGCCCGCCTGCGACGGTCAAACAGGCGACGCGCCCGGCGCGGATCAATTCCTCACCACACTTGACGGCGTCGGCGTAAAGTTTCTTTTGCGCTTCGTCGCGCGGCGTCAAAGGATAATAGGGCGCGGGACCGAGGTCGTCGGGGATCGCGACGTGCGGACGATTCAAAACGTAATTTTCAACAAGTTCCGGCAACGCGTCGAAATCGACGTCGGCAAGCTGGGCGGCAAAGGAGGCTTGCTCGCTTTCCGGCAGCGTATCAAAATAGCGCAACAAATGTTCCTGCTTGGCGGCAGTGATTTTGGCGATCAAAGCTTCGTTGAGTTTCATTTGGTCTTTATCCTTTCTCTCAAAAAGTTAAACTTTCGGTATTTCCAGCATCAGCGTCACCGGACCGTCGTTGACGAGCTCGACTTGCATATCCGCCCCGAAAACACCCGTTTCAACGGGGATTTTCATCTCTTTCAAGGCGGCGATGAATGTTTCGTAACAGGGCACGGCAAACTCGGGTCTTGCCGCCGCCGAAAACGAGGGGCGGCGTCCGCTCCCCGACGTATCGCCGTACAATGTGAACTGCGACACGACGAGCGCGGCGCCGCCGACGTCGGTCAAACTCAAGTTCATTTTGCCGTTTTCATCCTCAAAAATGCGCAATTGGGCGCATTTCTGGGCGAGTTTGACGGCATCGTCCACCGTGTCGGTCAAGGTGACGCCAAAGAGGATCAGAAGTCCCTGACCGATCCTGCCGACGCAATTGCCGTCGATCTCGACCTGGGCGCGGCGGACCCGCTGAACCAACGCTCTCATCGGATCAGCCGGGTGAACTCGTTGCGGGTGGCAAGTTCGCGGCGGAAACTGCCGAGCATGGCGCTGGTCGTCATCACCGAATGCTGTTTCTCGACGCCGCGCATTTGCATGCAAAGGTGCTGCGCCTCAATGACCACACCGACCCCCTCGCAGTCGAGCACGCTCAAAATACTGCGGGCGATCTCGTTGGTAAGCCTTTCCTGAATCTGCAAACGGCGGGCGTACATATCGACGATGCGCGCGACCTTGCTGACACCGAGCACCTTTTTGTTGGGGATGTAACCGACGTGACACTTGCCGAAAAAGGGCAGCAGATGATGTTCGCACAAGCTGAAAAACTCGATGTCACGCACGATGACCATATCGTCGGAAACCGCATCAAAGAGCGCGCCGTGCACGACCTCCTCGAGTTTCTGCGAATAGCCGCGCGTGAGGTACTGCATACTGCGGGCAACCCGTTCGGGGGTTTTGAGCAACCCCTCGCGCGTCGGATCCTCGCCGATCTGCTTCAAGAGAGATGTAACCAGTTCTTCCATTTAAAAAAACTCCTTCGTCGCTTTGATCCATTCGTCGGCGATCAACTGATGCCCGGCACAGGCGGGATGCACGCCATCCATCAAAAGATGCGAGTAATTGCCGTTTACCGCTTTAACGGCGGCGTCGATCTTTTTCTGCAATGGCAGAAAGGTGACGTTGAAATCTTTTGCGATCGCCTTGACGATCTTTCCGCGCCGGGGGATTTCCGCGCGGAATTTCGCTTCCCACGTCATCGGCTGACCGAAAGGCAGCGCGAAAGGCTCCATCAGCAACAATTTGCACTTGGTCAAAGCCTTCAAAGTCCACTCGACGAGCATGCGGTAGATCGCTTCGAAGCGGTCGAGCTCGACGCCATTCTGGAACTGCGCTTCGTGCCAGGTGTCGTTGACGCCGATCAGAATGGAAAGGATATCGGGTTTCACGTTGATCGTATCCTGCTTCCAGCGGGCGTAGAGATCGACCACCCGGTTGCCGGAAATGCCGTGATTGAAAAACTGCAGTCCGTCGTTGGGGTGATCCGCCAGCAGTCGGGAAGCGGCGAGCAACGCATAGCCGTTGCCCAATCCGTAACAGAGACCGTCGCACTTGCGATCCCGCTGGGAATCCGTTATGGAATCACCTTGAAAAAGAATCACTTTCGACATAAAAAACCTCTTTTCAGTAAGAAAGTTTGTAAAGCGTACAACCGATTTCCGATGCGATCGCCTCGGCGAGTTCACTCGCGACCGGCGCGACGCCGATGCGCTGTTGCTCAAAATACTCTTCGACAAATTCCGGCAAATCGGGCAACGTCAGCAAGCAGGGCAAGGGATCAGGCAAGTTGAGCGCGCGCTCGATGACGCGCCGCATTTCGTCGATTTGTCGCCCGAGTTCGCGCAAGTCCGGCACGACCTCAAGCTCGGTGACGGGCGGCAGGTACTTCTTTTCCGCCGCGAAATCATTTAAAAGACAGTAAAACCGCATCGAGGGAAAGAGCGTGTGGATCCCCGCGACGCGCAGAATGCCGCGCTCGACGAGATGCGCCGTTTTTTCCGAGAGCAGCGGCAAGAGCATTTCGCGGTCGAACGCCGGCACGTCAGGCAACACGAATTCGATCGGCTCCTCGCGGTATTCACGCTCAAAGTGGCGGCCGAGTTCAAGCAACAGCGTCGGCGTCGCGGCGGTGATCCCCGCCTTTTGCGCCGCCTGCGAAACGGCGTCGACGATCCGGTTGAAACGGATGTCGGAGCAACTCAAATGGCGGCGCAGCAGAAGCGCAAGCTCCGCCTTGGCGGCAGTGTCAATGGTAATGACGCTGGAAACGCCGCGGCGCATATAAACCTGCGCCGCCTGCGGATAACCGGCGTTTTCGAGAAAACGGACAACGGCGGCGTCCAGCTCGCCGCGCCCGAACGTCAGATTCGGCCGCTCGCTGTCGCGGAGCGCCCGCTCGACCGCAAGCGCAATATCCTCCGCCAGACTGGCGCAGTCCCCGCGCCCGACAGCGACAAAGGCGCCGAAAAGGCGGCTCTGCAACTCCTCCATATGGAAAAGTTCGCGACTGCCGTCCGGTTCGATGACGGTGATGTCGGCGTTGCGGTTGCGCATCGGTTACTTCAACCCCAAAACATCCTGCATATCGTAAAGCCCCGGCGCGGCATTTTTGAGGAAAGCCGCCGCCCGCAACGCGCCTTGCGCAAAGGTGTCGCGGCTCGAAGCCTTGTGGGTCAATTCGACGCGTTCGCCGTCGATCGCAAAGATGACGGTGTGATCGCCGACGACGTCGCCGCCGCGCAACGAATGCATGCCGATCTCGTGATCGGTGCGTTTGCCGACCATACCGACGCGGCCGTGGCGGACGTCTTCGTCGTAGTTCCAATTCCGCGCTTCGCAGACCACCTCGGCGAGGCGGACGGCAGTGCCGGAGGGCGCGTCCTTTTTCTGATTGTGGTGCATCTCGACGATCTCAACGTCGTAGCCGTTACCGAGAATTTTGGTCGCTTCCCTGGCAAGTTTAAAGAGCAGATTGACACCGACGCTCATATTGCTCGCGGCGACGATGCGCCCGCCCTGCCCGGCGAGCCGGGCAAGTTCCGCCTTGTCGTCGGCAGTCAGCGCGGTCGTGCCGATGACGATGCCGCAGTGCGCCTCGCAACAAACTCTGGCGCAGTCAATCACGCCCGCCGTCGCAAAGTTGATGACGACGTCGCAATTTTTCAAAAGCGGCGCGATTTCCGCCGTCACTTTGACGCCGCACTCGGAAACGCCCGCGAGCAAGCCGGCATCCTTGCCGAGTTCGGGGGAAGCGGCGTACTCGATCGCCCCCGCCAGTTGAAAATCGGGATTCGCCAGCACGTTGGCGACCAAACGGCGGCCCATTCTGCCGGCGGCGCCGCAAATAATTGCTCTGATCATAAAAAAACTCCTTTTGAGACTTTTTTCCTTACAGGAAAATAAGATACACTTCCAGCGCATGCAATTCAAGCTGACTCGCTGAAAAACTCCGCTCAAAAAAGCGTTTTTTTCTTTGCAATCTTTCCCAAGTCATGATATATTGTCAAAAACACCAAAAAAACAAGGAGATTTCCCGATGGCAAAACTGCAACTGACGCGCAATCTGGCGTTCTTTGACATTGAAAGCACCGGCGTCGTGCCGCAACGCGACCGGATCGTCGAAATCGCGGTGCTGATGCTCCGCCCGGACGGGACGAGTCAGAGCAACGTCCGCCGCCTCAACCCCGGGATTCCAATCCCGCCGGGAGCGACGGCGATCCACGGCATCACCGACGCCGACGTCGCGGAGTGCCCGCACTTTGCCGACATCGCCGACAAGCTCGCCAATTACTTGAGCGACTGCGATTTCGGCGGATACAACATTTCGGGCTTTGACGTGCCGCTGCTCGAAGCGGAATTCAAGCGCGCGGGGGTCGATTTCAGCTTTGCGGACCGCAAGATCGTCGACGTCTACAACATTTTCTGCAAACTTTACCCGCGCACGCTGAGCGCCGCCTACAAATTTTTCTGCGGCAAAGAACTCGAGGGGGCGCACGGCGCCAGCGCCGACACCGATGCGACACTGGAAGTGTTGCTCGGTCAGCTCGACAGACACGGGGAACTCCCGGGCGACGTCGCCGGGCTCGCCGAATTCAGCGACCAGACCGATCCCGACGCGATCGACCGCACCCGCCGTTTCAAGTGGAGCGACGGTGAAGCGATTGTCAATTTCGGCAAAAACGCCGGCCGCACGCTGCGCGACATCAGCGAGAGCGACCCCGGCTTTTTGCGCTGGATCATTCGCAGCGACTTCCCCGATGACGTGAAGCAGATCGCCAGCGACGCGCTGATCGGCAAATTCCCCGAACGCAAATAGCCATGGCGCGCGAAGCGACGATCCGGCAACTTGCCTCGCTCCTCGACGACCCCGACGAGAACGTCGCCGTCAACGCGATGGCGGAGCTTCTTTACCGCGAAAAGGAACTCGGGGAACTTCTGGGCGAATTGCAGGAAAAGGACGACCCCGTCTTGCGCCGGAGGGTGCATCAGCTGCAAGCGGCGCTGACGCTCCGCCGCCGCCGCCGCGCCTTTGCCCGCAAACTCGATCAGAAAAATGTCGATTTCATCGATGCGCTGATCGACGTCCATCTGCAATGGTTCGACAACGATTCGCGTCCGCAACTGGAAGAAAGCTGGCAGACTTTCCTCGCCAACGCCAAAAAGCGCGAGATCAACTCGCTGGAAGAGATCGCATCTTTGATGCGCAAAGAAGGCTTCACCGCCGAGATTGAAACGACGCTCCGCCCGGAAAATTACTGCATCGGGCTGATCCTCCGCGAAAAGATCGGCTCCGCCGCCTTGCTTTGCGGAATCTGCCGGCAACTGGTGCGCGATCCGGAAAATTACGCGGTCTTACGCAGTTGCGGCGATTTCACGCTCTGCCACGCAAGCGGGAGTTTGCTCATTCCCGCCCACGACTGGCAGATTTCACGCGCCAAAAGTTTGCAGGACATGGAACTTTTTGACGAACGCACACTGCTCAAATTCGCCTCGTCGACGCTCTTTTCGGCGGCGGTCAACAGCGACAGTTTCCGCTATATTCTGACCATCGCGCAGGCGCTCTCGGGGCGCGACGACGACGCGATGCTCGATTATCTGCCCTACCCCTATTACCCTGACGACGGCAAACAAGATCCGCAAAAGGATTGATCTACAGCTTGAAAACGGCGCCGATCTTGCGGCCGAGCAACGTCGTCGCCACGCCGAGCGTCGCCCCCAGAAAGAGCATCGTCCAGACGCCGAATGCCGCCGCGATCGAATTGCCCGAACCGAGGATCTGCGACAATTCGTAAAGCGCGCGGGTGATCGGAAAAAATTCCGATTTCTGCGCCAAGATCAGTGAATCGGAAACTTCAAGCATCGAAAAGCTGAATGCAAAAAGTCCGCCGACGAGCATATTGGCAAAGATCAGCGGCAACGTGATCCGGCTGAATGCGCGCCACGGCGACGCGCCGAAATTGCGCGCCGCTTCCTCAAGTTCCACCGGCGTTTGCTCCAAGCCGGAAGAAACCGCACGCACGACGTAGGGGATGCGGCGCACCGCGTAGGCGATCGACAGCAAAATCAGCGGATTTTCCACCGCGTTGAATGCCGACGCCCAGCGGAAGCGCACCGACATGCTCAAGTAGCCGAATGCGACGACGATCCCCGGCACCGCAAGCGGCGTCATCGCGAGGAAATCGGTCAACGCGCCCCCTTTGAGGCGCCACCGCGTCGAAACAAGCGAAGTCAAAACGCCGATCGCCATCGCAATCGCCATCGCGATCAGCGAATAGCGCAAACTGTTGCCGATCGAGGGCAACACGAGCGCATTGGAAAGCGCTTCCTGAAAGTGAGCGAGCGTAAAGCCGTGCGGCAAAACGCTCCGGTAATAAACGCGGGAAAACGCGATCAGGATCAAGACCAAATGCGGCAGGATCGCCAACAGCGTCAACAACGAAAACGCCACCGTCGGCACATAGCGGCGAAGCCCCGGAAGCGTTTCCAGCGTACGCACGCTGTTGCCCTTGCCGGCGACGGCGCCGCCGCCGGCAAGCAACCGCCGGGAAATCAGGTAAAGCGCCAGCGACACCGCCAGCGTCACCGCGACCAGCGCAAACGGCACGGGGTTGCTTTCCAATTCCGTCAGCCCGTTGAAAATCTGCACCGGCGTCACCGCGGTGTAGTTGAACATCAACGGCGTCCCGAGCTCCGTAAAGCTCCAGATCAGAACGAGCGCGCCGCCCGCGAGGATTCCGGGGCGCAAGAGCGGCAAGGTGATCGAGAAAAAGCGACGGCACGGCGATATGCCGAGATTCGCCGCGGCATCCTCCAAGTTGGGGTCGATGTTGCCGAAAGAAGTGACGATGTTCAAATAGAAAATGGGGTAAAGGTGGAGCGCTTCGATGACGCAGATGCTCCAGAAACTGCCGCTGCCGGCAAGGAAATCAATTCGCGCCATACCGCATTTTGCGAGGATGCTGTTCACGACGCCGTAATAGCCCAGAAGCTGTTGAAAGCCGATCGCGCCGACAAAAGGCGGCAGGATCATCGGCAGAAACATCGCAAGATTCACGGCGTCCCGCCCGGGAAAGCGGTAGCGGTCGTACCAGAAGGCGAGCGGCAGTGTGATCACGGCAACGAGCAACGTCGTCGTCAACGCAATCGCAAGCGAATGGATCAACGCGTTAACATAAACGGGGTTGCAAAAGACTTCCGCCAGCAATCGGGCGTCGCATCCGTGAACGACCACGCCGCCGACGGGAAGCAACAAGAACAAAATGAAAAATGCCGCCGCGAGCATAGCGAGCAGATATTGCGCAAGACGTCGAAGTTTCATCACTTGCCCTCCTTGGCGAGTTTTTCCGCCAGACGATATTGGGCGCGGGCGAAATCGCTCCAGCGGCGAAGCGTGCGCGCGACATCCGCCGCGTCGTGATCGGGCGAGAGCGTGATCGCCGCCGCCATCTGCGGCGCTTCCGCGTAGGTGTAGGGCAACGCGTTGAACGCCGCAAACGCCTGCGGCACCTTTTCCGGGCCGCCCGCTTCGAGGATCGCGCGCCACGCCGAAGTCAATTCCGCGTGACAATCGATCATCAGAACTTTGACGGTCTGCCGGATCAGCGCGTAATAGCGCCCCGTGCGCTCCGGGCGATAGACGAAATCCTCGCCGGAAACATAGGGATTATAACTGCCGTCAAAGGCAAATTTCTGATAATTTTCATCGTAGAGATCGCGCCGTACCGGCGGCCGGTTGATCGGATAAACAACGGGGCCTCCGGGTGTGCCGGTGCGGTAGCAGTGAATTTTTTGCCCTTCTTCGGAAAGGAGATAATCGAGAAAATCTTCGGCGACCTGACGATGAGGCGCGCCGCGCAAAATCTGAACCGGATCGCCGGAAACCGCCGTTCCGCCGCGCGGGGTGATATAGACCAGATGCGCCTCGCCGCCAGAGAGACTTTTTTGATATTCCCGCTCGCTGATGCCGTAAGTGTCGATGGCAATCCCGCAGACGCTGTTGCCGACGCCGACGTCGCGGACGATCGTCGACGCGCTGTCGCTGACCAATCGGCTGTTGGCAAAGATGCGTTTGACGAGATTCAACCCGTCAGCCCAGCCGGCGTCGAGATCGGGCGCTTCCGCCATGCACTGCTGGATCATCACCTCGTAGCACTTGGCAACGGAACCCGATTTCGTCGGATTGCCGACGGCGAGCGTGCCGAAATAGCACCCCTGCCCCAAATCGCGCCACGTCTGCGGCATCGGCACGTGCATCTCGCGGATGCGGTCGCTGTTGACGACGATGCCAAAGCTCGAGAGCACGACCGAGTAATAGCGTCCTTTTTCATCATAGACGCGCGAACCGCCGAATTCGCGCGGAATATGTTCAAAATATTCCGGATGGCGCACTTCGACGCCGCCCGGCACCGCGAAACCGCGGCGCGATTGTTTTTCCTGATCGAAAATGCCGCCGCCGGCAAAGACGTCGATGCCGATGCCGACGTCGGAATGAAGAAAAAGTTCACGGTATTTCGCCGCTTCGCCCGTCGCCTTGGGGTCGGAAAAACCGCGCGCCGCCGTCGCGCTCCACACGCCCCGCGAGGGATCGGCTTCGACGTATTTGCGGAACTCCATTTCATAGCGGTCGGCAACGTAGCGCACGGCGTCGCTCGTCCCCCCGACGGAGCGGAAATCGATCCGCACATCGCGGTGGCGCAACTTACGGTAATACGCCCGGAAACCGCGTTCATACTCGTCGCACGTCGCCTTGTTGTGAGCGGTGAGCACGACGAGAACGTCCACATCCTGCGCATATTCGTTTTTTTCCTCTTTCGGGCGCAATGCAAAAGGCAGGGCGAGCAGAAGCACCCACAGCAAGGAAAAAAAGAAAAGCTGCTTTTTCATCGCTACTTTGCCATCGCCAGCAGTTGCCCGGCTTCAAAATTGACGGTCAGACGATCGCCGACGCGGGGGATTACGCCGCCGCAACGGC
Source organism: Lentisphaeria bacterium UBA1791 (assembly GCA_002314455.1). Classification (GTDB taxonomy): domain Bacteria; phylum Verrucomicrobiota; class Lentisphaeria; order Victivallales; family Victivallaceae; genus UBA1784. The sequence continues at coordinate 35,365 of DCFZ01000055.1, read as the reverse complement.
GGATGGTCAGCGAGACGCCGCCTTTTTCCGTCTCGACGCGCAACAATTGGTTTTCACCGAGAAAAATCACGTCGACGACGCGCACCGCAAAGCCCATATTTTCATCGACGAGATGGATCATTTCCGGGCGGATCATCGCGACTTCGGCGTCGGGCGCGCCGCCCGCGAGCGCAAACGCGCCGAAGGGCGTTTCCCAATTCTGCCCCGTCCGGCGACCGGCGAGAAAATTGACGTCGCCGAAAAATTCAGCGCACGCGCAGTTGACGGGCTGGTAATAAAGTTGCGTCGGCGTCCCCTCCTGAAGAATGACGCCGTGATCCATCCACGCGACCTTATCGCCGATGCTGAACGCCTCCTGCCGGTCGTGCGTCACATAGAGCGCGGTTAACTTTTCGCGACGGCAGATCGCCCGTATCTCGCCGCGCATCGTCTCGCGTAAGCGTGCATCCAAGTTGGATAAAGGTTCGTCAAGCAGCAGAAGTTTCGGCTTGACGGCGAGCGCGCGCGCCAGCGCGACGCGCTGTTGCTGACCGCCGGAAAGCGCGCCGATGCGGCGGTCGGCAAGCGATTCCAGCTGAACGCCCGATAAGACTTCGCGCACCCGCTCGTCGATCTCGGCGCGTTTTTTCCCGGCACAGCGAAGCGCAAACGCGACGTTTTCGCGCACCGTCATATGCGGCCACAATGCGTAGTTCTGAAAGACCATTGCACTCTGCCGTTTTTCCGGCGGCAGATCGTCGATCTTTTCGCCGTCAAAAGAGATGTGACCGGCATCGGGCTCCAAAAGACCGGCGAGGATGCGCAACAAGGTCGATTTGCCGCACCCCGATGCGCCGAGCAGAAAAAAGATATCGCCGTCGGCGATTTCAAGGGAAAGATCGTTCAAAACATTTTCCTTGCCGTAACTTTTGCGGATGCGGTCGATCGTCACTTTTGCCATCGCATTGTCCTTTCACAAAAAAAAAGGCTCCGCCGGCGAGGAAGCGCCCGGGCGAAGCCTCTTTGTCGCAACTGAAAAAGAATCAGTAGCGTTTCTGCTTGCTGCGCGCGAGCACCTTGAGGCGCAAGGCGTTCAATTTGATGAAGCCTGCGGCGTCCTTGTGATCGTAGGCGTCGACGCCCTCGAAGCTCGCGATCGCATCGTCGTAGAGGCTGTAAACGCTCCGGCGGCCGGTGACGTGGCAAGCGCCCTTGTAGAGCTTGACGCGGACGTCGCCGGTGACGAATTTCTGGCTTTCGGTGATCATCACCTGAAGCATTTCGCGCTCCGGCGCATACCAGAAGCCGTTGTAGATCATATCCGCATAGCGCGGGATCAAACTGTCGCGCAAGTGCATCACTTCGCGATCGAGGGTGATCTCCTCGAGGCCGCGGTGCGCCGCCTGCAAAATGGTGCCGGCGGGAGTCTCGTAGACGCCGCGGCTTTTCATTCCGACGAAGCGGTTCTCGACGATGTCGATGCGGCCGACCGCGTGGCGGCTGCCCATCTCGTTGAGCGTACGCATGATGTTGGCGGGGCTGTATTCCTTGCCGTTGATCTTGACCGGGATGCCCTTTTCAAAGGTGATGACGACGTCCTCGGGATCATTTGCCGCCTGCGAGAGCGGTTTGGTCATCACGGCGATGTCCTCGGGGAACTCGTTCCACGGATCTTCGAGAATGCCGCCCTCAAAGCTGATGTGCAGCAAATTGCGATCCATACTGTAGGGCTTTTTCGCCGAAACGCTGACCGGAATGTTGTTCTTTTTGGCGTACTCGATCATATCGAGACGGCCGGTGAAGTGCCAGTTGGGATCGCGCCACGCGGCGATGACTTTGATCGAGGGATCGATCGCATTGGCGTTCAACTCAAAGCGCACCTGATCGTTGCCCTTGCCGGTCGCGCCGTGGCAGATCGCGTCGGCGCCTTCGGCCTTGGCAACTTCGACCAAACGCTTCGCGATCAAAGGACGCGCGATGGAAGTGCCGAGCAGATAGTTGTTTTCGTAGATCGCTTCGCCCTGGAGCATCGGGAAAATGAAATCGCGGGCGAATTCTTCGTTGAGGTCGTCGATGATGCACTTGCTCGCGCCGGTGGCGATCGCCTTGGCTTCAAGGCCATCGAGTTCCTCCTGCTGGCCCACGTCGGCACAGTAGCAGATAACTTCAGCTTTGTACGTTTCTTTGACCCACTTGACGATCACGCTGGTGTCAAGCCCGCCGGAATAAGCGACGACGATTTTCATGATAAAAACTCCATTTCCGCGCACCTTGCGCAAAGTTTCGTTACAGTTGTATAATATAGCGCACTTTTCCCGTTTCCGCAAGCAAAAAAAGACGGCAGACGAACTTCAGCGCAAAAATTCCCGGATCGACCTGACGAGCGCGTCGACGCGCGCGACGTTGACGTTGACCCACGGAGCCTTGCCCTTGAAACGGGCGGCTTCTTTCAAAATGCCGCGGCGCATTTCCGGGAGCTTTTGCATCACGAGAAGTTCAAATTCCGCAAGCAGTCCGGGATTGCGCGAAAGCAGAAATCCCCACGATTCCAATTCCGCCGCCAAGCGCGAATGGCTGCACATCGAGCGTTCGATCGCCGAGAGCTCCGCGAGCCGCCGGAAAACGGGCGCGATGTTGCCGACGTAAAATGCGTCGTCCGCGTAGATCAGATCGATCACATTTTTGCGGTCGAGGTCGAAACGGGAGAGGCGCACCACCACGGTCGCCTCGGCGCCGCGGTAGCTCCACGACTTGCCGAACTCAAGTTTTTTGCCGTTGCAACGCACTTCCCGGGGAGGACGACTGCCGGGGAAACGCACCTGAAGCTCCCGTTTGGCGACAAAGCCGTCGCAGTCGCCCTGCCGCGCGGCAACCGTCAACGTGCGGCGGCGATCCTTGCTTGTCTGCGCAAGATTGATATGGATGAATTCGCCCTTTTGGAAACGGTCGCTTATGCCATCGTCTTCATAGAGAGAATATTTCCCGTTGTCCCCGGGATATACGGTCAAAAGAAGATTTTTCAAACACTTGCCGCCGAGGTGATCGGTGTCAAACGTCCCGGGTACGATGCTCCCGGGCAGCGCGAAAAGCGGCGTTTCGCTCAAGAGATATTCGTGGCGGAGCATTTTGCCGCCTTTTTCGATGCGTTGCGCGACGACGTCATACCATTCGCCCCCTGGCAGATAGACGCTCCGTTTCGCAAGTTGCGTCGTCTCGTCGGCGGGGGAAGTCACCGGCGCGGCGATGAGCGAACGCCCGAAAAAGTATTCGTCCTGATGACGGTAAAGTTGGGAATCTTCCGGAAATTCGTAATAAAGCGGGTGACACAAGCTCACCGCGCTATGGGTTGCGTATTCCATTTCGCTGTAAATATAGGGCGCAAGTTCGTAGCGGAGCTTCAACGCCGAAATCATTTCCGTGCGGTAGGGTTCCGGAGCGAGCCAGACGCGCCTTTCCTGCAACGGATCTTTGGAAGTGTGCGTGCGCACAACAGGCGAAAAGACGCCGTACTGGATCCAGCGTAAATAAAGTTCCGGCGCGAGCGATTCCTTGTTGAGATGCCCCCCGATGTCGTGACTCCAGTAGCCAAAGAGCACGTTGGCGGCGGTCGCCGTGAATTTGCCCTGCAAGGCGAGCGACGCCCAGCTCGACCACGTGTCGCCGGAAAAGCCGACCGCGTAACGCCCTGCCCCGAGCCCGCCGAAGCGGCTGAAAATGAGCGGTCGTTTGTGATCCTTTCGACCGATCCGATCCTCCCAATGGAGCTGGTTGAGCCACGGCAGCGTGTCGAGATCTTTCATCGGCGTCGTGTCGCCCTGCTGCCAATCCATCCACGTTTCGGCTATCTTTACGATGTCCCGCTGGACGGGGAATTGGTGCGGAAACTCTTTTCCTTTCAAGGCAAAAAGCGGCAGGTGCGGTTTCTTTCGCCGCTGGAGGGGGCGGAACTTGCGCTCTCGGCACTCCGGTTGCTGTGCTCGCCAAGCGAAGAAGAGCGGTCGGATCAATCCGGCACGCTGCCCCGCCGGGCGCAGAGCATCATCGACGTCGAATACCGGAATCCGCTCGATTCCACGACGCTGGCGCGACGCTTCAACGTTTCCCGCGAACACCTTTCCCGCACATTCCGCAAGGAAACCGGCATGACGCTGCAAAGTTGTCTTACCAAGGTACGCATGCGCGCGGCGGCGGAACTCCTGAAGCAGACGCAACTTTCAATTCAGGAAGTTGCCTGGCAGTGCGGATTCAAAACCTATTCCGTCTTTTACCGCAGTTTTTTCGCCTATTACCACGCATCGCCCGGCGCATTCCGGGCAGAACATCCGCGATCTACATCCGCCCGATGAAGCGCAACAGCGCCTCGAGCAACACGGCGGGGTGCGGCGGACAGCCGGGTACGTAGAGGTCGACGGGCAAAATTTTGTCGACCGGCCCCGCGACGTCGGGGCTTTCCGCATAGATGCCGCCCGAAACAGCGCACGCGCCGGATGCGATCACCCAGCAAGGCTTCGGCATCGCTTCGTAGGTCTTTTTCAACGCCAAAAGCATATTGCGCGAAACGGGCCCCGTCACCAGGATCGCATCGGCGTGACGCGGCGACGCAACGGCCTGGATCCCGAAACGCCCCATATCCCACGCAAGGGTGTTGAGCACGTTGAAATCCAATTCGCACGCGGCGCATCCGCCGGCGGAAACCTGCCGTATTTTAAGCGAATGCCCGCACATTTTTCGGATGCCGCGGTCAAGCTGTTCCTCGGGCGTATAAGGCGAAGCGTCGGCGAAAAGTTTTTCGCGCGTCATCGCCGCCATGCGGTATTCTCTGGTGAACGTTACGCCGCAAGCGGCGCACTTGCCGCAGAAAATACACTTCCCCGTATCGATCGCGGGCGCGCCCGCTTTTTCGCACCACGCATGCGTCGGGCAAAGCGCGCGCGCAGCTTCAATATCGGCATGAGCTTCGACTTGCGGACGGCCGCAGAAGTGATCGGGCAGATTCGGCGCCGCCGGCGGGAATTTCCCCGTACGGTAGCCTTGAAAGAAGCGGGCTTTGAGCATCTCAAACATCGCGTCACCTCACTCTAAAGATCGTGTCCGCAATAGGACAGATTAAAACTCTTGTTGCAGATCGGAAAATCGGAAATCTGCTGACCGCGCAACGCCATCGCCAAGCCGAACCAGTTGTGAAACGAGGGATCGACGATCTTGACGTAACGGATTTTGCCGTTTTCGTCCGTCAACACCAAATGGCACAATTCGCCGCGCCACGCTTCCACCAGATGAATGCCGAGCGTCGAAGCCGTCAGCGTCGCAGGACAAGGCGTTTGCACTTCGCCCGACGGCAGTTCCGCCAAGAGGCGTTTAACCACGTCAAGCGAGTGCACGAGTTCTTTTTTGCGCACCAAAGCGCGCGACAAAACGTCGCCACCCCGGACGGTTTCGGGGATAAAGTCATCGCAATTTAAATCGCGCCGCACGTCGAGTGCGACGCCGCTTGCGCGAGCGGCGACGCCGACCATGCCGATCTCGCGCGCCGTTTCGGCGGTGACGACACCGGTATTTTCCAACCGGTCGAGGACGCTCGGCGCATCGAACATCAAGCCGAGCGCGTGAAACAACTCTTTTTCGCCCTGCAAAACCTTTTTCTGCAACTCGGCAATTCCCGCATCATCAAGATCGAAGCGGACACCGCCCGGAATGACGAAATTTCTGCCGAAGCGGTTGCCGCAAAGTTTCGCCGTCATATTGAGGAAGTCGCCGCGGATGCGTCCGCAAAAGGAACTCGTCGGCAAAAAGGCGACGTCGCCCGCCAGCGCGCCGAGGTCGCCGATGTGATTGGCGATACGCTCCAATTCCAGTGCCAATGTGCGCAACGCGACCGCGCGCGGCGGCACTTCAACGTGGTTCATCGTTTCGGCGATGGCGCAGTAATTGAGCGCGGCGGCGATGGAGCTGTCACCCGCCGCCGTTTCGATCAGATGGAGCGTTTTGACGTCGGGACCGCCGGAAAGAAGTTTTTCCACGCCGCGGCACTGATACCCGAGCTCGATTTCAAGGAAATGGACGTCTTCGCCCATGCATTGAAAGCGGAAGTGCCCCGGTTCGATCACGCCGGCGTGGACGGGGCCGACCGCGACTTCGTGCGCCGCCTCTCCCTGGAGCGTAAAGTAATCGGTGACGCCGATCTCCGCATCGGGCGCCGAGAAACGAATCGGCTTGAGCCACCGATGCCCCTCGGGCAAAATCTTGTGTTCTTCCCAAATTTCCCGCTCGAACCAGTGGAACGCCGGTGCATCGCAAGTCAATGCAGGATAAGCAGTTCCAACCTTTGACGAAAGCAGTTTCAACTTCTTCAGCGCGGAATCGAGCAGAACGGCAAGAAGCCGTTTTTCCGAATTGATATCCAACGCGCAGAACGCGCTGACGCGGCAATTCTGTTTGGTGACGCCGTCGATCAACGCGGCGCGGAATTCCGCCATTTCCACACAGGGAATCGCATTCACGGCGCAGGCGGCACCGTTGTCAAGCATAAGAAAATCCATCATCGGGCACCTCCCGCAATCAGATACAAGTAAAAGATCCCGATCATCGTGCAGAGCATCAGCGCCGCAAGGGGGACGTACCATAATTTTTCCGCGGCGGCGGCGCGTTCACTTGGCGGCGTCGCCTCGCCCGACGGCCCCGCCGTCATCTTGAGCGTCGCATAGGTCATACCGGCAAAGATGATAAAGAGCAACGCGACAACGGTCGCCGACAAGGCGATGTTCAAGCGGCAGATCAACGCGAATTCGGTCACAAACAGCGGCGACGGCGGCACGCCGCAGGCAAACAGGATACCCGCGATCCAAAGTCTGGCATTGCGCGGCATATCTTTCAGCAATCCGCCGAGCAACGGGATCTGCCGCGTACCGCAACCGAGCAGAATATTTCCGGCGACGAGAAAGAGCGCCATCTTGATCAGCGAGTGGCCGAAAAGATGAATGATGCCAAGCTTAAACGCCCCTGCCCCGACGAAAATGGCGAGCAACCCCATGTGTTCGACGCTCGAATAGGCGAGCATGCGTTTGAAGTCGCGTTGCCGCACGATGAAAATCGCGGCGACGACGAGGGAAACGATACCGAGCAAAATCAGCAAGTGAGAAACGATCTTCACTTCCGCGCCCGGCGCAACGGACGCCACGCGGACGATGCCGAGGAGCGAGCAGTTGAGCAATGCGCCCGAAAGCAACGCCGAGACCACCCCCGGCGCTTCGCTGTGCGCATCCGGCAACCACGTGTGGAAAGGCGCAAGCCCCATCTTGGTGCCGTAGCCCGCAAGGATCAGAATGAATGCGGCGCGGTACCACGCGGGATCGATCGCGTCGCGACAATTCAGAAGTTTTGCCATGTCAAGTTCAGCGTGCGTCGCACGGGATGCGACGGCGAGCAGCATCGTGCCGAAAAGGGCAAGTCCGATGCCGACCGAGCAGATCAAAAGGTACTTCCACATCGCTTCGAGCGAACGCCGTCCGCGGTGAAAAAGGATCAGCGGCGCGCTGACGAGCGTCGTCGCTTCGACCGCGACCCAGAGAAGCCCGAAATTGCGCGACAGCATGACCAGCACCATCGTGCCGAGAAACGCGCAAAGGCAACTGAAAAAGATGTGCAGCTTTTGCGTTTCGCCCTCTTCGCCGAAGTGCAACTCCGCCGGCAGCCACGCGCAGAGGTGCAGCGACACCAGGAAAAAGAGCAAAATCGTGACCCACAAAAAGAGCGCGCTCACAGAATCACAGCCGATCCAGTCGGGGCAGATTGAATGACGGATCCCCGCGATCGGGGAAAACAGCATCAGCGCCGCAAGCAGTGTTTCCAATGCGGAAACGCCAAGCAAACAGACTCTTGCCGGCTTTTCCGCGAGCTTCAAAACAAAACAAACGACGGCGCCGGCAAGCGGCAACGCGATCAACAACAACGGCATCATTTTGCACCTCTTTCTTTTTCATCATCCCGCAAAAAATGCAACTGATCGGCGTCGATGTGGGCGAATTCGCGGTTGATGTGAAACAGCGCGATCCCCATAATGAAAACGAGCACGAAAACGTCGAGCAAGATCCCGAGTTCGACGAGGATGCCGTATTCGAGCATCATCCCGAGCCCGAAGGCGGTGATGCCGTTTTCAAAGATCAGAAATCCGATCACCTGCGTGATCGCCTTGCGCCGGGCGATGATGATGAAAAGCCCGGTAAAAATCGTGCTCAACGCCGCCGGCAGACAAAGCGCCGGCACTTCATTTGGCAACGCAATATGGTAGCGGCAGAACCAGAACGCCATTCCCATCGCCGCCAGCACGATCACGCACGAAAGCGAATATCCGACCAGCGGTTCCAATTCGCGTTTCACCTCGGCTTTGTACATCGCCCGGCGGAGCATCGCCGGCAACAGAATCGCCTTGACGAGCAACGTCACCGCGACGATCAGATAAAACGAAACGCGCGGCATACCGTCGCGCCAGCACCATGCGGCAAGCGGGAAAAGTCCGATGATCCACCCCTGCAACGCCACGATCTTGATCGAGTGAAGCAAACGGCTGGCGACCGCGAGTGAAAGGTCGGTCACCAACAGCAACGCCAGTAAAATTTCCGTCAATGCAGTCATAAACACTCCTCACGCTTGAAACAAAATCAGCAACACGACGGCGAGCAACCCCATGCCGATCGCACTGGACAAAAGTTGCGGCACTTTGCGGAAACGGTAGCGCGCCATCACCGATTCGACGGCGCCGATCACCGCCGCGCCGAGCATAACACAGAGGATCTCGCCGGCGAGTTGCCCCCATGCGCCGCCGCCGAATTTCGGGCAGATCAACAAAATTTCGATCAACAGCAAAACCCACATCTTGAGCGCCGCCGCGTAGTGGATCAGCGCGAGATCGGCGCCGCTGTTGTCGAGGATCATCGCTTCGTGGATCATCGTCAATTCCAAGTGCGTGTCGGGGTCGTCGACCGGTACCCGGCAACATTCAGCGAGGATAACGATGAAAAATCCGATGCCGACGAGGATGAGCGCGGTACCGTCCACGCTCCACAAATGCAAACTCATCTGCGCGAGGATACCCGAGAGCGAAACGCGATGCGTCAGCAAGATCAATGCGCCGAACACCGCGAGGATCGCCCCCTCGGAAAGGATCGCAAACTGGCATTCCCTGCTGCTGCCCATGCCTTCAAAGCTCGACCCCGTATCCAACGCACCGAGCACGGTAAAGAGCCGTCCAAGCCCGCAGACATAAAGCATCAGCACCACATCTCCGGCAAAGCCGAAAAGCGACGCTTTGCCCGCGATCGGCAAGAGCAACAACGCGCCGATTACCGCCGCGCAGTTGACGACGGGCGCGATGCGGAAAACCCAGCTCGTCGTCGTGCTGTAAACGGGCGCTTTGCGCGATAATTTCGCCAGATCAAAATAGAGCTGAAAGACGCTGGGCCCTTTGCGTCCGGCAAAAAACGCCTTGACGCGGTTGACGATGCCGGGCAAAAGCGGGGCGCCCGCAAGCGCCGCAACGATGCCAGTTGACCAGATCAGTAATTTCATCGCCGTTTCCTCCTTACGCCCAGAATCCCCACGCCAGCATCGCCGCCAGCGCGAGCACCATCATAAAAATGTAAAAATGCAAATACCCGGACTGCAACGCGTGGCATTTTTCGGCAAAGCGCGCAAATCCGTGGAAAATCACATCCCAGAAAAAGTTCCGAGCCGCGTCGCGACAGGAAATCAGAATTTTCGCCGTCGCGGGGAAAAGTCCGGAAACTTCTTTCACTTCACGCTTCGTCCCCAAAACCGTATCGAACTGGTCGGCGATCGGCTGCGTCAGCGCGCTTGCCGTATACTCCATGCGTCCGGTCGGTCGCGCATAGCCGCAATCCCACGTGCCGACGGCGCGTGCGTCACGCCCGGCGCGGCGACGCCACGCAAGCACGAGCACGATCAAAGTGTAAAAGACACAGCAAAAGAGCGCGTTTTTGGCAAGCACGACGCTCAACAAATGGTGCGCTTTCCCCGTCAGATGCAACACATCGGGTAAAGTTCCGGCAAAAAGCGGCAACGCGAGCGCGAGAAAGAGCAACCCGAGTTGCGGGATCACCATGGAAAGTTTTTCCTTTGCCGCATTGCGCGACGCTTCGGTGCGCGGTTCGCCCAGAAACGCGCCGCCCGCCGCCTTGGCGAGCGCGGCACAGGCGACGCCCCCCGTCAGCGCGAGCACGATCGCCGTCATCAGCGCCCCCGCGAAAAGCGCGCCGTGGCAATGCGCGATGCCACTAAAAGCGCCGATGTAGATCAGCAATTCCCCCGTAAATCCGCAAAAGGGCGGTAAGCCGCAGATCGCGATTGCTCCGCAGAGGAAACAGCGCCCTGTCACCGGCATTTTTTTCATCAGTCCGCCCATTTCGTCCAACTGCAGCGTGCCCGTCGCGCGCAAGACGCTGCCGGCGCCGAGAAAGAGCATTCCCTTGAGCACGGCGTGGTTGAAAACATGGAGTACGCCGCCGCCCAAGCCGAGCAGCGCCATCGTCGGGTGCGCGTAGGCTTTGCCGAGGAAACCGAGCCCGAAACCGAGCGAAATGATGCCCATATTTTCAATGCTCGAATAAGCGAGCAGTCGCTTGAGATTCGACTGCCCCGCGGCAAAGAGAATGCCGAAAAACGCCCCGATCAGCCCGAGGATCAGCAACGCCCAGCCGGCGTGCCCGAAACAAGCGGACGTGTGCGGCATAAAGCGGAAAAGTCCGCAGAAACCGAGCGGGATCATCGCCCCCGACATCAATGCGGAAACCGGCGCCGGCGCGGCGGGGTGCGCTTCGGGCAGCCAAACGTGCAGAAGCGGGAAACCGATCTTCAATCCGAAGCCCGCCAGCAGCAAATAAAAGTACGCCGCACTGCCGCCCCCCGAAAGGGCGAACGCGAGCATCAACAGCAATCCCCCCGCTTCGCAACCGAGCAGATAGATCCACGCCGCGCGCTGATTCTCACTGTTTTCATACTCAAGCATCACCAGAAAGAAGCTCGCAAGCCCCATCACTTCCCACGCGATCAGAAACGGGATGAAGCTCCGCAGCGCCGTCACCGCGAGCATCGCGCCGAACGTCAGATGATAAAAGCTCCAAAAAGCGCAAAACTTTTTGCCGCCCTCGCCCGCGAGATAACCAATCGCATGCATCGCCGCCGCCGCGCCGACGAGCGCGACGACCAGCTGAAAAAAGGAAGCGTAAAAGTTGAATGCGTGATGCCAAAACGCCCATGTGCTCCCCGCAAAAATGATGAGCGCCGCGAGCACGGCGCCGGCAGCGCCCGTCACGGCCGCGCATCGCTCGTTTTTGCGGCAAAGCCACGCGCCGAGCGCGCTTGCCAGTAAACACCCCAATGCCGATCGTACAAAGAAATCCATCATAAAAATTCCCGTTTAATAAAAAAAGATGCTTAATATACTCGCTCGCGCGCATAAATGCAAGTCCAATATTCTTCAAAAAGAAAGCGGGAAACTCATTTTGCCAGAAATGCTTCCAGCACGGCAACGCTTCGCGCATCGAGATCGGGTATCTCCAATTCGCGTGCCGCCGCGCCGACGAGGGAATCAATTGCGAGACCGGTGTCGTCCGTTTCAAACCCGATCCGGGAAAAATCGTTTTTTTTCAGATATTCGGCAACTTCTTTTTTCTGCCACGCATACGGGGCAAGCGAGACGAAAAAGCCCTGCTCCAACAGCGCGTCGAGCCGGCGCGGGGCGTGAGAGAATCCATGAATGAGGACTTTGCAGGAAACGTGCTTCAACAGCGCGCCGATTTCACTGTCACAGCGCACGCTGTGAATGACCAGCGGTTTATGCAATTTTTCCGCAACTTCGACGACGCACTCAAAAGCGCGCATTTGAATAGGAAGAGTTGCGCCACGCAGACGATCAAGCCCGCATTCGCCGAGCGCCGCGGCGCGGGGAGCAAGTTCGAGATATTCCGCCGGCAGCTGACGAAAATCTGCCGGAACGTGCCACGGGTGAAATTCAAGCGAAGTCAAGGGTGCGACGATATGAACAGCGGAAACCAGCTCTGCGCCGCCCTGACAACAATGTGTATGACAGTTTGCCGCCATCAGAGCGGATTGCCCAGTTTACCGTATTCAGGGTGCATCGCGCGCTGGGCGTGGCAGATTGCCAAGGCGAGCGCGTCGGTCGAATCGAGCGGTATCTGCTCGATCGAAATGCCGAGTTCCGAGGCGAGCATCACGGCAACCTGCTCTTTGGTCGCCGCCCCGCGCCCCGCCGCCGCCTGTTTGCCTGCGGCGGGCGTATAGCTGAATGCGGGCACATTGGCGTTGCTCAATGCGGTCAGCAAAGCGCCGCGCGCCATACCGAGAATGATCGCCGTCGAGGCGTTGCGCCCGACAAAAGGACTTTCGACTGCGGCGGCGTCGGGATGGTAGGTTTCCACCAGTTCCGCGATGCCGCCGTAGATGCGGCGCACACACTCGGAGTGCGGCAATTTCTGACCGTTGACGATCGTGCCGCAGTCGAGGATCTCAAAATGAGTCCCCTCGACGCGGATCACGCCGTAGCCGGTCGTCCGGATCGCCGGATCGATGCCGAGCACGATCACGTCAGCACCCGAAAGCTTTGGGCGCAAACGCGAACGCCTGCTTTTCGTAGATCGCCGCCGCAGTGAGGAGTTTTTCCTCGCCGAGATTGGGGGCGATCAACTGGATCCCGACGGGAAGCCCCGTCGTGGGATCAACGCCGCCCGGAAGACTCACGCCGCAATTGCCGGCGAGGTTGAGGGCGATCGTAAAAATATCCGACAAATACATCTGCAACGGGTCGCTCTTTTCGCCGAAGTGGAAAGGCAGATTCGGCGCAACGGGCGTCAACAGCAAGTCGCACTTGGTAAAGGCTTCCTCAAAGTCGCGCTTGATCAAGGTGCGCACTTTTTGCGCGCGCAGATAATAGGCGTCGTAGTAACCGCTCGACAAAACGTATGTGCCAAGGAGGATGCGCCGTTTCACTTCCGCGCCGAAGCCTGCACCGCGGCTCTTGAAGTAGGTGTCGACGAGATCCTTGGCTTCCTTGCGGTCGCCGTAGCGGATGCCGTCGAAACGCGCCAGATTCGCGCTCGCCTCGGCAGTCGCGACGATGTAGTAGACCGCAACCGCGTATTCGGTGTGCGGCAAAGAAACTTCGACGATCTCGGCGCCGAGCTTTTTCAAGTTTTCGATCGCCTCGTCAAAGACCTTGGCGACGCCGGAATCCAGCCCCGATGCGGCGTAGTATTCTTTGGGAAGACCGATTTTGACGCCCTTGAGCGAAGCGTCGCGCCCCGCCCTGACCGCCGCCGCGGCATTGGTGCCGGTCTGGTCGAGACTGGTGCAATCCATCGGGTCGTGCCCGGAGATCGCATCAAGAATAACCGCCGCATCTTCGACGTTGGGCGACAACGGCCCGATCTGATCCAGACTCGAGGCAAACGCGACGAGACCGTAGCGGGAAACGCGCCCGTAAGTCGGCTTCAAGCCGACCGTGCCGCAGAAAGAAGCGGGCTGACGGATGGACCCGCCGGTATCGGAACCGAGCGCCGAGGGCAGAAACTTCGCGGCGACCGCCGCGGCACTGCCGCCGGAGGAACCGCCGGGCACCCGGCTTGTATCCAACGGGTTTTTCGTCGGGAAAAACGCGCTGTTTTCACAGCTGGAGCCCATCGCGAACTCATCCATATTGAGTCTGCCAAAGGGGATGAAGCCCTGATTTTTCAGTTTCGCAATCGCCGTCGCGTCGTAGGGCGACTTGACGGGGGCGAGGATCTTGCTCGCGCACGAAATCGTTTCACCGGTGACGGCAATGTTGTCCTTGACGCCGATCACAATGCCGTCGTAAGGACTCAATATCTTGCCGGCGGCGCGGCGCGCGTCGGATTCTTTCGCCGCGGCCAAGGCGCTTTCCTCGTCGAATTTCAAAAAGGCGCGAATCTCGCCGTCGTTTTTACGGACGTTTTCCGCGATCGCCTTGACGAGCTCGACCGCGGAGTATTCTTTTTTCGCCAGCGCATCGGCGCAAGCGGAAACCGAAAGTTTGGCAAAGTCGATGTTGCTCATATCAATTGCTCCCCTCGCCCGGCAGTACCTGCGGGACTTTGATCAACGTTTCGTCGACGAGACTGGGGGCGTTGGCAAGCATCGTTTCCCGCGGGAAAGAGTCGCGCACTTCGTCTTCGCGCCAGACGTTTTTGCGCGAAATCGCGTGCGCCGTCGGCTCGACGCCCGTGACGTCGAGTTCGGCGAGTTTATCGATGTACCGGACGATGTCGCCCAGTTCACTTTGCAGTTTTTCCGCCTGCGCGGCGTCGATGTCGAGCCGCGCGAGCTGCGCCACATAGGCGATGTCGATCTTGCTGTCAGCCATAACTATTTCTTCTCGAGTTCGAGCGTCTTGGTAATCTGGTCGCAAACTTCCGACGGGCCGAAGTACTGGATCGGGCCGGGGTAAACGTAGTCGGTCTTGATCGCCCAATCCTCGCGGACCGAGGCAAAGAACTGAAACGGCGCGCCGTCGAGTTCGACCAGCGCCTTGCGGATGACCGGCTTGTCGACGCCGTGACGGTGCTCGATATTCATCATCATCGTGATCGGAATGCCGCCGGCGATCCACTCGGAAGCGGATTCCGTCGTGTTGCGGACGCTCGACATATAGCCGGTACGCCCCGCGCCGATCAGCGCCGCGGCGTTGAAGCCCAAACTGTAGCAGTAATCGGCGTCGTAGTTCGACGGCGCCGCGCAACGGCCTTCGTAGCCGAAAAAGTGAGTCTGCGTGGCGAATTTGCCCTTGTAGGAACCGGCGGCTTTCATCGCCTTGAGCCGGTTGCCGACCATTTCGGCGAGCATCTTTTCGGTCTCGATGAGCGAAACCTGGACGTTGCCGTGGGGATCGCGGTCGTTGCAGAGCTGTTTGCGGATCCCCTCGGGAAGCGCGTTGAAGGTCTTGGCGCTCGCGTCGCTCAATTTACCGGCGGCGAAGTTCGCCTTGCCGAGCGCGTCGAGCGTTTCGACCGCCGAAGCGTTGGCGGCGAGAATGTCGTTGAGTTCCGCAATCAAAGTCTTGATGTTGGGGATGAATTCGACCAGCCCCTCGGGCACAAGGATGATGCCGAAGTTCAGCCCGGCGTTGCCGCGGTTGGCGACGATCGACGCGAGCTTGTCGACGATCTCCTCGAGCGTCTGCTTCTTGGCGGCGACTTCCTCGGAAACGATCGCGGCGTTGGGATGCGTCTGAAGCGCGCACTCCAGCGCGATGTGGCTCGCACTGCGGCCCATCAGTTTGACGAAGTGCCAGTATTTCTTGGCGGAATTGGCGTCGCGGCACAAGTTGCCGATCAATTCGCTGTAAACGCGGCAGGCGGTGTCGAAACCGAAGCTCGCTTCGATCCACTCGTTCTTGAGGTCGCCGTCGATCGTCTTGGGGCAGCCGATCACCTGAATGCCGGAATTGTGCGCCTTGAAGTATTCGGCGAGCACGCAGGCGTTGGTGTTGGAATCGTCGCCGCCGATGATGACGAGCGCCGAGATGTTGAGCGCCTTGCAATGCTTTTCGGCGAGCTGGAACTGCTCTTCGGTCTCGAGCTTGGTACGGCCGGAACCGATCATATCGAAACCGCCGGTGTTGCGGTAGCTGTCGATGAATTCGCTCTTAAGCTCCATCACTTCATCCTTGACGAGGCCGTCGGGGCCCTTGAGGAAGCCGAAAAGACGGCTGTCGGCATTGAGGCTCTTGATACCGTCAAAGAGACCCGCGATCACGTTGTGACCGCCGGGCGCCTGACCGCCGGAAAGGATGACGCCGACGTTGATCGCGGGGAGCGTCGCATTTTTGCCCGCGGCAAAAGTCAGGACGGGGCTCCCGTAGGTTTTCGGGAAAAGCGCGGCGATCTTGTCGCAATCGGCGACCGATTTCGTCGCGGCGCCCTCGGTGACGACGACGGCGGCGCCGTTTTTCAGCGCGGCGGGAAGTTTCGGCGCGTACGCACTGCGCGCCTTTTGCAAAGCGGAAATCTGACTCATCATTCATTCTCCTGATTTGAGTTGAAAAAGCGTAAAAATGTTATTCTATATAAAATAACCCGCCCCGAGCGATTTATCAAGACTGGAAAAAGAGGCTTTTTGCATATATTTTATGA
Organism: Lentisphaeria bacterium UBA1791; assembly: GCA_002314455.1. GTDB lineage: Bacteria > Verrucomicrobiota > Lentisphaeria > Victivallales > Victivallaceae > UBA1784. Next base: position 19,208 of record DCFZ01000055.1, on the reverse strand, counting down.
ATATGACAACCCCATATGCTTATCAATTCTGGCCCGGCCCGATGGAGGGCGTCGCCAAAGCGGAATTCGTCGCAACGGTCAACGAGCTTGATCTCGTCTCGCGATGGATGACGCCCTTTTTGCGCGTTTCGGAAATTCCAGCGCCCCGCAAGACGGTGGCAATTTTTCTCGCGCCCTTTCTGCGATCGGGGAAACCCGTCACACTCCAACTGATGGGCGACGACGCAAAGATCCTCGCCGAAACGGCGAAAACAGCCGTCGCACTCGGGGCGGAAGGGATCAACCTCAACTGCGGCTGCCCGAGCAAGCGCGTCGTGCGTCACCATTCCGGCGGTGCGATGCTGAACGACGCCACTTTGATCGGCGAAATCTGCCGCGCCATCAAAGACGCGATCGGCGAAAAAGAGTTTTCGCTCAAATTCCGTTCGGGTAGCGGCGACTGGCGCGAAGTCGAAAATTTTCTGCCGCCGCTTGCCGCGTCAGGCGACGTCGACGGCTTTTTCTACCATTGCCGTACGGTCGCCGAAGGCTATACCGCCATCGCCGATCGCAAAGAAAGATTTTTGACCGCCGCGCAAGCGGCAGGCGATGTGCCGCTTGTCCTCAACGGCGATTTCGACGACGGCGCGGAAAGTTTCGCAATCCTCGCCGAATGCCGTGCCAAGGGCGCGATGATCGCGCGCAACTGGATGCGCGACCCCTATCTGCTGCGCCGGTGCGAAAAGCAGGATGCCCCCGACGCCGAAACGGGGCGGCAACTCTTTTTTACAACATTTTGTGCCAAAAATCCGCCCCGCGGCGCACAACTTGAAATCTGCCGGATGCTCTGGGGCGAAAAAAGTCCCGTCTTTCGCAAACTCTGCAAAAAGACAAAGTGATTTTCAGCTTCTGGGAATAAGGAATTATAAAGATCGACGAGCCAGCGGCGGAAGGCGCGGAATGCGCTTTTCAAACTCGCGTTCGGCGTTTCGCCGGTCATAAGATACTTCTCCCACGCCTTGGCGATTTTTTCCTCGTCATATTTGCCGTCCTTGTCGAGCGCATACTTTTCGAGCGTCGCAAGATCATCGGCAAGTTCGCCAGAGAGCATATTGTTTTCGCGGAGCAAACGCAAGCGCGACAAAACAAAGTGCATCGTTTCGTGCGAAAAGGTGGAAACATCGGAAAACTCAAACAAATGCAGCGTCTCCGAAACCGGATCATAAGCCCCGCGCGCATCCTTGACTTCGCCCTGAAGATAATAAGGATTGGTAAAAGACGGGTCGGTAAACCACGACGAAACTTTCCCGTCGACAATGGGATTTTTCGCGGTAATGACTTTGTTTTTCAACGAAACGTCGGCAAAATGCTGTTTGATCTCATCGAGATAATCGGCGGTTTTTCGATGCTCCTGCCAACTGGTATCACTCGATTGCCGGCTGTTTCCGCTTCCGTCGCCCTCCCATACCGTAAAATAGGCAACGCCGCCCGGCTTCAACGCCTTCGCACACTGCAAGATGATATTGCTCCGCGCATTGCTTTCCGCAATCACGTTCAACACATTGTTGCAGGTGACCGTATCGACGCCGCCGTTTTTCACCGCTTCGTAAATTTTTCTGTTGTGTTCCGATGCGCGGTTTACCGGGTCGAAAATGAGATTGGTCACGCCTTTTTCTTCGAGGTATTCCGTACCTTGGTCGAATTTGCCGCCGCCGAGATCGAGATTGACCGTACCGGGTTTGAAATCAATTTTCTTGAAACCGGCTGCAATTTGAGGACGAGACGTATTTCCGCTGTCAAATTTTTGAGTTACGGCACTTGACAAATCGCCAAAACCGTTTATATTATTGTTGGTTGACGGTGAGTAGCCCGCCCCTTGGTGACAAGCCACCGCTTCAACTACCTCCGTGAGGGGTGCATGCGGAGGGTTGTCTAATTTTTTACCTTTTATAACTGCTGTAACTTCCGTAAGGTTGGCATTTATATTTCCAAAATCGTCTAATCTTGTGACAATTTCGATAAGTTTACCATTGCTCGAAGTACCGACAAAAACAACAGCGTCTTTTGAAGGATATTTATCGTCAAACTTTGCAAATACTTTTTCCTCTTTGATGATTGGTTCAATCAAATGAATATCATCCGCCTTGGAACCGCTATATAATCTTTCGTGAATTTTGGGAGCAATTTCATCCCCGGACGACGTGACAAAATGCATGGAGTATTCTGCCCACGCGAGAGCGTCGCTTCCATTTCTTTCAAACGATCTCACATCCGGATAAAAGTAAACAACTCGCCCATCCGATAGCGTGATCGTCTTGTCGTGAAACATTTGAAACGCTTTTACAGCTCCGGCGATGATCCGCTCCTTGTCTCCTTTTTTATTAACGCGATACTCACCTTTTTCTATTCCGGTTTCAAGTCTTTCTTTAACAAACTGTTCAATTTTTCCATTATCAAATGTTTTCAGCGAAGCATCACGTTCTCCCAAAGACGATGATCTTTTCCGTACCGATTCCTGAAACGGCACGTCGTCCAAACCGGCCGACGCGCGATTTTCGACGGAAAAAGCAACGCCTTCTCGGCTTAAAAATCGGCGTACGAGATCGTCCACATTGTTGGTAATCGAATAATTGACGATTTCGCCTTGGTTGTCGCGGGCAACGTAATAAACTCCATTCCCGGATTGGACAATGATCGCTTTGTATCCATCGTTGCGCGAAAGCAAAACCGTTTTTTTCTGCTTAAGATCATCAATCAGCGCCGACGCGGCGTTTTCCATTTCCGGGTTTACACCTTCCTCCGGCCATTCGATCGGTCCCTCGATCGAGCGCGTGCGCGGCGCCTTGGCAAGATTTTCAAAATCAGCTTTCACCTCGTCGGCAGTGCGATTTTCATAATCAACACGCCCTGACTCGGCATTGCCTTCGCTTTCCGTTGCTTCCGGTGTAAAGCCTTCATATTCCCAATTATCGTCCAACCTGTCCGACTCGTCCGACCAGTCCGACACGTCCGACTCTCCGCTATCCTCGACATCCGTCTCCCCCGCATCGCCGTTCTCTGCGTCCGACACCTCCGGCGTCTTTTTCCCATTCTCCGCCGTAAGCGTGCCGTTCTTCAATCCATCGACGATAAGATCACTGCCAAGCGGCATCACACCCTCGGGAATAACGACTTGCCCATTCTCTCCGGAAAGCACAATCCCGTCGCTTCCAACGTAAACGACGCGATAAATTTCCTTGCCGTCGCGCACGAGCCGATCGCCGATTGCAAGCGATCTCAGCTTGTCCGATAATTCGGCAAGCCAGATTTCCCTTTTTCCTGTTTTTACACTCTTGCGGCGGAAATGATTGCGCCGATCAATGCGGTGTAGGGATCGTCGCTGGGGTGATAAAGCGCGTAGATCTGCGGACTCCAACTTTTGACCGGCTTCAAACCGGGGATGCCGTTGACTTCCATAATGCGCAATTTTCCGTCGGCGCCCTCGCGCATATCAATGCGCACGTGGTCTTCGCAGTGGAGCGCATCGCACGCCCGGGCGGCGAGCGCGACCGCTTCCTCGCGGTGCTCCGTCGGGATCGAGATATGCGTCAAGCCGACGCCGCGCAAGTCACTGCGCAAGATCGGGTATTTCCCGTAATGCGACGCCTCGACGGTGACGCGCCCCGGCAGGATCTCGCGCGTTTTGCCGTTGCCGATCACGAGCACCGTATACTCGCGCCCCGGCAGATACTCCTCGACGAGCGCGGCTTGCTGCAACTCGGTTTGAATAAAGCGCACCTGATCGATCAGCTCCTTGGTGTTTTGCACGACGCTTCTGTCGCTGATGCCGACCGAACGCGACTCGCCGTTGGGTTTGACGAAAGCGGGGAAATAGTCGATCGTTGCCGGATCGGCAGGCGGGCATAAGGTGTGTTTCGGCACCGAAACGAGGGCGCGCGCCATCACTTCGTGCGTATCGAATTTCTCGATCAAATTTTTCATCGTTTTCCCGGAAGGCCCGATATAGGGAATCTTCATTTCGTCGAGAATATCCGAAATCCACTCGGCGTCGGCGGGAATCCCGACAATGTCGCCGCGCCCTGAAAAGAAATAGAGCGAACTCCAGACGATCGAACAAGCGCCTTTTTGCAATCCATTGACCAGTTCCTCACGATTTTCGGCGAGGACGATCCGGCACCGCACGCCGTTGCGCTCGATCGCCGCCTTGACGTGGTTGGTCACTTCCATGTTGCCCCAGCCTTGGGCGTCGCCGCCCTCGCCCGTCACCAATACAACGGTAAAATCATCGTTCATTTTTCATTTCTCCGTCAAACTTTTGCGCGGTTTTGTTTCCGGTACGAAAAAAGCCATTGCGATACCGGAAAGTGAAAAGAGCGCCAACAAGAAAAACACACCGCAATATGCGGTTCCGGAATAGACGTTATCTACGCCCGGATGAAGTTTTTCGTAATATTTCAACACGACGCCGGAAAGTTGCTGTTCCAATGCGATGAGGAGAAAGGAGAGGAAATTGAGCATAGCAAGCGCAAGTCCGACGTTTTCCGGCGGATTAAGTTCCTTGGCGATCGTACAGTAGACGGGGAAAAAGCCCGCGGGGATCGCGATCAACACCAAACCGGCAATCAACCACCCGACATTGCCGCCCAAGGCGAAATAAAGCACGCCGCAGAGCCCCCCGGCAAAACTTGCGGCCGTCCCCGAAAGAAGCAACTTTTTCCGGCAGTCGCCGAGCAATTTGAGCACGACATTGCCGACGATGTTGTCGATCGCGACGATGCCGAGCATCACCGTGATCCACGCGGCGGCGGCAGTCGCCGTAAAGCAGCCGGTATCCTCAAGGCACTTCTTGCCGATCAACGCCGCGATGGTGTAGTGCGCGCCGCAAATCACCGAAACCGACCAGAAAAGCGCTACGTTGTCGAAGCGGCAAAAAAGCTTTTTGAGCGCGTCGAACTGATTGCCCGATTTAACCGGCAACAGCGTACCGCGCGTGTAAATTGCGATCGACGCAACTGCGATAACGGCGGCAACGGCGGGCACGGCGAGCGCCCAGCGCCACGAAGTTGCCATCGTCAATCGCGCCATCGGCAGACCGCCGCAAACGGGCCCGAGAAAACCGACGACCAGCACGCCCGTCATCACCCAGAGAAAGTTGTCGCGGTAAAGTTCCGCCACGAGTTTTGCCACGCCGACGTAAACGCACCCGGCGCCGAAGCCGACCAGAACGCGCCCCAAAAGCAACAGCAAAAAATTCGTCGCCGACACCGAAACGAGCGACCCGACGCCAAAGATCAGCACACTCCCTAAAAGCAATCGCGCCCCGCCGTAACGGTCGGAAAAGATGCCGAAAACAAATTGACTTGCGGCATAACTGTACATCAATCCCGCGCCGAGCCACGCCAGATGAGTTGCGTCAAAGTCGAAACTCGTCTGCAATTCGTTGTAGATCGTCCCCGGGACGAGCACCTTGCTCATGCTGGCGAAAAAATAGAGAAAAACGCCGCACCACAAAACGATCTTGCGGCGAAAGGCAATCTCTGTATTGGTCATAAAAATCCTACTTTTCAAAAAAACTTTCCGGCACCTGAAACAGCCCGGGATCGGGGGTTGCCCCATCGAGCGCCGAAGCGATTGCCGAAGCGCACGGAGCGAAAAATTTTGTCATCGCTTCTTTGCCCCCGGGGAAAAACGGAATGCGGCTCACATATTGAAAACTTTTTCCGATGAAGTTTCCGCCAAACGTTTCATCGGGGTCGAGCAATGCGATTTCTTTATCGAAGCAACGCGTGAATTCCTCTTTCCACACCGGCGCGGCAAAACTGAAATGCGTACAGCACAAGCCAAGATAAAGTTTTTTCGTTTCCGGCAAAATTCTTTTTGCTTCGTTGGCACATTGTGCGATGCGCGCCGCGACTTGAGGAGTCTTCCCCCCCGATTCCAGAAGCGTCGCCAAGCCGGGCACGGCAAGCGCGTCGACTTTTGACAAATCAACTCCTTTATCCGCAAGGCGTTGCGTATAAACTCCGGATTGGACGGTCGTTTTCGTACCGAGGATCAGAAGATGCGCCGCCGGGTCTTCCCGTAATGCCCGCGCCATCATATCAGTCGCCGCATCGAGGATGCCGACGACGGGAAAAGACGGCGTGTAATATTTTGCAAGTCTTTCATAAACAACGGAAAGCGTATTACACGCAATCAGGCACAGATCCGGGGTAAAACGCGTCATTGCAAGGAGTGCATTTTGGAGCAACTTTTCCTGACCGCGCGGGTCTTTGATCGCGTTAAATCCCTTACCGGCAGACGGATAAGCGTTAAAGTAAAGGATCTTCGCCGCTTCACCGGCGGCGTCGAAACAGAAAAAGCGACTGGCGACGTTGAGTCCGCCGAGACCGGAATCGCAGACGATGATCGTTTTCATTTTTCCACCTTGCGCGTGTGATAATGTCTGACCATATCGACATATTCCGCCGGAGCGTCGCCGATCGTGCCGTCGACAATGCGGCTCAAGCCGTCGCGCCACTGGGTGCAGTGCTGCATGCAGAGCACCCGGTTGCGGAGCATCGCCGCCCCCTTTGCCGGTGCGATCTTCCACGCTTCGAGGATGCGTTTTAATTCCTCCTCAAAACCGGCTTCCCGGTGATATGCCAATACGGCGTGCCACGCCTCACGCGCCGTTTTTTCCTCGCCAAGCGGTCGGGAAAGCGCGTCAAAAAGATGGAAAAACGATGCCGACTCCTCCGCCGTCAACAAATGCAATCCGTCGTCGGCGATGCGATAGGGAACCGGTTTGACGCGCAATTGCGCTTTGCCGTCAAGTTCGATCTCAAGGTAATACCCGATCTTGCGGTAAAAGAGATCGGTCGGCTGGTAAAATCCGAAATTGCCGAGGCTGAAAAAGACAGGCGTTTGCCCGAAACGATTCATTCCCTGCGGCACGTGCGGATGGTGTCCGACGATGAGGTCGGCGCCGGCAGCGGCTAATTTTTGGAATGCTTCCCAAACGTAAAAGGAGGGATATGGCTGATACTCCAAGCCGCAATGCGCGGAAACGATCACAAAGTCAAATTTTTCTTTTGCCGCCGCGATCTCATCGGCAAGAAGGTCAACTTCCCACGGACGAACGCCCGCAGATACCGGCGTCGCCCCCTTTTCGTCTTCCCCCTCGGAAAGGGAGAAAACGCCGATGCGAAGTCCGTTTTTTTCGATGACGAGCGCCTTGCGCGCCGCGGCGAGATCCTCCCCTGCCCCGGCGTAAGCAATATGGTTGGCTTCCAATACCTTGACGGTATCGGAAAAACCCGCTTCCCCGCAGTCGAACGTATGATTGTTGGCAAGGAGCGCCGCATCAAAGGGCACGCACGTCAAGCCGCCGACGCAATTTGCATTGCCGGCAAAGGCGGCGCCGCTTTTGACGATCAGCTTTGCCGCCGAAAGCGGCGCTTCCAGGTTGACGATTTTGTAGTCGCAACGGCGCAGTTCCGGCAAAAGGTCGTGGTAAAACGCCTCCGGAGCCGTTTCCAAAAGCGGCGCAAATTTACGAATCGGCGCAAAGTCGGCGCAAAAGGCGATCTTCAGCATCGCAACTGCACTACGGCTCCATCAACTTCTGAAATTCGTCGGCGGAAATTTTACTGCCGTAGGGCGAAAGTTCAAAAAGTTCGGCGTAGCGCACGTTTTTGCCCGCCTCGCCGTAAATTTGGATCAACCGCTCGCGCCCCAAGTTGGCGGCGCGGACAAAACGCTCGCCCCAGTTTTTCACGAGAAATTCGCGTTTCTTTTCCCAACTCCACGTGGTGTGATCGAATTTTTCGCCGAGTTCCCACGCCAGCCACTCGTAGACCTGCGAAACGTGGCAGTCGAGCATGTGACATTTCTCATCGAGCACGTCGTCGATCGGAATCATCGCATCGGGACGGATCGGGCGCGGATCGGTGAAATCGTCGTAAACGTAAGCGTAGACCGGATTCTTTTTCGGGATCGGCGTGTCGGCGCAGTACATCGGCACCTGCGTGAGATATGCCGCATCCTGTACCAGTTGCGCCGTGGCACGGTGGTCGGCGTGGTAGTCGCACAAGCGGTGCGTCAAAACGACGTCCGGCTGAAATTCGCGGATCAATCGGATCATCTTTTTGCGGTTTTCGAGCGTGGGGAAGAGTTCACAATCGTTGTTTTCCGTGAAAACCTGATACTCGCTGATGCCGGAAACTTCGCGCGACGCCTGTGTTTCCGCAAAGCGGCGCACCGCAAGTTGCGCCCCCGCCATTTCAAAGTGTCCGCAATTGCCGTTGCAGAACGAAACAAATTTGACGACGTACCCGGCGCGCGCCAACTTGACTGCCGTGCCGCCGAAACGAATGTCCGCATCGTCCGGATGCGCACCGATCATCAGAAACCGTTTGACTTCTTTCATAAGCCCCCCATGACGTTGATTCAATATACTCAAAAAAACGCCGTTTTCAAGCTAAAAATCACCATCTGCATCAAAATTGCCACGACAAATGCGTCAATTTTGCCGAATCTGATGCCAAAACAGGATCGCGCCATAAAAAAAGCCGAAGTGCGTTTTGCACTCCGGCGTTTGGATCAACGAAAGGACTATTCGCCCATTTCCTTGAGCGCGGCTTTGCGGCTCAAGCGGATCTTGCCGGTCGAATCGATGTCGATCACCTTGACGGTGACAAAGTCACCCTCGTTGCAGATGTCGGTCACCTTGTTGACGCGGTAATCCGCCATTTCGGAAATATGGAGCAAGCCGTCCATGCCCGGCAGAATTTCGACGAAGGCGCCGAAATCGCGCACGGTGACGACTTTGCCGCGATAGACTTTGCCGATCTCCGCCTCGGCGGTCGAGGCGAGTACGCGATCCTTGGCGGCATTGAGCTGATCAAGGTTCGACGCCATAATCTTGACGGTGCCGTCTTCGGCAACGTCGATCGAAGCGCCGGTATCGTCGGTGATTGCGCGGATGTTCTTGCCGCCGGGGCCGATCAGGGCGCCGATCTTTTCCGGATTGATCTTGACGACGTCAAGGCGCGGCGCGCGCGGACTGATCTCGGCGCGCGGCTTGGCGATGCACGCTTCGATGACGTCGAGAATCTTAAGACGCGCGATGCGGTCGCGCTCCATGCCCTCGCAGAGCAGATCAATCGGAATGCCGGGGAGCTTCAGGTCGAGCTGGAAGCCGGTGATGCCGTCACGGGTACCGCAGACCTTGAAGTCCATATCGCCGAAGTGGTCTTCGGCGCCGATGATGTCGGTGAGCAACAGACGTTCCCCATTGTCGCCGGTCACGAGGCCGCAGGAAATACCCGCAACCGGAGCGGTGATCGGCACGCCCGCATCCATCAACGCCAACGTCGCACCGCAGACGCTCGCCATCGAGGTCGAGCCGTTGGAGCTCATAATCTCGGAAACGCAACGGATGACGTAGGGGAAATCCTTGGGCACGACCTTGGAAACGGAACGCTCCGCCAGATTGCCGTGACCGATCTCGCGGCGGCCGGGGCCGGTGATGCGGCCGACTTCGCCGACGCTGAAGTTCGGGAAATTGTAGTGCAGATAGAAGCGCTTGACGCCGAGTCCGGTCGGACTGCCGAGATCGTCGAATTCCTGCGCATCCTTGTCGTTGCCGAGCGTCGCGATGACGAGCGCCTGGGTCTCGCCGCGGCTGAAAAGCGCACTGCCGTGAACCACCGGAAGCACGCCGACTTCGGCGGACAAGGGGCGGATCTCGGTGATCGAACGACCGTCGGGACGGAACTGTTTGGTCAAAATGACGTTGCGCGTAACGGTGCGGATGAAATCGTCGAAGCCCTTGGCGGTTTCGAGCAGGAAGTCCGCATCGCTCATATCGGCAAATTCACTGCGCAACGCGGCGCGGGCGTCGGCGATCAACGCATTTTGCGCTTCCTGACGATCTTCCTTGCCGGGGATCGTGCAGACGTTTTCGATGCGGTCGGCGCAGAAAGCTTCAAGCCGCTTCTGCAGATTTTCCGGCACCGGGAAAAGTTTGTATTCCTTTTTCGGACGGCCCGCCTTGGCGGCGAGTTCGATCTGGGCGGCGCACTGCTTCTTGATCGCCTCGTTGGCGGCGTACATCGCTTCGCGCATCTGCGCTTCGGTGACGAATTCCGCCTCGCCCTCGATCATGATGACCTTGTCGGGACTGCCGGCGTAGATGAGGTCGAGCTTGCTCTTTTCCATCTCTTCGCGGGTCGGGTTGATGACGTACTTGCCGTCGACCAAACCGACGCGGACGGCGCCGATCGGGCCTTCAAAGGGCAGATCCGACATCATCAAGCTGACGGAAGCGCCGAGCATCGCCAACACATCCGGCTCGTTGACGCCGTCGGCGGAAAGCAACGTCGCGCAGACCTGCACTTCGTTGAAAAAGCCTTTCGGGAAAAGCGGACGGATCGGGCGATCGATCATACGGCAGGTGAGAATTTCCTTGGTCGAGGGACGGCCTTCGCGCTTGATGTAGCCGCCGGGGAACTTGCCCGCGGCGCTGTACTTTTCGCGATAGTCGACCTGCAACGGGAAAAAGTCGGAACCGTCGCGCGGCGCGCCGCTGCAGGCGGCAACGAGCACGATGGTGTCGCCGAGGCGCACGAGCGCGGCGCCGTTGGCGAGTTTCGCGACCTTGCCGCTGGAAATTTCCATCGTGCGGTCGCCGTCGAACTGAAAGATCACTTTTTCTTCAGCCATTTTGATTTGAATCCTTTCATCTTGTTTTGGATTTCTATGGATAAAAACTTATTTGTCTTTCTCAATGAAGCGGGGCTTTCGCGCGGAATCCCGGTATCAACCGCCGACCGTTGCGGCGGCTGATAACGACCGAATTCCACGAAAACGTACCCGTCGTGAAAGCGGCAAAAAAGATCCTATACCACATTTATTTAAATAATATACACGCCCAACGCGCGTTTTGCAAGTTAAATGCGCGATTACAGCGCAACGATCTGCGCTTCGGGGTGCTGGTGGCGGAACCAGGTGCGCTGACGGCGGGCGTACTGCCCCGTCGCAGTCACAATGCGTTCGAGCAAACGCGGACGGTCGATTTTCCCCGCGAGAAATTCACCGATGTCGCGGTAGCCGATCGCCTGATGCGCGGTCGGGGAATCGAGCAAACCTGCCGACAACGCATAACGCGCTTCGTCGATCCAGCCGGAATCGAGCATCTTTTGGGCGCGCGCCGCGATTCTGACGCGCAGTTTTTCCGGCGTCATCTCAAGGCGGTAGGCTTCGACGTCGTAGCGCAACGCCCCCTGCCCCTGTTGAAGTTCGAGGATCGACTTGCCGGAAAGCAGTCGCACTTCCAGCGCGCGGATCAATTTCCGCCGGCAGTTTGCAAACTTTTCAAGTCCTTGCGGGTCAAGTTTTTGCATCTCGTTGACAAGCCGCGTATACCCGGCGTCGGAATCGTATTTTTCATCCAGTTTTTTGCGCAGTGCGTCGTCGCCCGGCAGATCGTCCAACCCGCGCAACAATGCCTTAAGATAAAACCCGGTGCCGCCGCAGATGATCGGCAAATGGCCGCGCGCCGCAATTCCGGCGATTTTTTCGTCGGCAAGACGGCAGTAGCGATAGACGTCGATCTTTTCCGACAACGGGAAGCAACCGACGAGATGATGAGCGACCTTAAGTTTTTCTTCTTCAGTCGGTTGCGCGGTACCGATCGCAAGGTCGCGGTACAGCTGCATCGAGTCGGCGGAAACAATCTCGCCGTTGCGCTCCTGCGCGAGTTTCAATGCCATCGCGCTTTTGCCGGAAGCGGTCGGCCCCATGATGACGACGATCTTCACGATTTCGTATCTTCCAAAAGGAAGCGCAATTCGTCGAGCGAAAGCTGCTCGCTGCCAGGCGCTTCGACCAGTTGATCGAAAAGTTTGCGCTTGCGTCCCTGAAGTTCCAGAATCTTTTCCTCGACCGAGTCGCGGACGACGAGTTTTACCGTCATCACGGGGCGGGTCTGACCGATACGGTGCGTCCGATCCGCCGCCTGAAGTTCGACTGCGGGATTCCACCACGGATCGTAGATGATGACGCGGTCGGCGGACGTGAGGTTGAGCCCCGTGCCGCCAGCCTTGAGGCTCAAGAGAAAGAGCGGGATGTCGGCGCTCTGATTGAAATGATCGACGTGCGTCTGCCGTTTCGTCGTCGCGCCGTCGAGGTATTCAAAGCGGATCTTCGCTTCGTCAAGCGCCGGAAAAAGCGACTGTAAAAGCGTCGTGAACTGACTGAAAAGCAAGACTTTATGACAGCTGTCAATATTTTCGTGCAACAGCTCCATCAGCAGTTCCTGCTTGGCGGAGGAAACCTTTTTTCCGCTGCCGTCAGGCAACAGCGCCGGATTGCAGCAGACTTGCCGCAAGCGCAACAAGGTTGTAAAGATCGCCGCGTTGCCGCGGGCGTCGCCGCGCTTGCACTTGGCGATCGTGCGCCGCCCCTCGGCGAGAACCTCGTCGTAAAGTTTGCGCTGATCGGGGGCGAAATCGCAGTAGAGGACAAGTTCGCTCTTTGGCGGCAGATCGGCGGCGACCTCGGCTTTGGTGCGCCGCTTGATGAAAGGCTGAACGCGCAACGCGAGATCGCACCTTAATTCGTCGCTCGTCGCAATCTCGGCGTAGCGGCGGCGGAAATCCGGCAAGGTGCCGAGCATCCCAGGCTGGAGGAAATCCATCACACTCCACAAGTCCTCCGGCGAATTTTCCAGCGGCGTGCCGGTCAGCACCACCCGGTGGCGGGATTTCAGATGTTTGCAGTTTTTCGCATTGCCGGAACCGGGGTTTTTGATGTGCTGGGCTTCGTCAAGGACGACGAATTCAAATTCCGTCTTGAGCAATTCCTCGCGGCTCAAGCGCGCCGCGGCGTAGGAAAGGATCAATACATTGCACGTCAACTCCTTTTTGAGCAAGGCAGTGCGCTCCGCCCCCTGCGGCGCGGCGACGACGAAATCGGGGACGAAGCGATGCGCTTCGCGCTCCCAGTTGACGACGAGCGACGCGGGGCAGACGATCAGCGCCGGCGCACCGCCGCGCTTGAGCCGCGAAGCGAGCAACGCGAGCAATTGCACCGTTTTGCCCAACCCCATTTCGTCGGCGAGGAGCGCGTTGTAGTTGCGGTCGCTCATCCATTGCAGAAAGCCGACGCCCTCTTTCTGATAATCGCGCAAAGTGCCGTCAAAGTGAAATTCCGGTTCGGCGGCGACAATGGGAGCGTTGCTCCCTTGCAACGAGGCGGGCAACGCGCCGGGAATGTCGCGCGTCAACGCGACGAAGTACTCAAAGTTACAGCGCGGCAATTCAAACGTCTGCGCGAAATCGTTGTGATCGCGCACCGCCGACGGGAGCGCGCGAAAGAGTCTGCCGACGGCGTCGGAAAGCGCAAACAATTTTCCTTTTTTGGAAATGACGTAATCGCCGTGCACGGCGGCGACAAGCGTGACATCTTGCCAGATCAACGCTTCGTTGCCGCACAAAATGTCGTAGTGCAAAATGTATCCGTCGCCGACGTCGCTTTGCAGGGCAAATTTGACCTCGACCGGCGGCAACCCGTCGCCGCCGCGGCAGAGTTTGCTCAACGTCGCGCCGAGCGCGATCTGCGGATAGCGCTCCAGATAATCCGGCAAGACGCGATCGAGGAAAAATCCCGCCTGCCCCCACGATGAAGTGCAGTCAAGTTTCGCCTCGTTGCCGATGAATTGAAAGCCGAAAAGTTCGAGCGAAGTTTCAAACTGATTTTCGAGTTCGCGGTCGCGCTTGTAGAAAAATTTGCCGTTCCTGCCGAGCGCACCGGAGTGCATCGGCAAGAGCTGATCGTCGTAAAGATAGCGCACCTGAAGCAGCAATGCGCCGTCGGAAATGGCGCCGTCGAGCAGGATCTGCGGCGCGACGACTTTCGGTTCCGGACTGCGCATCGGAATGACGGGAAACGGAAAGTGCGCCAAGTACTCCTCGCGCGTGGTGTTTTCCGGCAGCCGGTGCGGTCCGGCGCGGAAAAAGTTGCGCAAAAAGGTGATCTCGGTCGTTGCGGGGATGAAAAAGTATTCGCCGTCCCTGCCGAGCCAGCATCCGGCGCGTCCGGCGACGACCTTGACGCCGCCGGCGGCGATCGCCGCGCCGTCGACCATAAAGCCGGGGTAAAGCGAATGCCCCGACGCGAGCAGTACCGGCGTCGCCGGTTCGCCGTGGACGACCAACACCTTGCCCGCCTTGAAAAAGCGGGGAAAGTCGATCAGCGTGTGAAAGAATTCCGCCGTCGCTTCGGCGTCGAGCGTGACGTGACCGCCGCACACTTCGCCGTTGACCGAGAGGAAGCGGATGATCTGCTGTTCCTGAAGCGAAAAGTCTTCGTAGCGGAGCGTGACGCCGAGATTTTTGTCGAAGTAGAGTTTGCGCAGATTGTTGAGGTTGCCGAGATACTTGCGGTTGCCATCGCCGTAAAGCGCGACGGCGAGCGTGACGTTTTCCCACTTGCTCGGGACGTGCGGGAAGTTGCTGTACGCCTCGATCTCGAGGTACGCCTTGGGCAACCGGCACCGTTTGGCGAGGAGCGAAAAATCTTCCTGTTTCATTCCTGCGTAGTAACTCGGCGGCGGTTCGTCGACGAGCCGCCGCCGCGCGGCGATGCTGCCCGAATACAAAACGAGCGCGGCGCCGTGACTGCAGAGCGGCATTTCGTCTTTGCAACTGCAAACGGATCTCGCCTCGTCGCCGGTTTCGACCGCCGTTTCAATCGGCGCGCCGGACTCGTTGGCAAAGCGGCCGCAGAGGCGGTTTTCCTTGTCCCGCCATGCGCCGAGCAGAAAATGATTTTTCAAAAGTTGCTTCGCGGCCTTGAGATTCGCCTCGCCGCACCGCGAAATCAACCGGTCTTCAAAACTTGATTTCATCGTGTTTTCCGTAAAAATTCATCAATGCAATTTATTAACATAGCACAAAAGGAAGATTTTTCCAAACGCTTTTATTGAAAAAATCGCGCGCGCGAGGTATATTTAAAGCACAACGTTCCAATTTTATATGAGGTTTTACGATGATCCGTCATGAAAACGAATACCGGGTCGACCTCCGCGAAGCGATGCGCGGCGGCAACGGCACCGTCAAGATCGAACATTTGTGGGAAGCGGAAAAAGAACTCCGCTCGGCGACGCGCATGTGCGCCAAGATCACCCTCGCCCCCGGCAATTCGATCGGCTATCACGAGCACGGTCTCGAAGAGGAAATCTTTTACCTTGTTTCCGGCACCGCCGAAGCCGACGACAACGGCAAAAAGGAACTTCTCCACGCGGGCGACACGCTCCTCACCGGCAACGGCGCCGGGCACGCGATCAAAAACGTCGGCAGCGACGATCTCGTGCTGATGGCGTTCATCGGCAAATTTCCGGAGAAATAAGCGATGATTCCCAATGCTTTATTGACTCAACTCGCCCGGAACTACGGCACGCCGCTTTTCGTTTACGACGCCGACTGCGTCGCCGCGCGCTACCGCGACCTTTTCCGCTTCATTCCCTCGGATTCGCTCAAGATCCAGTACGCGCTCAAGGCGAACTACCAGCCGGGCATTCTGAAAACGCTTCTGGCGCTCGGCGCGGGCATTGATGCCGTCAGTCCCGCCGAAGTCGAATACGCCCTGCGGCTCGGTTTCGCCAAGGAGCGCATCATCTACACCGCCAACAATATGACCGACGCCGAATTTGAACGCGTCTTTTCGACCGGCGTATTGATGAACATCGGTTCGCTTTCGCGTCTGCGCAAGATCGCCCGCGATTACAAGGGGATGCGCCTTTGTCTGCGCTTCAACCCCGACGTCTGCGACGGTGACAGCGTTCACACGATGACGGCGGGCGCGCTGACGAAATTTGGCATCCTGCTCGACGACGTCGAGGAAGTCAAGCGTTTGGTCAAGGAAGGCGGTCTTCACGTCGTCGGACTCCACGAACATACGGGCAGCGGACTTCAGCACGCCGAATCGGTCTACGCCGCAATGGAAAAACTGATGTCGATCGCGACGCGCGAGAACTTCCCCGAACTCGAGATGCTCGATTTCGGCGGCGGCTTCAAAGTGCCCTACAAACCCGGCGAAGCCGAGATCGACTACGTCGCCATGGGCAAGGTGATCGCTGAAAAGTTCGCCGTCTTTTGCGACCGCTACGGCAAGAAGCTCAATATGCTCTTTGAACCGGGGAAATTCCTCGTCGCGCAATCGGGTCACCTCGTCGTCGAAGTCAACACGATCAAGCACAACCGCGAACGGCTGATCGCCGGATGCAATTCCGGTTTTCCCCAGCTGATCCGCCCGATGCTTTACGGCGCGTATCACCAAATCGACAATCTGACCAACCCCGACGGCAAGTGTTTCTGCTACGACGTCTGCGGCAACATCTGCGAGACCGGCGACCGCTTCGCCGAACAGCGCGAGTTGCCGGAGATCCGCGAATACGATCTTCTGGCAATCCGCAACGCGGGCGCCTACTGTTACTCGATGGGCGGGGTCTACAACCTGCGTCCGATGCCGTCGGAAGTGGTCGTTTCCTGCGAAAAGGTCATCGCCGAACGCAAGCGTTTGAGCGATGCGGAACTCATCGACCAGATCTTGAAGGAGTGCAAATGATCCACGCCGTTTTGAATCCGGAACCGGACGGCATCGCGCTCGCCGTTCTCAAGGATGACGTCCAGCTCGTCGATGCGCGCACCGAGATGTACGGCCGCGAAGCCGCGGCGCTGCCCGAATTCATTTTGGGCAAACTTGCGGAAAACCGTCTGAAGCTTGCCGACGTCGACAAGTGGAGCGTCGGCTCGGGCCCCGGAAGTTTCACCGCGTTGCGCATGGTTGCCGCGCTCGTTTCCGGCTGGTGCTTCGGCAACGGCAAGCAAGCGTGCCGCGGCGTCCCCGGGGCGGTCGCCCTCGCCTGCGGCGCGATCGAGGCAAAAAAAATCGGCGCACTCTACGACGGACGCAATCAGGAGTTGCTCTATTTCGGTTTGAAACGCGAAAACGGCGAAGCCATCCCCACCGGCGAAACGAATGTACTCAACGCGGGGGAGGCAAAACGCTTTTTCGCCAATCGCACCGACGAAGTTTTCGTCTGTCATTTGCACGACTTGGAAGCAATCCAAAAGGTGTTGCCTTCTTCCGTCGCAGTCACGCCGGTCGAAAAGGCCGACACGGCGGCATTGGCGCGCAACACCTCAGTCGGATTCGACAACGATCTGACCAAACTTGTCTACATTCGTCCGGCAGTCTACACCAACAACTAAAAAAGGATTGACATTATGAGCGAAATTCACCTGACGCGCCCCGACTGGGATCACTACTTTATGGACATCGCTCACGTTGCGGCGTCGCGCAGCAACTGCTCGCGGCGGCAGGTCGCGGCGGTGCTGGTACGCGACCGCCGGATCATTTCGACGGGCTACAACGGCACGCCGCGCGGGATCAGAAATTGCTGTGACGGCGGTTGCCCGCGGTGCAATTCCGACACGCCCTCCGGGCACGATCTTTCGGCTTGCCTGTGCAGTCACGCCGAGGAAAATGCGATCGTACAGGCGGCATATCACGGTATCGCAGTCAAGGGCGCCACGATCTACACGACGTTCAGCCCCTGTCTGCAATGCGCCAAGATGATCATCAACGCCGGCATCGTCGAAGTGGTCTACCACCAGCACTACTCGATCGACGACGTTTCGATGAAACTGCTCGACGAAGCCGGCATCATCGTCCGCTGCATGGAGGAATAAGATGAGCGACGTCCTGACGCTCGCCGAGGCGGTCGCCTACCGCGCACAACTCAAAGCCGACGACAAGACGCTCGTCGTCACCAACGGCTGTTTCGACATTTTGCACCGCGGCCACGCGAGCTATCTCGCCGAAGCGAAAAAGCTCGGCGACGCGTTGCTCGTGCTGGTCAATTCCGACGCTTCGGTGCGCGCGCTGAAAGGGCCTGCGCGCCCCGTCAACGCGGAAAACGACCGCGCCTTTTTGCTCACGCAACTCAAAGCGGTCGACAAAGCCGTGATCTTTGACGGCGCGCGCTGCGACCGGGAACTTGCCGCGCTCGCGCCCGACGTCTACACCAAAGCGGGCGACTATACGCTCGACAAGCTCGACGCTTCGGAACGCGCCGCGCTTGAAAAACATCACGTCAAAATCGTTTTTATGCCCTTTGTCGACGGCTTTTCCACGACCAAAGTCATCGAAAAAATGCAGAGGTGACAATTGTTTTACGCCATTGATCGCTTGCCGGCATTTACGGCGGTGGAAGCATCCGCCGCGGCGGGCGAGATTCCGCTTCATGCACTGAAAAATCTGCGTCTTCTTTACGATAAAATCGCCGACGACGCGCGGCTGACGGCGCTCACTTTGGAGTGTTGCAACGCGATCGCCGCGGGCAAGGGCAAAAGCGACTGCGGCAAGGCGTTTTTCGACAAGGTGGAATTACAGCGTTTTCACGCGTTGCTGATCCTCCTTTCCTACGAAGCGGCAAAGGCGAATTACGCGCGAGCGCACTACGCGCAAGCGGATTTTGCCGTCGTCTGGCGCGACCTCGCGCACTGGGCGCAATTCTACCTTGATCTTTACGGCGATCTGCGCTTTGACGACAACGTTTTCGGGTGGTATTTTCTCCACATCGCAGGCGAGTTGATCCAGTTGGGAAGACTTCAGTTTCAATTGCCCGACTTTTACCGCGAAGAAGCTGATCTTGCGCCTTTCGTCGAAACGGGCGATCCCATTATTGATTTTCACATCTACGCGGGTGATCCGCTCGACGTCGACGCCTGCCGCGACTCGTTGCGGCAACTCAAAGCGTGGTTGAAAATCAACAAGCCGGATTACGATTTCCGCGCGATCATCAGCCATTCGTGGCTCTTTGACGCAGAACTTGCACAGTTTCTGCCTGAAAAAAGCAACATCCGCAAATTTTGGACGCTCGGTCACCTCGTTTCAACGCCCCAGGAATCGGACGTTTTATGGCGCATCTTTGCCGGACGCGATCCCGAAAGCGTCAGTACCCCCAACGCCCTCCAGAAAAAGATTCTTGATTTCTACCGCCATGGCGGCAAGCTTCACTACGGTTATCTCGTCATTCCCCACGACGAATTTGAAGCATAAGCATCACCTCAAGAGAAATCCATAAAAAAAGGGGGGCTGCTGCAAAACCTTCCAAGGTTAAGCAACAGGGGTGTTTGGGCAAGCGCAGAGCTAAGTACCGCGCCGCGGGACACCCATTT
>DCFZ01000002.1:66016-123321 GCA_002314455.1 Lentisphaeria bacterium UBA1791 | reverse complement strand
GTGCCATAAACCGTCGAAGAAACATTATTAAGGATTCAGCCAATCGCTATCGGGACGACAGAGCAAGCGGGCATCCTGATATGCCATATACATCTCCAAAATGGTTGCGCCTCGATAAATTTTTCTGTTTTTATCCTTGGCAACCACTAAAGCGACATCCGCTTTCAGAGGATCGAGGAGGCAAAGCGGCAACAACAGCTGCACATGACCATCATACCAATGCGGAATTGCAATTTTATAATTGCGCCGGATTTTTTCTTTCAACCCTTCTACGGCTCCGGTCAAAGCATGCAACGCAAGTGTGCGGTTGTCCTGTAATTCCACGGGAAGACGGTTTTTATTGTCTTCATAAATGTGATCGAATTGCAATTCAATATCATACGAAAGGTCGAATACCAACTCGTCCGTGTTATCCCAATAAGTTGCCAAAGCAGGCAAGGGATAAATGTCTTTTAAATTATATGAGTCCGAAAAACGCAAAAACGTCCATTTCGGGGCATGAAATTCCTCCGCACGCTTATTTTCAAAAAACAGCGCAAAGATATCTTTCTCATCGGGAGTCTGTAGACCTGTATTAAAACAAGACAATGTTTTATCCTGGGAATAAGCGATTTTCCCCTGCTCCCACAGCCTTTGAAAGGTATAACGCAAGTAACCGCGTAAAATCGGCAAATCCTTGGAAGAATTCGGATCGTTGTAATTCCAATTTTCCGGTTGCGCCATATCCGCCAATTTCTGAAAAGGAGTCCAAAAACTCTCTCCTCTTTTCCCATCATAGCGAAAGTGAGCAAACACCGTAGAAGGGTCTTGATTTTTTTCTCGGGAAAACAAATCCATCCTTCAGCCTCCTGTATTCAATAAATGTTACTTACTCGTGCCTTCTTCTATTCTACAGACACACATTCCTTGTGGCGATTTCAAGTTGCCATAAATACAATACTCGCATTGGTAGCACAATGCAAGTAAAATCCACTTATTATAAAACAATTTTCAGCGTATGCAAACAGTAAAATTTAAACACAGCGGTCAAAAATTAAACAATTCATCAGAAAAGTACAGCAGTGGCACGCTCGGCACTCTATTGGCACGGGAAATGCTTCATTTTTGAGCAGACAGAGAAAAATTTTGACTTTTGACGGCAAGGATGGTTGCAAAAATTTGCAGTCGGCGATATAGTCAAAAGTGAAACAACAATCGCTCAAAATTTGGAGGTTTTTATGAAGCGACTGATCTTGACCGGGTGGGGCTGGAAAGATTACGCGGCGGCGGCGGCGCTTGCGTTGCGCAAAAATCCGACGGCATTTGTTTACGGCGTCAGCGCCAGGCGGTTGCCGGAAATGCTCGCGGCGTCGACTGACTACGACGAAATTCTAATCTGCGGAGTCAATCTTTCCGGCGATCCCGCGGCGTTGATGAAGTCGTTGCAGAAGTTGAAAACCAAGGGAGTTGCCGTCACGTGGGCAAGTTGCATGGATTTGCCGGACATCATACCCGCGGGGATCAACGATCTGATGAAAGTTTTCATCGCAACTGATTCCGTGACCGGGGCGGTCGCGGAACTCTACCACCTTGAATACAAAGACCTCCTGCCCCTCGTCAACGAAAAGCCAACGGCGGAGTCGCAGCCTTATTTCCGGTTGCTCGAAGCCGCGATGTACGCCTACCGTAACTATCAGGACGAGGCGACATACGGCAACGCCATCCGCCATATCGCCAAGTGCGACCCCGATTTCCGCTGGAGCGACTCCGAGCGGCAGTTGGTCAGCCATTATCTGCGCTACGGCAGCCGCGAACTTGTCGGGCACAGCGCGGCGATGGAGGATCTTTTGGGACGCATCAACCGCATCGCGCCGCACGACCACGCGCGCGTCCTGATTTCCGGCGAAAGCGGCACCGGCAAGGAGACGATCGCCTTGCAGATCCACAACAAATCGTCGCGCAAAAACGAGCCTTTCGTCGCTTTCAACTGCGCGAGCGTGACGCCGAATCTTTTGGAAAGCCGCTTTTTCGGCCACCAGAAGGGCGCGTACACCGGCGCGGACGAGACCCGGCAGGGACTTTTCAAACAGGCGGACGGCGGCACGCTTTTTCTCGACGAGATCGGCGAACTCCCGCTGGAAGCGCAGGGAATCTTGCTCCGCGTATTGGAGGAAGGGCGTTTCACGCTTTTAGGCGGCAAGGAGGAGATCGAAGTCAATGTGCGGCTCATTTCGGCGACTAACCGAGACCTCGCGGCGATGGTGCGCGACGGCAAGTTCCGCAAGGATCTCTTTTACCGGCTGAATGTCGTTCAGATCCACATGCCGCCCTTGCGTGAGCACAAAAGCGACATCGACCAGATTGCC
The DNA here is from genome assembly GCA_002314455.1 of Lentisphaeria bacterium UBA1791. GTDB lineage: Bacteria > Verrucomicrobiota > Lentisphaeria > Victivallales > Victivallaceae > UBA1784. Next base: position 120,976 of record DCFZ01000002.1, on the reverse strand, counting down.
AACGGCTACTGGCTGAAACAGCACAAAAAGCATCTCGCGCCGGAGCAAATCGAAGCGTTGAAAAACTACGATTACCCGGGCAACGTCCGCGAACTTTTCAACTTGCTCGAGCGCGCGAGCGTCCTCGAGGAGACCGATTTCGCAAAACTCATCGCCGAGCAAAAGCAAATGACGGCAAGTCTCGCTCCGCAAGTCGCCCCCGCTCCGCCCGACGATCTCGAAAGCGCGATCCGTGCCCACGTCAAGCGCGTCTACGACAAATACGACCACAACCTCAGCAAAACCGCCGACGCCCTCAACGTCGCGAGAAACACCGTGAAAAAATATTTGGAGTGAAACAGCCGGGAATGCGAGGGGCGTTCACGCCGCCCCCTCGCGCTCCCCAAGCGCCCGCGAAGCGGGATCAATACTTGAAATGCGACGAAACTTGGCGCGTGTGAGAACAGATTCGGCACCTTTTGATTTTTCTCCCCGCTTTTCTGCGGAAAGAAAAATCAAAATGCGCCTCCCGGTTACGCACCGGGGGCAAACCAGTCGGTCACCAGACCGGTTTTCCCCACGGACTCCCTTTCCAAGTATCGCGTCCTCCGGGCTTGATCGAGCAATTGTCCGCATGGAATGTCAAAAAACAGACGATAGTAATTTTTAGTTGGATAAGATAAATGTCGCATTTGACTTTCATGGAATATTGCGGTATAATAGATGCGATACCAAATGCATATTTTCAGCATCTACAAAGGGGATAGATGACATGGACGAAAACTTAAAGTTGGTTCCGATTTGCGATCTACTCGGGAAAAATTTCTTCATACCGCGTTACCAACGCGGCTACCGCTGGACTGAACAGCAGGTTAAAGATCTGCTGGATGACATTGAGGAATTTATAGCTTCCAAACCCAATGCAAATGATTTCTATTGTTTGCAACCGTTAGTTGTAAAGGACAAATTAATACCGAATGAAGAATCTGCTCAGGCCTTAGCAAACGACAAAAACTGGATCGACCTAAAAAAGAACCTTGACCACTCCGTGCGATGGGAAGTCATCGACGGTCAGCAACGATTGACAACCATCTATATTTTGCTCACTTATCTTGGGTATGGGGAAAAATATTCTATCGTCTATGATACGAGAGAGCAAAGTGCTAGATTTCTTGATGAGATAGAGAAACAAACGCCGGAGAATGCCCAAAGCAACATTGATTTTTTTCATATGGCGCAAGCGTATGAAACAATCAATAAATGGTTCGACAACAAAAATGAAGATTTTAAAACAACATTTAAAGATACACTCTTAAACAAAGTCCAATTCATTTGGTTCAAATCGGACGATCCGGATCCCATTGCCGTTTTTACCCGACTCAACATCGGAAAAATTCCGCTGACGAACGCCGAATTGATCAAAGCGATGATGCTGAATCGCTCGAATTGGAAAAACGGAGAAACGAAATCTCTTGCATTGCGGCAATCGGAACTTGCGTTGCAATGGGACGAGATCGAGTATACCTTGCAAAACGATGAATTTTGGATGTTTTTCCACGACAAAGGATTTGACAAACCGACGCGCATTGAATTATTGCTGGATTGGATTCAAGAAGACGACGAATTAGGACTTTTTCAAAATCAGGATGACAACGCAAAACACGAAGCGATCGGAACCGATCAACACAAAACATTTCGCTACTTTTACCATTTCTTTTACAAAGCAGATGTGAACTCAGAAGAAAACAGGAGCAAAATCGAAAGGGCATGGTCAAAAGTCCGAGAAAAATTCGATATTTTAAAAGAGTGGTACAATGATTGCGAACTATATCACTATATCGGATATCTCCTCATCGTCCCTCCAAAAATCTCTGTAAAAGCTTTATTGACAAAGTTCACCACCTCACCAAGGAAAAAAGATTTCATTAACACAATCAAGGAAGAGATCCGGAAAAAAATACAAAATTTTGGTTTCAACAAAAACTACAATGATAACGAGCGAAAAAATTGCGTGCCGCTTCTTTTACTTTTTAATATCCAAACGGTAGTTGCGCAAAATCAAAACTACTGCGCGAATCAAGCATACACACTCCCGGCTTTTTATCGCTTCCCCTTCCATTTGTATAAAAGCGAGACATGGAATGTAGAGCATATCGATTCCAACACGACCAACGAAGTAATAGATTATGCAGATCAAAAAGAATGGATCTGCAATGCCTGGTATGACCTCCAAAATAAAATTGATAATAAATTAAAGAAAAAATTGTTCACATTTTGCAACAACCAACAAAAGCGTAACTTTACAACATTACAAGGCGAACTCCTGAAATTTTATTCCAACTCAATGAAAAATCCCCTCAACGAACAAGAAAAGAATCAAATTTGGAATTTTGCTTTATTGGATGAGCACACCAATAAATCCTACGGGAACGCACTTTTTCCAGCCAAGCGTCGAATTCTGCTGGGGAAAGATTCTTCCATCTGCTATGAGTTTGTGGTCCAAAAAGATAACCCGCCTTCTATTGATATAACCCCCAACCACATAAAAGGCGGCATTCCATTCTTCCCAGTGTGTACCAAAAACGTTTTCTCAAAATTTTACACTCCGGGGAAAAACGATTCCTGGGTTTGGGATAAAGAAGATGCCCAGAATTACCAAGCAGCGATAAAATCCATTTTGAAAGATTTTCTTCCTGCAAACGACAAGGCAACCGCTGACTCTGGAGAATCAAACAATGAATAGCGAACTGACCTCTCTTTGGGCATATCTTGAAAAGCATCGCATTGCCATCCCGCTTATCCAACGTGATTACGCGCAAGGGCGAGAAGGGAAAAGTGCTTTACGGAAACGTTTTCTGAAAAGTTTGAAACAGGCATTAACAAGCAATCAACCGCTCCTCTTGGATTTTGTTTACGGAGACAGTTGCAGGGATGACATCCACCCCATCGATGGGCAGCAGCGATTGACAACACTGTGGTTGCTTCATTGGTATATTGCCATGCGCGCCGGATACTTAAATGATGCAACAACAAAAAGTAGATTGCAAAAATTTTCCTATGAAACCCGCACCTCATCCCGTGAATTTTGCGAAAAGCTTATTGACTGGAAACCGCAGGCCCCGACCGACCTCAAAAAGCAAATTGGAGATCAAACCTGGTTTCGTGCCGAGTGGAAACAGGATCCGACGATCGACGCAATGCTCCGTATGCTGAGCGGCGAAAATGGCGAACCAGATGATTGTATTGAAAAAGGTTTCGGCGAGAAACAGCTCAACACATATCGCTCTTGGTGGTTTTCAATGATAGGCAATTGTTTTCAATTCTATTCATTAGATATGGGAACGATGGAAAATGTCGACGATCTCTACGTCAAAATGAACGCCCGCGGCGAACAATTAACCGATTTTGAAAATTTCAAGGCGGATTTGATCGGCTACATTCAGAAACAGGCAGAGCAACAGAATCCGGACGATTGGGAAAGTTTTAACGACGCGAGAAATGGCATCGCCATCAAAATGGATACCGCCTGGACGGATATCTTTTGGCAGCAGCGACAAGACGGACGCATTGACGAATTATATTTTGCGTTCATTAATCAAGTCTGGCGCAGTGCATTAATCGTAGCCGGAGATATCGAAGGGTATTTAATGAGCGAAGAAGACATCCAAAAAACAGTTTTATTCCAATTGCCTGACAAATACGAGGATTTCGACATCTATGAAAACCCCGGACGCCCACTCGACGTAAAGAATATTTTGATTTTGTTACGCCAAACACTTGACAACATTAAGTCATATGTTACTCTTTGCGCTCTTTCAAAAGATATCAGCACGTCGCCATCATGGGACAACAGGCAAAACGTTTATCTCATTCCACGATATAACGAAGGAAATGTTATTTTTTCCAACGGAAATGTTGGTGGCGAAAAAGAGCGGCTCATTCATTTTGCGCTTTGTAAATTTTTTGAAAACAATCAATTAAACGACACTGCACAAACTCAATTCAATGATTGGATGCGAGTTGCATGGAATATTGTAGAAAACTCTACCGCAACTGAAATCGGAACAATGCGTTTACTCAACGAGTTAGGGAAAAATGCAAATAATATTTTAGATTTTCTTGCTAACCCCTCCTCCTCAATATCCTCCGGTGCAGCAAAAGAGCAAGTTGAAGAAGAGATAGCTAAAGCAAGACTGATATACAACGGCGGCACGCGTTCAAACGACTGGAACCAAGCTATTCGAGAAGCAGAATCATATGAGTACCTCAAGGGGAGTATTTCCGTTTTGTTTTCAGCTGATTACCGAGATAATACTATAGAAAAATTAGACCAACGTTTAAAACTCTTAGAGAACTTAGTTAATGACAAGACAGACGATTATAAGCTAATCAAAGTCTTGATTTCTCACCTTAATAATGCGTATGATTTAGGAAATAATATTATACCCCTAGTAAAAAGATTTGAAACATGGAAGCAAGTTATCGTAAAATTTTTCAAGGACGTGTTTCGAGATATTACAGATGATAGCGTTCAAGTACAAGTATCTGACCAAGCGCCGCAATGGATTCAAATGCTTGCAAATTCAAAACTTTTAAATCAACCTCGTGGCGAAAAAATTCTAAAGAAATACGGGAATAAGATAATTTTGTATGCAACTCGTAAACACAACTGGAACGCATATGGGAATGTCGTTTTAGACGAATTTCATACACTCCCCGCTTTAAGTACTTTAATTAGCGGAGAGGAAATTCAAAATGCAAAGCCAATAGAAGGAACTAATATATTTGCAGAATGGGATGTCTTTTTTAACAAAGATGGGCAATCGTTCATGATCGCTTGTGGTGGTCAATTGTGGAAAAAGAATGACAGTGGAGAATGGAACGAAACTGAAAATTCTGTAAATAAAGACACCAGCGAAGATACTCTTCGCGATTTTATAAAGTAATTCTTCACGCATATTCTCCCGCACCGTTTCGGCGGTGCGGGATTTTTTTTGCACTCGTTGGTCAAATTTTGACCACCGATACCGGGTGTTTCTGTGGAAGATGACGTTGGCACGGGAAATGCTTTGATAAATGCGAGGCGAAAAATCGGCAAACCGCCGACGCCCTCAACATCGCGAGAAAGATCGAGAGAAAACATTGGGAGCGAAAGGAGAAATGACAAATGAGTGAAAAAGAAATGAAGAAAAGTGCTTTTGAGCTTCTTAACCCGAGTGGGAAAACGTTATACTGCATACCCTCCTACCAAAGAGGTTACCGCTGGGGGAAGAGAGAGATCACCGCGTTGCTGGAGGATCTTTATCATTTTGCCCGTAACACAACGCGCAGCATTTATCTATTGCAGCCTGTTGTCATAAAAACGATTTCCGCCACCGCTATTCAAGGACTTACGGAAAAATACGAATATTGCAAAACGCTGGTCGATGGTCAGCAGCGTTTGACCACGCTTCGTTTGATCTTTGAGGAATTGCAGTTGCAGATGAACTGTAAATTCTGGGATCTTACGGCCAAGCAGTATGTGGATGCTCTTCCGGATTTAAGCGGGAAATTCAGGCAACAGGCAAGCTCGATCATTGCGCAATGGCTCCATAATGCGGATCGCAGAACGACACTTGCCGATCTCCTTTCCGACCGTTGTGCATTGAAACGCGTTCTCCTGATTGAGTATGAGTTGCCGCCGGAGGATGACGAACATCAGGCTTTTCTGCGGTTGAATGCGGGAAAAATCCCGTTGACTTCTGCTGAACTGATTCGCGCTTTGCTGATGACCTCTGCTCTTACTGCCGAAAAAAAGATGGAAATCGCCAAAGAATGGGAACTTTTCGAAAATTTCCTGCAGGAAAATCAGACTCGCAGGATGATCGGCAGTAAAGAGACGTTCCGTGTTCAGCTGGATTAGATTTTCGGCGCAATCGCACAAGCGAGCGACTATTTCCTGTTTCAAGAAAATTGATCTGATTGGGAGACGGTGGAGCAAGGACCGGCGAAAAACAGAAGAGGATTCCGTTTCTGAATTTGCGCAATGGCTCTATCATAAAGGAACCCCCTCTTATGCAGACCAGCTCCGTCTGATTTTTCTTGCAGATGACTGCCACACGCCACAACGCATCCGCGTCCTTCTGAATCTGTTGGACAATACCGATGTCACGCCGGACAATTTTGCGATTCTCAAGCAAGATGGGTTGACCTTCCTTGACAACGGGGAACTGCCCTCTCACTTCAACGAGACTCAACTGAAGGATGAGCAATACAAAGCACATCTTCCGGAAGATGAAATACGGCTGTTGGAAGCCGATCCGCTGGTTTGGCGGGGAAGTCTGAGTTTTCTGCATCCGGATGATTGCAGCTGCGATCTTGCAACCCTGAAAAAACGCTTGGCGTTTTTACGGGAAAAAATTCAAAGTGAAAACTGGAAAGATCTGTTTTTTACTTTGCTTCAGTTTATGGAATATCAGAAAGATGATGATGCTCATAACATCATCCCGGAATATGTTTTCATTCCCCCTTACTATAACAACAGCTGGGATTCCACTATTTTCAGCAATGGGAAATCAAGGTTGCGCAACGCCTTGAAAATGATTTATGCCGGCGCGTGGTGGGACTATGCTTCTGCGCCGGTATGGCTGCAGTATTTGTGGGACAACTGGGATATTGGTGGGAATCTTTGTGCAATCGGATATAAAAGAGGGTGGAATTTCCGGTTCACCGGCGGTTCGCTCAGCGTACGTGCAATCCGGTTGCCGTGGAGTCGCGAGGAATGGGAAAATTTGAAAAAAATCAATGCAGGAAAACCGCTGTGCTGGGGGGATATCCCGTATGATGGATATTGGACTGCAGATGGCCAAAGTTTCTATCAAGTTGCTGACAATGGAAATTCTTCCTGGTATGAATCAGATCATCCGCAAGTATTCCGAAAAGAAGAGCATGAAAATGGAGAAATATATTTCGTAAAAGCCTAAAATTTTTATCTGCCTGATTTCATTCTGCAGTTGCACGTTCCTTGTGATAATTTCAAATTTGTTGGTCAAATTTTGAACGGTGACACAAGTGTTTTCTGCGGAGAATGACTTTGGCACGGGAAATGCTGTTGTCCCATCGGAGAGAAAGGTTCTCCGTCAACCATTTTCAAGGAGGTTTTTATGACGTTTTCGACAGCAACGGATGCCAAGCGGGTAATGTGCGCGACGTGCCAGTACTGGCATGGTCCGAGAGAATTGCAATTTATTTCCTGCGCATCGCCTCGCGTACGCTACAACAATATTTCCGCCCACTGCACGGCGTGGAACGCCAACCGGAGCGGGGCTTTCAGCTGCAACCGCTACAAGCGTTGGGTGGAACTTCCGTAAACAAAAGCCACAAAGCACCGCCGTCGCGATTGATTTTGTCGCGGCGGCGGTTATATTATGGCATCGGGAGGAAATATGAAAAATTTGCTTTTTGTCTTATGCTTTTTCGCCGTCGCGGCATTGCCCGCAACGGGAAGGGATCGTTTTGTCGATGCAGTCGCTGATTTTGCCAAAGATCGCGATGAAAACGGAGAGTATCTCATTTCCCGCAATCTTTTGGAAGCGTTGTTCGACAATACGGAAAGAGAGGTCGTCTACGCCGATCAACGCGTCGTGAGTTTCCGGATCGAAAACTATTCCTACAGCGGCGGCGCACACAACAGCCGGACGATCACCGTCGGCTCCATCGACCGCAAGACTGGGAAAAAACTGACGCTCGCCGACATCGCCCCCGGCGAAAAGCTCGCCGAACTCGACCGCGCGATCAAAGCCGCGCTTGTCAAACAGCAAAAGGTCAAGGATTATGCAGAATTGATGAAGCAATTACAGCAGGAACCCAAGCCGATCGAAAACTTCTACTTCGGCAAGGATGGACTGCATTTCATCTACAACGAATACGAGATCGACTGCTACGCCGCCGGTTCCTACGACGTTGTCGTCTCCTGGCAGTGGTAAAAAATCAACCGGCATCCCGGTTCTTTCGAGGGTTGCAAGTCCCTTCGATGGCGGATGCCGGTTATTTTCTGTAAAAGAGGAATTAACTTGTCCGGTGCTTGTCCGGTGCTCCCCGCGATGATTCCCGTCAGATATTTGCCTTGACGACGGCGTTGACGATCATGCAAACGCCGGAGACCGCGGCGGCGAAATCATCCCTCATTTTGCGTGCCTTTTCCTTTCCAATCGTCGTCGACGACAAGATCAGCCTCGGATTTCAGCAGTTCCAGATAATCAAGACGCGAAGACGCGACGATCACGCAATTGACTCCATTACTGCTTGCCAAGCGAAAGAGCGATCGGGCAAATGAAAGCTGAAATTCTGCGGCGGGAAACGGCGATTCCTTTTTGACCGACTGCAAATCGTCCAAAACAAAACAATCCCCGGCGTGAAGCAGACTGATCCGGTTGAGAATTTCCGTGCCGGTTGACGCATGCAAATCGTCGCGGACCACGCGATCCGCCGCAATGCCGGCATATTCCAAAAGTTCCGGCAATTCGGATGAAACCTGATCCATTTTTTCCTGCTCGATCAGGTACAACACTTTTTTCCCGGGGCGCACTTGCTCCAAATCGAATTTCTGTTCACACATCATCGTTTTTTCCATCATTTCGCTAAAACCCGATCGAGCGTTTTTCCGCCGAAGCGCGGTTGACGCTCTTTGCCGCGCTCTCGCGCTCCAATTCGGCGAGCCGGACGTGATTGTCCGCGCCGTCGTCGAGGTAAAAGAGCCCCTGACGCACCGTGCGGAAATCGCCGGGCGCAAGACGCGGGATCGCCGCAAGACGCGCCGCTTCGGCAGCGGTAAGTTTCGTTTCAAACATCCGCTCGAAAAAGAGGATCTTCCCCGCATCGTCGAGATAGTCGAACTCCAATTTGAACGTGAAGCGGCGCAGGATCGCCGGATCGAGATTGGCGAGAAAGTTGGTCGCTCCGATCATCACGCCGCTGAAATTTTCCATCTGATAGAGGAGTTCGTTGACCTGCGTCACTTCCCAACTGCGCTGGGCACGGTCGCGGCTTTGCACAAGACCGTCGATCTCGTCGAGAAAGAGGATCGCCTTTTCCGCTTCCGCCTGCGCAAAAGCCTGTTTGATGCGCTGCTCCGTGCCGCCGACGTACATATCGAGGAGGTCGCTCCCCATTTTGACGACGACCTTGGCTTGCAGGACGCTTCCGAGGTACTTGACGAACTCCGTCTTGCCCGTCCCCGGCGCGCCGGAAAGCAGAAGGTTCATCCGCGGCCGGTCAACGCCGCCCGACTTGCCGCTGCGGAAGTTGCGCACCGCCTCGATGATGCGGTCAAGTTTCAGTGCGCCCCTGATGTTCAAGCCGTCGAGCGTGTAATCCTTGGCGGGCAGCATCTTGTCACTTGCGGTCGGCAGCTGAAGCAACTCGCAGTGGGGCGCCATCAGTTTCTCAATGAGCGATTCGACTTCCGCTGGCTTCGGATCAAGTTTAACGAGATTCTGCAAAGCCAATGTGATGCCGCCCGCGCTCACCGGATAGAGCGAGGCGAATTTTTCCTGAAGTTCGTCGCTCACCAACTTTTCCAGCCGCATTTTGGCGACGTTGTTGCGCCAGATCGCCTTACGCTGAAAATCAGAAAGCGGCTCAAAGCGGATCGAATAATCGAAGCGGCGGCGGCTTGATTCGTCGAGCGCCCCGGCAGGCGTATTGGTGATCCAGATCGTCGGCGTGTGAATGTCATCCAAAACGGTGTTGAGCATCCCCTTATCGCCTGTCGGCGCACTGGAGCCGAAAAGCATAAAAAGACCGCCGCAACGGTTGCCGCGCAACATCTCGTCCGCCTCGTCGACAACGATCAGGCTCGACGATGCATCTACTTGCATATCACACACTTGCACCGCCCCAAAGCGGCAGTTGCCGTCATTTGTATCCTTGGTGACGAAATAGCAAGTGCGCTTCAACTCATGCGCCAGACTTCTGGCGAAACTCGTCTTGCCCGTCCCCGGCGCGCCGTAAAGGAGGATGTTGGCGGGGTGGTTGCCGGCAAGGATGCGCTTTAAAAGCTCCCCGTGCTTTTCGGCGAGATTTCCGTAAAAATCCCACGGTAGGACTTCCTCGTTGCTCCGCTTGAAGTATTGGTTGGAAAGCGGCTCGCTGATCACCCCGGAAAGAAACGCCCCGATCCGGTTGCAGCAATCGAAATCGTGATCCACGCAATTGAAGCGGCGCAGTTTTCCCTTTTCCATTAATGCCGCCATCACCTCCTCGACGTCGCAATTGAGACACTTGGCGACAAAGACAGCCTTGTCGTTTTCACTGCTGTGGTGACAGTGCCCGTCGTTCATATTCAGAAGGCTCGTCCGGCACAGAGCGAGAACGAGCAGGACATTCAGCTCCACCTCATTCAAATTCAACGTCTTCTGCAATTCCTTCGCCCGTTTCGGGAAGTCTTCGTCGGCATATTTTTCCAACGGAGAATTTGCCAGATGCGCCTCGATGATGGGAATCAGCAGTTTCCGGAGTTTCACCCGGGCGAAATCGGCATTCCAGATCACCCCGAGCATGCCCTTGACTTCATCGTCGAAATCCAAGCGTGGGCGATGACCGCCGTAAGTTCCCATACGCTCGATCATCGATGCGGAAAAGTTTTTCCGGATCAGCGATTTCCACTCCTCATGGGATTTCAAGCTGGAAAGGTGTTCAAAGGCGTCATCGTCCTCGATCAGCGCCCGATGATTGCGCAAAAAATTGGCAAAATACTCCAACGCCTTCAACTCTTTCCAGTGACTTACCTTTTCCCTGTACTTTTTCATATTCATCCTCCTGTTTCGGGTTTCACTTCATCATAAAGCAAATTGCGTGCCAACGTGCCGTCCTGCAGAAAAACGACTTGCTTTTGCCTGTCAATAGTTCATTTTTTGACGGTGCAGTTCAAAAAAGTTTCACGCGACTTGATGCCGCCACCTCAAACACCCCGTGGCACACAAATTGCTTTTGCTTTTATGCCCGACAATATAATACGGAGGGGACGACAAATAATGACAAGGAGAGAAAAATGAACACAAAAGCCGTTTGGGAAAAGATCGATGAACTCAAAAAACATCCGGAATTAGCGGGAAGTCCGGGGTATGACGTCGCCCAATTGCGGCAAAATGCGGACGCGATCGACTGGTTCTACTTGATGACGAAGCAAGGATGTTTTGCGCCCAATGACAGTTTGTGGTGGTACAACATTTCCCGTCGGAGCGATCTACCGTGGGCGCAACTTCTTGCCGCGCAACCGCAGTTGGAAAAATACTGTTGTTGGGAATCGGTCAACCGGCTGGAACTCGTCAAACTTTTTCACCTCGCGCCGGAAATTTTCAAACGGAATTTTCCCGAAGCGCGGCCGTGGGATCTCTACGCCTTTCTGACGCCGACCGAAAAAATGATGTTGCTCTATACGCTCCCTGAAATCGGCGAAAAAGTCGATTGGCAGGAGTGGACAAAAAATTGGGGCGACGCCGAGTGGCTGATTTTACTTTCCAGACAGCCGCAGTTTGAAAAATACTTCGACTGGTCGACCGTTGAGCAAAAGCCATCCAACTATTGGGATCAGCTTCTCGCGCGTCAACCGCAATTTTCCTGCCACTGCAATTTCGCGTTATTACACGATTGGCAAATCAAAAAAATCCAAAAGCATCAGCCGCAGTTATTCGCCGCAGAGGGAATCGGAAATAACTGATCCAAACGTAATTCGGGTGGAAGGTTTTTATACTCTCCTTGAGGAGAAACGCCAAGGAAAGTTGTCGAAAAGCAATTTTCTGCTTGTTTGTGTCCTAAACCGTCGAAGAACCAAAAAAAGGGCTGTTGCTTACCGGTGAAGGTTTTGCAACAGCCCCTTTTCGGTTGACAACGCCTACTGATCAGTAGCCGCAACGCCCTTCTCTTGTGGCGTTGCCGATAACGGGAATCAGCGCCGCACAAGGCGTGATAAGAATCGCGCTGGTGACGAAATCCGGAATGGAAAAGTTGCTGTAAGCGATCGTCTGAATACCGTTGTCGTCAGTCGTCGACACGCCGGCAAAATAGATCGGATGAATATATTTCTTGAGCAACGTTTCCAACTTCGGATTCTGATGGGCGAGCGAAATACCGTAGTCGATCAACTGCTGATCCACCTTGAGAATGAAATAACAGTTGCCACGCGCGGGGAGCGCGGCTTTCCGGAAAAAGGCGAGCGAGCCGAGCGTCTTGCGCGGGACGGTCGTACGGACTTCGTTGCTGCTGTACAGCGTCACTTTGCCATTGCCGTAGACCAGAATCGGATCAAGGGTGGGCAACGATCCATCAATCGGACCAAAACCAACGTAATTCGTCCCGGGGATGGGCGGGAAACTTTCCTGCAACTTGCGGCTTATGAGACCATTGGTATCAGGGATCTCAAGCATAAAGGACATATCGGTATGCGAAGTGCCGGCGAGATAACCGGAAACCGGGCCATGGGTGTCTTCAAGAATAGCTTCAATGTCGATGCCCTGATTCTTCAAATTGTCGACAATTTTCACGACATTCTGAAATTCCGGAATGCTGCTGGCGGAAAATTCCGCCATGGCGTTGCGGTAGACCGGAATAAGATTTGCCTGAAAGCAGAAAGCCAGCACCGTATCCGCCGGCAAATTGCGCCAATTCAGCGGTATATTTTCATTGCAGACGGTCAAAATACTCGGCTTTTTGATGTCACTGCCCATATAGGAATACTCCTTTTGACAGTAGCAATTTTCGTCGATCATCTTGGAACTGGAAGCCGTCGCTTTGAGCGCCCGAAGATTCAACACCCTCATGAGTATCCGGGAACCTTCGCGGATCATTGCAAGACCGTCGTCGGAAACATCAAAAGCGATTGCGATGCTACAAGCAAAATCCGGCAATTTGTCGATTTTTGCCATCAGCGCGGTGAGATCCTGATATTTCAAATACTCGCCATCATTGTCGACGTGCGACATCGTGATCTTGCGAATCCGACTTTTGGTCGCCGCCGAAACGGGTGCCGTGTTTGGCGATGCACTGTATGACGTCTGCATTGCCCCCGCTTTGTCGATCGGAAAGAGCGCCAAACCAACCAACAACATAAAAACGAAACATCTGGTTTTCATCATAAAACCCTCCTTTATCCGTAATATAATTGCAGAAACTGTAAAAATCAAACAAGCCAAGCAAGAATTTTTCATCCTTCAGAAACGCGATACGAGTTTACGCGTCGGCGCTTCAACGGAGAAACCTTTTTTCGCTTGATCGTCTTTTGTCGTTATGCGTTGGGAGAGGCATCCTGACGGAGCACGCCGTTGATATGACGCTCTTCCATCTTGAGGGCATTGACTTGAGAAACCTGCAATTGGAAGAGAGGCAGAACCGCCAGTAAATGACAGACGACAACTCTTTGCCTTTCTTCAAATTTCACCAGCGTCGTTTGCGTGTTGTAGCAGTAAATTTCCATGGGGATCCCGACGCCCGTAGGCGGAAGCGCCCGCATAACGCAGTCCAGGTCGTGGCGGATATCCTTGCGCCGGGCGAGATAATCATCCGCATACAAACAGAAAAGTTCAAGATTTGTCCACAGACGGCAGGGCGCAAGTTTGGACGTATCATCAAAAGATTTTACCCGCTCCAGTATTTCATCGGTCAGCAAATTGTTTTCTTTGAGTGCATGGATTTCTTCCTGCGTCAGAAACCGAACACTTTTCTGATCGACGATCAGCGCGCGCCTGATCTGTCGCCCCCCCGCCGTCATCATGGAGGTGTAATTGCAAAAAGGCTCATCCACCAGCATATGGATCGGAAAGGAAGCAATCGACATATCCCAGTTGCGCACTTGGATCGTACGCGCACTGATTGCTTCCACGATACCGTCAATATTGTGTGCTGAGAGCGTGATCCAATCGCCGACTTTCACGACCCTTTCGACATTGAGCTGGATACTGGCAGTCAACGCGGAAAGATAATTTTTGAACGCAAAGACAAAAATGGCGAACACCGCGCCAAAGGTCGACATCAGAATGATCGGACGTTCCTTGGTCAAAACCGACATTATGGAAAATGCCCCGAAACTGACCAGTGCCACATAAAGAATATTCACAAAAGCATTGATCGAACGCGGATTGCAGCTGTCATTTTCACAGTAGGTCCTATGAAAAAGGTGAATCAATTTTATACAGCAGATGACAATCCCCCAGGCAATGATCGTCTGTATAAACCCGATGCCGTAGCCGAATCCCACTCCGAACACGGGGAAACGGCCTTCTCCGCGCAAAACGCCGATCCACACGACTCCGGTGAATTGCATCAGCGGCAGGAGAATGGAGCAGATCAACACCATCCGGGATATTTTTTTCTTTTTTTTATCATCCAGCGGCGCGATTTTTTCAAAAGCATTACGGACCTTTTTAAAAGAGAATTTATACAGGATCCTAACCAGCCAGCAATACAAAAGAAAAATAATCATCCACACGCAACCGAAAAACACGATGCTGCCAATCGCATTTTCCATAAATCGGGGGATGGAATGAAGCTCAAACATGGCCGATTTCCTTTCCTTGAAATCTTTCATTACCTGATTTTACATGTCTCATAATATACACGGCGTCCCCGTTTTTTTCAAAGTCGTTTCCCAAAAATGGAGAGAGAAAACTTCTCCATCCCGACCGTCAAAAGCCGATCTCGTGTTTTCAAAAAAATTTTCGATGGTTGGCGATTGCACCAGACGCTTGCCTTTCGGTATCACAAGCCGGACGGTTCGATCTCACCACGGTTGCCTGAACCATGTATGAACAATCCCCAAAGCAAGAAGTTCAGGATCGGGCAAAAAAAACGGCGGTTTTATTTCGACGACAGGCGCGTCAAGGTGTCGAAGTAATCCTTTTTCGCCTGTCGGGCGTTTTGAAGCAACCAATCTCTTTGAGCTCTCAATTCGAGGTATTTTCCCAGACGCGCTTCCAAATGCCAGCGCCGGGCGAAATCCTGCAATACCGGATCGGCCTTTGCCGTATCGGCGGGATCAACTCCCTTTTGCCAGAGGATCTCATCCAAAAATGCCAGCTGTTTCAAGGCGGCATCCGCCGCGAGAAATTGATCCAGCTTTTCCCGCAACACCGCCGTTTTTCCGCCGATTGCGCCGTTTTCGATCAACGTTTCCAGCGGCAAAAACGGATACTCGCCCAAATCGTTTCTCCCCTCGCCGATCTTGGCAAGCGTCACCATTTCGCCGGTCATCGGGAACGGAATCGGTTCCTGCGCCGGGAAGTCGCCAAAAACCGTTTTGGCGATCTCGTTGGCAATCACCCAATGACCGCGGCGGTCGGGGTGAACACGGTCTTTGGCGATTTGCAGCTCCGGAAACCACGCGTAAAGCCGGCAGAGCATCGTGCGGCTCATCGGGAAAAGAACTTTGGGCGCATAGGTGTTATAGCAATGAGCCGCAAGTCTTTCCAAACCGACCGAGTTGCAGTATTCCAACTTCTGATCCGGCGCGGGGCGCGTACCATATTCGTCGTAGGGGAAAGGCGCCATCACGACAACTTCGATCCCCCGGGCGGTCAGCGCGTCGACGATCTTTTTCATATTTTCGCAATAGCTTTGGAAACCCGTTTCACGGGCTTGCGCTTCCCCCTGATTGGCGGGATATTGCGTCTTATAGAGATCGCGCCCGACGTCGTTCATCCCGAAACAGACAATCACCATATCGGGGTTGTGCGACAAAACGTCGCGTTCGAGCCGCCGGAAACCGCCCGCCGCCGAATCGCCGCCGATGCCGGAATTGAAAACTTCGATCTTTTCTTTGGGGTAGCGGCAGGAAAGGTAAAGCTGTAACTCTCCCGCAAAAAATCCGTGCTCCGTGATGCTGTCGCCCAAACAGACGATGCGGTGCGGGAGTTTCCGCGCCCTTTTTTCCGCCGGAAGCTTGGTACAGCGCAGGATTCCCGCGCGATCGACGGCAAAGGTGAAATTGTGTTTTTTGACGTTTTCGGTAACTTTGCCGTCGACTTGACACCCCACTTGTTTCAAGCCGCCCTCCGGCGCGCTGAAAAGGATCTCCGGCGCGGAAATTTTACAATTTTTCAGCGTCACCTCGTCGGAATCAACGAGATCGAATTTCATCGGCCCCGTGAAATCGAAACGGCACTCCTGAAAGGTGATCTCCTGCGATTTATGGATCATCACCGGGAAGAAGGTCGAAATCTGATTGCCGACGGCGACGCAGTGATGGGAAGTCTCGTCAAAGTAGATGCCGTGACGCAATCCGAAAGTCGGCGTTTCGCGGATCGTATTGCGATTGACGCGGAATTTTTCTGCGCCGAAAACATAAATGCCCGCACCGTCGTGCATCGCTTTGTCCATCATGATCCGGGAAATATCGTTCTCTTCGATCGCGACGTCAAAGGGCATTTCCGAGCTGTCCTGATTCGCATGAAACGTCAAACCGCAATAACCGGTTTCGCAGATACGGTTTTTTTCAATGTAAAAATGCGAACCGCGATTCGTTCTGGCGGCGATCCCGATGTTTCCGCAATCGTGAACATCGCAACCGCGAATGATGGAATTGCCGTCTGCATGGATCTCAATGCCATTCACACCGACGGCAAAAACCTGCGAATCCACCATTTGAATCGACCGGCTCTGCGGCGTATGCTCCACTTTGACCGCATTGCCGGAAGCGTTGCGCACCGTCATGCGGGAAAACTTCAAATTCGTACATCCGGCAACGTTTATGGCGCTGGAAATGTTTTTCGGATCGTTCAACGGGGATCGGGCACTCTGCGCCGGAGCGGCGTTGCAGTTGGCAAATTCGATTTCCTCAATGCCGATGTCGGCGCCGCCTGTGATCGTCAGCAGCCGGTCGCTGATCGCCGCCGTCAGCTTGACGGAATCGGGCGTTTCGCCGCTTTGCGGATAATAGTAGACTTCCCGCGTCGCGCGGTGGTACATCCATTTGCCGGGGGCAAGTCCGGCTTCGATATTGCGGATCTGATATTGGTTTTTGCCGAAGCCCCCCGCCGGGTGACGCATGAAGTTGTCAAAGATGATGACGCCGCTTTTCCGGTCGACGGATTTGACGCGCACCAAGGAGGAGTTCCACGAGTGGGGCAGATAAAACTCGGCGTCCGCGGGATCGAATTCGGGCAATTCCGCCGGCGGCACGGTGATCCTTTCCAATTCATAATCCCGCGGCGGACGGTCCCAGCCGTTATATTGCGAACCCAGCCAGACAAGGTCGGATTTTTCCAGATATTTCGCCATTCCGGCATGGGGATAAACCGCGACCGGGATATTGGCGGTTTCACTGGAAACAAGTTGAGGTTCGGCAAGATTTTCCGGAATTTTCGCCGCCCAGTAAGGCTTGCCGGCAACCGGCGCAAACGAAAGCGCAATTCCGCCGGAAAGAATCGTCTTGCCGGAACCGCGCAGCGTAAGACCGCGATCGCGATCATCCAAAACAATCGGCGCCTTTAAAAAGATCACCCCGTCGGCGACGACGATCTCCTTTTTTCCGGAAACCGCGCGGGATTTTTCCAACGCCTGACGCAGTGCGTCCTCGTTGGCGTCACACCAAAAGATCTCTTTCCCGGCACAGGAAACAACGAACAAGGCGGCAAAAAGCCCCTGCAAAAACAGCTTCAACGACGGCATGCTGTCGACCCTCATTTTAAATTGCATAAATCCCGTTAAATATAGCATTTTTTCGGCGACTTTACAAATTCCGCGCCGGGAGATGCGGATTGTCGAGCGAGCACCTGTCGCAAAAAAAACGGCTGTCCAAAAAAAAGCGACAGCCGTTTTCAAAAAAACACGGGATGGCGAATTATTCGCCGTTTTCCAAAGCCTCGACGACGTCGTTGAGTTCGTCCGACGCGTTGAAAACGTTGCGGTAAAAAAGCGCCGACGGGCGAAAAAAGCCGCGTTACTCGATGGGAAGTTCCAAAATTTTGGCGCAATTTTGCGCGATCTTTTTTAACGCGGCGGCGTGAGCGTCAACTTTCTTATCGCTGAAATCTTCGACGGCGCCGCAACCGGAAAGCGCCGCGACGATCCGGCCGCCACGGTAGACCGGCACCGCCATCACCATCACATCCCAGCGGGAATTGCCGACTTTCTGAAGCGAATAACCTTTTTTTCTGCACTCGGCGACCGCTTTGACAAACGCGTTTACATTTCCCGCATTCGCCGATTGTGTCGCCGCGCGGGCGTAGATCTTTTCGACATTTTCCGGCGACTCATCCGCCAGCAAGGCAACGCCGGAGGGACCGTCGATGATCGACAGCACGCCGGCGTTGTTGTCGTTGAGGCGCATTCTTTCACCGGCGGGAGCCGAGCGGTACACTTCGACGTGACGCAAACCGTCGCGCACGCTCAATCTGCCGAAAAGTCCGGTCTTTGCCGGAATCTCTTCGACGATCTTTTTCACCGCCGAAAGGTGGCTGATGTCGCGGTGGAAAAACGAGAGCAACGGCAACATGCCGCCGCCGAGCATATAGCGGGCGTCGGAACGCTTCAGAATCCACCCCTCCGCCATCAGCGTACACAAAATACGGTAGGTGGTGCTCATCGTGATATTGAGATTCCGGCTTAATTCCGCCTGCGAATAGTTGGCTTTTGCAAGTTCCTGCACCAACTGCAACGCTTTGCGGAGCGAAGGGATGTTGTGGGGTTCCATAAGCACTCCTTTTTCAGACACCGATAGTCAAAAAACAAAAATATCTTCTAAAACGTCGACATAATATACTGCATTTTTCCGGCACTATCCAATAGCGGAACCATACTTTATTGATATCATTTTTGATATCACAAAGAACATTTCAATTCAGAAACGTCAAGTGATCCGTTCATCAAAAAAAAAAAAATGGTTTTTATTTGAACACAAAACAGCGCATTTCTCATTTGATTTTTCCCAAAATCATATTTATATTATAAAAAACAGCTTATAGCATTTTTGTTAACAAGGGAATCTCTTATGACAGGCAATTTGCCCTCTTTCCGGCAGATCAGTTATTTCATTACGATGGCGCAGACGCTCCACTTCGGCAAAGCGGCGCTCGACATTCACGTGCCCGAACCGGTTTTGAGCCGTGAGATCAAAAAACTTGAAACGATCCTCGGGTGCCGGCTTTTCGACCGCTCCAACCGGCGCGCGATCACGCTCACCCCCGCAGGGGAAGCCTATTTTGAGCAAGTGCGGCACATTCCGTCACAGCTTTTCGACGGTCAGCAAGCCGCCCGCTTCGCCGAAAAAACGCTGCACGGCAAACTCAACGTCACCGCCGCATTGAATATTTCATTGCTCTGCCCGTTTGAAGCTCTTTTTGAAAAATTCATCACGATCGACCCCAACATCCAATTCAACTATCGCACGCAGATCACCAATCCGGAAACTTTGCAGGATATCCGCGACGGCAAAACCGATATCGGTTTTTTCGCCGCCGACAGCAATCTGACCCGCCTGGAAGGAGTTCAATACATCGAGCTTATCCGGAGCCGTCCGGTCGCCGTTGTGCCGAAAACTTCCCCGCTGGCAAGCAAGAAAATCATCCATCTCGCCGATATCAGAAACGAAACGCTGATCCTTTCCGACAAAGAAGAACGCCGCTGGCTGGCCGCCGATCTGATCAAGGAATATCTTGCCATCATGCCCAAAACGCTCCCGCACGTGTATGAGGCAACGGGAATGTGGATCCCGTTACTTTACGCCGCGAGCGGACTCGGCCTCGCCCTGTTTTTCCCCGTCGACGAAACAATAATCGCACCGTCGATCATGAAGCGGATTGCCTTCCGCCCGATCGCCGAAGCCAAACCATTGCCGATCCTCGCAGGCTATCTCGAGGAAAACACCAATCCACTGCTCGAAAAATTTCTCGCGCACATCAAAAAAAATCTCGACGACATCCGCAAACCACTCAGACAAATCAGAGATGAGAGATGAGAGATGAGAGATGAGAGATGAGAGATGAAATGATGACCACGCATTTCTGCGATGACAAAATCTGCGGTGTGATTTTCCCTGTTACTCAGCTTAAGCAGTCGGGCGTACGGAGCCGCGAGGCGGAGTAGGAGCCCGCGTGGCACACACCTATTTCGGGCGGTAACAAACATCGAGCGCCGCGAGCGATGCGGGCAACGACCGCAACGCTTGCGGAAAGGGCAATATCCCGCCGTGCGGGCGCCGGGGGGGAGTTAAGAGGGGGCGGCGTGAATGCCCCCTTTGGAATCGTGTTACTCGAGTTTAAGGGTGACGAAATCGTAGCACGCAGTGGGATATTTGATATTGATGAGATTGCCTTGGGTGTAGAAATCGACGGCTTCCCATTTGCCGTTTTTGGTAAGGACGCTCACTTTTTTGGGGATACTGACGACATCGAGTTGGATTTCGGGCATTGTATCGAAGCTCAAGTTGACGAGAGCGACGAGTAATCCGCCATTTTTCTGGCGACCGACTTTAATCCAGACGTCGTGATCGGCGGTGGCGAAGGCGGGGAGTGCATTGGCGTCGATCATACGCAACAGTTTTGCTGTAAATGCTTTACGTGGCACGTCGATAATGTTGAGAATCTCTGCATTGCCGCGGATGGCGAGTGTCGCCACTTTGCCGCCTAATTTATTCTGATAGAAGACCGAGCCGGGGGCGACGAAGTGATCCAAGCCGGTGTTGTGTCCTTCTGCCGAGCGCACCGTGCTGGTGACGACTGCATCGGGGGCGGGATCGGCGAGCAGCGGCAACGTGAAATCGTTGAAAAAGGGCATTTTTTCGTCGCTGCCTTCGGCGACTTCCCAACTGGCGCGATAAGGTTTCACGATCGGGTTGACGCCGAGGAGGTCCGCCATGCCGCGTTTGGCGATTTCAATGGCGGCGCCGCCGTCGACGATTGCGCGCGTCGAAAGGGCGGTTTTCAGTTCTTCGTCGGTGAGAAATTCCGTTGTTTCCTTGGACAATACGTTGACGAATTCACGGCTGACTTTGCCGTATAAACAGGGGAAGCCGTAGCGGCTCATCATTTGCATTTGCATATCGGGAATGAGATATTGCGGTCCCCTGCCCGGGTGAAATTCCCGGTCGGCGGGGAAAGTCGGCGCACTGATGCCGAGCCACGTAACACCTTGAACCGCATCAAGTAAAGCGTCGTAATAGCCTTTGTGTTCACCCATGATGACGCGATAGGCTTCGACCGCTTTCGCATTGCGGTTGCGGTAGTCCGAAAGCATCACCAATGCACCGCTTGTGCCGTTGACGATACTGCCGCAGATGTGGGCGTGAAAACTCTTTGCCGACTTGCTGAAACGGTTGTGCGGCCAGGTGTCGTCTTCGCTGATGAGCATGTCGATCGGCTGGGCGATGGCGGTCTTATACGCAGAATGGAACATACATTCATGGAAAAACTTGGGGTCGCCCTCCATAAAGGAAGCGTTGTTGATGCGCATAAAGGAGCGGTTTTTTCCGGCGAGGATGCGTGCGATCTCGCCGCCCATCACATATTCCGCGCCGCTGCAGCAAAGGCCGCAGGGCAGATCGGGGTTCACCTCGTCGATCGCCGCGCGGATCAGTTTGGCGAAATTGCGGAAGTTTTCGCGCCGGACGCTTTCCACGGCTTGGACGACGGGGTCGTCGGCGGGAGAAGTTTTGATCTTTTGGATCCATTCTGCGGAAGAAAGATTAAGACCGCTTTTCTGATTGTATTGCGCGACGTGAAGCGGGCAGAAACACTCCATGCCGGCGGAGGAGTTGTTGATTGTGCGCATATCGTCGTCGATGATGAGAAACGCCGGACGCGTTTTGGCGAGCCGGATGAAACATTTTCTCACGTGGTCGCGGAAACGATGATCGAGCATACAGAGGCGGTGCGTGGGCACTTGCGTCTCGTTGACGACCTCCATCCAGCCGTCGTCGGCGACCAATTGACCGCTCCAGCCGTGACCGAGCATCCGAGCGACCCAAATGCCTGCCGTAATGCCCTTTTTCTCCAACGCTTCGCGCAACTTTTCAAAGGCGACGCAACCATATTCGACCGACTGCATCGAGTCTTTCGGCGACGGCAAGATGCCGATGATGACGGCGTGCTTGGTAACGCCCGTTTGTTCTGAAATTCTGATCGCGTCGGCGATCGAATAGTCGACGTGCTCCGGGTGAAGCCACATCGCATTGTGAATATCGTGTTTTGCAAACAGCGCGGCGGCGCTGAAACATAAGGCAAGACAGACCTTTTTCAACATATTATCCTCCTGAAATGAATTTTACATAATATACATTGCGGATCTTCTTTATACAAGAGATCAAAAATGGAGAAATGTTATCAAAAATAGACAATGCGATGCGTTTTCAATGTGATCCTTTCTTGAAAGGATTTTTATTTTTTGCTCTCCGCGCGAGATGGTGCTATAGTATAAGGAAGATCCAAAAGGACAAGAAACGCCGCGCCACGAAAAGTCAGACGTCAGACCACCGGCGGCGCGCCGGGCATTTTTTCATCGCAGACGCTTCCTTTATTGGGGGATTCGCATAGATTATACTGCAAAAACCGCAAGATTTACAACCGCATTTTGGTTTTCAAAAGATTGGAAAGCGTTGAAAAAATTTTTCTTTATGCTACTTTAAGAGAAACAGATCAAAGAGGCAGATCATGAAAAAACTTCATCTTTTTCCGACCTTTTATTTGGATACGCCGTTGATCCCCGGGCGCTGTTTCGACGTGTTTGCGCCCGAAAAGATCACTTGCGACACGGCGCTTTTCATCATTCACGGCGGCGGCTGGAAAGCCGGCAGCCGGAGCGATTTCCACCAGCTGATGGAAGCTTTTAATCAGCGCGGCATTTTGTGCGCTTCGACCGACTACCGCATGGGCGCGGGCGTCACGGCATTCGATCAGCTTGCCGACGTCCGCGAAGCGTACGACGCGTTTGTGACCTATTTAAAGGAGCGTCATTTGCCGCTCAAGATCGCTGTCCACGGCGCCTCCGCCGGTGCACATCTGGCGTCGCTTCTATTGTGCGCCAAACCCGGCGAATGCGGCGAAGTCGTCGATCTGCAGAACGAGTGGATCGCCCCCGTTTCGGGCATTTTGCAGGCGACGCCCGTTGAATTCACGCCGTGGGAAGACATTTTTCCGTGGACGTGGCTCGACATGCAAAGCATCGCGGGCGTGCCGTATGAAAAAGCGCCTGCCGTATACGAGAAACTCTCGTTGCGCAACTACATCGGCAAGGGAAATCCCGTCCTCTTTTTCGCCGAAGCGCAATGCGAACACATTTTTCCGTCGGAAATGACGTGGCAACTGGTACAGAAACACCGCAGTTTGGGAATCCCCTCGCAGTGGAAAATGTACCGCAACGTCGAACACGGCTTTTTTTACGCGCTCACACGCTGGCAACAGCGGGAAATGCTGGAGGATGTCGTTTCGTTTTTAACGACGGGCAAGCCCACGCATTCAGAGAAAAACGAAATCCGTTAGGGGGCGACGATGACCATCTTTTTTGCGCTGTTGCCGATCGCGGTCGCCGTGTTGCTGATGACCCTTTTCCGCATGCTCCCCGGCAAGGCGCTCGTCGCCGCCTTGCTGATGACGGTGCTTTTCGCCTTGTTTTACTGGCAGATGCCCGCAAGAACCGTCGGTGCCGCCGCAATTCAGGGCGGGATCAAATCGCTCGACATCATTCTGATCATTTTCGGGGCGATTTTGCTCCTTAACGTATTGAAAAAAAGCGGCGCGCTCGAACCGATCAAACGTTCCTTTTCGGCGATCTCGCCCGACCGCCGGATCCAAGTGCTCATCATCGCGTGGCTTTTCAGCAATTTCATCGAGGGCGCGGCGGGATTCGGCGCGGCGCCGGCGCTGGCGGCGCCGCTTCTGGTCGGACTCGGCTTTCCCGTCGTACCCGCGCTGATGGTCTCGCTGGTCTGCAACACGCTCGCCGTGCCGTTCGGCGCCGTCGGCACGCCGGTCGTCACGCTCTTTGCCGCGTTGCCCAAGGTGGAAGACCCGGCAACATTCCAGTCGGCGGTGCTCTCGCAACTGACGGATCTCTCGCTTTACGCGGGGAGCTTCCTCCCTTTCATCGCCGTAAGTTTTATGATCTTGCTTTCCAAGACGCCAAACAAATGGCGTTCGATCGTCGAAATTTTCCCCTTGGCGCTCATTTCCGGCGCGCTCTTTTTCATTCCGTGGAAAATCACCGCGGTCTGCTTCGGACCGGAACTGCCCTCCATCCTCGGCGCCGCAATCGCGTTGCCGCTCTTGATCGTCATCCTGAAAACCCGACTGCTCACGCCGAAAAACATTTGGGATTTCACCCCGCAGGAAAAAGAAAGTTCAACGCAACGTCAGGATGGCGCGATAGAATGCGCGATGCCGCTCTGGAAAGCGTGGCTCCCTTACGGCGCGATCGCGATTTTGCTCGTTTTGACGCGACTTCCCGATCTGCCGGTGAAAAATTTTATCCAATCGATTCCGGCGATCAAACTGTCGGCGATTTTCGGCGTGACGGGAACAAGCGTGCGGCTCGCGCCCGGTGCCAATCCGGGTGTTTTCCCCTTTTTCGTTGTCTCGATCGTCGCCGCATTTTTCTATCGTTTCCGCTTCCGCGAAATCGGTGAGGTGATCGGAAATTCGGCAAAGCAGATCGCGATGGCGGCAATCGCGATCGCGGCGAGTTTCGCCATCGTTCAGGTGATGATCTTTTCCAGTTGCAATCCGGCGGGCTTGCCGGGCATGCTGACGGCGATCGCCGCCGGGATCGCCGCGCTCGTCGGGAAATACTACTTCGTCGCGGCGCCGGTGATCGGGGCGTTCGGCACGTTCTTTTCGGGGTCGTGTACCGTTTCCAATTTGCTTTTCGGCTCACTGCAGATGGATACGGCGCACTTGCTCGGGCTCTCTGAAACGCGCGCGCTCGCGCTTCAGACGCTCGGCGGCGGACTCGGCAGCATGCTCCGTCTTTCCGGCATCGTCGCCGCCTGCGCGACCGTCAACGCTTCCGGCAAAGAGGGCAAATTACTGTTGCTCAATCTGATCCCATGCGGGGTCATGATCCTGCTGACGTTGTTATGTTTACAATTTCTTTAATCAACTTTTTAAAAAATTTTTCAAAAATCAGTTGAAAAAAGCATCGCTCGACACTATATTAGAAGCATGATGAAAACCAATACGACATACAGCACTCGATTTTTCCGGCTCTTTTGGCTTTGCCCATAGAGCCCGCTTTGCTGTATCGTAAGTAAACGGGTCTGATCCAGTGAGATTTGATCCGTTTTTTTGTAGCGCATTCCGGGCAAGATCCGGAATGCGTTTTTGTTTTTAAGCACTTATCCACCCTAAAAAGGAATAAAAAAATGAATTGTGTCGAAGAAAAAATGACGCCGCCCGATTCGCTGATGGCAAAACTGAAGGTGCCATCCTCCGTTCTGGAATCGGTGCAACGCCACCGGCAGGAAATCAAGGCGATCCTTGACCGCAAGGATCCACGGCTCATCGCGATCGTCGGCCCGTGCTCGATCCACAACGTGCCGGCGGCGTTGCAATACGCCAAGCGGATCGCCGCGCTGTCGGAAAAAATTTCCGGCAGCATCAAACTCGTGATGCGCTGTTACTTCGAGAAACCGCGCACCACGCTCGGGTGGAAAGGTTTTGTCTACGACCCCGCGATGAATGGGAGCAACGACATCGCGACGGGGATCACCGAGGCGAGAAAACTGCTTTTGGACATTTCGCAGATGGGCGTCGCGATTGCGACGGAATTGCTCGATCCCGCCGTCGCCGTCTACCTCGAAGATCTCATTTCGTGGAGCAGTATCGGGGCGCGGACGACCGAATCGCCGATGCACCGGCAACTGGCAAGTTCGCTCGACATGCCGGTCGGTTTCAAAAACAGCACCGACGGCAATTTGCAGATCGCGGTCGACGCCATCTGCGCGGCGATGGCGCCGCACAGCTATCTCGGCGTCCTGCACGACGGCAGTTGCGGCATCGTCAAAAGTTCCGGCAATGCCTATTGCCATTTAGTCCTCCGCGGGGGCGCGGCGGGGGAAAACTACTACGGCGTCTGCGTCGCCGACGCCGTGCGGAAATTGACCAAACGCAATCTCGCCGCCAACGTGGTCGTCGACTGCAGTCACGGCAATTCGCGCAAAGATCCCGCGCGCCAGCACCTCGCGCTGGAAAGCATCGTCCGGCAACGGATCGACGGCAACGACAATCTCGTCGGCGTGATGATCGAAAGCAATTTGCTGCCGGGAAAACAGCCGTTGATCGCGGGAAAAACGCCCGATCCGGGAATCTCCGTGACCGACGCGTGCATCGGCATCGACGAAACGGAAAAACTCCTCCTCGACGCCGCGCGCCAGCTGCAGACTCAGGATCGCGCCACCGCGGTCAATTGCCTGCCGCAATTGGCGTATCTGGGGCCTGCCGGAACTTTCACGCACACAGCCGGACACAAAATTTTCGGCGACCGCGTCGAATATCTCCCGATGGCGGGGATCGCCGCCGTCTTCAAGGCGGTCGAAAACGGCGATTGCGAGTACGGGTGCGTCCCCGTCGCCAATTCGTCGGAGGGGGTCATCAACGGCACGCTCGACTTGCTCGCCGCGACTGATCTCAAAATCTACGCCGAGACGAGCATCGCCATCGAGCAATGCCTTCTGGCGGCAATTCCCAAGGAAAAGATCCGCGTCATCTACAGTCACGCGCAGTCGCTCGGGCAATGCCGGAATTATCTTGAGACCAACTTCCCCGACGTCGAGACGATCGCCGTTTCCTCCAACGCCCGGGCGGCGGAACTCGCCGCGGCGACGCCGGATGCGGCCGTCATCGGCGGCGAAGGACTGGCGCCTTATTACCACTTGAATATTCTGGCGCGTTCGATCGAGGACGACAAGGATAACGCGACGCGTTTTCTGATCCTTTCCAAGTCGGAAAACACGACGCAAGTTCACAACAAATGCTGTCTCTGGTTCGTCGCCAAAGAGCGTTTCGGGGCGTTGCACGACTGCCTTGCGCCGTTCAAAAACGCCGGGGTCTCGCTCTCGATGATCGAAAGCCGTCCCATCCGCAACGGCAAAAGCCAATACCGCTTTTTCATCGACGCCGACGACGCCTACGAATCGCCGCGCGTGCGCTCGGCGCTCGAGGAATTGCGCGAGTTGACGCAGGAACTGCATCTGCTCGGGAGCTTCCCGGTCTATCCGTAAAAAATGGATTTTTTCTTTTGCCGCCCCTTGACGGGAAGCGGTTTGCCGTCTATATTAAGAACATGATGAAAGCAATGGCAAAAACACATCTTACTTTGTGGTGGCGTTGGCGGCTCAATCCGTCAAGGCCGGTTTGCTGGTAGCAAAATTCAATTGGCGGATGATTTCAAAAGGATCATACGCTTTTTTTATCGACCAAAACCCGCCGGGACGGAAAAGATCCGGCGGGATTTTTTTTGTTTCGCATCAATGAAAAAAAGGAGAATAAAAATGAGCAACGCGACCCCCTACAAAGTCTACCTCACGGAATCGGAACTTCCGAAGCAATGGTACAATCTGCGCGCCGACATGAAAAACAAGCCGGCGCCGCTTTTGAACCCGGCGACCGGCAAACCGGCGACGTTCGCGGAACTTAGCCGCGTTTTCTGCGATGAACTTGCCCGGCAGGAACTGGACGATTCGACGAAATTCATCGACATCCCGCAGGAAGTGCTCGACTTCTACAAGATGTACCGCCCCTCCCCGCTAGTCCACGCCGAATTTCTCGAACGCGCGCTCGGTACGCCGGCAAAGATCTATTACAAGTTTGAGGGCAACAACACTTCGGGCAGTCACAAACTCAATTCGGCGATCGCGCAAGTCTACTACGCCAAACAGCAGGGGCTGAAACGCGTCACCACCGAAACCGGCGCGGGACAATGGGGCACCGCCGTCGCCATGGCGTGTGCGTTTTTCAAACTGCAGTGCCATGTTTTCATGGTTAAGGTTTCCTATGAGCAGAAGCCTTTCCGGCGGGAAGTGATGCGCACTTACGGCGCGACCGTAACGCCGTCGCCCTCGACGACGACCGAAGCGGGACGACGGATCCTGGCGGAATTCCCGGGGACGTCGGGCAGTCTCGGTTGTGCGATCTCGGAAGCGGTCGAGGAGGCGGTCAACACATCCGATTGCCGCTATGTGCTCGGTTCCGTATTGTCGCAGGTATTGCTTCACCAGTCGGTGATCGGGTTGGAAACGCAGCTTGCGTTGCAAAAACTCGGCGTCAAGCCGGACATCATCATCGGCTGTGCCGGCGGCGGTTCCAACCTCGGCGGATTGATTGCGCCGTTTGCGGGTGAAAAACTGCGCGGCGAAGCCGATTACCAGTTGCTCGCCGTGGAACCGGCGTCGTGTCCGAGCTTAACGCGCGGGGTTTACGCCTACGACTACTGCGATACGGGCAAGATCTGTCCGTTGCAAAAGATGTACACGCTGGGTTCCGGCTTCATCCCGTCGCCGAATCACGCGGGCGGGTTGCGCTACCACGGTATGAGCGCAGTATTGTCGCAACTCTATCACGACCGCGTGATGGACGCGGTTTCCGTCACGCAAAGCGAAGTTTTTGAAGCCGCCGAACTTTTCGCGCGCACCGAAGGAACTTTGCCGGCGCCGGAAAGCAGTCACGCGATCTGTCAGGCGATCAAGGAAGCGTTGAAGTGCAAAAAAAACGGTGAAGCCAAGACGATCGTTTTCGGCTTGACGGGCACCGGTTATTTCGATCTTGCCGCCTATCAGAAATACAACGACAACGAAATGACGGACTACATTCCCACCGACGCCGAACTCGCGGCAAGTTTCCAAAACTTACCGAATTTCTGAAAAAAAAATCGCAGGATGACGAAACCGTCACCCTGCGATCAATTTTTTCATTATCGCGTTAAAAAAGTTTCGCGTAACAATCACTGATCCGCTGCCAACTGTAGCGCCGCGTGGCAATCGCTTTCATTCTTTCGCCCAATGCAATACGGTCGACTTCGGTGATCTGCAGACAGTGCGCTTTCAATTCCGCGGCATCGGCGAAATAAAGCGCCTGATTTTCGGTCGTTTCCCGGTTGAAGTTGACGCCGTAGGCGATTACCGCCAAGCCGAGGTACATCGCCTCCACCAGCGAGGGATTGGTGCCGCCGCAGGAATGGCCGTGCAAATACAAGGTGCACTTTGCGCGAATGGCATTCAGTTTTTGCTGATCGTAAATGGCATCGAGCAAATGAATGTGCGGCAATTTGCTGTATTTCTCAAACAATGTCCGACTGTATTCGTTATGTTGCCAGTTGCCGACGATCACAAGCGGCATCGGGGGATTTTCCTCAAAGGCCGACAACAGCATCTGCAAATTGTTTTCCGGCTCAATGCGGCACACGGCAAAAGCATAAGGTTGATTCAGAAAAGGATAGTCGTCCATCATTTTTCCAGACTTTTGGTGTCCGCTCCGTATTCGATCAATTCGCAATCGCGGTGATAGCGTTCCTTGACGTAGTCGACGATCACCTGATTGTCGGCGATGACGACATTGGCATTGCGCACCGCACAACGCTCGGCGAAACGCAAATAAATGCGCGCAAGCTTCGACCACTTCGCCCGGCGCCACTCGATCCCGTCGATGTTGCAGATAATCCGCTTCCGGCATCCAAAAAGCCGCAAAAAGGGTAACAGCGTACAACCGCTGACGCCCAAAATAAGCAACGTGTCAGCGTAGCGCAACGCATCGCAAATCGACCACATATCGTAGAAGATGCTCTGCATCCCATTGGCGTTAAAGTTGACATACTTCAAATTCACCTTGCCGATCTTTGCCGGACGATCCGCAAACGCCGACTTCTGGCAGTAGACGGTAAATTCAAACGTATCCCACAAATGCCGCACCAACTGTTCCGCAAGACTCTCAAAACCGCCGTAACAGGCGGGGATGCCCCGCGTCCCGATAATCGCAACTTTTTTCTTCATCTTGTCAAATAAAGCTCTTTGACGGCATCGACGTGCTCCGCCATCGAGGTAAAACGACACTCTTTTTGCAATAACTTTTTACGCTGTAAAAGAATTTCCGGATCCGACAGAATCGCCGTTAATTTTTCCATCAGATCTTCAGATCCGCAAAACACCCATTCCGCAGGCAACAACGCTTTCGCCCCCGCCCGGTCGGAACAAAGCACCGGAACTCCGCAACAAAGCGCCTCTTCGACCACAAAGCCGAATGTCTCATCACAGATGCTCGGCACGATCAAAAGATCGCTTTGCGCCAGAACTTCCCACAACGTTTCCGTATCATAACTGCCATAATATATCACGCGCTTCTGATTTTTTCCAACACCACCGTAAACATCCAATTTCCAATTTTGGATTTTTTTTGTTTCCAGCTGATTCAGCACGTCCAAAAGCATCGGCAACCCCTTGTAGGGCGCCACCGGCCCTAAAAAAAGCAAACGCAATGGATCGTGGATCGACGCATCGCCTTTCCGGCGGTCACAGATTCCGCCGTGGGTGATGGGGAGCATCGCTCCGTGCAAGCCGGGGATCGCCAATGTAAAGATCTTTTCCGTCACGGGACTGTTGAAGTGGATCACGTCGCATTGTTTCAGCCAGTTGACGTAACGATCGCGCAACTTGCCGAACGGCTTGACGTCAGTTGCCGGCAAAATTTCAGGCGAAAAATCGTGCCCTCTTGAGATTAACCGTTTCAACGGCAGCAAAATTTTACGCAGACGGATCAGAAATTCCCAGTTGCGCAAAAACTGCCGGCGCTCCGTCGGCGCATCTTGATTGCACTGCGAACAATTTTCATCCCTGCAATCCCGGCAGACCGTACCGTCGCGCCGCAACCGGTTCACCTTGGGGCACAACCCGAAATAATCGTGCGTCGTATAGACGATCTTTGCGCCGGAAGAACAAATAAAATCAAAAAGTTCCGCAGGAAATCCCATCCATGTGTGGATATGCACGACGTCGGGCTTGACGATCCGCCAGAATTTTCCCATCGTTTCCGCGGAAAGTTTACGCGGACAATCCAGCAGCATTTCAGGCGACGCGACCCCGTCCAGGAGCGGCACGGCAGGTCCCCCCGTCAGCGCAAAACAAGCGACGCCGCGGATTTTTCCCCGGGCGCGGATATCCGCCTTTTTCGGCACGCGCCAGCTGCCCGTCGGATAGAGCGTAAAGACCTCGTCGCCCGCCGCGCGTTGCGCAAGTGCGAGATCCGCCGCGTAACGGTTCAATCCGCCTTGGCGATGAAAGCCCAAAAAGTAATGCAATATACGCATATTCAGCGCGCCGAAATCTCTTCAAGCAATTCGGAAAGCCGGCGGCACAGGATCGACCACTCGTATTTTTCCTCGATCAATTTCCGCCCGGTTTGCCCGCAGGTCTGCCGCAATTCAGGCGATTCGATCAAATGCATGGTTTCCGCCGTCAAATTGTCCAATATTTCCGCCATCGTCGCGCCGTCGACGACGCCCCCCCCCCCTTCGGCGACACACCGGGCGACGGGATCGCCGGCGATCGTCACAATGGGAAGTTTCGCATACATCGCTTGCAGAATGACCGTCGCAAGACCGTGATGGTACGACGGATAAAGCAGAATATCCGCGTCGAACAGCGCCTGCAGCATCTCCTGTTTGCCGACGAAACCTTTCCACTCAACGCGCGCTTCCACGCCGTAGCGATGAAAAATCTTTTTCATCGCCTGTTTTTCCGGGCCGGAACCGTAAATGTGAAGTTCAACGTCAGCGCGTTGCGAAGCGATTCTGCCGAAAACCTCGGCGGCAAAGGTCACCCCTTTCCAATGAAGAAATTCGCTGCAGATCAAAAGCCGCACCTTGCCGTCGGCGTTACGCTGACGCACGATCCGGTATTCCGGCTCGGCGGTGTTGATGCCGGTCTGCGGATGGAACAACACCTTTTTCTGCCAGCGTTGCGGAAAACAGCTTTTGCCAATTTCCGCGCCGCTTTCGATGATCCAGTCGGCACAGCGCGGCGTCAGAATGCGCCCGAGGTCGAAAAACGTCAGCGTTTTCATACTCAAGCTTCGCAAAGATTCCTTGATCTTCACGCGCCACGGCAATGCCCGCCGCACGGCGGGCGGAATCGACGCCCTGCCGATCGGTCCCCACACCGTCGTCGGACGGCAGAGCATAAAAAGCGACGGCATGGAAATATTGGCGAACGTCAGATGCACGACCTGATCAAAGCCAAACGAGTTGACGAATTTCCGGTATTTGAAATAGGCTCCGTACTGCCACAAGTAATAATAGAGGTGATAGCCGCGCCGCTTTTTCTTCCAGAACGAAAGCCATTTCGGCAGATCGTAACCGTAAAAGAACGGCTTGCGCTCAACGCCCGCCAACGCCGCCTGAATACTCGGCAGATTATTGGCGCGCGTCAAGACATGAACTTCGTGATATCTGGCAAGTTCGTTGACGACGTTCCAGCCGATCCCCGGTTCCGAACCTTTTTGCGGCTCGCAGGCGTAAGCGGAAATAAAAATTTTCATCTGCTTTTACCGGATCCTCACGTCTTTCAGATCGATCGCCCCGTGATCCAGCCAGAACCAGATCTCGCTTTGGGGTTTCCCGGGATAGACGGGCAACGTGATCTCATAACGCTTTTCTTCGCCGGCTTTCAGCGGAAAAAGGACGATCGGGAAAAGTCCTCCTTCGCGAACGCCGCGGGAAATCTGCAACAGCGATTCACTTTCCGCCTTGACGGAAAAGCTCAATTTCTTTTCCGTCAGGAGCTCGATTGCAGGCGAAATCGCCGCCAGATAACCATCGGCTTCCAGATGCAGAGCCGTGCCTGCCGGATCGCGTCTGATCGTAAAAAAGGAGTTCGTTCTGCCCGCGAGGCTCTGATAGAAGTTCCAGTTGGCGGGCGGATCAAATGCTTCATCATTCACGCGCGGCATATTCTTGCCGAATTGCGTTAAAAATTGTTGCCGCCGCGCGGGGAGCGCCGATTGCGAAAAATCGCCGTTTGAGATCAACGCACCGACCGGAATCTCCGGCTTTTCCGCCTTGGGTAAATAGCGGTAGACGACCAGCGCCTTTTTGTGATAGCGGTTCATCCACACCATGCCGACTTGCTCCATTTCCGGCATCAATGTTGCCAGTTGCGGCAACAGCGCAAGTTCAGATTTTTTCACGCCGGCAAAGAGGTAAACGGCATCGTAATCGCCATCGTAAACACGCAAATTTTCCTTCAAACCGCGCGCCAGTTCCGCCAGCGGCTGCTGCCGGTCGGGGGCGTACAACGCCAACTGCGTATAATAGCGGTGGCGCCCCGTATTGGTGTCGTATGAAAGCGCAAGCGTGCGATGGTAATGTGCGGCATCTTTTCGGATGGTTTCGTAGAGCTGACACACCTGGCGATCCTGCTCATAGACAATCACGGCGTGGCCGAAACAACAGGCGATCCCGGCGAAAAAGAGCAGTCGTTTCCACACTTTTGGCAACGGGAAACTTTCAAAGAGATCAAGGATGCAAAAGAGCGCGACAAAGAGAAAGACATTGTGATAGCGCGGACTTTGAATATGAAGCTTCAGCCGCCACAACCACGCGCCGAGCCCGCCCAGAAGATAGCACCAGCGCACCGCGTTGCGCCATTCGCCGCAGAAGATCATCCGGATCAACATCCAGACTAAACTCACGGCAAAAACGACGCCGATCGGCTCCCACATACCCCGGGAAATAATCAAAAAAGAGTGCAACATCAGCGCAATCCCCAGAGCTTCCACATCCAGAATTGCATCCGGATGCGGTTGAGGTAGCTTTGCCACACGGGCGGCATGCCCGGCAATATCGAAATGCCGACGATCCCGACCGCCAATCCAAGCAACACCATCAGCGGAAAGAGCAACGCACAACGCCAGCTTCTGCAAATGCACAACGCGAGAATGGGCAGTGTCAGCACCACCCACGGCAAAAATTCCAGCATCTCAAAGCGGCACATCACGCCCAACGCCATCGCCAAGCCGCAGAAGAACGCCGACCAGACGCCCCGCCGGTCGTTTTCCGCCTGAAACGCCCACGCCCAAAAGGCGATCACCCAGCCGATGAAAAAGAGATAAAGCCCATCGCGCAAGCGGACGCAGGAAAACTTCACCAGTTTCGGCATCACGGCGCAAAAGAACGCCGCGGCGATGCCGGAAAAATGCTTCTTCCAGAGAGCGCGCCCCGCAAGATAAACGGGGATGACCAACAGCGATCCCGCCGCCAGGTTGATCGCGAGCGTCGCATTTTCCACCGAAAGTCCGCACGCCATAAGCCCCCTCGCCAAATAGAAAAAAAGCGGCGGCCGAACCAGCAAAGATTCGCAACTGCCCTCGCTCACCCACTGCCGGATCCAGGAAAGATAACGAATTCCGTCGTTGCTTTCCAAGGGGTGGCACCACGCATACCAGAGCCGGATCAAAGCGGCGAAGAGGACGATCCCGGCGACTTCAAAAACGGCGCGACGAAGCGACACTTCAGCAGGAGGTTTTTCGTGATAAAGCGCCAGAAACTTTTTCGCCAGCTCCGGCGCGCCGGCACGATCGAAGTGATCGTAACGCTCCAACAGATAATATTTCCAATACCGGTCGACTTCGGTCGGCGAAATTCCCTGCATAATCAAAAGTTTTTGCGCCTGTTCCCAAAGTTTCTGCTCACGCAACGTGATCAGACATTCGCGGACGCTCCCGAAGTGAAGCGCGGGATCGACAAAGTAATTGAAAAAGTCCTCCAGCGGCAAGCCGGACGAAACACTTTCAAAGTCGAAAAGCTGAACTTTTTTGCCGAGTTTCACGTTCCACGGCTTGAAGTCGCGGTGAACTGCACCGACCGGCGTCATCCCCTCGCGGAAAGCCGCGGGGATCTCGACCGGCAACGCGAGGCGATCCCAACAACAAGCCCACGAAACATCCGCTTCGCGCTTCAAGTCGAAAAATTCGCGGTAGACTTCAAGCGGCAGGTCTTCGCGGCGAGCCTTTTGCCGCGGCGCATACGCCATTTTAAAGTGAACGCAACGGGCATCGCTTTGCCCCGCCTCGATGTTGGAAAAACAAAAACTTTGCGGCTTTTTTTCCTGCAAAAGGTGATAAAATTCCAGTTCGCGCGCGACACCGTCGCGACTTGCACCGACGGCAAATTTTTCATAACTTTGCCCGTGATGATGAATGACGACCTTGTCGCGCGTCGGCGAGATCATCGCGGAATCGTGTTCGCCAAGCGTAAACGCAACATCATCCGGCAAGACTTTGTGCAACGCCGCGACGACTTCGTCAGCGGTCGTTTTCGCCTTGCACTTCATCACGCAATACGCCGCCGTCAGGAGCTGTTTCTTGACCTTGGCAAGCCACGAAACGCCCTGATAAAATTCCAGACTTTTTTTCCAGTCGGCAAAACTCGCCGCCGACAGGAAAAACGTCGCGCCGTTACCGCCGTCTATAACAAAAAACATCGCTCACTTATGCTTTGCTGTTAATTTGCGCAAATCCAATAAAAATGGAGCAAACTTGTGAATTCCCCATGTGATTATTGTAGCAAGAAGCAACTCACAACTGATTGCAGCAAAAATATAGAGATAATGCGATATCCCCGGAAAAAACCGGCGCCATATCGCCCCACACAGCGCCGGCAACGCACCGGAAAAAAAATAAAATGTAATGGAATGTTTGCCGATAAAACTCAAGATCCTCAAGTCTGGTAATTTTTTCATCATCTGAAATAACAAAAGGGATGTCGAAACCATGACCAAGCATCCGGAATAATTAAAATTACATGACATCATAACCCACAAAGGGGAAGTTTTTCCAATCCGGCAAATTCCTGAAATAAGAAGCAACGCAATGACACAGAATGCAACTTTATGGCGATCTATAAACACCTCATAACGATAATACAATCCACCTATCGAAAATAGAAAACACCCAGCCAAACCGCTTTTCCAATACCATGGAACCGGAGATGGAAAATAATTTTTCATCCATACTGAAATCAGTAATAAGACACAAGACGAGATAAGATACCCAAATCTTTTTCTTAAAGACCAAGCAAAGGAATATCATAACGAATTGAGTAATTACCAGCGCAGAGGTAAACCAAAAAGAGATTCCACCTAAAATATTGAAACAAAATACCGGAAGTGAAATTTCTTTCATATGAAAAATGCATTTCGGGACAAAGTTCAACGACGAAAACAGAACAGTTGGGATCAGCAACCGGAAAATTACATTTTCACCTTTTTTCCAACATCGTGCGGCATAATCTTGCTCATTTTCGACGAGTGTATAGAAAAAAAGGAATCCGCTGACTATAAAAAAAGCGTTCACATAAAATGGCGATACAACCGATGAGATTGAAAATTGCGATACAATTGGACAATACGCCTCGCTATGCATCCAATAAACACAGAGCATGCATAATCCCTTGACGGAATCAATCCAATAAAAATTTTGTTTTTGCGAAATGTCTGTCATAGATTTACTTTCCATACCTCCCCAAAGCATCCAAAATCTGATCGACCGCCGCTTCGGGGGTCGTGTTGTTGTCGATCCAATAATAACGCTTGTCGATGGAAGCGAGATATTCCAGACGGGAATAGATGACTTGCATATCCTCTTTGGTCAATTCTTTTTTTCGCGACAAAATCGTTTCCGGCTCGACGCGAAAGAGGAAATTATATTGACAACGCGGCAGGAAAAAACGCCAGAAGGCGATGAATTTCGGGCTCAAATAAATACTGCTGCGCTCGCTGTCGACGATGACGTCGGTAAAGTAGCGGTCAAAAAAGACGATCGATTTACGCTGACGAAGCGGCAGAACTTTGACCAAGTACCCCAAACTGTAGTCCAACATATAGTAATTCAACCGGATCAGCGAACTTAAGATCCCCTTTTTGCTGCCGCGATGGGGCTTGTCGAAGTTGCGGTCGACCTCTTTGATCACTTTCGCCTTGTGAGCGACTTCGCCGAGGTTGGGCAAAAGCGACGGACGGAAGTGAAACAAAACCGGCGTATTGACCGCCAATCTCTTGCGCAACAATTCGATCACCGTCGTCTTGCCGCACCCGTCGGGACCGGAAAAGGAGATCATCAATCCGCGCCGGCGGAAAAGGTCGAGGAAATAGCCGCCGAGAAAAAGCGCCATACGGGAAAACGCCCGCCCGAAATGTTGTTTCAAGGCGGCGAAAAACGCCTGCCTGCGCAACGTCCACTTGCCGGCTTTATCCCAGTACGCCAAGCCGCCGCGACCGCCGGACATTTTCGTCAGATGCGCCTCAATCGCCGCTTCATTATCAGCGAGCGCCGCCGCGCGGACTGCGGCATACTTTTGCGGATACGCCGCCCCCAGGATGCGCGAGTAGAGGTATTTCGGCAAAAACGTCAGATAGGGCGGCAAGTGATAGACTTTGCCGTTGAAAATGCGCTTTTTCAACACTTCGCGCTCATCCAAGAGATCAATGCCCATCCACGCGAAATTGTACTGAAAATCAAGTTGAAAAACTTCAAACGCTCCATCGACGAAAACAATCGTGAAAAACTGATTGTCCTCATTGGTGTAAAGAATGCGGCAGTGATCTTCGTGCGCCAACTGCGGCAAAATTTTGCGCAAGCGGCGCAATTCGCTTTTGGGAATCAACAGATCGACGTCCCGGCTCGAATTGCCGTCGGGAAGTTCCTCAAAGTTGCGCAAGACGGCGTATTGATACTCCGCATTAAGAAGCGCAAAAAGGTGCGTTAAAAACGTTTTCATTTATTTCTTTTTCCGGAAGTTTGCGCGGTATTTTTCAAGCGGATAAAGCGGCGACGCGACGCCGCCGAGCAACAAGTTCCAGCCGCAGGAAATCAAACGGCGCCGCACCCACGCGAAACACGCTTTGCGATAGAAATAAGCGCCGAGATTCTGACGCTCGAAGTTGAATTTTTTCCACCCATTGAGCGACGCCCAGTAGTCGGCGAAATTCAATTCCGGCAAATCGGCGCGGCGGCGCTTGAGATTCGCCTTGATGTAGAGGAGCTTTTGCCCCATCACCCGCGCCTTGGCAAAACCGGTCGAAAGCGAATTGGTGTTTTTGCGGTATAAAAAGAGAACTTCGGGCAACGTCACGATATACTTACCGTCGCGGTAAAAGTCCGACATCCGCCCCCAGAGGTCGACGTCTTCAGACATATCCTCGTAGCGGATGCCATCCTTGCGCTTCGGGAACCATTCCGCCTGCCGGTAGCCGCCGGCGCGCAACGCATATTCCCGGCGGAACAACGTCTGAATCGGCAGAAACATCATCTTGCCCGACGCCGCCTTTTCCATAAAGGATTCTTTGGTCTTGGGGCCGAGATAAAGTCCGCCGTTGAGCTTTTTCCCGTTGGCGTCCATATAATTGCAGTAGCAACTCACCGCGATCAGATCGGGATCGCTCTGCAATTTCGCATAAAGTTTTTCGACCATATCAGGCATCGCGATATCGTCGGAATCGAAAAACATCATCAACGGAGTCTGAACATGGCGCAACGCATAATCGCGAAGATACGCCGTCCCGTGATTTTCCGGAAAGTTGACGATTTCAGGTGTCGTCCACGGATTTTCAGCAAAATAACGCCTGACGACCTCCCGCGTCTGATCGGTCGACGCGTCATCCAAAATCAACAGCTGAAACTTTTTGAAGGTTTGACTTCTCAAACTTTCCAGCGTTTCAACAATATATTTTTGAGCGTTATAAACGCAAAGACAGAGCGTAATTTCCGACATCGTTTAGCCCTAATTCAACTTCAGAATGAGAAAATACTTAATCCGGTAGTAAAGATAGCGGAAGAAACATCCATAGCCGTAAAGTTTCCAGATATGATAACCGCGCAGATTGTTGTCCAACACCTTGGGCAATTTCAGGAGTTTTCGCCCAATCGACTCCTTTTTCACACCACACGTCTGCCCGGAATGGATGCGATATAAAACGGTCGATCGCATCAAAGGCTCAATCACGCCGCCCCGGTTGGCGACCGCCATCGCAACGTTGGAGTCGTGGACGCGGATATTGAGATAGGGGAAGCTGATTTCCTTTACCGCATGATTGAAACACATCGTATTGCCGGCGCAAATGTTGTAGATGCCGAGAATGCCGGGCACTTCCAAAGCTTTGATCTTTTTTTGAATCCTTTTCTCCGGCAGATTGCGGGGATTCCATTCCGATTGCTGAAAAACGGAAAGATTCTCACGCACAAAAGTCCGGTCGGTGTGGATCAAAATGGGATGCTCCACACCATACGTTGTTTCCAGTTCCGTTATTTTAGCAAGCGACAATGCGATTTTTTCCGGAATCCACACATCGTCCTGATCGCAGAACATATAGTAGGGACTTTCCACCACGTTGAGCAACGTCATAAAATTGCCGCAGCATCCCTGCCGGGAAAGCCCCAAATCAACGTGGATGATCTTTTCAGGATAACGCCGCGCATAATCATCAATGATCGCGCAGGTAGCATCCTTGGAACCATCATCCTGAATATAAAGCGTCCAATCGGCGTACGTTTGATTGACAATGCTGTCAATCTGCTCCGCGAGATATTTTTCGGCGTTATAAGTTGCAAGCAAGATTGCAATTTTCGTGTTATTTTGCATAAGAAAAAATCCTTAAGACATTAAAATTTGAAGAGACCATCCCTGGTTCCCCGGAAGATCGCCCATATTTTGGTCAGCTTTTTCCTTTCATAGAGAAGGATTTTAATCATTAACTTAAAATTTACCGAAAACCAACCTGCGACAGCGGCATTTTCCTGATATTGACGGCGCAGCCACATCCGGTTCCGGGTTTGAAAATACAACCGGACGGCGGAATAATTCATCGCCGTTCCGCAAACCTTCTTCTGTGGCGATCCAAAATGTTGCATAAGTTGGCATTCCGGGATGATTTTTGTCGCAACCCCCGCCTTAATCACTCGCAAAACATATTCAAAATCAACATAGTCGATCTGATATTTTTCTGAAAATTTTCCAATTTTTTGCGGAATCTGAAGATCAATCACCATGCCCGACGTAATAATTTTTTTGTCATTGCAAATGTTTACAGCATGATCGGAATC
The DNA here is from genome assembly GCA_002314455.1 of Lentisphaeria bacterium UBA1791. GTDB lineage: Bacteria > Verrucomicrobiota > Lentisphaeria > Victivallales > Victivallaceae > UBA1784. Next base: position 80,963 of record DCFZ01000002.1, on the reverse strand, counting down.
TGCAAAAACCGCCGGTCCATAAATCGCAGGAGTGACACTCCTCTCGATCGTTGTCCGGTAATTGCCAAAGGTGTTGCCCACAAAACAAGAATCCTGATCCATTGTCAGAAGATGTGAAAAACCATTCTTCACACCATAGTCGATCGCTTGATTCAGAGCGTAGGCAATATATTCATTTTTTCCCGATGTCATATATTCGATTTTGGGATTGTCAAGCCATACCTTTAAAGTGTCTGCACTTTGGTCTGGAGAATTATCCCAAAGAATCAATTGATCGACGTAATCGATAAACTGCCCAATATTCCGCTTCAATGTTTCCGGATCCGGATGAAAAGCGACAATAACAGCAAGTAATTTCATTTTGCATTCCTCGACTCACTAAACCACATTTCCCAACTGTCACTTCGTTTGTGCATGGACATGAATGCCGAAAAACAGCGGGCAAAGTCTGATAACAAGAGGCAACAAAATCAATTCAATGATCATCACCATAATAAAAAGAATCAGAAAGTGAGGGTAACGGCCATGGGTTTCCAGAGAACCGCTGATAAGAGATCGATAAATGCGATGGCACAGCGGCATGTGAAACGAGAGTAGCCAGCGGTTCAGCGGATAGGCCGTCTGCGTTATGCAGTGCCCTAATACGACTAACAAAATACCTACGCCTTTCATTACATCAACGTAATTAAGCCGCGGAGAAAGGGAAAAAGTTTCTATATGATCGTCCATATTCATACCGCCTATCAAAGAAAAATTATTTTTCGTACAAATTTTGTCTTATTGAGCGCAACGATTGCCATCGCGCAAAGCAACAAGGTCAACATATAGATTAAGATTCCAGTATAAAGATTATGAATCCAGCAAAGACGCTTCAGCAGATTGAAGAACACGGTATGCAACAGATCTCTTTCCGTTTAAGAGGAATAACTTAATTTCATTATCTACTTGCCGAAAATGATGGAGCGCATAAAACCATATATTCTATGCGTACTGTTCTGCAGTCGAGGGGAAATATGATTAAGCAATGCGAGAAACGGTCTTTCAAAGCAATACTTTCTCATTGTGTCAATGGCGGCACAGACAAAATAGATTGTCAAAACTGCCATTACCGAATATAAAACGATCCCAACGATATTCTGCATATCATCCGTCAAAAAGAAATAACTCCAAAGCCAACGGCGTACCGCCGGATGATCGTGGATCAAATAGACGCCAAACGTGGTCGCCGCCAAGAAATTGATCCATGAATGATACCCCAACTTAAGTTTTAAGAATGCCTGAAAAAGATAAACGGCAATCAAAAAAGAAAAAACGTTATGCATTTCCCCTAAACTTATAGTATGACTGGAAAAAATCGGTAATCGTTTTTCCAACATGATGCCTGAAATTCTCAAACATGCCATGAGTGCAAAGAGCACAAGGCTCATCAGCATACAAAACCCGGCACCGTTCTTTTTTTGCGGCAGAAGAATATTTCCATGCAATCTGACATACCCTGCGACAACGTATAAAATGATAAACCAAAGCAGTTCAGCGTGATAACTGACGCGAACGACGCTTGGAATAACACAAAAGGAAATCAACAAGACAACGATGAGCTTTTGATATTCATTTTTTTGCAACGACCGCAACAGGCGATTTAGCCAAGAATGGAGGATAAACAGCCAGAAATAAATTGTGGCGAACCACCACAACTGAAGTAAAACAGGAAAAACAACGGGATATTTCCAAATAAGAGAACGGTGGCTGAAACGGGAAACAATCGCAAAAACCGCAAATATTCCGATGGAATAAAAGGAACATTGCGCTAAAAATTTTACAATCTTCACGGGATTGAATGTGCTGTTTTTTCGGCAACGAGGTAATATCCCGAAATCAGAACAAAGATGTTGACGCCGATTTTGCCGAGCAGACTTAATATCGCAATCCATATATGAAGTGCAGACCAATCCCCTGCCGTAAAAAGATAATCTCCATGACCGATATGTGAGAAAACAATCATTACGATCGAAACAATCCGCAACAGCTCCATATTAGAGTCCCGCAAAGACGGCAACTGATATCTTGAGGTTGACATCTTTATATCCTTTCATCGATGAAAATTGTTTACGGAACGCCGAGAGCACACAAAATAAGATAATGATGAATATTTTTCAGAGATGGCATGCACACAACGCTCTCGGTTGCTTCTTGGCTTTTTCGATTTCGTCCACTTCCATAAAATACCGGACGACCGTCATCAACATCGCCAATTCCCACCCGTAGTGGATATTTCCCCCCATACCGCCGCCGATTCCCATAATCATAAACAAAGCGCCGAGCGAATTGATCTTGTAAGCACAGGAAAAGGCAAAGATATAAGAAAGAACAACCAAAACAACACCGTAATCGTCGAATAAGGTTGCACGCATACGAACGACTAAGTTGTTATTTCTGCCATAATCAACCCCATGTCCAAACCATGTCTCTTTTTTCGTAAAATCAGCATTGAATGAGTTGACCAAAGGAGCAATCCGAGTAGCTGCAGATCCGTCCGCTTCCCTTACCTGATCACGATCGAATGTCGCCGTTGCCTCAATAGTACGAAGGCTTCTTTTCAGCTGCTTATCTTCGATATTTCCCAAAATGAAATAGCCAGCGATAAAAACGGGAATCATATAAACAAAATTCTTTTTTGTGATGAAATAAAGCGAAAAGGCCAGGAGCGCGATCATCGCCGTGCCGCTTGCCATCGTCAGCATCATCCACAAAAAACGAATTGTTACCCAGCGGTGCGGAGCTTTAAATAAATCTGAAACCTTGTATCGCCCCTGACCTCTTTGGATCTCGCTACACTTTACATAACCATAGTAACACACCAGCATAAACCGGGCAAAATGGCTCATTTCCAAATAGAGCGAGTTACACGCCAATGGACCTTTCTTTGTATAGGTCATCATCAAATTGATCGCCGGGAGCGATCGGAAACCGGCGAGGATCGCCAATTGCTGCATGATGCAGAAAACAAAGGCGAGCATCATGATGAATTTCAAAAGATCGATAAAAACATCCAAAGTAAAAACTTTTTTATAATAGACTAAATTGTAAAAGCCAACATAAGAAAAGACCAGCCCGAAGGAAAAAAACAAGGTGGTCCAACGAATCGTGTCATTCAGCGTAAACGCCGTAAACAACTGCCACGAGCAATAGATAATTCCCAGCCACAACGCCCGTGACGGCGCTCCATAAATAAAAACGCCGACCATGATCATCAATGCCATCAACAAAATATGCTGTGGCCCAAATCCCGCCATAATTTCAACAGGACGGTAATAGATGCCAAAGAGAATCAGAAAAACGACCGTGAATTTCTGAAGCGGCGAAAGCAACCGAAACTTGGAGAAGTAACTCTTGAATGTTTCTTTTTCCGGCATATTCAACTAATCTAATATATGATGACAAAAGTTTTCCACGCTGTTCGTCGACAAATAATCGCGTGAGATCTTTGCTTTTTCAATTTCACCAAGCGCACAACGTATTGATTCACTGGAGACATCATTCATTAAAATTCCCAAACAATTTTTCCGCACCAGTTTTCCCAACAAACCGCTCCGGGGCGCAATGACCGGCTTCCCGAACTGCGCCGCATACCCGATGCAACCACTGCTGTTGTAGGTTTCCAAATAGGGCAATAAAATAGCATCGCAGGCGGCACACCAATTGCCGATAAATTCATAAGAGCAAAATTCATCAAAAACTAAAATTTTTGCCGCGGACTTGGCTTTTTCGTAAAGCTGATAAAATTCATCGCGGATCACCGGTTGCACGACGCCGGCAAAAACAAAAGCATAGCGCGATGCCTCCTCTTTCGGCATGGCGAGAATCGCTTTCAAAATTTCCAGCGTTCCTTTTTTCCGTCCCATCGAGCCGAAATGAAGAATGATCTTTTTATCGCCAAGCGCGTACTTCTGCCGAAAATCTTCCGGAGCGGTAATTCGGATGGGATTGAATGGATCCGGAAGGAAACGAAAGTGATCCGTATGCCAGCGATGATTGAAAAAATTTGCTGCGCTTTTGTCATTCAGCGTAAATACATGATGAAACTGCGACAACTTCGCATAAAGCCGATGCCATACGACCGCCGCCATTTTCCGCCAAGATGAAAGCGAATTCCAACGATAGGGATAGATTTCATAGAGTATTCCCGAAATCTTGGTGCGACGCGGTGCCATCCAAGCAAGAAACGGCATCAACATTTCCAAATTCAAAACAATGCTTTCGTCCGGATGATATTGGCGGATCTTTCGGCATAGCACGCGGCAGAATTGAAAATTTCTTTTATACCAAGCGCTCCACGGCAGTTCCTCGTCCGGCACAAAGTCCCATTGTATACGGTCACAGACGGGCCACTCAAACATCGCCATCTTTTGCCGGAATGCGGCGGGGACAACAAATATGGCGCGGATATTTTCGCGCTTGCAGATCCCCGTATACAGGTGATGAATATACTCCGGATAATGCCCAGTACTGCTATGAGCATAAATAAGTTTCATTTCCGAACCATTGTCGATAGGAAAAAGTTAAAACATGCACCATCGTCTATTTTGCAACAAAAATTTAAAATACTGATGGTAGGAAAGACAACCGATGATTCGAGGACAAAATATCCGGAAATACTCCTTGCAGACAATGCCCCAAGAAACATTCCCGGTTCTATGCAACAAAATAGAGATTGGATATTCGCGACGGGGATTCAACTGGTACTGCCAATTTTCCCGACAATAGACAAATTCATACTTCGAATACTGCGTGGGATCCTGATGCGGATTGATCCCGTATTTTTTACACAAAAGGCTCAATATCGACTGATCCTCGCGATGCGCGACATAATAATCTGGATAAGTTGCGCTCTTTTCTTCCGGTGTCAAACAGTCGTAATCAGCACACAACGTATACCACTCCTCGATTAAACGCATCGTTGCGACGGTTTTGCGAACTCCGATAAAAGTGGCTTGGATTTGGCGAGTATCCGTGAATTTCTTTTCTTCACATCCCATCCTGCTGAATAACGATGGTTTCGTAAATTGCTTTTCTATCAGAGGGGTGTCTGTTACCCAAACGTCTTCGTTCGCCATGCTTTCAAAAATATATTTTGGGGAACGCACAAAAAATGTTCCGCTGTCGGCATAAAAAAGGAAATCCCCCTCTTGCATTTCCTGCAACATTTTCAACACTAGATAGGGCTTCCAAAGCCAAAGCCCGCCGCCGCGGCTAACGGAAAGAATTTCTTTATGAGCCTCTTTCCATTCCGGTTCCAAATCATCGGGGGAAAAACCTTTTACAACATCAAAAAAATGAGTTTGAAGCGCCTTTTTGCAACAGTAATCCCGGGCTCTTTTAAATTTCTCATTTCCGTAACACATAAAATATTTTTTCATTGCGCAGGCCCCCGGTGATCAGCGCAAATCTCTTGCAATTTCTGAATGATGACACCCAAAATATCTTCTTTGGCATGCCTTTTGCAGGCTTGAACTGATTCGCTGCCGGAAATTTTTTGTGCAAGCGCCATATCCGATTTCAACCGCGTAACATATTCCGCCAGCACATAGGGATCATTGGCGGGGACTAACATACCCGTTTGCCGATGTTCGACAAGAGAGGGGACTCCGCCCGCCGCAACTGCGATGACGGGAATTCCCAACATTTGCGCTTCACACAAACTGTTGGGGCTGTTTTCAATGTAGGAGGGATGCACGTAGACGTCGGAAGCCAAAAGTTTTTCAACCAGCACATCGACCTCCTTAATGCTTCCGCAAAACCGGACGTTGACTGCATTTGCCTGAATTCCGCAGAGTTTTTCCTGAAGCGATGCACCACTGATCCCGATGACCTCCCACTGAAAATCCACGCCGCGCTCTTTCAATAAATTGGCAGTCTTTAAAATCAAATCCGCCCCTTTGTAAATCGGAGTGGAAATCGTCGAGACGATCCGAATTGTTTTATCCGGATGCGGTCGCCAAGCCCCGGCATTTTTGTAAAATGCATCCCGCAACAACTCCCAGCACTCAACGTAATCCGCCGCAGGATTGTATTGGCGAAGCACCGCCCGATCCCACTCGGTGCGTCCAAAGTAGTGCATACAGTTTTTCAGTATCTCTTTTTCCCGCTCTGTCCGGGCGTCGAAAACATGAAAATAATTGCGCAAATAAAGCATTCTTTTGAAGTTCGGGAAAGCGTCCTGATAAAGTGTTGACCGACTCACCCCCGGCGGTAACAACGCATTTTGATAAGCGGTCAAAAAACCTTGAATGTGGAGAAGAACGGGGATCTTGGTATATTTTGCGATCACTCCATAAGGAGATTCCGAACCAAAGACAAAAATCACGTCGGGGTGGAAATCGGCGACGCATTTCAGCATTTCCGGCAACAGGATTTCCGCTTCCGCGGCAGGACACAGTTTCCGTTTCAGTTTATTGACTTTTTTATAAAAAGCCGCCAAGGGGTAGCGAACGCAACCGGCGGCTGATTCCCCCCACGCGCCCTCTCCTTCACACCCGATACCGAATACCCACTCCGGACAACGCTGACGCAACCCTTGAATAACCGCGGTCACCCAGCCGCCGCCGATCAAATATTGTTTGCTCCGCGGATCATAACGGAGCGGATCCGTACAAAAAAACAAAATACGCATCGTATTTTCTAACATTTCTTTTTTTGCTTTTTCCACTGATACGCAATTCTTTCCTTTAACGCTACGAAATCCAGCAACAGCCAGAGGGCGTAGCAGGGATATTTTTGAATCCACTGCGGACGGGCGGAATCAGTCCGCCACAATGTCAGTGTTGTATGCCACCAGGCAATGTAATGATGATATTTCCACTGCAGGGGGATCAGGATTTCGCGACACCATTTACGCCGGTCCCGGGAGTAGGTGTCAAAATGTCGCGAGGCACTGTTATTGTGGATGCGGTAATTCACGGTGATTTGCGCAATGATGCCGATGCGTTCGCCGGATTGTAGAACCCTGACGTAAAAAGGCAAATCCTCAAACAACGGATATTTTTCATCAAAGCCGCCGAGTTTTGCCCACAATGACTTTTTGCAGAAACAAGAGGGCGCGGCGACATACAACCCGTCGGCTAAAACCATATTCAACTGCTGCTTGGCATCGACTTTCTCAAAGCGGGGTTTCGGCTTGCAAATCTGATTTCCGGCGCCGAATTCCTGCAAATAGCCGAGAAAAATATTTTCCGGATTTTCTTCAGCGGCTTGCACGCAACGCTCGATGCAGTCGCAACGCAAAATATCGTCGCCGGCAATGCCCTTGATCCATTGCCCGCTCGCCGCCGCGTAACCGCGGTTGCAGTTATTCGAGATCCCGGTATTTTTTTCAACAGTCAGCAGTTCCGTTCGGGAAAAACGATCCTGATACCGGACGATCCAATCGCGACAGATTTCGACCGTATTGTCTTTTGAGCAATCGTCGGAAACGATAAGTTCCAGTTCCGGATAAGTCTGCGCCGCAATGCTCTCTAACGTTTCCAACACAAACGCCGCGGAATTATAGGTAAGTACGACAACGCTGACTAACATTTTCTTTTCCGCCGGATAATAAAACCGATGCAATCGGTAAACGAGAGATTCATTTTTTTCATCAGATGCAAGAGGCAGTAAACGCCGACGGCGATGAGGACCACGCTTCCCGTCGACCAACGCAGAACGGGATTTCTCAAGCTGTTCAGCCCGCAAACGGTAGCGATCAGAACAGCATTCCACAGAATGGTCAATCCCATATTATATTTTCCAAATCCGATATGGTGTTTCTTGAATACACACCAGGCGACCACAAAGATATAGAGCAAATACCCCGCGCCGAACGCAGCGGCTGCGCCATTCAACCCGGCAAATTTCGTCCCAACAAACAACAGCGTCGTCAAAAGTGCAGTTGAAAGAAATTCCAATAGCACAAAATCTTTCGTATCGGCTTTGGCGATCAATACATACCCCAGCGGCCACGAGATTACACGTCCCAACACGCCAACCGTCAAAATCTGTAATGCGAGGATCGCCGGAGTAAATGCCGCGGTGTAAAACAAATAGATCACCAGCGGCGCCGATACGACCATAAAGATCAATCCGGGGATTGCCAAATGAACTCCGATATCCAACTGTTCATCGACCATGCTCTGCAGTTTTTGGGGATCGTGGACACTTTGCACCAGTCGCGGATAGTAATCGGTCGCCATTGCATTCAGAATAAAAGTTGCCAACGCCCCGGAAAGATTCATCGCGCAATAATACAATCCCGTATATTCCACGCCGAGATACGCCAGTAGGATGAGGTTGTTGATGTAGTTAAAGACAGGGCCGCACAGATTCTGCAGGAAAAAGGCAATGCCGAGTTTGATGATCGCTCCAGAATATTGTCGAATCTCGGCTTTGGTCGCCATGCGCACGGCGATGTTGCTTTTTTTGACGTAATACCGACCGACAACGCCTCCGATGACGGCGGTCAACAACATCGCAATTAAAATGCCTTGCACCCGCAGATAATAGTAGACGAGAATCGAACTGATCGAACACAAGATACTGCTGATTATACTGCTTACCGCGATTGCCGCAAGTTTTCGGTAGCTCTGCAAAAAGATGCAGAATCCGCCGACGAACGAGGTCATTGCGGCAATCACGCCGAGAAAGAGGATTGCGGGAAAATAAGCAACATCCCGAAAGGTCAGAATCGCCAGCGGATAAGCCAAGACAGCGAAAACGACTAACGTAACAAGCGAAATGCAACAGACCAGAAAGAACGTGACTGCGGTGATCGCTTCCGCCTTTTTCGGGTCGCCGTTTTCGCCGGTTTCCTCCGAAATATAGCGGATGGCGCTGTTGTTGATGCCAAGTCCGCAAAAACTTGACACCATGCCGGAAAGATTGCTGTAGCTGTGGGCAAGACCGACGCCAAAAGTTCCCAAAAAAACGGCGATAAACTTGGTCTGCACCATGCTGATCAGCAGTTTCAAAAAACTTGATCCGCCGATGATCGACGTGCCTTTAAAAATTTCCCGATAAGAGTTTTTCATATCATTCGTATTACTTTAGCCGGAACTCCCGCTGCAATGCAATTGGCGGGAATGTTTTTCGTAACGAGTGACTTTGCGCCAATGACCGCGTTGTCGCCAATGGTAACGCCTTTCAGTATGGTCACCTCGGAGCCAAGCCAAACGTTGTTGCCGATTTTTACCGATGCAAAATTTTCATCCGTCATTTGCCGACCCGGAGCAATGCCGTGAAAATCGCAATCTACGATAGTCACCCGGTCGCCGCAAAGAAAATGATCTCCTATCTCAATGGAACGACAACAGACAATCGATATTGAATTGGAAAAATAACAATCGCTACCGATTTTGATGACGGCATCTTTCCCCCTCGGCTGCAAGAGAATTTCTCCGTGAAATCCTGCCGGAGCATACCCGAATGTATTACGGTCGCCGATATGGATTATCCCTGATGCATAACGACGGCTGACCGGCATGGAAAAAGCATTTTCTTTTCCCATTATCAGTTTGCTACTCATCCCCGTATAAGGAAAGCGGAAACCCAATTGATGTTTGGCATTGGAATAGTATTGCCAGATCGACAATCCCAAACGCCACAAAAAATAAAAAGCTTTTTTACCATCGATTGCATTGCTCAATCACGTATTCTGTTTCTTCATCCGTCATCGCCGGACTCATCGGGAGGCTCAATTCCTCGGCGTGGATTTTTTCGCTGATCGGATAAGACAAGTTGTTCCACTCGCAATACGCCGGTTGTTTATGCGGCGGGATCGGATAGTGGATCATCGTGCCGACGCCGTTTTCCTTCAGAAAATTCTGAAGAGCATCGCGTTGAGAAGAACGAATGGCAAAAATGTGATAGACATGCTGATTGCCTTCACCCGTTTGCGGCAAAATGATTTTCGGATTTTTAATTCCGTCAAGATAATGTGCCGCCACCTGTTGCCGGCGGGCATTTGTCTCATCCAAATGTTGCAGTTTCACCCGCATCATCGCCGCCTGAATTTCATCCAGACGGCTGTTGTATCCCTGATACTCGAAGTGATATTTGTAATCGGATCCGTAATTGCGCAACGCCCGAATCACCTTTGCCAGATCGTCGTCATTCGTCGTCACACAACCGGCATCGCCACCGACCGCCCCGAGATTTTTTCCGGGGTAAAAACTGTGCCCGGCGGCATCGCCGAGCGCACCGGAATGAACGCCGAAATGAGTCGCTCCGTGGGATTGCGCCCCGTCCTCGATCACTTTCAATCTATGGTCGCGGGCGATTTTATTGATTTTCGTCATGTCGGCACATTGTCCGTACAGGTGAACCGGTAGGATTGCTCGTGTCTTTGCGGTAATCGCCGCCTCAATACGGGCTGGATTCAATTCATAAGTGTTGAGATCGGGCTCAACCAGAATTGGCATCAGACCGGCGCGGCTGATAGCAAGTATCGAGGCAATGTAGGTGTTGGAGGGTACAATTACCTCGTCCCCCCGCGCCACGATCCCGAGCGCTTTGTAGCCTTCCAGGCAAAGGATCAACGCATCCAGCCCATTGGCGCACCCGATACAGTGTTTGGCGCCGACAAATACGGCATATTCCGCCTCGAAGGCTTCAACCTCCCTGCCGAGAATATACCAACCGGATTCCATGACCCGGCGCACGGCGGCAGATTCCTCTTCAAAAAAAGGCTCATTGACCGCGCGATAATCAAGAAATGGGACTTTCATTTTGACTGGATATACCTCAAGTATTCTTCGTAATCGCGGATGTAGTCCGCCGGATCATACGTTTGCGAAGCCAAGACCAGCAGAACGCAATCCGGCGAATGCTTGTACTGAATTCCCCAAACTCCGGCAGGTATGTGAACGCCGAAAGTGGGGGCATCCAAAACAAACTCGTCCCGCACACTTCCGTTGTCGGTAATGACGTGAAGCGATCCGTGCAGAGCGATCAGAAACTGATCGCAGCTTTTGTGGGCGTGCTCGCCGCGGACTTCCATGCCCGGCACATTGTAAGTGTAAAAAATCCGCTTGACGTCAAACGGAAGTACGCGCTGACTCTCGATTACGCCCAAATCGCCGCGCATATCGCTGAAACTCGGAATCTGATAAACCCTGGAGCCCGTTTTTCCCTCTTTTGTCTCAAAAGTATGCGGAGTTTGCCCCACGATTCTCTTCTCGGCATTGACATATCCGTCAATCCGCCCCGGATTCCCTTTGATGATGGCGTAGGGCGGCACGTCTTTGGTCACGACAGCGCCGGCGCCGATCATTGCGTATTGACCGATCGTGATCCCAGGCAATATCGTCGCATTGGCGCCGATGCTCGCATGCTTGCGGATCACCGTTTTGGCAAATTCCGCAGGATATTCCTTGCTCCGGGGAAATTTGTCGTTGGTAAAGGCGACGCAGGGACCGATGAAAACATCGTCTTCAATGGTGATGCCGTCCCAAATATAGACGCCGCACTTCACCGTCACCCTGTCGCCGAGTACAACGTCATTTTCGATAAACGTATGATCGCAAAGGTTGCAATCTTTGCCGATTTTGGCGCCGCCAAGAATGTGGCTCCACGCCCAAACACGGGTATCGTCGCCGATGAAGGCACCGGCTTCAACGATTGCCTGCGGATGTTGAAAAAACGACATTTTCCACACTTTCTTCGTTTGTTTTTATTGTTTCAGCGGCCCAATTCGTCGGCGCGGCAGCGGATTGTGAGACTGCGGCCGAGGAATTCCAGATTGACGATCACATCGGCGATGTTTTCACGCGATTCGACGATCACTTCCTGCCCTTTGAAAGGTCCCGCCTTGAAGCGGACAACATCGCCAACTTGCAAACCCGGATTGACGATTAACTCGTGGTTTTCCGAAAGCAACTCGCTTTCGCGGACGCGCTTCAGGTCTTCGAGCAGACCCTCCTCTTCCGCTTCCGTCAGGATCTGAATGCGCCAAACCCCCTTATCCCGCCGCAACGCCGTCAGTTCGTCAAAGCTCGCGCGCGCGAAAAAATAACCGGGGAACATCGGCAGAAAAAGCTTCCTTTCACTGCGGTTGTGGATCTCGACTTTCGTGATCAGCGGCAGGTATACAAAAATCCCCTGCGCGTTACAACTCTGCGCCGAATATTTCTCGTTGCGCGGTTTCGTCTGAACGAGGCACCACGACTGCCCCGCGATCCTGACAAATTCTGCTGCAACGTCCGCCATCGGAACACCCATCAAACGCCGTTTCCGGGCAGGCGATGCCCTCATATGGGGCAACACCCCCATACGAGAAAAAACTGCCGGGAACCTTGTCCCTACCTAAAAAAGACCACTTTGAACACGCAAAATATAACCTTATCCGCGAAAAAAAACAAGCGTTTTTTCGAAATAAAAGGGAAATTTCAGAAAAAACCCTCCTATTTTATACAATTTCCCATACAAAACAAGCATTAAGGCAAATCATACTCTCTTTTTCGACAAAAACACCGCCGCGCGGTTGCATCTTGCTTTTTCCGGTGTTACATTATGCCAGCAACCGACAGGAGAAATATCATGAAAAAAATTTTTGCTCTTTTGCTGATTTTTACGTTTGGCGTCCTGGGGGCAGCGGAACGCGACCCGTTCGTCGATGAATTGGCGGATCTCGCCAAGATGCGCAACGATGATGGCAATTTCTTTTACTCCAGCGAAAGGCTCAAGTCGTTTTACTTTACCATTGAGCGCAAGGTCCTCTATGCCGACGAAAAGATCGTAAGCTACGAAATCACCGTTCAAGGCGACACCGGCGGTGCTCACCGTTTCACGCAAATCACCGTCGGCTCCATCGATCGCGCGACCGGCAAGGAACTGACGCTCGACGACATCGCGCCGGGGGCAAAGCTCGCCGAGCTTGACCGTGCGATCAAAGACGCCCTTATCAAACAGAGAAACGTCAAGGATTTCAAGGAGCTGATGAAGCAATTGCAGCACGAACCCAAGCCGACGGAAAACTTCTATTTTGCCGACGACGGCTTGCATTTCATTTACAACACCTACGAAATCGCCTGTTTCGCCGACGGGAGTTTCGACGTCGTCGTCCCCTGGAAGCGATAAGCGGCAATTGCGTTATTTACCCCGCTGATTACGGGAAAAAGATTTGCTTTTCTCACAGTAAAATGCTATAGTATACCAATATCTTGATTTTAAAATGCATAACGAGGAAAAAATGCGCAAAAACGATGGATTTCTGCCGCTTTTGAATATCATCCGTCAACATTGGCGGTTGTTGTTGTTCTGCTCGTGCTGTTGCGCCGTCGCCGCTTTTTTGGTGGCGAAATATTACATTCACCCGAAATACCGGGCGGACGTGATGATCTACATCGGCCGCCTGAAATATGACAATCCGGAAAGCGACACGCAGAAAACACTGCCCCGGACTCCATCGCACGAAGACCCGAACGCCATCCTTTCCCGCGAACTTTACGTCGGTTCGCAACTGGTTTTCGACTACACGGAACTGGCAAAATCCAGAATGGTCCTGAACAAAGCCAAAGAAAAAATCTTAAAGGAAAATCCCAAATATCTCGTGCCTTTCAGCATGGAAAGCTCTATGCGGAAAAACACGCGTCTTCTGACGCTTTCCGTCACTGCGGAAGATCCCGAAGCCGCCTGTTACATCGCCAACACTTTGAGCGACGTTTTCGGCGAGGAAATCTCGACGTTGCTTGAAATGCAGAAATTCAAGTCGATCGACCGCGCGAAAAAAGCGGTGAAAACCTATCCGCGCCCCTGGCTGTTTGCGCACATCGCGTTTTTCATTTCCGGCGGACTCGGGATTTTGTTCTTCGTTCTGAAAGGGATCTTCGACACGTGTTTTCACACTTCGGAACAGATTGCCCGTGCGCTTAATTTGCCGGTCATCGGCTCCGTGCCGACCGACCGGGAAATGGCGAAACACAGCGTCGCGACGGAAGCCGACATCGGTCACATCGTCACCTTGAACAACGATCAGACACAAAAGCGATTCGGCATCCGGGAAGCCTTTTGGGGGATCCGGACCAATTTGCTCTACTCCGATCTGCACTCCCAAGAAGGGGCGCGCATCATCGCCCTCACCAGTGCTCTGCCCGGCGAAGGCAAAACCTTTGTCGCGACCAATCTCGCGGTCACGCTCGCTGATTTCGGGCACAGGACGCTGATCATTAACTGCGACTTGCGCAAACCGGCATTGAGCATTGCGCTCAACGTTTACAACAAAGTCGGGCTCGTCAACGTGCTGGTCGATCACTATCCGGTCAAAGATGCGTTGTGCAAAAATCTTTTTGACCGCAAACTCGATGCGCTGTTGTGCGGCCCGATCCCGCTGAACCCGCTCAAGTTGCTCGATTCCGCCGAATTCAAGGGCTTGTTGCAGGAAATGCGCAAGGAATACGATTACATCATCCTCGACACGCCCCCCTGTCTGGAAGTGTCGGACGGTATTTGCCTCGGCAAAATGGCGGACGGCATCATCGTGGTTTCCCGGCTGGAAGTCCTGCGGGAAGACAATGCAGTTGCCCTGAACGATCTCTTGCAACAGGCAAAAGTTACGCCGATCGGCATGGTCATCAACGGAGTTCCCGCCCACCGCAACGGCTATTACCGTGGACATTACGGTCAGGAAAAGAGCAAGACGGAAAGCACCAATTAGACGGTCAAGCCGGGCGGAACCGGCAAAAAGCGATCGGTCACAACAAAAAAAAGGGGCTGTTGCAAAACCTTCACCGGTAAGCAACAGCCCCCTTTTTTGCTCTCATCTGATCTCGTAGCGTGGTGAGAACAAGAGAGGGCTCATTTCGCCCTCTCTTGGCTCTCCCAAACCCGCTAATGCGGGATTTTGTACTAGTATAGTTTTGTACGTGATGAAGGCCCGATCCGGCACGAGCCGATTTATTTCCCCGAACCCCTTTCCACGTAC
>DCFZ01000002.1:22116-66004 GCA_002314455.1 Lentisphaeria bacterium UBA1791 | reverse complement strand
GTACAGCCCTCCCGTTGGTCGGGCATACAAATGGGGGTCTCGCGGCGCTCCCTCGAAATGAGCGATCATACCAACGCCAAGACCGCGGATTAAACTACCCTGCCCCCTTGTCGCCTTGAGTCTTGTGTCCGCGCCAGCGGCGCGGTACGCAGCTCTGCCCTTACCCAAACACCTCGGTTGCTTAACCTTGGCAGGTTTTGCAACAACCCCTTATCATAAAATCCTTATTTTTACGACTGCGTCGCCGTTTTCTTGAATTTCATCAGCGAGATGACAAAGAGCACGCTCCCGATGCCGAGCAGCCAGAGGAAAGGCTTCCACGCCACCTCGATGCCCGCTCCGCGGAAAAGAATCTGCTGACTGAACATCACGAAGTGCGTCGTCGGCGCCGCCAGCATCACGTCCTGCACCCAGATCGGCATACTTTCCCGCGGCGTCTGACCGCCGGAAAGCATATTCATCGGCATCAGCACGAGAATGAAAAGCATTCCCATCTGCGGCATATTCTGGGCGACGCAGGCGAGAAAGATCCCCATCGACGTCACCGCAAACAAATGCAGCGCCACCCCGAGCGTAAAGAGCGCAAAGCTCCCGTCGATCGGCATTTTCAGCATTCCCTGCAAAACGACCAGCACGCACAGAAGCGTCGCCACCAATACGACGACCAGCATCGACCACACCTTGGCGCACATAATTTCAAACGGCTCCACCGGCATCACCAAAAGATGCTCCAGCGTGCCGTTTTCACGCTCGCGGATCAGTGCCGCGCCGATCAGCACGATCGCCAGCATCGTGACGTTGCTGATCATCTGATTGACGCCGCCGAACCAGGTCGGCACCAGATTCGGATTGAACTTGTTGCGCAGATCCAGCGTCATCAATTCCGACTCGACGCCGGAATCGTCTTTGGAAAATTTCTTGATCTCGTTGTCGATGATCTGCTCGATATAGCCCGCCCCGACAAACGCCTGCGACATGCGCGTCGCATCGACGTTGACCAGAATTTCCGGTTTTTTCCCGGAGAGCAGACGTTTCTGGAATTCCGGCGGAATCATCACGGTAAAGGTAAATTCGCCGCTGTCCATCCCCGGATCCGCCTTCGCCATGGTAGTCGTTTTCGGCGGCATGAAGATCGGTTCAAGAAACGCATCCGTGATCCGCTTGGAAATCTGCGTGTGATCGTCGTCCACGACCGCGATCGGCGCGTTGGTCACCGAGTCCGGCGTGCCGTTTGCCGTCACCAGTACGCCGAGCGTAAATGCGTAGATGATCAAAATGATCATACATTTGTCCTGCGCAAGCTCGATGATCTCTTTCACCCCGAGGTGAAAAATATTGCGAATATGCTGTTTCATCGTCAGGACTCCTGTTTTTTCTGAAGAATGATGCTGAAAAACATCACGATCGGCAACGTGATCAGCAACACGAGCAGGGGCTGCCACAAGTCGACGAAACCGAGCGCCTTATTGAATACGCCGCGGCTGATCAACAGCATATAGGTCGTCGGATAGATTGTGCCGATAAAGCGCGACATACCGGGGAGCGAATCGACCGGGTTCACCATCCCGCAAAAGGAAATCGCCGGCACCATCGTGCCGAAAAGCGTCATAAAGAGCACCGCGATCTGACTGCGCGTCACCGACGAGGCGAGCAATCCGATCCCCGTCGCGATAAAGCAGTAAATGATGAGCGACACCGCGAGCAAAAGGGCGCTCCCTTTGATCGGCACGTCGAAGATCGTCACCCCGATCATCACCATCAACAGCGCGCTCACGATCGAAAAAAGCACATAGGGCAGCTGTTTGCCGAGAATGAACTCGGCCTTGGTCAGCGGCGTCACGTACAAGTTGATGATCGACCCCTGTTCCTTTTCGCGGACAACCGCCAGCGCCGACAAAATCGCGGGGATCATAATCAGCATCATCGGAATCGTAAAAGGCACCATCGTCGGCAGCGTCAACACGTCGGGGTTGTAGCGGTAGCGGATCTTGATGTCCAGCGTGCTTTCCGCCGGCGGATGTTCGCCGCTATAACGCGCTCTCACATACTTTTTCACCCACTGCTTGTGAACGCCGTAAACATAACCGTCGATGGTATTCGCCCGGATCGGCATTGCGCCGTCGACGAAAAAGGCGATCTCGGGTTTCTTGCCGCCTTGCAAATCCTTGGCGAATCGCGGCGGGATGACAACGGCGAGCGAAATGTCGCCGCTGCGCATGCGCGTCTCAATCTCGTCGTAACTCTGGAGCGGCGGACGCTCGTTGAAATAGCGGGTCGCACCGGCGATGTTGAGCGCGTAATCCTGACTGAGTTCAGATTGATCCTGATCGAGCACGGCAAAGGTCAGGTGTTCGACGTCGAGGTTCATGCCGAGGCTCATCACGATCATCAGAATCATCGCGCCAAAGAGCGCGAGCGTCGCCCGGATCGGGTCGCGCATCAATTCGAGCGTTTCGCGCCAGACGCAACTGTACCAGCGCCGGAAGCTGAAAAAGGCATTGATCTTTTCCCAGAGTTTCGAGTGGGATTTTTTCTCCTCTTTTTCTGCGGGCACGTCTTTTTCCATCTGATTGACCGCGTTGGCGAGCGGGTCGGCGTCCTCGAGATAACCGATGAAGGCGGCTTCGAGCGATTCGCAACCGCGCTGTTTCACCAGTTGCGCGGGCGTGTCGCAGGCGAGCGACTTGCCGGCGTGCATCAGAGAAACGCGGTCGCAACGCTCCGCCTCGTTCATGAAGTGCGTCGTGACGAAAATCGTCACCCGGTCTCTGCGCGACAATTCGATGATCTGACTCCAAAAGAGGTCGCGCGCCACCGGGTCGACGCCGGAAGTCGGTTCGTCGAGGATCAAAATCTGCGGGTGATGGATCACCGCCGCCGCCAGCGACAACCGCTGGCGGATGCCCATCGGCAGCGAGCGCGGCGTCGCGTTGGCGTAGTCGTTCAATAAATAGCGCGCCATCACTTCGTCGACGCTGGCTTTGACCTTTTCCTCGGGAATCTGATAGAGCCGTGCGTAAAGCGTCAGATTCTGGCGCACGGTCAAATCGACGTAGAGCGAAAAGATCTGCGTCATATAGCCGAGATTCTTGCGCACCGGCATCGTGTCGGCGCCGACTTGTTTGCCGAAAAGTTTCGCCACCCCCTCGGTGGCGGGGAGCAATCCGGTCAGCATACGCATCGTCGTCGTCTTGCCGCACCCGTTGGAACCGAGGAAGCCGAAAATTTCGCCCCGACGGATCTTGAAGCTCACATGATCGACGGCGGTAAAGTTGCCGAAGCGCTGGGTGAGCCCTTCCGCCTCGATGGCGTAGCCTTCGTTTTCGTCAAATTCCAGCGGCGGCACGACGAGATCGGTGTGGCCGGAGCGTTTTTCTTCGGGCAACAATTGAATAAAAGCGGCGTCGAGGTTGTCCTTGCCGGTCTTGGCGAAAAATTCCTGCGTCGTGCCGGTGTCGAGGATCTTGCCGGAATCCATCGCGACCAGCCAGTCGAAGCGCTGGGCTTCATCCATATACGCCGTCGCCGCGATGACCGTCATCCCGGGCTGTTCGAGGCGGATGTTGTCGATCAAGTCCCAGAACTGACGGCGCGCCAAAGGGTCGACGCCGGTCGTCGGTTCGTCCAATACGAGCAGATCGGGGTCGTGAATCAGCGAACAGCAGAGCCCGAGTTTCTGCTTCATACCGCCGGAAAGTTTCCCCGCCGGACGGTTCAGAAAGGGGTAAAGCCCCGTACTTTTGGTCAAGCGGTCGATCCGGCGGCGGCGTTCCGGCGCGTCGTGCCCGAAAAGCCGGGCGAAATACTGCAGATTTTCCTCGACCGTCAGCGTGAAGTACAAATTTTTGCCCAGCCCCTGCGGCATATAGGCGATGCGCGGACAAATTTTCGTGCGGTGCGCCTGATCGCGCATATCGCCGCCAAGCACCTGCAGATCGCCCTCCTGCATCGCGTGGGCGCCGGTGATCAGCGAGAGCAGCGATGACTTGCCGACGCCGTCCGGGCCGATCAGACCGACGAGAATGCCCCGCGGAATTTCCAGCGAAACGTGATCGACCCCGACGACCTTACCGTAACGAAGCGATACATCACGCAAGGAAACGACGGATTTTCCGTCGTGTTGCGCCGGAAAACTCATTTTTCCGCACCTTGCGCATCTTTCGCGGGTTCAGCAGGTTCAGCGGCTTTCGCGGGTTCAGCAGGCTCAGCGGTTTTCGCGGGAGCATTCATTTTTTTGGCTTCCTCCACGCTCTGTTCAACTTGCTTTTTCCGGGCGGCGTCCATGTCCCTTGCCTCCTGCACGGTCTTTTCCGCCGCGGCGGCTTTTTTCGCCGCTTCCTGCCGGGCGGCTTTCACTTCAATATCGACCTTCTTTTCCTTGGAAGCACCTTCGGCTTCCTTACTGAACTTGTCGAAATTTTCGATCCGGCTGCGCGTCAGATCTTCCGTCTTGGAATCGATGACGTGCCGTTCCTTTTGACGGTTCGCTTTCATCTTTTCACGCATTTTGGCGATACGCTCTTGCGCCTCTTTTGTCGGCTGCAATTCCTTGGGCCACGGCTCGCTGTCGTCGAGGCGCACCCACGCCACACCGGGCAGACCGGTCTTGACAAGATCGGCAAAATCTTCCAGAAACTGCCGGTCGATGTGCGCCTTGATGCGGAACATCAATTTCTGACGCTCGACCTGCGTTTCGACGGTTTTCGGCGTGAACTGCGCGACGCTGTCGACTTCGGTAACCTTCGCCGAAAGCGGATAATCGGGCACTGCGTCCAGCACGATGCGCACCTCGGCGCCGATGCGGACCTTGCCGGCGGTCTTTTCCGGCAAAAAGAAAGTCATATAGACGTCGGTCAGATCGACCATGTTGATCGCACGGCCGCCTGCACCGAGCACTTCGCCGGGTTCGACGACGCGGTACTGCACGCGACCGTCGAGCGGCGCGCGCAAGATGCTGTCGTCGATATCCGCCTTGATCGACGCGATCTGCGCTTCCACCGAGCGGATGGCGGCGACGGCGCCCTGCACGTCGGCCTTTGCCATCTCAAGGGCGGCTTTCGTTTCCTTGACAGAGGCTTCCGCGGCGGCTACGTCCGCCTGCGAAGTAAGCCAAGCGGCTTCCGCCGCCTGAAAGTGTTTCTGACTGGTGGCGTCTTTGACGACCAAATCTTTATGACGCAAATAATCCGCCTGATCTTTGGCGGCGGTCGCAAGTTTGCTCTTCAAGTCCGCTTCCGCGCGCACAAGCGCCGCCTCGGCAACGGAAACCTTCGCCAGAGTCTGCACGTGCGCGGCGATCGCCAGTTCCCGGTTGGCTTCCGCCTTGTTGAGTTCGGCGATGAGGACGTTGGTCTGCATGATGACCAATGCTTCGTCCTTGGTGACGGTGTCGCCCTCGCGAACCATGATCTTTTCCACCTTGCCGGCGAGCCGCGCGGAAATATTGAGCTCGGTCGCCTCGATACGCCCGTTGCCGCAGGCGAAATGGGGATTGTTGATCAACCGGTGGGAATACCAGTTGTAGACGAAATAGCCTGCCAATCCCAAAATCGACAGCGCAACCAATGCGATGATAAGTTTTTTCATTTTTTCTCCTTGATGTATTGTAAAAGAACGGATTATTTCTATACTTTGTAGTCGTAATATATTGCACATACGATAAAAAAACAAGATGTTTTCCGCAATATCATTTGTTTTTTTCACAAGATTGGTTTATATTTATAGCAAACGGCATTGCAAAACCAACAATGCCAATCAAAAAAAAAGGAGTTTTGGTATTATGAAACGTTTTCTCTCTCTCGCGCTGACCCTGGTCATGGCTTTTGCATTCTGCAGCTGCGGCACGGTCTTTCACGGCGATCGTCGTGACAAACAGGCGTCCCATCAGATCGACGTGTTGACTTTCACGCTCGATTGCTGCGGCTTGATCCTCGGCATCGTGCCCGGCGTGATCTCGCTGATCGTCGACTACTCCAACGACACGATCTACTACTCGGTCGATGAACTTAAAAACAAGGCGGAACTTTCCCCCTCCACGATGAAGTCCATCCACGTCACCGATATGAGCCGCGAAGGCATCGCCAAGGCGTTGAGCAAGGAACTCGGCCGTCCCATCGCGCCCGAATCGATTGTTTTCTAATTGCGCCATCCCTCCGCTTTTATTGCAAGCGGGGGGATTTTTATTTTCTGCACGACATGGCAAGCACGATCTTTCCGTCGCCGGGCGATCCGACGGCGATCCGCGACGCGTTGCGCGCGTGCGCGGAATCGGGCGGCGGCACGGTCGAAGTCGCGCCGGGCGTATGGCACTCGCTGCCGCTTGAACTTGCAAGCAATGTGCGCCTTGATCTGAAGCCCGGCGCCATCATCGAGTTTCTGCCCGACGTTTCACGCTATTTCCCCGAAGTTTTCGTCCGCTGGGAAGGGATCGAGTGTTTCAGCGCGCACCCGCTTATCTACGCCAAGGATGCGCACGACGTCGCGATCACGGGGCACGGCATTTTGCGCGGCAACGGCGAAACGTGGCACGTTTACGGCGCCAAGCAGGAACACCGCCAGCGCGCGGAAAAACTGCGTCGGCTTGCTTCGCTGCCCCCCGCGCAGCGGTTCTTCCGTCAAACCGACGATTTTCTGCGCCCCTCCTTTGTCCACTTCGTCAACTGCCGCAACGTCTTGTGGGAAAACTTCACGATCGACACGGGCCCCATGTGGACGCTTCACCCGGTCTATTGCGAAAATCTCGTCGCCCGCGGCCTTGTCGTACGCACAACGGGCCCCAATACCGACGGGCTGAATCCTGATTCCTGCGACGGCGTGCTGATCGAAAACTGCATTTTTTCCACCGGCGACGACTGCATCGCGATCAAGTCGGGGTTGAACGCCGATGGTTGGCGCGTCGGGAAACCCTGTCGCAACATCAAGATCAAAAACTGCGAAATGACGTCGGGGCACGCCGGCGTCGCGATCGGCAGTGAACTTTCCGGCGGCATTGAAAACGTCGATATCTCGCATTGCAATATCCGCAACACCGGCTTGGGGATCCGCATCAAAAGTCTGCCCGGGCGCGGCGGCTTTGTCCGCGACGTGCGCGTTTCGGACGTCGAAATGCGCGACCTCAAAAGCACAGCGATCCACTTGGATATGGCATACCCGCAGACGACGCTCGCGACGCAGGAACTGAAAGGAACGGCGCTCGAAAACATTTCCTTTGACCGCGTCGTCTGTTATCGCGCCCCGATCGGGATTTATTTGCGCGGCGCCGCCGGAATGCCGGTGAAAGATCTGCGCTTTGCCGACGTCGAGACCGAGGTCGATCAATCCATCGTCTGTGAAGGCGAAAAGATCGCATTTTCCCGATAAGTTCTGCTTTGTCCGTTTCGCGAAAAAATATGCTCAAACCGGGAAATTTCTCAAAGCCTGCTTGATTTTTATCCGCCTTGGGTTATAGTATAACAAAATGACAGCCCCCCGATAGCGCAAAGTATGATTTTTCTGCAGAAAATTTCCGCCATTCTGGCATTGATTTTTTTATCCCCGCTTTTGCTGATCTTGTGGATATTGGTCAAAGCAACCTCGGCGGGGCCGGGTTTTTATTGCAGCCGGCGCCTCGGCGTCAATCGCAAAATCATCCACGTCTGGAAATTCCGCACGATGTATGACAAGGTCCCCGTCCATATCCGCGCCGGGATCAAACATTCGCCGGAGTGGCTCGCCGAGCAAAAGCAATCCAACGACGTGCGCATCACCCCCGTCGGGAAGTGGCTCCGCCGTTTCAGTCTGGATGAATTGCCGCAGATATGGAACGTCCTCAACGGCACGATGAACTGGATCGGGCCCCGGCCGATCGTCCTCGACGAAGAACACCACTACGGGCGCTGGTCCACCAAAATCCACTCGGTCAAACCCGGCATCACCGGCTTGTGGCAGGTAATGGGGCGGAATCTCGTCTGCTATCACCGCCGCATCGCGATCAACTTGTACTACGTGCGCCATCAGTCGTGGAAACTGGATACGTGGATCATTTTGCGGACATTCGGCGCGGTCTTCGGCGGAAAAGGCGCATTTTAAATGGCGTTTGACGACAAAAAGTTTTTCATGCCGCCGGCGGTTTTCGCCCCCGGGTACTTCTGGTTCCTCAACGACAAACTCGACGACGACAAGCTCGTCGCCCAACTTGAAGATATGGCGAAATCCGGCGCGCGGAGCGTCTGCCCCCACCCGATCCCCAAGGAATTCCGCGCAAGTTTCTACTCGACGATGGAGCCGGCGTATCTTTCAAAAGCGTTTTTCAGGAAAATGCGCCTCATCCACGACACCTGCGAACGGCTCAAGATGAATTGCTATTTGTACGACGAGGGCGGCTGGCCATCCGGCGGCGCGTGCGGTCAAGTCTACGCCGCAAATCCGGAAAAGTTCGCCCGGCGTTACCTCGTGCCGGACGGTCAGGGCCGCTACAAGATCCTCGTCGATGCGCCCGATCCCGCGATGAGCGCGCCCTACCCCAATCTGTTGACTCCCGGCGTGACGGAAAAATTCCTCGCCCTGACCCACCAGCAGTATTTCAAGTACAGCCCAAAGCACTTCGGCAAAACGCTTTGCTTTACCTTCACCGACGAACCGGCGGGCCCCCAGCACCGGATCGACAAACTGCCGTGGACGGAAGATTTTTTCACGGAATTCAAAAAGCGCAAAAACTACGACGTCGAACCTTTCATTCCCGAGATGCTCCGCTTTTCCTGCGCCCCGCAAATCATCGCGGCGCTGACCGATTACAGCGACGTCGTGTCGCAACTTTTTGTCGAACGATTCCTCGCGCCGCTCAAAAAATGGTGCAACGCCCATCAGATGCTTTCCGGCGGTCACTTCAACGGCGAAGACGAACCGCAGAATATGCTCTTTCATCTGCACGGCAATCACCTTTTGCGCGTCTTGCGGCAACTGGATATGCCGGGCGTCGACGTCATCTGGCGGCAAATTTACCCCGGGATACGATTGCATTCTTTCCCGAAATACGCTTCAAGCGCCGCGAATCAGACCGGAAATCGTCACGTTTTGGGCGAAGTTTTCGGGGTCTACGGTTCCGGCATAACGCCCGCGGAAATGAAGTTCCTCGTCGATTATCTGGCGCTCTGCGGCGTCAACACATTTGTCTTTGCAACCTATCCCTTTTCGACCTGCGGCGACAAAATTCAGGGGGAGCGGCCGCTTTTCGGCAAATGCAATTTGTTGTGGCGGCGTCTCAAAGGATTTCACGATTACACGGCGCGCATTTCCTATCTGGCGGCGGCGGGGAACCCCGCCGTCGACACCGCGCTCTTTTTCGACGAAGCGACGCTCTCTGAAATCGGCGTCGTGCCCCGTTATGACGAAATGGAAAACATCGCGGCACGACTGCTTCAAAGGCAATGTGATTTCGACTACATCGACGAAGATCAATTGCTGGCGGCAAAAGTTTCACGCGGCGCGATCAAGATCGGCAAGGCGGTCTATTGCCGCATCGTGATGCCGACGGCGGCAAAATTAACTGCCAAAGGGCGCGCCGCCCTGGAAAAATTGCAGAAAAAAGGCGCGCCGGTTTTTTCCAGCGACCAAATCAACGAAATCCCCCCGACGCTTCTTATGGCGCAAACAGACGACCGTTTGCGCGTCCGCAAACGGAAACTTGCCGGCGGCGACGTGCTCTACATGGTGATGAATATTTCCAGCGCGACGCTCCGCGTCCGCTTCACGGCAAGCGAAAAAGCGCCGGTCGCATGGTGCGACGCCGAAACCGGCAAGCGCTGCCTCGCGGGCAAAGCGGGCGTCTGGCAATGGCGGTTTGCCCCTTATGAAAATGCCGTTTTCCTCGTCGGCGAGGCGGCGAAAAACGCGGCAAAACTGCCGCATCGCCCCGGGGCGACGCTCCGCGCACTTGCCGGCAAATGGCAACTGAAGGCGCTCCGGCAAACTTCTGTCGGCAAAGACGATTACGAAAACAAGAAATCAAATGGCAGCATCACGACCGTTTCCTTGGGCGATTGGCGAAATTCGCTCGGGAATGATTTCAGCGGCGAAGCGCAATATGTCAAAACGTTTGACGGCAAGGATCTTGCGAATGCAAAATTTCTCGATCTCGGCCGCGTGTGTTACGCGGCGCAGGTGACGCTCAACGGCGTCGATCTCGGCACAAGACTCTCTCCGCCCTACGTTTTCCCGCTTGGGAACGCCTTGAAAGCGACCCAAAACAAGCTTGAGATCACCGTCGTCAACACGCCCGCCAACGCGATCGCCGCCACCGGCGTGCTGGAAAAATGGCAACAACGCCCCTTTGAAAATCCCTACGAGATGCGCGAACGCTATTTTGAGCGCGAGAGCCTTGAATCCGGACTTTTCGGTCCCGTCGTTTTCAAAAAATCCATCAGGAGTTGAGATGAAAAAGATCCGAATCGCCATTTCAGGCGCCGGCAACCGCGCACGCACGCTTCTCCGGAATCTTAAAACGGAAAGTTGCAACAACATCGAAGTCGTCGCCGTTTACGACCCCGATCATGCGGTCGCCAAGGAAGCGGCAAACGGCGATTTCGCCGCCCCCGGCGCCAAAATCTGCGCGAGCTGGGACGAGGCGCTCGCGTGCGAATGTGACTGGGCGTATGTGGTTTCGCCCAATTTTATGCACAAAGAGCAGATCCTCGCCGCCTTTTCGGCGGGCAAGAACGTCTTTTCCGAAAAACCGCTCGCGACGAGCATCGAAGATTGTCAGGCGATCTATCAGGCGTGGCAAAAAAGCGGCAAGCTCTTTGCGACGGGCTTCGTGTTGCGCTATTCCCTCATTTACCGCAAAGCCAAGGAATTGCTGCAGTCGGGCTCGTTCGGCAAACTCCTCTCGATCGAGGGCAATGAAAACATCTATCCGCAACACGGCGGTTATATCGCGAGCAACTGGCGCCGCCACCGTGCCGAGGCGGGGCCCCACATCCTCGAAAAGTGCTGTCACGACCTCGACCTCATCGAGTGGCTCTCGGATGCGCTGCCGCTTCAAATTGCCGCCTTTCACGACCGCGACTTTTTCACCTCCGGCAACCGGTTTCTGGAGGAAAAATACGGCAAGGACTCCTTTATCTGGTGGCGTGATCCGCATCGCGTGGAAACGCCTTTCAACGACGACTGCGACCTGATGGACAAACTCGTTTCGATCGCGCGTTTCAGCAATGGCGTACTCGTTTCTTTCAACTACGTCATGGCGAGCGCGATCGCCGAACGGAAAATCGTCCTTCACTGCAGCGAGGGCACGATCAGGATCGACCTGTACCGCTCGGAAATCGAGTGGAAGCATCTCGGCGACGACGCAGTCACGACGCTCAACTTTTCGGGTTGCGACGGCCACGGCGGCGGCGATCCCATCATCGCGCAGGAAACGTTTGCCTCGATGACGCAAGGCATTCCGCCCAAGTGCGGCGGCGCAGAAGGGCTTCGCAGCGCCGTCTACGCGCTCGCGATCGACCGCGCCGCACGCGAGGGGAAATTCGTCGATCTCACGGCGGTATGGCAAACGCTTGGCGTGACAAAATGAAAAAGTATGTCTTTATCATCAACGCCCACCCCGATGATCTCATCGGGACGGCGGGACTTGCCCTGATCCTGGCGGGAAACGCCGGCTACGAGCTTAAGATCGTCGATTTTTCCCGCGGTGAACGCGGTCTTGCCCACCAAAATGTCCCGATGGCGGAATGTGCCGCGATGCGGACAATCGAAGAGAAAAACGCGTGCGCACTTCTCGGCGTGGAGCCGATCTTTCTCGACGAGATCGACGGCGAGATCAGCGCGCCGCGCGAAACGTGCGAAGAACTCGCCGCTCTTTTCCGGCAATTTCCCCCTTGCGCCGTTTTCACACACTGGCCCGTCGACCGTCACATCGATCACGTGATGACGGGCGCGGCGACGCTCAACGCGCTGCGCATCGCCCAACTCAAGCCGGAAGTTTTCTTTCACCACCAGACCCCCCAGACGCTCAATATGCCGTTTCTCCACTATATCGGCTTCGGCGAACGCATCATGCAGAAAAAATGCGAGTTGATCCGCCATTACGTCTGTCAAAACGGCGACCACCTCGCCGACCGCAAGCTTTGCGAAGGGCGTTTTCTCGGCTTCAAGGCGCAAATGCCCTACGCCGAAGCGTATGGCTCCTATCAGTTAGCGGGAGAGTCGAGCGCGTTTTTCGGGTCGTTGCCGCGCGTGACGGAGTGAGAAAGAATTCCTCACTCCCTGTAATATTCGTTCCCCAAATCTTCCAAGTCGTCGGCGAGGAAAAAGACGGCGCCGGCGTCTAATTTATCCTGACGCGCGGCTTCCTGAATGGCGCGTTGCATGGAATTCGTCGCCGGCAACGTCGTCGGATCGACATCGGCGCGGCCGAAGACGAAGCCCATTCCGGCGCGCGGCGCGGCGGGCGGCGCGGGGATCGCGTGCCCCTCGCGGCGGAAACGGGCGATGTTGGAATCGGGCAAAATGGTTTCCCACGCCGGATTCAAGATCCACGAATTACAGCAGAAAAGCGGCACTTCCTGATGGAAATAGTCGGCGAAAAACTTTTTTGCCGCAACCAGCGAAGATTTGATCTCGTCAAAGGGCATGCGTTTGCCGCCCGGGATATGGAGCGAGGGGCAGAGCGACCACGGTTTGGCGACGGGATGCCATTGCGCCTTATCCAGCGTCGTGACCGTTTCGGGATCAAAACTGCCGTCGGCACAATACAAGGTGCCGGAAACGGTCGTTTCCGTTTCGGTGAAATGCGTCGTGAAATCAGCTTGAGCGGGATCGCTGACGCATTGATGGTGTTTGCCGATCATCCAGTTGTCACGGCAGAGCGCGGCGACCTTGCCTTGCGCATTGCGGTAGATTGCGGGCAGCCACGGGCGGTAATCCTGCATCCAGTACTCCAAGCGCCCGATGCGGAAAAGCGTCCCGTCGACGTAGAGCCGCACCCAGGAAAAACCGAATTCCCGCCCGGGCGCGCCGCGGTGCCCGAGCGCGTACATTTCCATATTGCCGCCGAACCACGCCATCAGATCGTCGGTGTAGCTTTGGGGGATGCCGAGCGCGCGGTGTTTCGCCGCGATGAGCGGATACGCGCCGAGCGAGATCATCAGCGTGAAAACGCCGGAAAGCTCCTCGCCGAAAATCGGAAAGGGATCGGCAAACGAGGTCAACTTGAACATCGGTTCCCGTTTGAACGCGCCGTCGAAAATAATTTTGGCGAGCACGGAAACCGCCGGCGCTTCGTGCGCAAGGCGCGAAACGGCGCGCACGCGCGGCAGAATCTCCGCCAGCGGCACTTTTGCCTGACAGAGCGGATAGATCTTTTCAAAGTATGCCGTTTCGAGAAATTCGGGGACTTCTTTCGCCGGTTCCCCCTCGTACTCTTTCCACAACGGCGCAAGTTGCGCGCGGTCAAGATCGCTCAACTGCCAGAGCCGGCAAAATTCCGGAAATTCCATAACCATCCTCTTGTTAACTGAATGATGGTTAATATAACACAGGCAACGGCACAAGTCAAACGGCGATCAACAATCGGGAATGCCCATTTTGCTTTTCAAGCCGTTGAGGCTGAAATCGTACTGGCTTTGCGTGATCGCGCCGGTCGCGAGAAAGGTGTCGAGCAACGCCTTTTGCCTGGCAAAAAGCTTCCGCTTTTTTTCTTCCGGCGAGAGTTGTGCCCAGTTGTCCGTTTCCATCGCTCAATACCAGCAGAGGGAAAAGACGCCCGTACCGAAAACGATCAAACCGAGAATGCCGAAAAAAAGACGCCACTTCCAATAGGACAAAGCGGCGCGCATACTCCCCGGGGCGAGCGAACGACCGGCAAGCTGGTTGAAACTGCCGGTATGAACGTAGCGTTTGACAATCGGACTTGCGCTGCGTCGTACCGCCATTTCACAGCCCGGGGATAAAGGATTCGTCGCCCTTGAGACTGGCGATGGTTTCGGTCAAAATGTCGATCGCCGCTTCCACATCGCGCAGGTCGCAGATCTCGACCGGCGAGTGCATATAGCGGTTGGGGATGCTCAACAATGCCGTCGCCACGCCGCCGCGGGTCAACTGGATCCGCGCGGCGTCGGTGCCGCCGGAAGCGCGGTGCGCCGCCCCTTCCTGATAGGGGAAGCGGTTCTTTTTGGCAACGGCGCGCAGGATCTTGCCGAGCTCAATGTTGTTGTCGCAACTTTTCGTGAGTTCCGGCCCACCGCCCAGCGTGATGTCGCCAAGCTGTTTCTTGGGAATGTCGGGCAGATCGGTCGCGAAACCGACGTCGAGCACAAACGCCGCTTGCGGATCAATCGCAAAACTGCTCGTCGCCGAACCGCGCAAGCCGACTTCCTCCTGAACCGTGCCGACGCCGTAAACCGCGACGTTGAGCTTGCGTTTGGCGAGGCGTTTCATCACCTCGGCGACGACGAAAGCGCCGACCTTGTCGTCGGTGCCTTTCGAGGAAAAGCGGTGTTTGCCCAGAAACTGGAAATTCGCTCTCACCGCGACGGGATCGCCGACGGAAACGACTTTTTCCGCTTCCTTTTTCGACTCGGCGCCGATGTCGATCCACATATCCTCAAGCTCGATCGCCTTGTCGCGCTCGGCTCCTTTGAGCAGGTGGATCGGCTTCTTGCCGATGACGCCGCGCACCCGGCCGCTGGAAGTCAGCACATCCACCTCGGTCGAGGGCACGTTCAATTTATCGATCCCGCCGTTGGGGCGGAAATAAAGCAGTCCGTCCTCGGAAATGTAGACGATCTGAAATCCGATCTCGTCGTAATGCCCGGCAAGCATCACGCGCATTTTTGCCTTGGTGTTGAGCGCCGCGACGGTGTTGCCCATCACGTCAGTCGAAATCTGGCAATCCTTTTTGAGGTAGTCGCGAAAGCATTTCGCCGCTTCCATCTCGTACCCGGAGGGACTGGAAGAATTCATGAAATCTTCCAGAAACTTGAGACTTGCTTTGCCGAGCATTGTCGAGATCCTTTTTTACTTGTTGGCGACTTCGAATTTCTTCATGAAGTCGATCAACGCCTCGACGCCTTCCATCGGCATCGCGTTGTAGATGCTCGCGCGGCAGCCGCCGACGAGGCGGTGGCCCTTAAGGTCGGTGAGACCGTTGGCGCGCGCTTCAGTGACGAATTTCGCATCCAGCTCGTCGCTGGGCGTGCGGAAAACGACGTTCATCCGCGAACGATCCGCCTTGGCGACGGTCGAACGGAAGAAGCTGCTCTCGTCGAGGAAAGCGTAGAGTTTCGCCGCCTTGGCGTTGTTGATCTCTTCGATCGCGGAAATGCCGCCCTTGGCCTTGAGCCAGTCGGTGACCAGACCGAGAATGTAGATCGCAAAGGTCGGCGGCGTGTTAAACATCGAACCGTTTTCGATATAGGTGCTGTAACGGAGCATCGTCGGCACCTTGCTGTTATCGGTGCGTTCGGCGAGCGCGGTTTTCATCACGACGAGCGCGACGCCGCTGGGACCGAGGTTTTTCTGCGCGCCGGCGTAGATCATCGAAAACTTCGACGCGTCAAACTTGCGCGACATAATATCGCTGGACATATCCGCGATCAGCGGCACGCCCGCGGGCGCTTCGGGAAGCGTCTGATACTGGGTGCCGGCGACGGTGTTGTTGCTGGTGATGTGCATATAGCTCGCACCGGGCGTGAGCTTCCACTGGCTCTGCGCGGGAATATGATCGTACTTGCTCTCGCGGCTCGACGCGACGATGTTGGCAGTGCCGAACATCGCGGCTTCCTTGGCGGCCTTGTTGCTCCAGACGCCGGTGTCGACAAAGTCGGCGGTCGCGCCGTTGAGCAGATTCATCGGGATCATCGCGAACTGCATGCTCGCGCCGCCCTGGATGAAAAGCACCGAATAATCATCGCCGAGGTTGAGCAGATCGCGGACGTTTTGCGTCGCGTGATCGATCACCGGCTGAAAGAACTTGCCGCGGTGCGAAAGCTCCATCACGCCGCTGCCACTGCCCTGAAAGTTGGTGAACTCCGCCTGCGCTTTTGCCATCACTTCCGCCGGCAACATCGCCGGACCCGCCGCAAAATTGTAAATTTTCATCTCTTACCCCTTGGTTATCAGGTTTGGTTGCACTTGAAAAGATATTATTATATAATATACTCTAAAAAGAGCATATTTTCAAGAAAAAGTTTCCCCGCAACGGGGAACGCCCGGTCAGCGGCACAAAAATTCGAGCGTCCGGTTGACGCTGCCGGCGCCGATGACGGCGATGACCAGCGGGCGCGCCGGATCTGCTTTTGCCATTTTGGCGATGGCGGCAAAGTCATTTCCGCCGAAACTTGCGCCGGGGATCGCCGCCGCAAGTTCCTTGCCGCCGCGTGCGCCAGTCTCGCTCCACGCGGCAAAGACGTCGGTGACGATGACGGAATCCGCCGCCGAGAGAACGCGGACAAATTCATCGAAATAGCGTTCCAATCGCGCATAGCGGTGAGGCTGAAAAACGACCTCAAGATGGCATTGCGGAAATTTCCGGCGCATCAGATCGATCGACGCCGCGACTTCGACCGGGTGATGCGCGTAATCCTCGACGATCACCACACCGTCCTGCTCGGCAACGACGTGCATACGGCGCTCGACGCCGCCAAAATCGGCGAGGCTCTGAATGGCGAAATTTTCCGCAACGCCGAAACGTTTCGCCCCCTCGACCGCAAGCCGGGCGTCAATCGCCTGAAAGCCGTCGAAATTTGCATACGTTCCCGTGGGCGGTGCGACAAACGCAACATCGGGATGATCGGCAAAAAGTTCGCGGCAACGCGGCGAATCACCGCAGATCAGATGGTTTGCCTGCCGCGCAAAAATACGGAAATTTTCATAGAGTTGCGCTTCGCCGCCGACGCTCCACGCGTGATCGCCGTCGACGTTGGGCACGATGCCGAGATAAGTTTCAAGGCGCGTGTGCGTACCGTCGGATTCATCCGCTTCGCAGACGAAAACGTCGTCGTTTTTGCCGTTGTCGGCATCGGGCGCACCGTAGATCTTGGCGCCGATCATCACGCCGGGGGCAAGTTGCGCGGCGCGCAAGATGTGCGCGAGCATCGCGCTCGTCGAACTTTTGCCGTGCGACCCCGAAACGGCGGCGACGCGCCGGTAAAGCTTGGCAAATTCCGCCAGAAAATCACCGCGCCGCAACTGGCAAATGCCGCGTTTCTCAGCTTCGATGCGTTCGGGATTTTCTACCGGGATCGCCGAGGAATAAATGAAAAGTTCCGTGTTTTCCGGCACGTTGTGCGCGGCGTGACCGATGTGGATCGTCGCCCCCAGTTGGCGCAGTTTTTGCGTATTGGCGCTCTCGACCTCGTCGGAGCCGGAAACCTGCGCGCCGCGACCGAGAAGCAACTCCGCCAACGGCGTCATGCCCGCGCCGCCGACGCCGGAAAAGAAAAAGCGCCGCGTTTTCATACCCGGCTAAATTGCGTATCGTGCAACTTCCGGTAGAAGCCGCCGCGTTTCAGCAATTCCTCGTGCGTGCCGCATTCGACGATCCTGCCCTTGTCCAACACCAGGATCATATCGGCATTCTGGATCGTGCTCAACCGGTGGGCGATCGCAAAGACGGTGCGGTTGCTCATCACGCGGTTCAACGCCTCCTGTACGAGGTGCTCCGTAATGGTGTCGAGCGCGCTCGTCGCTTCGTCGAGGATCAAAATCGGCGGATTGCGCAAGATCGCCCGCGCGATCGAAATGCGCTGTTTTTCGCCGCCGGAAAGCTTGAAGCCTTTTTCGCCGACGATCGTCCGGTAGCCCTCGTTGTGATGACCGTGGACGATGAATTCATGGGCGTTGGCGAGTTTCGCCGCCGCTTCGATTTCCGCACTCGTCGCATCCGGCTTGCCGTAGGCGATGTTGTTGGCGATGGTGTCGTTAAAGAGCAACGCCTCCTGCGTCACGACGCCGATCTGATTGCGGATCGAACCGATCGTGTAATCGCGCACGTCGACGCCGTCGATCTGCACGCTGCCGGAAGTCACGTCGTAGAAACGCGCGATCAAATTGGCGACCGTCGTCTTGCCGGAACCGGTCTCGCCGACCACGGCGACCACCTGCCCCTTGCGGATGGTGAAACTCAAATCGTCGATGACGACATTGGTATCATAGCTGAACTTGACGTGGTCGAGACGGATCTCGGACTTGAATTCTTTCAGCTCGATCGCAGAATCCTTTTCCGGCAGACTCGCATCTTCGTCGAGCAATTCAAAGTAGCGATCCGCCGCCGCCATCGATTTCTGGATCAGAACGATGACTTTGGACAATTCTTTGATCGGGCGCGACGCCATCACCGCCGGCGCCAGCAACGCCGTCAATTGGGTGACCGTGATCCCGTCGTTGTAGGAGTACAAAATGAAAACGACGACCGCCATCACCGAAATCATTTCCATCATCGGCGAAAGCAGTTGCTGATATTTGATGCCGCGGAAAACCTGTTTCAGATACTTCTGATTGGCCTCCTGAAAGACGACTTCCTCCTGCTTTTCCGTATGGTACGCCTTGACGACCTTGATGCAGGAAAAGGTCTCGTGCATCCGCGAAAAGACTTCGGCGATCCGCGCGAAGCTCGTGTGGTAGATCTTGCGGATCTTGTTGCCGAGAATGCGCAACGGCACGAAAATCAGCGGCAAGCCGATAAAGAGAATGATCGCCAGCGTGTAATTCTGAAAGCTCCGGCAGGCGACGATGATCGCGATGATGCACGCCAAGATCTGAATCGGCGCCGCCGTCAGGTCTTCAATCGACGAGGAAATCGAGTGTTCCATCGCGTTGGTGTCGTTGGTACAGCGGCTGATCAATTGCCCGATGTCGCTGTCGCCGTAGTAGGAAAGCGACTGGTTGATCAACCGGTGAAAAATCTTTTCGCGCAAGTCGGAAATCACCTGCGCCCCGACGCGCCGCGTGCAGTAGCCGTTGGCGTATTTGGCGAGACACTTGACGACCCACGACAGCAGAAAGATCAATCCGTAAAGCGCAAAGACCTGCCACGCGACGCGCCCATCGCCCTCGACGAGCGAAAAATTGTAGCGTTTCGGCCAGGTAAACGTCACCTGATACCCCTCGATCTCGCAGGGCAAATGCAAAGTCGTGATCGTCGATTTCGCCTGTTTGATCAATTTGGTCAACTGCGGATCGCTGTCTCGGGGATGCAAGATCTCGTTGACGGCGCGTTTCTTTTCCGCCCGGCTGAGATCGCTGCTTTCCAAGGTGGCTACGATCTTTTCCGCCGACGCGTCGTCCGTCGAATTGCCGCCTGACATATTGGTTTCGGCGACGTTGACCAGTTGCGGCAACGCCATCAACGCGACAAAGACGGAACCGCCGACCAGCACCCCGCAGAGAATGCCGATCGTCAGCATTTTCCAATAGGGTTTGGCGTACGAGATCATCCTTCCGTAAGTCTGGAAGGCATGACGGCGGTCAAGCTTTTCGCTCATCGGCTATTTTCCCTGATAGAACGCCTTGATCGTGTCGACGACAAATTCGCGCTGCTCGTGCGTGCATTCGCCGTAGATCGGCAACGCGAGAACTTCGCTTGTCGCCTTTTCGCTTTCGGGGAAATCGCCTTTTTTGCCGTTGAGATCGGCGAAGCAGGGTTGCAGGTGCAACGAGAGCGGATAATAGATCGCACAGCCGACTTCGTGCGCATGCAGATAATCGCGCAGTGCGTCGCGCTTGCCCTCCGCCACGCGGATGCAGTACTGGTTGTAGATGTGGCGCACCGGGTAGTCCGCCTTGGCTGGCAGCGTGATCCTGCCGTCGGTCAAGCCGGAAGCGGCAAACATCTGCTCGTACTCGGCGGCATTGCGCTGACGCGCTTCACTCCACGAATCAAGTTTGCGCAACTTGATCGAAAGCACCGCCGCCTGCAGGGCGTCGAGGCGGAAATTGCCGCCGACGTACTCGTGGAAGTAGGTCTTGCTCTGACCGTGGTTACGGAATATCTTGATTTTATCGGCCTTGGCGTTGTCGGTGCAAGTGACCGCGCCGCCGTCGCCGAAGCAACCGAGGTTCTTGCTCGGGAAAAAGCTGAACGCGCCGTAATCGCCGATCGAACCGACGCGCTTGCCGCGATATTCGGCGCCGATCGCCTGACAGGCGTCTTCGATGACGATCAGACTGTGCTTTTTGGCGATCGCCATAATCGGATCCATATTCGCCGCCTGACCGAAAAGGTGGACGGGAATGATCGCCTTGGTGCGGGGCGTCACTTTCGCCTCAATCGCGGCGGGGTCGATGTTGAACGTCACCGGGTCGATGTCGACAAAAACCGGCTTCGCGCCGACGCGGACGATCGCGCCGACGGTGGCGAAAAAGGTGAAAGGCGTCGTGATGACTTCATCGCCGGCGCCGATCTTTTCCGCCATCAGCGCGACCAAAAGAGCGTCCGAACCGCTGGTGACGCCGATGGAGCGCTCGCACTTACAGTAAGCGGCGAGCTCCTTTTCAAAGTTCTCGACTTTGGCGCCGAGAATGAACTGCTGGGCGTCGCAAATGTCGGCGAGCACCGGGAGCACTTCCGCTTTGAACGATGCATACTGGGCACGGAGGTCGAGCAAAGGTACCTGCATAATGAAAAATCTCCTGACGTTATAGATAAAAAGCTCTTTTTATAATATATCACTCAATCGCGCGCTTTTCTCGCTTTTGAAAAGAAGATTCCAAAAAAAACGCGATTTTCTTCCTTGTGTTACGGCGACGGAATCTCCAATTTCAGCGGCTCGCCGAATTTGCGCCAGAAATCATCGGGGGAAAATTCGATCGCGTCGGGCGTCAGATGGCCGGTGTAGAGCGCGTAGTAAAACGCCGCCGGACTCTTTTTGCGATCCCACTTCAACTTACTGCTGAAAACGTGGAGAAAGCGCATTGTTTCCGCGCGGTGCTTTTCGTCGAGCGCGAGATCAAATTCGACGCCGCTGATGGTGCGGAAATGCGCAATCCGCTGCGGCGACAACGAAACGATGTAGCAAATCCCATAGGGATGCACCGAAAGCGAAATGCCGAGCGAGGAAAGCTTTTTCAACTGCACCCGAAAGAGGACGTAATCCATAAACATCGCCTTGAGCTCTTTGCGGAAAAGCTCGAAGTACGCAACGCGCTCTTTGACGTCGGCGCCGGCGATCCCGCCCGGCAACGCCGGAAATTGCGCCAACGCCTGCTCAAAACGCCGTTTATCGCCCGCCGCGGCGCAGATCAGAAAATCGCGCCACAGATCCTGTGCCGCCGGTTGCCAGAGCGCATCAAGTCGGGCGATCTTGGCGGCGCGGCTTTCCGCCGCAACGCGCGCTTTTTCCTGCGCTTCAGCTTCCCGGCGGCGCGCTTCGGCTTCCTGACGGGCTTTTTCCGCCTTGAGCTTCGCCTGACGGGCGCGGGCTTCCTCGGCGGCGCGGCGTTTTTCCGCCTCGCGCTGCTGCTCGATCCTGCGGAGATTTTCCCGATATTTTTCTAGCGCTTTCCGGCGCATCGGCGCCATCCGGTGCAATTCTTCCGCCTTGCCGGTCGCCGAGCCGATCTCAAGCAAAAGAAGCCGCTCCTTTTCCGTCTGCGGCTCCGGATATTTCCTGCAGAAAGAATCAAAATCGCACAGCAACGCCTGCGAAAACTCGCCGCCGCGGATGCGCTCAAGCAACGCATTGCCCTGCTGAAACATTTCCGGTCTGCCGTCGTATACCACCGTCGGCTTGGCTGCAATTGTCTGCTTTTTATCGGACTTCCAGACATTCCGGCAAGCCGACGAGAGCCTCACGCATTTCTGGTGGCAGAGTTTGAAAAAT
The DNA here is from genome assembly GCA_002314455.1 of Lentisphaeria bacterium UBA1791. Lineage (GTDB taxonomy): Bacteria > Verrucomicrobiota > Lentisphaeria > Victivallales > Victivallaceae > UBA1784. Next base: position 44,210 of record DCFZ01000002.1, on the reverse strand, counting down.
CCACAGGCAAAGACGGGAATTTTCGGCGAGTCGGCAAAGATGATTCCGACGATCCCGAGCACCAGCGCGATCGCCAGCAATGCCGAACCGCCCCAAAGCAGCGGTTTTTTGATCTTGCGCAACCACGGGCGGCGCACTTTGACGCTGCGGGTGACTTCGACCGCCTCGCCGAGCAGATACGCTTCCAGATCGGTGATCAACTCTTTGGGCGTCTGATAGCGTTCCTCGATCTTGCGCGCCATCATTTTGAGGATGATGCGGTTCAATTCGACGCTCAAGTGATCGTACACCTCGATCGGCGGCTGAAGTTTGCCGTCGACGTGCATCTGGGTGATCTCTTCGGTCGTCGGTGCGACGTAGGGGAAGCGCCCGGTGACGAAATGGTAAAAGGTCGCGCCGAGGCTGTAAATATCGCTGCGCACATCGGTCGGAACGCCCGTCAACTGCTCGGGGCTGATGTACTGGGGCGTACCCATCACCTCGTCGGAATCGCAATCGACGTCACTGCCCGCGCAACGCGCCAGACCGAGGTCGGCGAGCTTGGCGAAGCCGCTTGCGTCGAGCATAATGTTTTCCGGCTTGATGTCCTGATGGACGATTTTCTGCTCGCGCCACGCCGCATCCAGTGCGCGCGCCACGTCGAGCACGATTTTTGTCGCCTCCATGCCGTCGAGCCGCTTTTTCCGCTTGAGCAATTCCTTGCAGGTTTCGCCGCGGATGTACTCCATCGCAAAAAAGAGCACGCCATCCTCTTTGCCGACGGCGTACGCCTGAACGATATTGGGGTGGTTGAGCTTCGCCGCCGCGCGGGCTTCGCGCAACAATGCGTCGGCGTCCTCCTCGCTCGGATTGCTCCGCTCCAAAAGAACTTTGAGTGCGACTTCGCGGTCGAGCGAAAGTTGACGCGCGACGAAGATCTCGCCCATACCGCCCGACGTGATCGGCCGCAAGATCAAAAAATCGCCGAGCACCACGCCGGGCGCCGCCGACGCTTCCGGGCAAAGCCGCTTTGTGCCGCACGCGGGACAGGCGACTTCGCGTCCCCGCATCTCGACGGAAACCGGAAAGATTTCATGACAATTTTCACAATAAAGCCGCATCGTTTACTGCTCCGGGAAAAAATAACGGATGATCGCCTCGCGGCGCAAGGATTCGATATACTGCTTGCGCACGGCTTCGCGCATTTGACTTTCCAGCTTGCGCCGGATCCCCGGCTCCGATTGCTCGAAGCCCTTTTCGATCGCGTTGTGCCGCTCGATGATCTGGAGAAACGCGACGCCATCCGGCGTTTGGATCGGGCCGTAGATCTTATCCGGCTGCGGATCGACGATCGCTTCGGCAAATTCCTTGCGCAAACGCTTGCGCTCAATGACGCCGAGTTCACCGCCCCGGTCGGCGCCGGGGCCGCAGGTGTAGCGGTACGCCAGTTCGCCGAAACGCTCGGGGGATTGCGCGAGAATTTTCTGCACGTCCGCGATGGCGGCGTCCAAATCCTGCCGCTTCGGGTCGAGCAAAATCATCGCCAGTTTCAGCGATTCGGGCTGAATGAATTCTTCCGGATGGCTCTCGTAGTATTGATAGATGTCGCTCGGCGTCACGGCGATCCGCGTCAGATATTGCCGGTAAAGCATCGCCTGAACGATCATATATTCCTCGATCTGACCGCGAAATTCGGCAAGATTCGTGCCGCTTTCTTCCAGTTTCCGCGCGAATTCCTGACGACTGCGCACGCCCATTTTCGTCGCGGCGGCGTCCAGTTCGGACTCGATGTCGCGATTGGGTACTTTGAAATCGCTTTTCCGGTAATCGGCGACGATCAGTTTGAGGTCGATGAGGTCGTCGACCGCCTTGCGGCGCACGGCGATGATCGCTTTTTCCAACTCGTTGCCGGACAAGCTGTTGTAAAGCTGATACTCCTCGGCGCGGGTCTTGCCGATGATGTCGTGCAACGTGATTGCTTCACCGTTGACCGACGCGAGCACCGAATCCATCTGATCGTCCGAGGCGCGCAACGTAAAATCCGCCGCCGGCAATATGCCGGCAACCAAAAAACTCACGAATAATATGAATTTCCGCATTCCTTGCCAAGCTCCCTTTTCAAATATAGCGCACAATAGAGCAGATTGCAACTGCACGGCGACGAAAAAAGGGACTGTCGCTTGTTGCAACAGCCCCTGATCGAAGTGAAACGGCTTATTTTTTGCGGTGGCAGAATTTCGCCGTCGCCGTCCGCATTTTTTCCACCATCGCGTAGAGCGCGGGGACAAAAATGATGCCGACGAGCGTTGCCAGCAACATACCGTAAAAGGTCGTCACGCCGATTGCCTGACGGCTGCCGGCGCCCGCGCCGCTGGCGATCACCAGCGGGAAAACGCCGAAGAGGAAGCTCCACGCCGTCATCAACACGGCGCGGTAACGCAAACTTGCGCCGTTGACGGCGGCTTCCTCGATCGACAATCCGCGTTCACGCTCCTGCTTGGAAAACTCGACCATCAGGATCGCGTTTTTCGCGGCGAGACCGATCAGCATCACCAATCCCAGCTGGGCGTAGATACTCAAACTGCCGTTTTTCCAGAAGTAGAGTCCCGCCAGTGCGCCGAGCGAAGCGAACGACACTGACAGCATCACCGACAGCGGCATCGTCCAGCTCTCGTATTGCGCCACCAAAAAGAGGTAGGCGAAAACCAGCGCCATCGCCAGCAGGAAAAGGATGCGGCCTTCGTTTTCCCTTTCCTGATAGCTGATGCCCGTCCATTCGACGTGGTATTGATCCTTGGTCTTGACGGATTCGATGACCTTCATCAATTCGCTCGACGTGACGCCGGGATTCGCCTGCGCGTTGATCTCGGCGCAGGTCTGACGGTTGAAGCGTTTGATCTGCTTCGGACCGACGGTGTAGCGCAACGTCGCGAGCGACGAGATCGGCACCATTTCGCCTTTGGTGTTGCTGACCATGATGCTCAAGATGTCCTCCGGCTTCTCGCGTTCGTCGGCGACCGACTGGATCTTGACGTCAAAGGAGTAGCCGAGGATGTTGAAGTCGTTGACGTAGAGCGAAGCGAGTTTGCTCTGCAACGAGGTGTAGATGTTGCTGATCGGCACGCCGAGTGTTTCCGCCTTTTCCCGGTCGATGTCGAGGAAAAGCTGGGGGGTGTCCGCATTGTAGTTGCTGTTGGCGTACATCACCTTGGGGTTCTTGAAAAGTTCCCCGATCATCTTTTTGGTTTCGTTGGAAAGGTCGATCGGATCGACTTCGCCGGTGCCGGCGAGCATAAACGTCGCACCGCCGGTCGCGCCGAGCCCCATGATCGCGGGCGGCGTAAAGGCGATGACGCGCGCGGCGGGCAATTCATCCCCCGCTTTTTGCACTTTGGCGAGCATCGCGCCGATCTGCAGATCGGGCGATTTGCGCTTGTCCCAGTTGTCGAGGTGGATGATCGCCATCGCGGCGTTTTCGGCGAGGCCGTTGAGCATACTGAAACCGGCAACCGTCATCACGCGGTCGATGCCCTTGATCTCTTTGAGCTTGCTCTCAAATTCGCGCACCGTCTGAAGAGTCCGCTCCTGCGTGGCGCCGGGGGCGAGTTCGATGTTGCACATAATCGCGCCCTTGTCCTCCTGCGGCAGGAAACTGCCCGGCAAGCGGTTGTAGAGGAAGTAATTCATATAGAGCACGCCGACGAAGATCGCGAGCGTCAAAAGCGAACGGCGTACGAGCAGTTTCACCGCGCTCAAGTAGATCTTGCGCGAGAAATCCAACCCGGCGTTGAAAGGCGCAAAGATTTTCGGCTTTTTTTCGCTCGGCGGACGCATGATCAGACTGCAGACCGCCGGACTGAGCGTCATCGCGACAAACGTCGAGAGACAAAGCGAAATGCACATCGTAAACGCGAACTGGATGTAGATGTTGCCGACCATGCCGCCGTAGAATGCCAGCGGCAGATAGCACGCCACCGTCACCAGCGTCGTCGCGATGATCGCGCCGGTGATCTGCTTCATACTCTTGGACGCGGCTTCTTTGGCGGAAAGCCCCTCGCGCTCCATCAGACTCTGCGTATTTTCGACGACGACGATCGCGTCGTCGACCAGCGAACCGATGACGAGGATCAATCCGAACATCGTCAGCACGTTGATACTGAAGCCCATCGCGAGCATAAAGGGAAATGTCGCCATCAGCGACACCGGGATCGCCAGCGTCGGCACGAGCGTTGCCCGCCAATCCTGCAAAAACAAATAGGTGATGAGCACGACGAGGAGCAACGCAACGACCAGCGTCGTGATGATCTCGTGAATGGAGATCGTGATAAATTCGGTCGGGTCGTAACAAATCTGATAGCTGACCCCTTTGGGGAAGCGTTTCGAAAGGTCGTCGAGCGTCGAACGCACACGATTGATGGTATCGAGCGCATTGGCGTCGTCGTTGCGGTAGATCGCCATGCCGACGCACTCGACGCCGTCCTGAAAGGCGCGGCCGTAATAGTTTTTGGAACCGAGGTCGCACCGCGCGATATCCGAGAGCCGGATGAGCGTACCGTCGCCGTTGCTGCGCACGACGATGTTGTCAAACTCCTCGGCGCTCTTGAGCCGCCCCTGGACGTTGAGCTTGAATTCCATATATTTGCTGCTGCCCTCGGAACCGATGCTGCCGACGGCGCCCATCAGGTTTTGCGCCTTGATCGCATTGACGACTTCCGCGTAGCTCACGTTGAGCGACGCCATACGGATCGGATCGAGCCATACGCGCATCGCGTATTCCTGCGTCGCCATGATGTCGGCGTCGGAAACGCCATCGATACGGGCGATCGGGTCGCGGACTTCGGAAGTGACGTAGTTGCAGAGCTGCAACACCGACATTTCGCTGAAGTCGGTCAAAAAGTTGATGACCGCCAGCATATCGGTCGAGCGTTTACCGACCTGAATGCCGTAGGAAAGCACCTCCGACGGCAGCGACGGCTCGGCGCGGCGCACCGCATTCTGCACGTTGACCATCGCGATGTCGCTGTCGGTACCGCTCTTGAAGGTGATGGTACAGCTGTACATACCGTTGTTGTCGCTGGTGCTGGTGAAGTAAAGCATATCCTCGACGCCGTTGATTTCCGCCTCAATCGGGAAACCGACGGTATCGGCGACGACTTCACAGCTGGCGCCGACGTAAAAGGTGCGCACGTAGATCTGCGGCGGCGCGATCTCGGGATATTCGGCGATCGGAATCTGCCGGACGCAGATCACCCCGAGCAGCACCATCACCAAACTGATGACGAATGCCAGTTTCGGGCGCTGGATGAAAATTTGAGAGAACATCTTTTCCGATCCTTTCCCGCAACTACCTTTCGACCGGTTCGACTTGGGAACCGGGGAAAACCTTGTGCATCCCTTCGGTGATGATGCGTTCCCCCGGTTTCACGCCGGAGTGGATGATCTGCAGATCGCCATTGACCGAGCCGAGCGTCACTGGGCGCACCTGGACGATATTCGCCTGATCGACGACGTAGACCATCGTGCCGCGCTGATTAAAAATGACCGCACTGCGGGGAACCGCCGCTTTCATTTCCGGATCTTCCTTGGTGAGGATCACCGTCGCGGCGGCGCCGGGGTTGAGGATGTAATCGGGGTTGTCGAATTGCGCCCAGACCAGCACGGAGTCGGTACTCTGCACGACGGAAACGTTGTCGACGATGGTGATCTTGCCGGGATGCGGATAGATCGTTCCGTCGGCGAGTTTCACGGCGACGCGCGCATTGGCGCGCAACTTTTCCTCACTGCCGAAATAGCTCAAAAGATCGCGTTCGCTGATGGCGAAACGCACGCGGACAGGCGTCGTCGACGTGATGGTCACAAGCTTGCCGCTCGCGGGCGTGATGTAGTTGCCCGGAGGAAATGAGGCCTTACCGGTTTTGCCGTCGTAAAGCGCGCAGATTTTGGTATGCGCGAGATCATCCTGGGCAAGTTTCAATTCCGCTTCTGCGGCGTTCAGATTGGCATGCAACACGGCAAGCCCGCTCTTGATGCTGTCGCGCGTATCGAGCGAGACCGCTTTTTTCTCAAACAAATGATCGTTGCGGTCGAAATTGCCCTGCGCGTATTCGATCTGCGCCTTGACCTGCTCCACTTTTGCCTCGGCGGCGGCGACCGCCGCCTGATAACGGGTGTCTTCGATCTTAAAGAGCAACTGCCCCTTTTTGACGATCGCACCATCTTTGAAGCCCTGATAAATCAAGTCGCCCGATACGCGCGGCATCACATTGTAGGTATCGATCGCGACAACCGTGCCGGCGAGGCGGCGGGTCATCGTCTCGCTGCTTTCGCCGACTTTGGCAACGACGACCTTTTCCACGCGCGGCGCCCGGGCGGCGGTTTTGCTGTTTTTATCGGCGGCGCCAAGTTCCACGACCACGCCGGTCAGTACCGCGGTCAGCAAAATGACCGCTTTTGAATTGAGTTTCATAATCGGATCTCCGTTATAAAGAAACTATTTGTTGACTTCCAGATTGCGGCAAAGCTGATCGAGCACGCGCAAAAAAGTCGCGACATCATCCGCAGGGATGCCTTGGACGATCTCCGCCGACAAACCGTCGAAAAATTTCTCGAATTTCGTCCGGAATTCCTCGCCGGCGCGGGAAAGCGTGATCGAAACGGCGCGCCGGTCGGTTTCCGAAACCTTGCGCGACAGGATGTCCTGTTTGACCAGCGAATCCACCAGCAGCGACACGGCGCCCGGGGTCAGTTTCAATTGCGCGGCGAGATCCTTGAGCATCATCCCGCCTTTGGGCGCCTGAAAACACTGGTCGATGACGCGCGCCTGGGCGAGCGTGATGTGCGCCGCCATCTCGTCGTTGCGCAAGACGTCGCTTTTTTCACCGCGATTGCGCATCAACGCTGAAAGTTTCCACAAACCACGCCAGAGACGACTTTCAGTTTTCATAATATCCCTCTTATCCTGCAATGTGTTTAAGTTGTATATAGTTTGACTTATAAAATAACACGCGCGTCCCGAAAAATCAAATAAAAAAAGCGTTTTTTTCGCTTGACCGCGCGATGATTTTCAACTATTTGCGCTTGAAGTCGCGGCGTTGACACGTTATATTATGCGTATGATGTTATATTTATTTAGTAATATAGGGGTTTTATTTCATTATGTTTGATGCGCTCGGGGATAAACTGCACGATGTATTCAAACGCCTCCGCGGGGAAAGCCGGCTGACGGAATCCAATATCGCGGATGCGTTGAAGGAGATCCGGCTCGCGTTGCTGGATGCCGACGTCAATCTGGAAATCGCCACGGAATTCGTCAATTCCGTGAAAGAAGGCTGTCTCGGCAGCGACGTTTTGAGAAGCGTCACGCCCGGTCAGCAGGTCATCAAGATCGTTCACGACAAACTGGTCGAGTTGCTCGGCAGTTCCGCCGCGGAACTGAAACTTGAAAACAAACCGGCGGTGATGATGCTCGTCGGTCTTCACGGCTCCGGCAAGACGACGACGGCGGGCAAATTGGCGCTGCACCTCAAGAAGCAGGGCAAAAGTGTCCTGCTCGTCGCCGGCGACGTCTACCGCCCCGCCGCGATCGACCAGTTGGAAATCATCGGCAAAGAGATCAACGTGCCGGTCTATTTCGACCGCACCAGCGTCAACGTCGCGGCAATCGCGCTCAACGCGGTGGAAAGCGCCGCCAAGGATGGCTACGACGTCGTCCTCATTGATACGGCGGGCCGGTTGCAGATCGACGACACGATGATCCAGGAACTGGTGCGCATCCGCGGCGCGGTGCACCCCGACGAGATCCTGCTCGTCGCCGACGCCGCCCTCGGTCAGGAAGCGGTCTCGGTCGCCGAGCACTTCCATCAAGCGCTCGATCTCAGCGGCTTCATTTTGACCAAACTCGACGGCGACGCCCGCGGCGGCGCCGCGCTCACGATCCGCAAAGTGACCGGAGTCCCGGTGAAATTCATCGGTTCCGGCGAAAAGCTCGACCAGTTGGAAGCGTTTTTCCCCGACCGCATGGCGGGGCGCATCCTCGGGATGGGCGACGTCGTTTCGCTCGTCGAAAAGGCGGCGGCGCAGATCGACGAAGCCGAAGCGAAAAAACTGCAGGAAAAACTGCGGAAAAATCAATTCGACTACAACGATTTCCTCTCGCAATTGAAGCAACTCGGTCGCCTCGGCGGAATTGAAACATTGATGCGCTTCCTGCCCGGCGGCAAGCAGTTGCAGAGCGCGCTCAACAGCGTCGACATGAAACAATTCGGCCGCATGGAAGCGATCATCCAGTCGATGACCAAGGCGGAACGCGCCAACCCCGATCTGATGGACTTCAGCCGCCGCAAGCGCATCGCCAAAGGCGCGGGCGTGCCGGTCGAGACCGTCGGTAACCTCGTCAAGCAATTCGAGATGATGCGCAAGATGATGAAACAAAACGGCGCCATCGGCAAAATGATGAATCCCGGCGCGATGCCGTCGATGGCGTCCATGCCGGTCGTGCCCCGGATGCGCGGGATGTTCAGCGCGCCCGCCACGATGACCAAAAAAGAGCAGGAACACCGCAAGAAACTTGCCAAAATGGCGCGTAAAGAGCGTCAGAAACAACGCAGGAGAAAGAAATAATCATGTTCGGATTTCTCGTCGCACTCGGAGCCGCCGTCGCGGCGGCGTGGGCGTTGGTCGCCAACCACGTCTGTTCGCAAGGCTGGGCGGTCTTTTACGCCATCGCGACTTTGCTGATCGTCCAATTTGTCATCGGTTTGATCATCCGTCAAAAGATGAAGCGCAAGCAGGACAATATTCAGGACGTGATGACCAAGGCGCAGGAAAAGATCAACCGGCAAATGGCGATTTTCGAACGCCGTCCGCCGTCGAGCATGCGTGATGCGCAGGAGCAATTGCTCAAAATGCAGAACGACGCGGTACGCAAAGTGTTGTCCATCCTCGACGAATGCAAAAATCTCACCTACTGGAACTGGATGCTCAACCGCCAGCTCAACACGATGCGCGTGCAACTTTACTTTCAGCTGAAAGATTTCAAAAAAGTCGACGCCTTGTTGCCGAAATGCTTTATGGCGGATCAGCAGACGCTCGCGATCAAACTGGTGCGCCTCTACCGCAACGAAGATCCGGCGCTCGATAAATTCTATCAGAAAAAATGCGCCAAGACCAAGAGCGAAGCCCTCGCGTTTCTCGCCTCGGTCTACGCGTGGATCAAACTCAAGCAGAACGACGTCGCCGCGGCGACGCAAGCCGTGATCGCCGCGACCAAAAAGAGCGACAACCCCGTTCTCCTGGGCAATCACGAAAAGTTGATCAACGGCAAGGCGAAGCAATTCAGCAATGCGCCCTTCGGCGACGCCTGGTACGCCTTGATGCTCGAAGAACCCAAGGTCAAAGCCCAGCGTCAGGAGCGGCTCTACCGTTAATCCATGAAGCGCAACGTCGGAAATTTCCTGGTCCAACTCGCCGTCGGTTTTCGTGAGCGACGGGAAAAGTTGCTCGCACCAATGGAATTCATCGGCGCCGTCGCGGCGGCGCTGCCGCTTCTCTTTCGGCGCAAGGGGTTGCGCAAGCGCGAATTTTACTACTACCTCGACCTCTGCGGCGTACAGTCGCTGCCGATCACGTTGCTGATCAGCTTTCTGATGGGGTGCGTGCTCGGAATCCAATCGGCGTTGCAGTTGACGAAATTCGGGGCGGAAATTTTCACTGCCGACCTCGTCGGTTTCGCCGTACTCAAGGAATTCGGGCCGCTGATGGTGGCGATCATCCTGACCGGCCGCGCCGGTTCGGCGTTCGCCGCCGAACTCGGCACGATGAAAGTCAACGAGGAAATCAGCGCGCTTGAAACGATGGGGATCCGCCCCGTCGGCTACCTCGTTTTGCCGAAACTGGTCGCGATGCTGATCGCGATGCCGCTGCTGACCGTTTTCGGCGACATCGCCGGTATTTTTGGCGGCATGGCCATCGGCGTTACGGTCATGAAACTGCCGGTCGCCGCCTACTGGGCGCGGACGATTTCCGTGCTCGACAGCACCACGATGTTGCTCGGCGTCCTGAAAGGCGTCTTTTTCGCGATCCTCATCACGGTTGCCGGCTGTTATTACGGATTCCGTTCGACGAGTGACGCCCAGGGCGTCGGCCGCAGTGCGACGCAGGCGGTCGTGACCTCGATCTTTTACGTGATCGTCGCCGATGCGCTGTTGACCGTGCTTTACTCTTTCATCGGGTACTGATGCCATGGAAAAAAACACCGACAATATGATTGAAGTGCGCGACCTCACCATCGGCTATGGCGAGCGGATTATCATGCAGCACCTCAACTTTGAAGTCAAGCGGGGCGAAATTTTCGGCTTGCTCGGCGGTTCGGGGTGCGGCAAAAGCACGCTGATGAAAAATCTGATCGGACTTTATACGCCGCTGGCGGGCGATGTGATCCTCAATGGGGAAAGTCTGACCGCCGCCGATCCCGAGGAAAAACGCCGCCTGATGCGCACATTTGGCGTCACCTATCAGGGCGGCGCGCTTTTCGGCTCGATGACCGTCGCTGAAAACGTCGCGTTGCCGTTGCAGGAATTCACCGATTACTCCAAGAAAAAAATCGCAGAGATCGTCCGCGAAAAGCTGAAACTCGTCGATCTCGCCGACTTCGGGAATTTCATGCCGGCGGAACTTTCGGGCGGTATGAAAAAACGCGCCGGACTGGCGCGGGCGCTCGCGCTCGAGCCGGAACTGCTCTTTTTTGACGAACCTTCGGCGGGGTTGGATCCGCTGGCGTCGGCGAGCCTTGACCGGCTCATCAAATCGTTGCGCGATCAATTCCACTCGACGATCGTCATCGTCACCCACGAATTGGACAGCATCTTTTCGATCGTCGACCGGGTGATCATGCTCGACAAGCAAACGAAAACAACCGCCGAGATCGGCACGCCGCTGCAATTGCGCGATCACGCCGAAACTCCTTGGGTAAGACAATTTTTAAATCGCGACGGACTGAAAGGAGCGTGACGCGATGGACGAAAAAAAACAGAATATTCGCTTGGGCATCTTTGTCGCGGGGGGGATCATCCTCCTGCTCGCGGCGCTCTTTTATCTCGGCCTTTCCAATTTGTTTGTCAAAAAGGTCACCATCAACACCGCCTTCAACGAATCGGTGCAGGGGTTGACGGTCGGTTCGCCGGTCAAATTCCGCGGCGTGCCGGTCGGCAAGGTTTCCGAGATCGTGATCGACTCCTCCGACCGCATCATCGCGGTCGAAATGGAGATCGAACCGGAAAGCTTTTCGATCAAGGGAAAGAAAAGTTTTTCTTCCAATGAATTAATCAAATATCTGCAGGGCGAGATCAAGCGGGGGCTGCGTTGCCGGCTGGAATTCGCCGGGATCACCGGCATGAAGTACATTGATCTCAACTATGCGGAAAAAGAGGACGTCCGCAATTATATTCAGCCGCGGCTGACCCCGGGCAGTCAGCTTTACATCCCCTCGCGTCCTTCCAGTTTTACCGACTTGAACCAGACGATGATCGAAGCGCTGGACACCATTTCCAAGATTCCCTTTGTCAAAATCGGGGAAGAATTGCAAAGTTCGCTGGAAAAAGTCGTCGAGATCCTTTCCGACCACGCCATCCGGTCGACGATCGCGCACATCAACGAGGCCGCGGCGATGATCGAATCCACCGTCGACAATTTCTCGCGCACTTTTGACGAGCAGGAATTACAGACCATTCGAGACGAACTCAAGACCAGCTTGAAAAATTTCAATGCGCTCAGCAGTCAGTTGCAACAGCAGACAAAAGATATCGACGTCGCCGGAACTCAACACGATCTGCAATCGCTGATGCTCCAGCTGAAAGAGACCGCCGAATCCATCCGGACTCTGACCGATTATCTGGAAAGAGACCCGCAGTCGCTCATTTACGGCAAAAGTCAGCAGGATCGCAAATGAGCGACGACGCCACTTCGTTTGCGACGCTCGCCGCCGCGACGCCGCAATACATGTGTGAAGCGTATGATTTCGTCGCCGCCGCCGTCAACGACACGGTCGAAAGACTGCCGCACCGGCGCCACGTTTCGGCGCGCGAACTCCTCGACGGGATCCGCGCCAAAGCCGAACGCGATTTCGGGGCGGTCGCGCCGCTCGTCCTCAATAAATGGGGCATCTACACCGCGCACGACGTCGGTTTTCTCGTCTACCGGATGATCCACTACGGCATTCTCTGCGCCGACGAAAAAGATCGTCCGCAGGACTTCGAGATCGACTACGACTTTTCCGCGATGCCGTGCTCCTTTGACGGCAATCTGCCCAAAATCAGGTGAAAAAATGGATCTTTTCCGCGATATTGAAACGTTTTCGCTCGCCAACGGCGTGCGCTGTGTCGCAATGCCGCGCGCCGGATACTCGATTGAACTTCACGTTTTCATCGCCACGGGCAGCATGCATGAGGGATCGTTGCTCGGCAGCGGCATGAGCCACTTCCTCGAACATATGCTCTTTCAGGGGTGTGCCGGCCATCCCGGACGCACCGCGCCGGAAAAGATCCAGCGGTACGGCGGCGACATCAACGCCTACACCACTTTCGAGCGCACCGTCGTCACCGCGCACGTCGCGCCGGCGCGCTTCGCCGAATCCATGACCATATTGGCGCAAATGGTGCGTTCAACCGAAGTCGCCGCCGCGCGCTTCGACGAAGAGCGCAAAGTCATTTTGCGCGAGTGCAACCTCTACGCCGACAAGGCGCAATCGCGCATTTTCGATGCGGCGAGAGAACTTTCGTTTGACCGCCATCCGGTGCGGGTGCCGGTCATCGGTTATCCGGAACTCGTCGAAAAGTTGACCCGAAACGATCTGCTCGCATACCACGCCGCCCGCTACACGCCGCACCGTTGCGCCGTCGTCGCCGTCGGCAACGTCGACGTCAGGCAATTCCGCGAAGCGGCGGAAAATGCATTTGGCGACTGGCACCGCGCCGCGCTGGCGGAAACGTCCTTTGCCGCAATCCATCCGGCGACGGGAAAAACGGAAACAATCTTCTTTCCCGATCCGCAGGAAAGGCTGCTCTGGGGCACGCCGACGCCGGGAATCACCGATCGCCGCACGCCGGCGGCGGATCTGCTTTTCGGAATGCTCGGCGGCGCGGAAAGCTCCTTTTTGCCGATGCGTCTTGAGTTGGAAACGCCCGTCGCGCAAAGTTTGCGCACCTTTTACCATAACATCGACGATTTCGGTTACGCCGGCATCAGCGCCGCCGCGACGAAAAAGGATTTTCCCCGTCTGGAAGATGCGTTGCGCCGGGAATTGGAAAACTTCCTCAAAACGGGGTTGACCAAACAGGCGCTGCAACGCGAAAAACAGCGGCAATCGGGCGACGAACTCGCCGAAATGAACGATTTTTCCTATCTCGCCGGGATCCTCGGCGTTTCGCTCCTCACGACCGGCAGGGCGGATTTTTCCGATCTCTACCGCCGCCGGCTTGCCGCCACGACGCTCGACGAAGTGCGTCTGGCGGCGGAACTTTTGAGCCCGGAAAAATTCGACCGCACCCATCAATGCAACCCGACAAGTTCGACCGCGCCGAAACGCGCAGTCCGCGCCGAAAAAGCACCCGAATTCCAGACGATTTCCGGCGTGCGCGTCGTCCAGGTCGCAAAAGCGGCAAGCCCGATGGACTACGCGACGATCGTCCTCCCCGGCGGCGCGCTCTTTGAGAGCGACGCGGAACGGGGACTTTCCCGCCTCTGGAGCCAGCTTTTCCTCTGTGGCGGCGGCGGCATCGGCGAAGCGGAATTTCTGGAAAGGCTCGACACCTTGGGCGCGGCGGTCAACGTCAACGCCGGGATGAATTCACTCGCCATCGAAATCAACGCGCCGCACAAAACTTTTCAAAAATCTCTGACTTTGGTCGGGCAAGTGCTCCACGGCGCCGCCTTTGACGCGCGGCAGTTTGAGCGGGAAAAAGCGCGGCTCTGTGAAAACATTGAACTTTTTAAGAGCACGCCCCAAGGTGCGGCAATGCTCCGGGCGCGGAAACTGCTCTTTGGCGAGCACCCTTACGCCGGATTGACCAATCAGGCGCAACTGGCGCCCCTGACGCCGGAAAAGGCGCACGCTTTCTGGCGGAATCGCTTCCAAAAGCATCGCATCGCCGTCGGCTTTTCCGGGGCGGTCGACGTGCAAAAGGCGCTCCCCAATCTGCTCGGCGGCGTCGCGTGGCAACGCGGCAAAATTTTTACTTCAAAAGAAGCGCAATTTCCCCTTTCCAATCACCGCGAACGCATCGAACTTGAGCGTGAACAGCTCGCCGTCGTGCGCATTCTCCCCGGCGTCCGGCTCGGCGAAGAACGTCCCGGCAAAATCTTTTCGCTTTTAATGCAAAGTGAAAACGGTCTCTTTTCCCGGCTGTTTCAGGAAGTCCGCGAAAAGGAGTCACTCGTTTACTCGGTCGGCATGCGGCTCGACGGCGGATTTCACCGCGGCGCTTTTGCCTTTTACGGTCTGACGCGCCCCGATCAGGGCAAAAAGCTCGCCGAACTTCTGGATCAGGAAGTCCAGCGGCTGGCGACCGACGGGATCGACCGTCAGGAATTTGAACTTGCCGTCGAGCGACAGACGTTTGAAAACGGCGCGCTTGCCGAACATCCGGATGCGGAACTTTCCAATTTCGCGCTCAATCTCTATTACGGCCGCGCACCGGAAACGCCGCAATCGGAAAACGACTTTCTGCGCCAGCTCAAGCGCAGGGAATTCAACCGCGAAGTGCGCGCCGCCTTTTTGGGTGCGCCCAAACTGGAAGTCTTTGCCGGAGCGAAAAAGTGAATTCGCGCGAAACGTTTCTCCGCGAAAAATATCTGCGCCGCCATCCGGCGCCGGAAATCCCCCGTCTTGCGCAATTTACCCGCGTCGTCGTCATTCCCGCGTGGAATGAATTGACCGCACTGCCGGCGACGCTCGACGCATTGCAACAAGCGGGAAAGCCCTCCCCCGTCGCCACGCTCGTCGTCGTCAATTTTCCGCCAGACGGCGACGCCGCCGAAAGTCTCGCGACGATCGAATATCTCCAAGCGCGGCAAGCCGCCGACGAATCGCTTTTTTACCTTTATCTGCCCGCGCTGGAAAGCGGCGTCGGCGCGGCGCGCAAATCGGGAATGGATGCGTTTTTGCGGGCAAAAAATCATACCGCTTTGGCGGATGACTGGATCTTTTCGCTCGACGCCGACACGCGCGTCAGCGCCGATTACTTTTGCCGCAGTGAAGAGGCGTTTCAATTGCATCCGGAAGTTTCCGCGTGGACTTTTCCCTATCATCATACGGTTGAAAATTTGCCGGACGAACCCGCCGTGCGGCGCTACGAAGCATACCTTGCGCGCTACGTCGAAAAGCTCGCCGCCGCGCGATCGCCCTACGCCATTTCGACCGTCGGATCGGCGTTTTGCGTCAACCTCGCCGCGTATCTGAAAGCGGGCGGCATGAAAGTCCGGCAGGCGGGGGAGGATTTTTACTTTCTCTGCGAACTGGTCAAGACGGGGCGCGTGCAAATGCTTGACGGCAAAGCGACGGTCTACCCTTCCGGACGCGTTTCCGGACGCACCCCGTTCGGCACCGGCAAGGCGATCGAAAATCTGCTTGCCGGAAAGGAACTCAACGAAATTTGCGATGCGGCGTTCGACGAGCTTGCCGCGGTACTCAAGCTCTCTGCCGACCCCGCGTTGCGCGCGGCGCCGCAAAGCTGGATGGCAAAGCTCCCCTGCTCGGCGCGGCAGTTTCTGGAAGCGGAAAAATTCCCCGCCACCTGGCAAAAGGTATTGCAGAATACGCCGGACGACGAAAAATCAGTGCAACGCGCCTTTCACCTCTGGTTCGACGGCTTAAAGACGCTGCGCTATCTTCACTTCGCCAAGTCGATGCGCGGATCCGCCGCCATATAGAGCAGATCGGCGACGAGAATTCCCGCCAGCGTCAGCACTCCGGAAAAGAAAAAGAGCGCCATCTGCAACGGATAATCCCGGCTGGAAAGCGCAAGGATCGACAAATTGCCCATCCCCGGAATGTTGAAAATGTATTCGACGATGACGCTCCCCGCGATCAGCGAGGGGAGCAAACCGCCGAAAAGCGTAATCAGCGTGATCAGGGCGTTGCGGAATGCGTGACGCCAGACGACTTCGCACTCGGCAACCCCTTTGGCGTGCGCGCCGCGGACAAAATCGCCGTTGAGCGCATCGAGCATCCCCGCGCGGGCGTAGCGCGAAAGTCCGGCAAATCCGGCGTAGGAAAGGCAGAAAACCGGCAGCACATAGCGCATCATGATCTCAAAGTGCAGTTTCCAGACCGACATCGAACCGTCGTCGACAACTTCCAGTCCCTGCAACGGGAAAACCGGAAAGATCCCCCCCTCGCACAGCACCGTCTGCAAAAGCAATCCCACCCACATCACCGGCAGCGAATAGAGGGTAAAAAGCAACAATTCGATCGCGTGATCGGCAAAGCCGCCGCGGTGTTTCGCGCTGAAAACACCGAGCGGGATCGCCAGACAATAGGTGACGATAACCGCCCAGAGATTGAGCGTCAGCGTATTCGGAAGTTTTTCCCAGATCAATTCCGTCACCGGACGCCCGGGATCGACCGAGGCGGAAACACCGAAATTTCCGTGCAGTACGACGTTGCCGAGCCAATGCCCGAAACCGACGATGATCGGCCGGTCAAGGTAGAGTTCCTTGCGCAACTGATTGTTGCCCGCAAGTCCGGAACGCGAATCGACATTGCCGGCGGATTCGGAACTTTCGAGCATCGTACTGCGCGTCGGATCCCCCGGCGCCAGCCGCAGCAAGGCATAGCTGACAAAAAGAATCGCAAGCAGCGTCAACGCGGCGAGCGACAATCGTTTGGCAAGGTAGAGGATCATAACAACGCCGACAACGCCCCCAATGCCGCGCCGCCGAGAATGACGCCGAGCGCGGAAATTTTCGTTTTCAACAGCACACCGAGCGCAAGCAGAAAGATCGCGCACGCAATCCAGTCGACGTGAAGCGCCGCCACGTTGCCGGCAAAGCACTGCTTCCACGGAATCCCCTGCGGAAAAAGCGAAAGTTGCAAAAAAATCAATGCGGCGTAGCAGATCATCCCGACGGCGACGGGATGCACCCCCTTCATCAGCCCGCGCACAAACCAGCTGTCACGGTATTTCCGCAACCCGGCAACCGCAAGCGAAGCAAGGATCAACGTCGGCAGCACAAAACCGAGCGTCGCCGCGAAACTTCCCCAAAATCCCCCCTCCGTGTAACCGGTAAAGGTCGCGACGTTAATGCCGACAGGTCCCGGCGTCAATTGCGCGATCGAAACCAAATTGAGAAATTCCTGCGGAAGCAAAATGCCCCGACGCTGAACCAGATCGGCAAAAAGCAACGGGATCAACACATATCCGCCGCCAATGCAAAGCAACGAGTATCCGGAAAAACGCAATAAAAGCGAAAAAATCATTTGCCCGTTTCTTCCTTTTTGACGCGTACGCGCAACGCGAGCAATCCAAGCGGAATCGCACCGGCAAAAATCAACGCCGAATGAATGCGGCAACAAAGCAAAATCAACGCCGCCGCCGCAACGACAATCTCAAATGCCGCCCGACCGTTTTTGCGGATCATCCGGTATGCCGTACACGCAATCAACGCAGTGACCGCCGCGCGCACTCCGGAAAATATCCCGACAATGTACGCGTTGCGGGGATCAAGGTCAGGCACGAAAACCGCAATCGCCAGAATAATGACGAAACTCGGCAATACCGCCCCCAACAACGCGGCAACCGCACCAAGAAATCCGGCAACTTTCATCCCGACATAAACCGCACAATTGACGGCAATTACCCCCGGAACCGTCTGCGATACGGCAACCATATCAAGCACTTCCTCCTGACTGAGCAATTTGCGCTTGACCGTAAACGTTTCCTCAATCACAGGCAACATCGCCAACCCGCCGCCAAGCACGAAAAGCGCGATTTTGGCAAACGTATAAAATAAAAGCACACACCTGCGCAGACGTTCCATCATGATTTCACCTCATAAGGTATAATATAATACGGATTATTCTCAAGTCAAGGCGAAAACACCGTCATCACAGCGATGAAATGAAGCTCGCGGGCGTGTCGTCTGCAAGAAGGGGCGTGAGTGAGGGGACTTCGTCAAATTCGCGGCATCGCCGCGAGAGCACCATTTGCATATGTCTTTGCTTTACTTTCCCGTTTCGCCCCGGATCACAAGTCGTTGCCCCAACGGTGCGGAATTTTTTTTGCCGTCGATTTCGACTTCAAATTGCTGGCGGTCGACGAAAATCGAGAAATGTTTGCCGGCAAGATGGATGTTTTCCAGTTTCATCGTCGCAGCTTCCGGCGGCAGATAGGGTGCGATCTCGATTGAAAAATCTTCCTTGACGTCGATGCCGAAAAGTCCGAAAATGATCGTCTGCGCAAGAGAGGTCGACTGGATATCGCTTTGGAGCGGCGTGTCGCGCCGGTATTCCATGCGGTCCGCCGTCTGACTGTCGCCCCAATAAGGCAATGCGTCGGCAAGCCAGAGCAAACGGCGAAAAACATCCCACGCCTTGTCGCCGTATCCGTCGCGGAAGAGCCGGTCGGCGACTGCGGGCGCAAAGGAAACGCAACAGCCGGGACCGCCGTTGTCGACGTCGGCGGGATCGTAGGCGGGATCCTGCTTTGCCATCGAATGCATTCCGTACGCGCCGAGAAATTCAGCCTCGTTGAGGTGACTGATCAGCGCTTCGCGCGTGACGTTGGTCAGCGCCCAATCCGACCAACCGAGCGCTTTGAACATCTGCATCGTATAACGCAAATAAAGTTTTCCCGCGGGATCAATGGCGTAGAACCATTGATCCTGCGGCGAATAAAGTTCCTTTTCGATTTTCGCTTTCAGCGCGGCGGCGCGTTGTTCGAAGTCGACGGGGGGCGTCACCTTGGCAAGCCGGCAAAGTTGCGCGGCGAGGTGATAGTTGACTGCGCGGCGCAAATTGAGGTCGGGGGCGATGCCGTCGTAACGCTCTTTACCGCGCAATTCGAGGTGGTGATTGCCGGTGCCGTAATCGACGAGAACGGCCTCTTTTGCGAGGTCGTCGTGCATTGTCGCCGCTTCGATCAGAATGTCGATCACCCGGCGGTCGCCGATTTTCCGGTGCAAAAACGCGACGTCACGCGTCTGCAATACGTAAGCGTGTGTCAACAGCAAAATCTTTTCCTGATTGACGGGGTAATAGGGGCCGCAACGCGACGCGTCATCGGGGTAGAAGGAGTAACACTTGGTCAAGTCGAGTGCGAGAAAACACTTCAAGTGCTCGCGCGCCGACACGGGGGCGAGCATACTCCACAAGCGGTAGGGTTCGCCGTAATTCCACAAATAACAGCAGAAACACCCGCCATTCAAGCCGCCCGTCGGGTAATAGGGGTGAAGTTTCCACTCGGGCACCTGCCATTCGTTGAGCAAAAAGTGTAACAGCGAGCGGTCGTAAAGCCGTTGAAGCGGCAAAAAATCGGTCGAAAAATGCGGCATCGCCGCATCGAGTTTCGCCACGCGCGCCGCCCAATTTGCCCGGCTCTGCGCGATCGCCTTTTCGGGGTCGCGGCGCAACTGACCGAGCAATTCGACGGCGCGTTCCGTTTGATCCAAAACGATGATTGTGTAAAAGCATCGGGTTCCGCCGGGAGCCAATTCGATCGCGTCGGCGTCAAAGATCTCTTTCGCCGCCGGTTTCAGGGGGAGCGTCGAAGCGACGCCGATCGCCGCATCGTGATTGAAACTGAAAACGGCGTCGCGGCGCCACTCGATCGCGCCGCGCGGCGCGTCGACCGGGCGGTGAAATCCCCATTTCTGCAAAAATGCGGGCGCACCCGAAATTTCATATTGCAACGCAACTTTTTGGAGAACGCGGGAAGTGTTGACAAGCGTACACTTCAAGATGGCGCCGCGGCGGTTTGCAGCCAGGACGAGTTCCGTTTCCACGGCGACGCCGTCGAAACTGCCGCGACGCGCCACTTCCTCGGGTTGCCAGAAACACGTTTCGGCTTTCATTCGGCGGCCGTTGAACCGCAATTCCAGACGGAAGGTGTTGCTGTAATAAGGCGGCGCGTACAGCCCGGAAACGGCGGCGACGTCGTGCATCAGACCGTTGGTCGTCAGAGCGCCGTTGAGGATGCCGAGGTCGCTTTCGACCATAATGCTCTCATTCATATTCATCCCGAAACGGGAAGCCGGCGCATCGCCGGGGAAAGCCCGAAGCAGTTGCGTCGCCAGCAAAGCGATCGCCGCCAAAACGTGTTTCATCATCCGTTCCTCCCGAAGTTGGAAGCAGTCAAAAAAAGTGGTGCGCGGCAAGGGGGTCGAACCCTTACGCCTCTCGGCACAGGAACCTAAATCCTGCGTGTCTGCCAATTCCACCAGCCGCGCACAGAAAACCGGATTCAGACGCCCGGAACTACTGATTGAATTCCTGCGCCTTGAGTACCGCGACAAACGCTTCCTGCGGAATGTTGACCTCGCCGATCAATTTCATCCGCTTCTTGCCCTCTTTCTGCTTTTCCAACAGTTTGCGTTTACGGGAAATATCGCCGCCGTAACATTTGGCAAGCACGTTTTTGCGCAACTGCCGGATCGTTTCACGGGCGATCACCTTGCCGCCGATCGCGGCTTGCACGGCGATCTGAAACATCTGCGGCGGGATCGCATTTTTCAACCGTTCGGCAATCTCGCGGCCGCGTTCGTACGCCATGTCGGCGTGGACAATGCTGCTGAATGCATCGACCGGTTCGCCGTTGACAAGGATGTCGAGTTTGACCAATTTGCCGGCGCGGTATTCGTCGGGCTCGTAATCGAAACTGCCGTAGCCGCGGGTGATGGTCTTGAGTTTGTCGTGGAAATCGATCAATATCTCGTGCATCGGCATACTGGCGGTCAGAATGACGTGCCCCGCGTCGACGCTGTCGGTCGCCGTGCAGATGCCGCGTTTGCTCATCACGAGATTCATCACGTCGCCGATGTACTGCGACGGCAACATCAGACGGCACTTGATGAAAGGTTCTTCAATGCGCTCGATGCCGCTCGGATCGGGCAGATAGACGGGGTTGTCGAGATGGATCATCTCGCCCGATTTGAGGTAAACGTGGTAGATCACCGACGGATAGGTGGTGATGATGTCCATATTGTATTCGCGCCGGAGCCGCTCCTGAATGATCTCCATATGGAGCAACCCCAAAAAGCCGCAGCGGAAGCCGAAACCGAGCGCGGCGGAACTTTCCGCCTGATAGACGAAAGCGGCGTCGTTGAGCTGAAGTTTCGCCATGCTCGCGCGCAACTGGTCGTAATCGGCGGTGTCGATCGGATAAATGCCGCTGAAAACCATCGGGCGCACTTCGACGAAACCGGGCAGCGGCTCCGCCGCCGGATCCGCCGAATCGGTGATGGTGTCGCCGATCTTGGTGTCGGCGGGATTTTTCAGATTGGGGATGATGTAACCGACGCTCCCGGCGTCGAGTTCATCGCACGCATTCATTTCGGGGTGAAAAAAGCCGACTTCCTTGATCTCGCTCGAAAGATTGTTGCTGAAAAGCTTGATCCGCGTGCCGCGGCGGAAACTCCCGCGCTGGACGCGCACGAAATTGACCACGCCGCGGTAAACGTCGTACTGCGAATCGAAAATCAGCGCGGCGCACCCCTTTTCATCGGATCTTGTCGGCGGCGGCACGACTTCGATAATGCGTTTGAGCAATTCGGGCACGCCCTGCCCGGTCTTGCCGGAAACGAGCAACGCCTCTTCGCGCGGGATCGCGAGGATCTCTTCCATCTGCTGATAGCAGAGCTCCAAATTGGCGGCGGGCAAATCGACCTTGTTGATCGCGGGGATCACCCGCAGTTTTTCGCGAAACGCCAGATTGACGTTGGCGACCGTCTGCGCCTGAACGCCCTGCGTCGCGTCGATCAGCAGCACCGCGCCCTCGCACGCGCTCAAACTGCGGCTCACTTCATAGGAAAAGTCGACGTGTCCCGGGGTGTCGATCAGATTCAATTCGTACTCGACGCCGTCGCCCGGATCATATTTCATGCGCACGGGGTGCGACTTGATCGTGATG
>DCFZ01000002.1:0-22107 GCA_002314455.1 Lentisphaeria bacterium UBA1791 | reverse complement strand
GTGATGCCGCGCTCGCGCTCCAAGTCCATGCCGTCGAGCGTCTGCTCCTGCAGATCGCGCTTGGCGATGGTGCCGGTCAATTCGAGCATCCGGTCCGCGAGCGTCGATTTGCCGTGGTCGATGTGCGCGATGATGCAAAAGTTGCGGATATGCGTTAATTCAGCCATATGGGAAAAATCCTTCGTTTTTGATATTTTCGCAATATAAAATACCACAACGTGAGGCTTTTTTCAATGGGGATTCCGAACGCGCGCGCGAAATCGCGAAACGGAATGCGCTTTTTCTTCTCATTTTCATTTGCGCAACGCGCCGCACCGCTGTATATTATTTTCGTGAACGGAACGATTTTTTACCGGAGGTCTATTATTATGGCGATTTACGATTTTGTTGACAAAGCCAACGTTTTGGTCGAAGCCTTGCCCTATATCCAGAAATTCCGCAATTCGCTCTTTGTCGTCAAATTCGGCGGCAGCGCGATGGAGGATCCTGAACTTGTCCGCCGCACGATGTGCGACATCGTCATGCTCGAAGCAATCGGCATCAAACCGGTCATCGTCCATGGCGGCGGCAAGGCGATTTCGGCGGAACTCAAAGCGCGCGGCATCGCGACGAAATTCGTTTTCGGCTTGCGCTACACCGACGCGGCGACCATCGAAGTCGTCGACGACGTGCTTCACAATCAGGTCAACCGCAATTTGCTCGACCTCGGCAATCAATCCGGCGGCAACTGCTGCGGCATTTCCGGCAAACAGGTCTTGAAAGCGATCAAGACCATGGCGACCAACCCCGAAACCGGCAAGCAGGAAGATATCGGCTTCGTCGGCGAAGTCGTCGGCGTCAACGCCACCCCGATTCTCGACGCGATCAACCAGGGCTTCATCCCCGTCGTCACGCCGCTCGGCGTCGGCGTCGACGGTCAAGTTTACAACATCAACGCCGACCGCGCCGCCTGCAAGATCGCCGAAGCGCTCCACGCCCGGAAACTTGTTTTCATGAGCGATGTACCCGGCGTTCTTTCCGACTGCAACGATGAAAAAAGCGTCATCCCGACCATCCGCACCTGCGACATCGACGATCTGATCCGTCAAGGCGTCCTTTCCGGCGGCATGCTCCCCAAAATCGCCAGCTGTGTCGAGGCGCTCAACGCCGGTATCAACAAAGTCCACCTGATCGACGGCAGACAAACGCATTCGCTGCTGCTTGAGATCTTCACCTCGCAGGGCGTCGGCACCCAGATCGTCCGCACCGACTCGGCGATGTAATTTTTGCGGCGGCGCCGCGACATCGGGCATCTTGGTTGAATTTGTCAGACCAAACCGACGGTACACAAATCAGCGCAGGTCTTGCGGCGACGCCGCGAAACCTGCGCTGATATTATTGCGCACGTTTTGAGGTGCAACGCGCTTGCGCGCCGTTATTATTTCCAGATCAACTCAAACGCGCCCGGCACGGCGTCGAACTTGACGATATAATTATCGCCATTGTCGCGACAGGCCGATTTCACTTTTTTGCCGTTGATGCGCACTTCAAGCACGCGGGAACTCGTGATGATCTCCGCCTTGGCGGCATAATCGAAAGCAAGTTCTTTGCCGTTGACGTTGATGCGGATATTGGCGTCGAGGATCTCGTGATCTCCGGCGGCGGAAACGGCGAAAAGCCGGCTGCCGTGGGGCAATAATTCGAGCGTCGACTTGCCCTGCCAGAAAAAGCTCTTGCCGCTCCAGACGTCGGTGAGCTGATAGAGTTTCCGGTTGGAAAGACCGAAATCCGCCGGCGCGAAATCGACGGTGATCTTTTCGTCGTCGGTGTTGAAAAATCCGATCGTGCGCAACGGCAGATGCGCCGTATTTTCCGCGGTCGAGAAGTGCGGCGTCTTGAAGTACAGAATATGGGGAATCTGTTTTTTGTGGTCGCGGTAATCGTAGCTCGCGAGATAGACGTCCTGACCGTTGTTGGGGTTGCAGACTGCCTTGGCGAGCATCTTGAAGCGTTTGTGCTTGGTGTTTTTGCTCAAAAGTCCGGCGATCTCGACCATCGAGTGGGTGACAAGGCAATAGTTGACGCAGAATTGGGCGTCGACGTCGTTCAACCCGGGGAAAAGACCGATCGCGTCGCTGTTGGGGACAAAGAGGTCGCCGGTATGCGTGGCAAAGCAGGCGATGCCCCAGAGGAAGTTGATTTTGACGTTATCCCAATT
The DNA here is from genome assembly GCA_002314455.1 of Lentisphaeria bacterium UBA1791. Classification (GTDB taxonomy): domain Bacteria; phylum Verrucomicrobiota; class Lentisphaeria; order Victivallales; family Victivallaceae; genus UBA1784. Next base: position 19,910 of record DCFZ01000002.1, on the reverse strand, counting down.
GCCGCTGCCGATGTCGATGCCGTAGCGGTAGTTGGAAAATTTCTCGCCGAGAAAGACGTTGCCCATGCAAATGTCGCACCCGGTCTGGAAATAACCGTCGGGGGCGAGGCGTTTGCGGAATTCGGTCGTCCACCATTCGCGCCACTCGTAGCCGCTCTTTTCGCGGTTTTTCAGAAGCGCGCTGCTGTCTTCGTAAGCGTAACTCCAGAAATCGTGCTTGACGGCGTCGAAGCCGCCCTTGGTGACCATTTCATCGAGCGCGGAAGTGAGATATTCGCGCACCTGCGGTTGACTGACGTCCAGCGGCTCCATTTCGGTGACGCGGTAGCTGTAGTCGATGAACCAGTCGGGGTGATCCTTGAAAAGTTTGCAATCCGTCGGCACAAAACCGCCGATCCAGAGCGCGGGGCGCAATCCCGTTTCGCGGATCTTGTCGGTCAGTCCGCGGAAGCCGTTGGGGAACTTTTTCGAGTCGAAGCCCTTTTTGCCCTCATAAGGCATACCGATGCCATGCGCGCTTTTGGTGTAAACGGCATAACCGTCGTCGAGCTGGATCCAGCGGCAGGTCGGGAAATTGGCGGCGAGATATTTCGCCTCGTCGACGATCATCTTTTCGGAAACGTCGCGGAAAATGCCGTCGTTCCAGGTGCCCCAGACGACGTTGTCGCGGTTGATCGCCGTCGCGCCGTACATCGGGGGAAGTTCCTTGCGCAACGCCGCGGTGTAGCCGTCGAAAAGATGGTCGAATTCCGCCGCCTGATCGGTCGCGCCGAGATACCACGCATCCGTCAGCGTTTCGCCGGGGGAAACAATGCGCGCCGAGATCGCCTTGCAGCTGGAAAAGATCTGCCAGACGATCTTGCTTTGCTTGTCGTGGTTCAGGAGATAGTTGTGATAAAAGATTTTCTGCGAAAGAGTCCCGTGGACGATGCCGCGCTCGGATTTCAGATTGCTGACGAGGATCGCGGGGAAAGGCTGATAGGGACTGCGGCCGATGCGTTCGTGAACAACGCCGGGATCCGCCCAGCGGTTGCCCGCCTGAAAGTCGAAGCCGGTGTCGCGCACGCTGCCCGCATTTTTGACGCGGTCGTAGTCGATCGGCATCGCGAGAATCTCGTAGACGCGCGGATTTTCGACGTGATAGAAATAATCCTCTTTCTGTACGCCCTTGAAGTCGATGCCGGAAATCGTCGCGACCAGCTCCTTGACTTCGATCTTTTTTTCGCCGTTGAGGAAACTGCGACGGCAGAGAATTTCCGCATTGCCCGCCTTTTCAAAGAAAAGCACCTCGCGGGCGCCCGAAGCGTATTTGAGATCGAGCTTGAGCGCATCGTCCAACTGGGTCGCCTTGCTCGTTTCGGGTAAAACGAGTTTGCCCTTTTGATCGCAGTAGCCGAATTCGAACTGCAGTTTCCCGAAACCCCAATCCTTGGTGAGATCCGCGACTTTCATAAAAACTCCTTGCGTTTATCGTAGGTGTGAATCGTTTTTCAAAAAGTGAAAATGCCGCTGAATTTCAGCGGCATCGACGATTTGCAATAACAGCTTATTTGGCAGCTTTGAAAGAATCGTTGTAGAAATTCTTGATCCCGAATTTTTCCAGATCGGCTTTTTCCAATGCGTCGGCGTGGCCGTCGGCGTAACCGGCGGTCGTAGTCCCCTGATGGAGCAACGTGATGCGGCCGGCGCCGTTGGAAAACGACCCTTTGTAATCAAATTTCCACGTCGGAGTGGAAAGCGGGCTCTTGGAGGGCTTGTCTTTGACTTCCTCAAAGACATCCGCAAACAAAATCATCCCCGAAGTATCGATCAGGTTTTTCATAGTGTAACTGACGTCGGAACCTTTTTTAACGCGGAAATTGCCGAAGCGTTCGCTCATCTTGCGGCTGCCTTCCCCGCCGGTTTCATTCCACCAGCCGGAACCGGCGTCGCCCGTATCGAAAATGCCCGAGACTTTTTCTTCCTGATTTTTGTCATCTTTTTTCACTTCGGAGAGCGAGCAGCGCATCGCGGCAAAACCCATATAAACCTGCCCGGTGGGCTGGTCGTTGGCAGCGTCGTTCTGCTGGCAGTTAAAGCCGCGGAAATACCAGGAGTAAGGCTTGTTTTTCACCGTAACGGGAATGAGCTTGTCGTTGTCCGCCGAATAGGTGCTGACCGTCTGGGCGAGACTGCGTTTGCCGTTGAGACAATCCGTTTTTTTGGAAGCGGCGCGCGCACGGTTGACCATCGGAAAAAGCAACGCGGCAAGAATGCCGATAATCGCGATGACAATGAGAAGTTCGATCAACGTAAAAGCTCGATGCTGACGGGACATAATATTTCTCCATCTGAAAGGGTGACAAAAAAATCCTTATTCTACTTTAAAATATGCCGTCGCGGCGGTTTTTCAAGTGCAATCGGCCTTTTTCCTGAAAAAAATTCGATTTTTTTTGCATTTCGGGATTGACAAATCAAAAAAATCCAATATAGTACCACATAACTGTTTTTGAATGCCGGGAACGGCAAGATGGGAGGCTTTTATTATGGCTACGGTTTGTCCTTATTGCAACATCGAAGTCAGCGAAAGTGCGATCGAGGCGGAAGACGGGTGCTGTCCGGAGTGCGGCGCCGTCATCGGCACGCCGAGTTCGCTGATGGATGAGGAAGATTACGACGATCTCGACGATCAGGAAAAGGACGTTTTCAGCGAATTCGACGACGATGAGTACGAAGACGACGATTTCGAGGGTGAATACGACGACGACGAATTCGCGCTCGGCGGGGATTTCGACGAAGACGAATTCAGCGACGAGGAATTTGACGAGGAAGAGGAGAACTTCGACGACGAAGAACTCCCCCGAAAGCATAACGACGACGACTTCGACGACGATTTCGACGAAGAACCCGTCGTAGAGAAAAAGCCGGCGAAAAAAGCCGCGTCCAAAGGCAAAAAGAGCAAATAATTTGCTCTTTTTCCTTTATTCAGTCAGCAGAAACGCCGCCCCCTCAAACGCCCCGGGAGCCGTGATGACGAGCTTTCCGGCGGCGTAATTCCACGTGAGCGTATCCGACGCGAAAACGCGGCGCATCGTCAGATTTGCCGGCAACTCGATTTCCACCTTTTCGGGCGGATTGTCAAAGGTGTGAAAGACGACGTATTTTGCCGAATCCGTGCCGCGCACAAGATATTGCCACCCGGTCGGCGCCGAACGGTAATCGCCGATGACGTGTCCGAGGCGGAATTCCCCCTCGTCCAGCAAAAACGTGATCGCGCGGTAAAACGCCACGCCGTCCTTGACGATCGCCATCTCGTCGGCGGTCAATTTATCCGGTTCGCCCGAAAGGCAGAGCCGCCCCATCATCCCGGCGGCAATGCTGTAATGCAACCGCCTGGAACCGTCGTTTTCACGCAACACCGCCCAGATCTGGCTCTTTTTCATCGGCACGAGCATCTGCACGTCCAGCGCAATCATCGGCAGTTGCGGACATTCGTGCGCATCTGAAAAGCTCAACATATCGGCGAACTTGATCCACCCCGGCGTCAGCCGGTAGCCGCCGGAAGCGCAGATTTCGATGACCAATTCCGGCAGCGCCGCGCGGATCTCTTCGTAAAAGGAAAAGACGCTTTCCGTATAGCGCCGCTGATTTTCATGCGGCGTATCAACGCCGTCGCAACCGCAGGAAATGCACGAATTGTAATCAATCTTGACGTAGCCGATTTTGTGCTGTTTCACAAAATTGATCACGCGCTCGCGCAAAAAGTCGCGCGCATCCTCGCGCCGCAGATCGAGAAAATGTCTGCCGTCGTTGCAGATGGCAACGCCGTCGAGCGTCAGCAAATACTCGGGGTGCTCCTTGGCGACGCGCGACTTTGACATCACCGTTTCCATCTCAAACCAGACGCCGGGGATCATCCCCGCCTGCCGGATCTTGTCGAGAAACGCGTCAAAGGAGCCGTTGTACTTGCTCTCGTCGATGATCCAGTCGCCCTGCCAGAAATTCTCATTGCGCTGAAACCAGCCGTCGTCGAGGACGAAATATTTCAACCCCAGTTCCCTGACGGCGGCAATCTGCGACAAAAGCTTTTCCTCGCGCGGATCGCCCCACGTCGTGCAGAATTCGTTGAAAAGCACGGGGAGCTCCCGCTCCGCCGCCGCGCGGATCTGCCCGGCATACTGCATGCGGAGCATCGCGTTGAAAAGATCGAGGATGTCGCCTTGCACACAACTCACATTGGCGTATTGCGTCGACAGCGTTTCGCCGTCGGCGAGCGTCGCGCACCAGCCGCTGGTCTCGCGGCTGACCTGACCGCCGGAAAGGTTGCACGCATCGCAGAAACGCGAAACTTCGAGTTCCCACGCGCCGAGCGCTTCCAACTGCGCGCCCCACAGAACGCGGTTGACCTTATCCTCAAAACCGACAAAGGGGAAATATTTTCGCACCGGCTTGGTGCTGTTTTGACCGAAGCGGAGACTGCGCGTATTCGCCGCCTGCCACGACATTTCCAATCCCGCCTGTTCGGCGCTCAAAAATTCGTGCCGCCCCTCCGCCGCCCAGTTGGACTGCACGCGGTGAATGGTGTAACTGTCGGCGCCGTCTTCCTTTTGAAACGGCGAGAGCATCCCGAGCGAGAAACTTGCAAGATAATCGAATTTCACCGCTTTGCCCGAAAGATTGCGCACCTCGGTGTGGATCCTGACGCCGGAACGCACTTTTTGCACGATGTGGTCGAAAAACAATCCCTTGCCGTACTCGAAACGCGTGACGATCAAATCGTTTTCCGCTTTCTGCTCAAGGAATTTCAACTCCTTGGTGCACGGCGAATTGCGCATCGTGCTGCCGGTGTCGTTGCCGCGCGGCACGCCGCACAAGTGAAATTGCACCATGCTTTCCATTTCCATCGTCGGAAAGACGAAATCAAGCGCCTTGCAGATCGCGCGCGCCGCCAGCGTATCTTTGATGCAACTGCGGCGTTCGACGAGCGCATTTTCCATCGCCGCGGGGATGATGGTGAAATCAAAAACGTCCTTTTCCCGATAGTAGACGAGCAAAAGGTTTTCATGCTGAAACGTTTTGAAAATTTCCATAAAACAACCTCAATTTTGATGATGATATAATGTACCACGCCGAGCCCGAAAAAACAAGAAGCGAAAAACGCATCAAAAATACTTGCCTTTTTAATTAATTATAAAAGTCGAAGATTTAATAAAAGAGAGGAGAGAGGAGAGAGGAAAAAAGGGGCGGTTGCAAAACCTGCCGAGGTTAAGCGACAAAGGTGTTTTGATAAGCGCAGAGCAACGTACCGCACCGCCGGCGCGGACACGGCGCAGAGGACAAAACGATTTGTCTCGCGGCGATGCCGCGAAATGAGCAAAAAAAAGGACTGTTGCTTTCCGGTCAAGGATTTGCAACAGCCCCTTGTGTGTTGTGTTGATTATTGATTTTCCTCAAGCTTTTTGTAATGCGCATACCGTTTTGCCGCGAGGTCGCTGCCTTGGGCGAAATAGGTTTTCGCGTGATCGGGGAAAGTGCGCATCAAAGCGGCGTACCGGGTTTCGCCGGCGAGGAAATCGCCGTAGGCGTTCTTGGGTGCGGCGGAATCGATGGTCAAGGGTTTTTCCTTGCGGGGATCGTACCGGTAGAGCATCCAATATCCGGCTTCGACGGCGCGTTTCATTTCCTGCTGGGTGCATCCCATACCGCACTTGATGCCGTGCGAGAGGCACGGCGTATAGGCGATGATGACGGCGGGGCCCTCGTAGGATTCCGCCTCGCGGATCGCTTTCATCAGCTGGTTGGGGTCGGCGCCCATGGCGACTTGGGCGACGTAGACGTTGCCGTAAGTCATAAAGATGCTGCCGAGATCCTTTTTGGGGCTTTTCTTGCCGGCGCTGGCGAATTGGGCGACGGCGCCGATCGGGGTTGCCTTGGAGGACTGACCGCCGGTATTGCTGTAAACTTCGGTATCGACGATGAAAACGTTGACGTTCTCGCCGGAAGCGATGACGTGGTCGAGTCCGCCGAAGCCGATGTCGTATGCCCAGCCGTCGCCGCCGAACATCCAGAAACTCTTGCGCGCGAGCATATCGCGGTGCGCCAGAATTCCGCAAATCTCGGGCGTTGCGGGCGATTTTTCCAAAACGGAAACCAGCGCGTCGGCAGCGAGGCGCGATGCGTCGAAATCGTCAAACGAGGCGATCATTTTTTCGACGGCAGCTTTCACTTCTGCGGGAAGTTCCGCTTGAAGCAACTTTTCGAGCCGCATTTTTTGCGCGTTGCGCTGTTGCTTGACGCTCAACGCCATACCGAGCGAAAATTCTGCGTTGTTTTCAAAGAGCGAATTGCTCCATGCGGGGCCGCGCCCCGCCGCATTGACGGTATAAGGAATGCCGGGCATCGGGGAACCCCATGCCTGCGAACACCCGGTCGCATTCGCCCAGTAGACGCGGTCGCCGAAAAGCTGGGTGAGCAGTTTCGCGTACGGCGTTTCGCCGCACCCAGCGCACGCGGCGGAAAATTCCAGAAGCGGCGTGCGGAACTGGCTGCCCTTGACGCTCCACGGATCAAAAACATCGCCTTTGGCGGAAAGGGTCTGCGCGTAATCCCAAAGTTCGCGCTGATCGCCGGTTTCGCGGTAAGGGGTCATCGTCAACGCCTTTTCCGGCGCGGGGCAGTTACTCGCGCAAGCGCCGCAACCGGTGCAGTCGGCAAGACTGGCAACGAGGGCAAAATGCAAATTTTCCTTGCCGCGCACGCCGAGCGTCTGAAAACCTTTGGGCGCGGCGTTCTTTTCCGCATCGTTGAGCAGATAGGGGCGAATCACGGCGTGGGGGCAGACGAGCGCACAGCGGTTGCACTGCAAACACTTGGCGGCTTCCCAGACCGGCACGCGCACGGCGATGCCGCGCTTTTCCCACGCGGTCAACCCCATTTCGACGACGCCGTCCTCATAGCCCTGAAAAGCGCTGACCGGCAGATCGTCGCCTTTCTGGCGGTTGATCGGGTCGGCGAGATTGCGGACGACGGCGGGACGCGCGGGATCGGCGCCGGGCGCATCGTCGGCAAAATCAGCCCATTCGGCAGGAACTTTCACCTCGACGAGCGCGTCGGCGCCGGCGTCGATGGCGGCAAAGTTTTTCTGCACGACTTCGTCGCCCTTGGCGAAGTAGGTGCGCTTGGCGAGTTCTTTCATAAATTGGCGCGCATCCTCAAAGGGGATGACGTTGGCAAGGCGGAAAAACGCCGACTGCAGGACGAGGTTGTAGTGACTGCCAAGCCCGAGTTTGTCGGCAATCGACACGGCGTCGATCGTGTAAAGTTTCGCGTGACGCGACGCCAGAATACGCTTGACGCGCGCGGGCAAATGCGCGGCAAGTTCCGCCTCGTTCCACCCGGTGTTGAGCAACAGCGTGCCGTTTTCCTTCAATTCATCGGCGACGTCGTATTGCCGGATGTAGGTTTCGTTGTGGCAACCGATGAAATCGGCGCGTTTGACGTAGTAGCTCGAACGGATTGGCGCATCGCCGAAACGCAGATGCGATTTGGTGACGCCAAAGGATTTTTTCGCGTCGTACTCAAAGTACGCCTGGGCGAATTTCGATGTGTGCGCGTTGATGATCTCGACGGTACTCTTGTTGGCGCCGACCGTGCCGTCGGAACCAAGTCCCCAGAATTTACAGCAGATCTGGTGTTCGTCGTCGGGGTAAAGCGCATCGCCGCAAGCAAGCGACAGATGCGTCACATCGTCGTCGATGCCGATTGTGAAGTTGTTGCGCGGCGCATTTTGCGCGAGGTTGTCAAAGACGGCGGCGATCTGCGCCGGATCGACGTCCTTGCTCGACAAGCCGTAGCGGCCGCCGACGACGGTGACTTTGGCTTCGCGCCGGGCGACGACGGTCGCCACGTCCTGATAAAGCGGTTCGCCGGCGCTGCCCATTTCCTTGCAGCGGTCGAGGACGGCGATCTTTTCGACGCTCGCGGGAAGCGCGTCGAGAAACGCCTCCGCCGAGAAGGGGCGGAAAAGGTGGACTTGCAGAAAGCCCGTCTTTTCGCCGCGCGCGTTGAGATAATCGACCGTTTCCCGCACCGCGCCCGAAACGGAACCCATTGCGACGATGACGCGCGTCGCATCGGCGGCGCCGTAGTAGTCGAACAAATGGTAACGCCGCCCGGTGACGGCGCCGAGTTTATCCATATATTCCTGCACGATGCCGGGCAAGGCGTCGTAGAAGCGGTTGTTCGCCTCGCGCACCTGAAAGTAGACGTCGCCGTTTTGCACCGTGGCGCGCAATTTCGGGTGTTCCGGGTTGAGCGCCTGCGCACGGAATTCGGCGAGCTTTTCGCGGTCGAGCAACGCGTCGAAAACCTCGTAGGGGATCGTTTCGACCTTGCTCATCTCGTGCGAAGTGCGGAAGCCGTCAAAAAAGTGCAAAAAGGGAATGCGCCCCGCGAGCGCCGCCAGATGGGCGACAGGGGCGAGATCCATAATCTCCTGCGAATTCGCGCTCGAAAGCAGTGCGAAACCGGTCTGGCGGCAATTCATCACGTCGGAGTGATCGCCGAAAATCGAAAGCGCGTGCGTGCCCACCGTACGCGAAGCGACGTGGAGCACCCCCGGCAGTCTTTCACCCGAGATGCGGTGCATCACGGGGATCATCAGCATCAATCCCTGCGACGAGGTGAAACTCGTCGAGAGCGCGCCCGCCTCAAGCGAACCGTGGATCGCCGCTGCGGCGCCGGCTTCGGATTCCATTTCGACCAGCGTTACTTCCTGACCGAAAAGGTTTTTCTTCCCCTTTGCCGACCAGGCGTCGGTCTTGCCCGCCATCGGCGACGACGGCGTGATCGGATAGATGGCGGCGATCTCGGTAAAGGCGTACGCGACGTAAGCGCACGCCTCGTTGCCGTCCATCGTGGCAAATTTAGGCTTTTCAGCTTGCATAGAAAATTCCTTTTATCCTACTCGGAAACGATCCCTTCCACCTGCGCGATGTGGAGCCGTTTCGCGGCATCTTCGCGCATCTTGTACTTCAAGATCTTGCCCGCGGCGTTCTGCGGGAAAGCGTCGACGAAATCAATGTAGCGCGGCACCTTGTGCTTCGCCATACTGCGGCGGACGAAATCCTGCAACTCCTCGGCGGTCATCGTCTCGCCTTTTTTGAGGATGACGGCGGCGAGGATCTCCTCGCCGAGCGCCTTGTCGGGGATGCCGATCACCTGAACGTCGGCGACTTTCGGGTGCGTGTAGATGAATTCCTCGATCTCCTTGGGGTAGATGTTCTCGCCGCCGCGGATGATCATATCCTTGAGCCGCCCGGTGATGCGGTAATTGCCGTCGGGCGTGCGCATCGCGAGGTCGCCGGTGTGAAGCCAGCCGTCGGCGTCGATCGCGGCGCGGGTCTCGGCGGGCATCTTGTAATAACCTTTCATCACGTGATAGCCGCGGGTGACGAATTCACCGACCTCGTTGTCGCCGAGCACGCGGTTGGTCTCGGGATCGACGATGCGGTTTTCAATTTCCGGCAGATCGCGGCCGACGGTCGAAACGCGATCCTCGATCGGGTCGCTGGTCGTCGACATCGTACAGCCGGGCGAAGCTTCGGTCTGCCCGTAGACGATCGTGATCTCGGTCATATGCATCTTGTCGATGACGTCGCGCATCACCGCGATCGGACAGGGCGACCCCGCCATAATCCCGGTGCGCATGCACGAAAAATCGGTCTTGACAAAATCGGGGTGACCGAGCAATGCGATGAACATCGTCGGCACGCCGTGGAAGCAGGTGATCTTTTCCTGATCGATGCACGCCAAGGCGGGCTTCGCCGAAAAGTAGGGCAGCGGCAGCAGCGTCGCGCCGTGCGTCATCGCCGCCGTCATCGCGAGCACCATACCGAAGCAGTGAAACATCGGCACCTGAATCATCATCCGGTCGGCGGTCGACAAATCCATGCGGTCGCCGATGCACTTGCCGTTGTTGACGACGCCGAGGTGCGTCAGCATCACGCCCTTGGGGAATCCGGTCGTGCCGGAAGTATACTGCATATTGCAGACGTCGTGGCTATCGACCGCTTCGGCGCGCCGCTGAAGTTCCTCGACCGAAACGCGTTTGGCGCGTTCGAGCGACTGCTCCCACGTCATCGCGCCCTCCTGCCGGTAGCCGACCGTGATCACGTTGCGCAGGAAAGGCAGTTTCCGCGCGTGCAGCGGTTCGCCGGCGCGACAGCGGGCGAGTTCCGGGCAGAGTTCGGCGATGATCCCGGCGTAATCGGAATCGCGCCAGCTCTTTTCCAGAATCAGCGTATGCGTGTCGGATTGCTTCAAGAGATATTCCGCCTCGGCGATCTTGTAGGCGGTGTTGACCGTGACGAGGATCGCGCCGATCTTGGTCGTCGCCCAAAAGCTGATGTACCACTGCGGCAGATTGGTCATCCAGACCGCCACCTTGGTGCCGGGCCGGACGCCCAGCGCGATCAGCGTGCGGGCGAATTCGTCGACGTCGTCGCGGAATTCCTCGTAAGTACGGGTGTAGTCGAGCGTCGTGTACTTGAATGCGAGCTGGTCGGGAAATTCCCGGACCATCGTGTCGAGCACGCCGGAAAAGGTCTTTTCGATCAACGTTTCCTTTTTCCAGACGAATTTGCCCGTATGCGCGTTGTTTTCGTAAAGCGCATGCTTGGCGCGCGACGGATCAAAGTGGCTCATGAAGCTCACGAAGTGCGGCAAAACGACGTCGATGTCGGCGATCTCATCCCATTGGGGATCCCACTCGATCGTACTGAAACCGTCGTAGTTGATCGAACGCAACGCATCCATCACCTGATCGAGCGGCAAATTGCCCTCGCCGACGAGCGAAAAGCGGTCGGCACTCTCGGAGTCCTTGACGTGGACATGGCGCACATAGGCGCCGAGATTCCGGATCGTCGCGGCGGGCGTTTCGTTGCCGAAGCGGAAAGGATGGTGCAGATCCCAAAGCGCCGCGAGGTGATCGCTGATGAATTCCTCAAAGAGAGCGCGCAGTTTCGCCGTATTGGAAAAGACGCCGACCGTTTCGATCCAAAGCGAAACGTCTTCCTTGTCGGCGATCTCAAGCGCCCGGGCAAGGAAACCGCGGACGCGTTCGACCGCGCCCTCGTCGGTGGCGTTGGTGCGCACCCGGATCCCCGCGGCGTGCAGTTTGCGCGCGATCGCGGCAACTTGCGTCAATTCCGCAAGCGCGCCATCGGCATTGTCGGCGATATCGCCCACAATGTCGAGGCAGACGATCTGCAGATGCTTCTCGAACGACTGACGGCGCAACGCCGCGAGCGCGGCGCTGTCGAGACCCGCCAGCGTCTGCTGGGCATCGTGGATCTCGATGCCGGCAAAATTATAACGGGCGGCGAGATCGAAAAACTCGCCGACGGAACAACCGCTCCAGCGGTTGGTGGAAAATGCTAACTTCATGCTCTCGAACTCTCGTCGTAATGGATCTTGTTCAGCGCGTCAACGTAGGCGCGGACTCCGGCGCCGATGACGTCGGTCGAAACCCCCTTGCCGGAATAAAGTTTCCCGTTGGAACGCAATCGCACGATCGCCGAAGCGACCGCTTCGCGCCCCTCGGTCACGGCGGTAATCTTGAAATCATCCAATTCAAAGTGAATTCCGAGGGTGTTTTCGATCGAGAGGAAGGCGGCGTCGATCGGGCCGTCGCCCATGCTGAAACCTTCCACTTCCTCTTCGCCGCGCAACAGCACGACGTGCGCCATCGACGTGATGACGTTGCCGCTGGTGATCACAAAACTCTTGAGCTTGAAGGTCGGCGGCGCCTGCATCGCCACGGCGGCGACGATCGCGTCAAGATCCTTGGCGCCCGGTTCCTTTTTGCTGGCGATCCGGCGGTATTCCTCGTAGACCCGCGTCAGATCGTCGATCGTAAGTTCATAGCCGAGCTGACGCACGGCGGTACCGATCTCGGTGATGTCGGCGTCGGGGGCAAGCTGCACCGCTTCGCTGACCGCGGCGTTTTCCTCGCCGCGCGCAATGGAATTGCCGACGAGCGCACCTGCAATCTTGCGGATCGAACGCTCCGCGATCGTTAGATCGAGCGACGTCGCCAGACCGAGATCGCGCCCTTTTACCCGCAGGAAATTGGCGATCTCGGCAAGCGGCAATGCGTCTTCGGAAAAGGCGGCGCACTTGATCTGCGTCGCGCCCGCTTCCACGCACCCCATCGCGGCGGCAAAGCCGAGGTGGAGTTTATTGGAGCACTGCACGCCGAGCGCCGGCGCGTCTTTTTCCGGCAGAAGTTTCGCCGCATCGGCGATGAAATCGTGCATTTCGTCGGGGAGCAAAGTCCCCGCGTTGTCGCAGAGCGTCAGCACATCGGCCTTTTCCTCGACGACGACGGCGATCGCCTTGGCGAGCATTTCCTTTTCGGCGCGGGTGGCGTCGAGCAGAGAAACCTCCACCTCGGCGCCGTACGATTTCGCCTTGGCGACCAATTTGCGCAGATTTTCCAGAAAAACCGGCGCTTTCTGGTGCGAGAGATATTCCATCTGGGCGGCGGAAACCGGCGCCATCAGGTGGAGCCGCGGGTGTTTCGCCTTGGAAATCGCCCGATAGCCCTCTTCGATCAATTTTTCATCAAGAGGAAGCGAGCAGGAAAGCACCCGATTCCCCGCCAGCGGCGCGATCGTGTGCAAAAGGAGAATGTCGCTCTTGCCGTTGACCGGTTGCGCCGTTTCAATGACGTCGACACCGAGTCGTTCAAGCGCTTTGACGATCTCGATTTTTTCCTTGAAGCCCGGCGCACATTCCACCGAGCCGCCGAAACGCAACGTTGCGTCGGCAATCACAATTTTTTTCATATGCTTCCTCCTTCACCCCATCATAAACGGGGCAATTTTGATCTAAAACCAAAATTTACATAATATATCGCAAAAAATCCGTTCGTGCAAGTCGGGCGCGCGTATTTCTTTATGCCCGCGCGGGAAAGTTGTGTAAAATACCCCGCCGAACTCTTGTTTTTTTGCCGTTCTCCGCCTATATTAAGAGCAAAATCCATTTCAGAAGGAATTTGAAAGATATGAACATCGCAGAAAACGCTCTGGCTTTGATCGGCAACACGCCTTTGGTCAAAATCCACAAACTTCACTCCGGCAACGCCACGATCCTCGTCAAACTCGAGTCGCGCAACCCCGGCGGTTCCGCCAAAGACCGCGTGGGCATGGCCATGATCGAAGGCGCCGAAAAGCGCGGCATCCTGAAGCGCGGCAACCTCATCATCGAACCCACCAGCGGCAACACCGGCATCGGCCTTGCGCTCTGCGCGGCGATCAAGGGATACCGCCTCATTCTGACGATGCCCGACTCGATGAGCATCGAACGGCGCAAACTTCTCGCCGCCTACGGCGCGGAAATCGTCCTCACCGACGGCAAACTCGGCATGACGGGCGCGATCGCGATGGCGGAAAAGCTGCGCGACGAAAATCCCGGCGCGTGGATTCCCCAGCAGTTTGAAAATCCCGACAACTGCGCCATTCACCGCGCGACGACCGCCGAGGAGATCTGGCGCGACACCGACGGCAAAATCGACGCTTTCGTCGCCGGGATCGGCACCGGCGGCACCTTCACCGGCATCGGCGAGGTCCTCAAGGAACGCCGGCCGTCGGTCAAACTCGTCGCCGTCGAACCGGCGGATTCCCCGCTCCTTTCCGGCGGAGTCGCCGCACCGCACAAAATTCAGGGCATCGGGGCGAACTTCATCCCCAGGATCCTCAACACCAAGATCATCGATCAGGTTTTCGACGTCCGCCACGAGGACGCCGGCAAGACCGCCCGCGACGCCGCCAAAAAAGAGGGGCTGCTGATCGGCATTTCCGGCGGCGCCGCGCTCTACGCCGCGCTGCAGCTTGGCGAAACGCCGGAATTTGCCGGCAAGACCATCGTCGCATTGTTGCCCGATTCCGGGGAACGCTACCTTTCGAGCTGGCTTTTCGATGAAGCGTAAGATCATCATCCTCGGGGCGGGCGTTTCCGGAAACGCGGTCAAAAAACTTGCCGGAGTCCTCGGCGACGAGGCGACGATCGTCTGCGACGACGAAACCGAACTTCTGCCGCCGTGCGACCTCGTTGTCGTCAGTCCCGGCGTGCCGCCGCTCAAATCGCATCTCTACCAGCAGGCGGAAAAGTCCGGCGTCGAACTGATCGGCGAACTCGAATACGCATTCCGCGCCTGCGATTTCCCGCTGCTGGCGATCACCGGCACCAACGGCAAAACGACGACGACCGAATTGACCTGCCATCTGTTGCGCAAATCCAACGTCGACGCCGTCGCCGCCGGCAACATCGGGCGGCCGCTTTCCGACGTCGTCGCCGAAGCGCGGATCACCGGCAAAAAGCCGCAGATTGTCGCGCTCGAAGTGAGCAACTTTCAACTGGAAAAAGCGCCGAGTTTCGCGCCGTTTGCCGCCGTGCTGCTCAACCTCGCGAGCGACCACGAAGACCGCTACACGGGGGGCTTTGACGAATACTGCCGCGTCAAGATGAGCATTTTCGACCGCGTCGACGCCGCGCACCGCGTTTACGGGCTTTCCTTTGCCGACAAACCGCATCGCATCACGCGTTCGGGCGCCTCGCTCTGCGACGGCGACACCGTTTTGGTCAACACCAAAGAGACCGCGCTGAACTCCCCGCACAATCAGGAAAATTTTGCCGCCGCGCTCGAGCTGGTGCATCTCTTTCTCGGGCACTACCCCGTGCTCCCCGGCGCCGTCGCCGATTTTCACCCGGGCGCACACCGGCTTCAACGCGTCGCCGAGATCGCCGAACGGCTTTTCATCGACGATTCCAAAGCGACCAATCCCCACGCCGTTTTCGCCGCGCTCAAGGCGATGGACCGCCCGGTCGTGCTGCTGCTCGGCGGTCTCGACAAGGGCATGGATTTTTCCAGCTTTGAAAGCCTCGCCGCACCCGACATCCGCGCCGTCGTCCTCTTCGGCGAATGCCGCAAAAAAATGCGTCAGCACCTCAAGGGCAATTTCCCGGTCTTCGACGGCGAAATGGATTTCGTCCAGACGCTCAAGCTCGCGGCACAGGCTTCGCGCCCCGGCGACGCCGTGTTGCTCTCGCCCAGTTGCGCAAGTTTCGATATGTTCAAAAGTTACGGCGACCGCGGCGACCGCTTCCGCGAGATCGCACTGCAACTGACCCGCGAGGACTTTCCATCGGAAAAGTGAGATCATGAAAGAAAATTTACTCCAACAGATCGCCGTCCTCGCCATGCGCGCGGGCGAATACGCCGCCCAACGGCGGAAATCGCTTTCCAAAAACGAGATCCACACCAAAGCGACCGACGCCGACCTCGTCACCGACGTCGACCGCGACGTCGAAGCAATGATCGTTCAGAAACTTCACGAACTCACCCCCGATTACGGCATTTACGGCGAGGAATCCGGCAAAGATCACGCCGACGCCCCCTACTGCTGGGTCATCGACCCCATCGACGGTACCACGAACTTCGTCCGCGATTTGCCCTTTTATTGCGTTTCCATCGGTCTGCAACATCAGCATCGGGGCGTCCTCGGCGCGATTTTCGCCCCCAAACTCGGGGAACTCTTTCTCGCCGAAGCCGGAAACGGCGCGACCTGCAACGGCGAAACGATCCGCGTTTCCCAAAATTGTGATCTGCGGCAAGTTGTCGCCGCCACCGGATTTTCCTGCATCCGCGCCAAACATCAATTCGACAATATGGAAATTTTGCCCGCCATCGCCCGCTCGACTTGCGCTTTCCGCCGCAGCGGCAGCGCCGCGCTCGACCTCGCGTACGTCGGCGCCGGCAAACTCGACGCCTTTTGGGAACTTTGCCTTCAGCCTTACGACATTGCCGCCGGCGACGTCATCGTCCGCGAAGCGGGCGGCATCGTCACCGATCTCTTTGACGGCACAAACTTCCCGCAACAAGGCACCCTCGCCGACAATGGCGTCATTCACGGCAAAATGCTCCCGTTTTTCAATCGGGAAACGATCCGGTTTGAGTGACGCGGCAAACGTCGAGTCCACATCCGGCGCTCCATCGACCGGGGGATTTTTCTCACTTTTTCGGTCTTTTCGCGAGTTGGAACTGTTTTTTTTTCAAATATTTAGCGAAGTTTATCTAAAAACGACTTGCTTTTATCAAAAAGCACCATCATATTAATCAGTGTGCAATAAAATATGATCTGCCGCGAACTGGAGCCGGCGGGTCTTGCGTCGCACATTTTCAGCCTCGGCAAACCGAAGATCCGCATTTCCCGGACGAGGTCGTGAAAAAGCGCGGCGTGCAACATAAAAAAGTGGGAAAAGCGGGTCACCGTGCCGGCGAAAAAAAAATCGTCCGGCAGAATGTTTCGTTAGAGTTAGAAAAGGATAGAAAAGTTCATGAACATCTATGTGGGTAATCTGCCCTACAGCACCGACCGGGATGAGTTGCGCGAGATTTTTACCGCTTACGGCGAAGTGAGCGCCGCCCGTATCGTCACGGACCGCGAAACCGGTCGTTCCAAGGGTTTCGGCTTTGTCGAAATGCCCAATGACGCCGAAGCAAAAAGCGCGATCGAAGCGCTCAACGGCAAAGAGATCGGCGGTCGCAAGGCCGTCATCAACGAAGCTCGTCCCCGCGAGGAACGCGCTCCGCGCAAGTTCTAATCTGATTGATCGTGCTCCAGGAAAGCCCCGCAAACGCGGGGCTTTTTTTTGCACCGATACCGCAAAACGGGCGGGGCGAAATCAGATCCTCGTGAAGTCGGATACGCACCCCGTACCGCTTTTACATCGCTTCGGGCACTTGGATCGTCAACGTGTTGAGGCCATCGGTCAACACCTTGCCGACACATTGCGCGAGAGCGAGCCGGGCGGATGCGAGTTCGGGGGATTCCGCGGTGACGACGGGGCATTCGCGATAAAACGAATTGAAAGCCTTGGCGACGTCGAGCAGATAATCGACGACGCCGGAGCAATCGCGCTTTGCCGCCGCCTGACGGAGCGTCGCGCCGTAGAAACTCAATTTAACGGCAAGTTTCCGCTCGGTCTCGTGCGCCAGCAAGCCCCAATCGACGTTTTTGCCGGACAATCCGCGTTCGGCGGCCTTGCGGCAGATCGAATTGACGCGGGTGGCGGCGTATTGAACGTAAGGCCCCGTATCGCCCTCGAATTTGAGCGAAGCGGCGGGGTCGAACGTCATCGTCGTCTTGGGATTGAATTTCAGCAACATGAACTTCAACGCGCCGATGCCGATGATCTCGCCGCGACTCTTGACTTCAGCCTCGCTCAACGCGCCGTCGGCGCGGGTGCGGCATTCCGCCGCGGCAAGGTTGGACATTTCGTCAAAGAGATCGTCGGCGTCGACGACGGTACCCTCGCGGCTTTTCATCTTGCCGTTGGGCAGATTGACCATACCGTACGAGAGGTGATAAAGATTTTCCGCCCACTCGTAGCCGAGTTTTTTCATGATGGTAAAGAGCATCTGAAAGTGCAGATTCTGCTCATCGCCGACGACCCAGATCATCGTGCCGGCGTGGTAATCCTCGTACTTGCGGAGCGTCGTGCCCATATCCTGCGTGATGTAAACGCTGGTGCCGTCGCTGCGGAGCACGACCTTGGTGCCGAGTTTGCCGAGATCGCAGATGACGGCGTTGTCGGCGCGGCGGGTGAAAACGCCCATTTCAAGCCCTTTGGCGACGATGTCCTTGCCGAGCAAGTAGGTCTGACTCTCAAGATAGGTGTGATCAAAGTGAATGCCCATACGCTCATAGGTGACGGCAAAACCGGCGAAGACCCACGAATTCATTTTCTGCCACAACGCGCGGACGCTTTCTTCGCCCGCTTCCCAGTCGCGGAGCATTTTTTGCGCGGCGCTGCCGAGTTCCGTTTCGCCGAAAAGCTCCTCGTCGGAACGCTCGGCGTATTCGGGATGTTCGGCGCGGAGAGCTTTCAATTCCTTGCTGAGTTCGACGTTGAATTTGACGTAGTAATCGCCGACGAGGTGGTCGCCCTTGATGCCGCAGCTTTCGGGAGTCTCGCCCTTGCCGAAACGCTGATAGGCGAGCATCGACTTGCAGATGTGAATGCCGCGATCGTTGACGAGATTGATCTCGACGACGTCGTAACCGACGCGCTTCAGCAGCGACGCGAGCGACATGCCGAGCGTGTTGTTGCGCACGTGCCCGAGGTGCTGGGGCTTGTTGGTGTTGGGGGCGGAAAATTCGATCAGAACCTTGCCGCATTCGCTTTGGGCAAGCGCGACGCCTTTCAGCAATGCGTCGATGTCGGAAACCCCCGTTTCGCGCATCAGAGCACTCGCTTTCAGCGTGATGTTGGCAAACGCCTTGACGACTTCGACCATCGCCACGTCTTCATGCTGACGGAGGAACTCGCCGACCGCCTGCGCCGCCGCGGCGGGATTGCCGCAGAAACGCGCGATCTTGAAACAGTTGATGGTGAAATCGCCCTGCTGCCCCTCGGGACAGGGATCGACATTGAGCGTTGCCGCCGCCGGATAGTTGGGGAACTGCGCGCGCAAATGCGCTTCGAGATCGGTGAGAAATTTCATCTTGATTCCTGAAAACTATGATTGATTTTACTTAAAGTGTCGTTTTGATGACGATCGTCTCGCCGGAACGCTCGGGTTCGATCATATAAGCGCCCAAATTGGCGGGGATCAACGCGGTCTCGCCGGCGTCGATGCGCAATTTTTCAGGGGCGTCGAGCCGACGCGCAATGGCGACGGGAGCGGTGATCGCCGTGATCAGATGGAAACTTCCGCGCATGGCGGTATCGTCACGCCACGGGGAAACCAGCCGCAAATCCTGCACCTGAAAATAGGGGCACTGGCTGATCACGTGAAATTTGCGGTTGTAGCTCGCACGATCGACCGTGCCCGCGATCCGCGGCGAAACACGGTTGGTGAAATCAATCGACTGCACCCCGTCAACAAGGTGAAGTTCGCGCGGCTTGCCGTCGGCGCCGACACGCCCCCAATCGCTGATGCGATAGGTGGTGTCGCTGTTCTGCTGAATCTCAAGCAACAGATTGCCGGCGCCGATCGCGTGAATCGTACCGGCGGGAATGTAATAAGCATCCCCCGGCATCGAGGGGTAGACCTGCAACAGATTTTCGATTTCCGGCTTGTCGAGCCTTTCTTTCAATTGCAACTGCGTCGTGCGGGGCGAAAGACCGGCGAGGATCTTCGCGCCGGGATGCGAGGAAATAACATACCACATCTCGGTCTTGGGTTCGCCTTTGCCGAGAGTGCGACAGGCGGCGGCGTCAGGATGCACCTGCAAACTCAACCGGTCGCCGGCGTCAATCAACTTGACGAGCAACGGGAAACGGTCGAATTTCGCCACTTTTTGACCGAGCAACGCCTTGCCGTAAGTCCGGCAAAGTTCGCCGAGCGTCTGACTGGCAAGTTCACCGTTGGCGACGACACTCTGGGCATCGTCGCGATCGGCAAGCTCCCACGCTTCCCCGATCGGCGACGCCGTTTCCGGAAGCGCCCGGTGAAGCACATCGCGGAGTGCGTTTCCGCCCCATATCCGCTCGCGGTAAATCGGGGTGAATTTCAACGGGTAAAGCTCTGCCGGATCAATCATTTACAACACCTGTTTTTATAGCTGATATAGTATACCACAAAAAACGGATTTTTTCAACAAAAAGCGAGAAAAAAATGAGCTTGCAAAACAATCTCCCCCACGCGTGCGGACAAAAATCAACGGGGCATAGGCAAATGGTGGTCTCACGGCAACGCCGCGAAACTGGGCGTCTTTGTCAGACTTGTCAGACTTGTCAGACAGGTCGGACTTGTCAGACTAAAACAACGGGGCATAGGCTGATGGAGGCTCGCATCATGAGCTAACTGGCGTTGGTATATTTGCCCCTGTGACATACATCAAGCAGTCGGGGCGGGCGGAGCG
>DCFZ01000005.1:78052-93149 GCA_002314455.1 Lentisphaeria bacterium UBA1791 | reverse complement strand
ATAAACCGTCGAAGAGGCAAAAAAAGGATGAGGAGCGAGTGTGTTGGTTCGGTCAAACCGAATGCGACTTTTGCGGTCAGGAAATCAGCAAAACATTGTATGACGGAACGACCAAGGAAGGGGGCGCAATGTGGGCGACCATGTGCGAACGGTGTTTTCAACAGCACGGAGCCGGTGTCGGATGGGGGATCGGGCAGAAATATGAACAGGGTGAAGATGGCGATTTCTACTTGACGGATGGAATGGAAAAGGACGAGCAAAAGGACGATCCCCCGAAGACTTATTCTCCGGAAGAGAAGGAAGCGATCTATCAGAAGTTCGTCAACCCGCACAATCTGCCCAAGAGCAAGAAACTTCTCGCGGTCGAGGAAGCGGATCGCCGGATGCGGGAGAAGTATCCCGACTGGGGCAAGTAGAGCATCCACTCCATGGGTTTTTACAAAGTGGTGGGGGGGAATGAAAAAGTACGACAGCAGGAATGATTTATGAAGTTCGCAGGGCAAAAATGAAAAGCGCAGACGAGATAAAAGCTGTCGCAGAGGAATACACTGGCATTTCTTGCGATCTTATGACTGTTTTTGAATACGAAACGCATGTTGTTTTTTGTTTCTTTAAAAATGGCAAGCAAAAATCAATCAGCGTTTCAAGGTCAGACGGTTTCGTTATGCCAATTCCGTAGTTTTTTTAGGGAGAGATGGTCGAGCATAAGACCTTTCCCAAGAAAAAACTCGGAAGCTAACAGACTGATGCGACACCCGGAGGTGATCCGGGCCGGTTATACAGGAATGCTTCCGAGTTATATCGTAATATAATCGTCTGAACAATGAATATCAAACAAAATTTGAAAATTCATTTGAAAGCCAAAGCCCTTGCGCCAATCTTATTTTAGGGGATGCGCTGATTTTTCAGCGCGAATCGACTTATCGATTTGAGGTTGATGTGAAAAACCTCATCTGCGCGCTGATTTATTAGCGCAACTTTCCTGCTCTGCGAATCAGCGCATAAGCCTGTTTTGAGGTTTCATAATCGAAAATCCAGTGCTATCCTCAAACGGAGAATTTAGGCGGTCTTTTCCGTAGATAGGGCAGGGGCGTTTGCAGAGAGCATTCTCTGCGGGGGCGCGGTTGTTTCTGATTCTTTGTATAACGTTCGGCACCAACGGGTTTTGCGGAAAAGAAAAAAGCACCGACGAAAGTCCGTTGGTGCTGATAAACAAAAAAAATGGTCGGGGTGAGAGGATTTGAACCTCCGGCCTCTGCGTCCCGAACGCAGCGCTCTATCCAGACAGAGCCACACGGCGAAGCCGAGCGTGAGCGAAGCGAAGGCACCCCGGAAACAGCGAATGTCGGCTTGATCGTTGCGGACAGGGGAGGCCCCCCAAGAAAATCAACCGCCACGACCGAAAGGGAGTGGGGAAAAGAGTAAAAATAAAGCGCACGCCACAAATTATATTTGCGAGCGTGCGCTTTATTTTACGGGTTGATTTGCGGCGTACCGAATCGCCCCATCAAGGCAAAAAAATGGTCGGGGTGAGAGGATTTGAACCTCCGGCCTCTGCGTCCCGAACGCAGCGCTCTAGCCAGACTGAGCCACACCCCGACTTGTTTGTCGTATTGTTTTATAATATACTCCACAATGCGACAAATTCAAGTAGAAAACCGGTTATTTTTTCAAAGAAATAACAACTTTTTTAAGATTTCCTTCGCCCTCGGATTCGGTCATCACTTCGGGGTCGTCCTGCAACGTGACGTGAATGATGCGGCGATCATGGGCGTTCATTTCGGGCATCTTGACGGGTTCGCCCCATTTTTTGACTTCCTTGGCTGCGTCGCGCGCCTGCTGTTCGAGCTGTTCGACGGGGATGGAGCCTTCGCCGCCGCGGCCGCCGCGGGAACGGCGGTCCGAGCGTTCGCCGCGTTCCGGACGATCTTCGCCGTCACGGCGATCGCGACGTTCGTGTTCGCCGACGGCGTAACCGTCGATGTCGATCGTGATGCGGGGGAACGTCTCGTCCTCTTTGAACATGATACGATTGGCGATCAGCTGAAGACTTTCCAGCGTCTGACCGCGGCGGCCGATGATGCGACCGGCGTCTTCGCTGGTGATCTTGATCGCCATCTTTTCACCGGCTTCCTCGACTTTGAAATCGCCGTTGAGTCCGAGATAGTCGAACATGGTGGAGAGACATTTGACGAGCTTTTCGCTCTGCGCCTCGAAGTTGGGGTTGGTTTCCGACATTTTTTCAGTTCCTTTTTTTGAAAGCTATTGGTTATTTTCCGGCGGAAGCTGTAACCGCCGTATGGTTACGGTTCTGGATGAGCATCTGCAAGATGCTGAAAGCGTTGCTGACGGTCCAGTAAAGCGTCAACCCGGAGGGCAGATCGTAGAGGAAAATCAGCATCACCAGCGGCATGAACATCATCATTTTCCGCTGGGCGGGATCGCCGACGGCGGGCGTCAGCCGCTGTTGGAGCAACATCAGCGCGGTCATCGCGATCGCGAGCGGGTTAAAGGGCAAATCGCAAAAGCCGAGCGGAATCCTGAAGATCGTATCCGCCTGAGCAAGATCGTGGCACCAGAGGAAGCTCACCTGACGCAGCTGGATTGCGCTGTCGAGCATCTGATAGAGCGCGAAAAAGATCGGAATCTGCAACAGAATCGGCAAACAGCCGCCGAAAGGATTGACCTTTTCGGTGCGGTAAAGCTCCATCATCTTGGCATTCATCAATTGCGGATTGTCTTTGTATTTTTCGCGCAGTTCCTTGAGCTTGGGCTGGACGAGCTGCATTTTTTTCATCGACGTATTCGCCTTGGCGGTGATCGGGTAGAACGCCAAGCGCACGATCAAGGTGAGCAAAATGATGCTGAACCCGTAGCTGTGGCAAAGCGCGTAAAGTTTGACGAGGATCCACAGCAAAAATCTCGCCAGATAGTTGAGCGGCCCCCACGCGAGGTGAAGCACTTTGGTCGCAGACGGGTGAAACGCGCTCAAATTATCCGGAATCTTGGGGCCGCTGTAAAGCGAGAAAGCATACGAAGCATCCGCATTCGGGGCAAGGGTGAAACCATCCAATTGCGCCCCGGCGGCGATGCGCGGCACTTTTTCGTCAAATTCCTGCGATTGAAAGAGCGTGAAAGGCTTTTCCGCATCCAAAATGGAGCAGTAATATTTGTTGCTGACGCCGCACCAGTCGACGCTCTGCTCTTTGTCGAGCATGAATTTGCTGTGTTTCTTGTCGGCGTCAATGTCTTCGTAGTCGCCATCGCTCGTCAGATAGCTGAAACGGTGCGAGGAAATGCGGGTGTTGTCGCCGGAAATTTTTTTCCACGACAACAATTCGCCGCCGAAAACGACGAGCTTGCCGAATTCGATCGGCTTGTCCGAAAGGTTGTGAAACGAAAAGGTGTAGTTCGTCTGATATTTGCCGGTGGCAAGTTGCCAGACTTGCGTCATCGAGAAAACGTTGCCGCGCTCGTCCTGGAGTTTGCGCACGAGCGTGTATTGATCGCCTTTCACTTCACTTTGAAGGATCTCAAGACAAGTCCAACTGCCTTTTTCCGGGAAAACAGCAAGCGCGCCGTGGGCGCTGTTGCTCAACGCGGGATTAATGACGACGTTGCCGTTGCGGGCGCTGTTCTGATATTTAAGGAGCGTGATCGCGCTGATGGAACCATATTCCGGAGAAAAGGTGAATTGCAACACATCATTTTTAAGAAAAACGGGCGGAATTTCCGGTTTGACCGGCGCCGCGGCAATGGTTGCCGTCTCTTCCTTTACGGCAGAATTGTCAGCTTTCTGATCGGTGGCGGCTTCTTTTTTTGCGGCAGGATCGTCAGCTTTCTGATCGGTAGCGGCTTTTTCCGTCGGCGTCGTGTTTTGTGCCGTCGTCTTGGGCTTTTCGTCGGGAAGCCACCCCATCAGCTTGCAAAAGGGATCCCATGCGATGAAAATTCCCGCACTGATGATGATGGCGAGCAAAGTTTCTTTTTTCATTTTTGCGCAACACCTTGTTTTTGGTTTTTACGAGGCGGAGGAACGGGATCGTATCCCCCCCGGCAAAACGGTTGACAACGCAACAGTCGGTAAACGGTCAACCAAAGACCGCGAAAGAAACCGTGAACGGCAAATGCTTCCGCGGCGTAGTAGGAACAACTGGGGCGAAACCGGCATTGGTCAGGCAGCCAACGGGAAAAAGTCATCTGGTAGACTTTGATCAGTGCGATCATAAAGCGGGCGGCAAGTCCGCAATTTCCCGCGGGAGTTGTTGGGCATCTGCCAGCAGTTGCGCCAGTTGACTGGTCACCTGCTGGCGGGTGCAATGCGCCATTTTTTGTCGCGGAATCAGGATCAGCGTGCAGGGCGAGATCGCCGGTTTCAGCAACCGGAAACTTTCCCACATCAACCGTCGGGCGCGATTGCGGTTGACCGACAGCAGACTGTACTTCTTGCCGCATATGACTCCGCAACGGACTTTTTCCCCGGGGGCGACTACGGCGACGAGCGCCGGCGCGGCGAATTTGCGTCCGTTCTGGCGGACGTAATCAAACTCGGCTTTGAGCGTCAACTTATCAGCTTTGGATAAGGTTCGACGTTCGTTTGCGGGGGAAAAGTTCAAAGCCGATGGCTCCCTTCAGAAAAACTACGCGGTGAGCTTCGCGCGGCCCTTCTGACGGCGGCGCTTCAACACGAGACGACCGGCTTTGGTGGCCATACGGGCGAAGAAACCGATGCGGCTCTTGCGACGACGATTCGAGGGCTGAAAAGTTCTTTTCATTTTTTCTTACCTTTTTTGCAACTTTGCTTCAAATGATGATTTCATCTCCAACGGCGGAAACGAAAAAACTTCGATCATATTCTATAAAATACCACCTCTTCGGCGGAATTTCAAGTAACAACGGCGCTTTTTTGAGCAAAGTTTTCAGGATTTTTCGCCTCCCGGCAAAAAAAAGCTGTTGCTTGCCCAAGAGGTTCAGCAACAGCCCGTTTGTGAAAAGATGTTTTTTATTCGTCGATGCGTTTGCCGGTATCGCGCTGGGTGATGACTTCACCGAGGTGGATGAAGATGAAGCAGAGGATCCCCGAAACGAAACCGTAGACGGCGCCGCAGGTCTGCGCGCGTTCAAAGAGATCGCTGTTGAGCAATTCTTCAAACTGCATGCCGGTGGCGCAGGTGTTGACAAAGGTGTAAAAAAGCCACACGAGCGTCGACGTGACCATAACGGTCCAGACGCAGGCCTTGCTGGTTTTGGGCACGTAAAGCGCGAGCATCACCGGCAGGAAAACGACGACCAATTGACTGGTCCAGCAGTTGATCATCAGTGCGTAGATGCTTTTGCTCATAAAGGCGAGAAGAGTCGACACGACAAGCAATATTACCGTGACGATGCGGGTGCGCCGCAGCATCGCCTGATCGTCGCGCACCGGAAACCACGCTTCCAAGATGTTGCGTACCAGCAACGAGGACCCCGCGAGCAGCGAGCTGTCGGCGCTGCTCATGATCGCCGAGATCAGCGCGGCGAGGAAAAGCGTCATGATGATCGGGTGGATGTCGCCGAGGATCTTCATTGCCATCAGCGGCATCACCTGATTGCTGTTGGCGAGGTCGGTGCCGAGAATGAAGCGGGCGGCGAAACCGATCGTGATCGGAATGACGCCGATCATCAGATAGAGGAAACCGGAAAAAACCGAACTCGAGATCGCGACCTGTTCATCGCGGCTGGCGAGCGAGCGCTGGATCAAGTCCTGACCGACCATACAGCCAAGCCCCATGATGATCCAGGTGCCGATGTAATAAGTGACGTCGTTGACCGACTTGGGCGTGCCCCAACCGATGGAAAGATCGCCGGGGGTGAGATTGGCGACCATGTGGTTGATGCCGCCCGCGTGCGAAATGGCAAAGGGCATGATGATGACCAATCCGATGATGAGCAAGCCGACCTGCAAGACGTCGGTGAGCGTCACCGCCCACATGCCGCCGCCGACCGTGTAAATCAGTACGACCGCGGCGCCGATCGCGGTACCCCAAAAGACGGGGATACCGGTCAAAAGATTGAGGATCGTCCCCATGCCGAGCACCTGCGCGGCGATCCAGCCGATGTAAACGGGAAGCATCCAGATCGAAGCGTAAACGCCGGCGCCTTTGCCGAAGCGACTGGAAATGATGTCGGTGACCGTCATGCAGTTATGCTTGCGAAGCAGTCCGACAATGAAAATGCCGGCGAGCAAAAGGCTGATCGAAGCGCCGAAAGGATCGGCGATGACGCCGCGGATGCCGCCATTGTAAACGGTTTCTGCGACGCCCATGCTGGAGCCGGCGCCGAACCACGTCGCCAAAAGCGTCGCCGTCGCCATCCACAAGGGTAACCGTCTGCCCGCGACGAGGAAGTCCTTCATCCCGGAGATTTTTTTGCTTGAGAGGAATCCGATCCAAAGCAGAACCACCATATATATGGCAATGCCGACCCACAAATAAACTTGTGTCTTTGGAGGAAGAAGCAACGAGTTGGTTGCTGCCAAGAGAGAGAAATTGTTCACTTCGTTTTCTTGTCCCTATTTTGTATTTGTTTGTTTGTTTGTTTTTGAGGGTGTAAAAAACCGGCATCGAGCCCGAATGGCTGAAGCCGGTTGAACAATTACGATATGATTTCAAGACAGCGCGATCCCCCCGGGGTGCGAAGCCGGTGGTACTTGTGCGCAGTTTTGGCGAACTGAGCCATACCGAAGCGGGATGCCGCAAACATCATGAATCAAATTCCTTTTTGGGATTTTGGGTTTGAAAACATCATAATATAGGACTTTTTTTCGGAATTTCAATCCTGAATGCATCCGCAGAGGCAAAAAAAAGTAAATTTTTTTATTCAACGCATAAATTGTCGTCGACGGTCGTGAAGTCCGTCACCGCGCCGCTGATGTCGAGATAGAGCAAATCTTCCTGCCGGACGCCGCCCCATTCGGGGTAGTAGACGCCAGGTTCGACGGTGACGACTTCGCCGCCGACAAGTTTTTTCCGGTTTCCCGGCGAAAGACGCGGCGTTTCGTGAATGTCCAAGCCGACGCCGTGCCCGAGGCTGTGGAAGAAACCGAAATTCCCCGCGTCGTTGCACCCGGTGTAAAATCCGTATTTCTCGAGCACCGCGTTGGCGGCGAGGTGGATCTCGGCGGGATCGGCGCCGATGGCGAGCAGCGAGATGCCGCGTTTTTTGGCTTCGCAGACGGCGAAGTGCGCCTTTTTGACGATCTCGGGGGCTTTGCCCTTGACGAGCGTGCGGGTCATATCGCCCCAGTAGCCCGTCGTCTGACTCCTGGGAAAAATGTCGATGACGATCGGCGCGTTGGCGTACAGCGCGCCGCTGCCGACGTTGTGGGGTTGCGCACTCTGGGGACCGCCCGCGCAGATCGTCCCTGTCGGGAGCATTCCGGCGCGCAGCATCGCCGAGTCGATCTCGGCGCGCAATATCTCGCTCGTTAAAATTTCGCCATGAAAAAGAAGTTTTTTATCGGCGGCAACGGTGGCTTCGCCGAGCACCTCGCGTGCGCGCATAAAACCTTTTATTGCGCCGCATTCGCTCGCTTGGATCATTGCCGCTTCGGCTGCCGTCTTGAATTCGCGTTGCGGAAAAAACGCGTCCTCTTTGACGGCGACGGAAATCCCCGCCGCCCGCAGTTGATCCGCCCAGTAGAGCGGGAAATCTTTGGGCACGAGAAAGCCGTCGACGCCGAAGCGGTCTTGGATGTTGCGAAAGACCGCCATCCGGTCGGGCCCGCCGAAATCGTTTTCCGAGAGCACCCGGCAGTGATCTCCGGCGGAGGCTTTCGCCCGGTTGTATTCGAGGTCGGACATCACGGCGTAGTTGACGCCCTCGGTCTGAAACAAAACGAAATCATCCGGCGTGGAAAATCCGGCGGCGTAACGCATGTCGGGGCTTTTTTCCCCGGATGCCAACAACAGAAGCGCAAGGTTTTTCATCATTCAAGTTGCATTTTTCTTTGGTGAAGCGTACATTAAATAATGTATCATTTCCATATGATTATACAAGTCAAAAAAAGCAAAAAAGGGGGCGCGGCGTGAAAAATTGGTTTGAATGCGGCCCTTTTACCGTTTTTGACCTTGAAACAACGGGGATGAGCCCGACCTGCGACCGCATCGTCGAGATCGGCGCCGTGCGCATCGACGCCGACGGGAGCCGCCGGGAATTCAAGACGCTGGTCAATCCGCGCCGGCCGATCCCGCGATCGTCGACGATGATTCACCACATCGACGACGAAATGGTTGCCGATGCGCCGACGTTTGCCGAGATCGGACGGGATTTTCTCGACTTTGCCGCCGATTCGATCCTCGTCGGTCACAACGTGCGCTTTGACCTCGGATTTTTGCAGGAAAGCCTCAATCGCGAGGCGTTGCCTCTGTGGGGCGGCAAGACGATGGATACGATCAAACTGCTCCAAAAGACGCACCCGGGGCTGATCTCGTACCGGTTGCAGTATTTGCGCGGCATTTTTCAATTGGACGACGTGTCGGAACTCGGCGCGCACCGGGCAGGGGCGGACGTTGAGTGGACAGTGCAACTGCTTGCGATCGCGCTGGAAAGATTGCTGAAAAACCGTGAATGAGCCTTATCGTTCGCCGGCAAAGGCTTTCAATTGGGCGATTTCCTGCGCCCAGTTTTCGGGGAGGGGCGTTTCCAGAATCAGCGGAATCTCGTCGATGCGCGCATCCTGCGCGATGCGGCGAAACGTTTCCCACCCGAGTTTCCCCTGACCGAGCGGTTCGTGGCGGTCGAGCTTGCCGCCCAATTCACAGCGGGCGTCGTTGAGGTGCATCCCCTTGAGGTACTTGAACCCGATCAGTCGGTCGAATTTCGCCGTCGTTTCGGCGTAGGCGTCGTCGGTTGCGAGATCATACCCCGCGGCATAGGCGTGACAGGTGTCGATGCAAACGCCGACGCGGTCATTCCGATCGGTTTGTTCGAGCATTTCGGCAAGCTGTTCAAAGGTGTAGCCCATATTGCTGCCTTGCCCCGCCGTGTTTTCGTAGACCGCCGTGACGCCGGGCACGGCGTCGAGCGACTGCCGGACGCTGTCGGCGATGCGCGCGATGCACTCGGCGTCGCTGATTTCCTTGAGCGAACTGCCCGGGTGGAAATTGAGCATCGTCAACCCCAGTTGGCGGCACCGCTCCAATTCGTGCGTAAAGGCTTGGATCGCGTTGGCGCGCTTGGCGTTGTCGGGCTGACCTAAATTGATGAGATAGCTGTCGTGCGGCAGAATCTGCCTGGCTTGATAGCCATTCTGTTGACAGGCGTTGAAAAAGGCGTCGATCGCATCTTGCGTCAACGCGGGTGCGACCCATTGCCGCTGATTTTTGGTGAAAAGCGCAAAGGCGGTCGCCCCGATCTGATGGGCGTTGACGGGGGCGTTGAAAAGTCCCCCCTGTGTGGAAACGTGCGCGCCGAAGTATTTCATTTTTTTACTTCTTAAAGATAAAGTAGACGGCGCCGACCATGCAAAGCCCCGCCCACAGCAAATTCAACCGCAGTTTGTCGTGCATGAAGTAGACGGAAAAGGGAACGAAAACGGCGAGCGTGATCACTTCCTGCATAATCTTCAATTGCGCGAGCGAGAGATTGCCGTTGTGGCCGATGCGGTTCGCCGGGACTTGCGCGCAATATTCAAAGAACGCGATCCCCCAGCTGATGATGATGGCGATGATGAGCGGCTTGCTGCCGAGCGTCCGCAAATGGCCGTACCACGCGAACGTCATAAAACAGTTGGAAACAACCAAAAGTCCGACCGTCTTCCACAAGGCGGGATTGGCAAAGTGCTCCATGATTACAAAAGCTCCTTGCGCAAACGCTGCAGTTCCTCGGTCGCGATGGCGGTGATCTCGAGCAGTTGCTTTTCCGCTTCTTCCGGGGAAAGCGCGGTGAAATAGCCCATCAGGCGGTTTTCTTCCGCCGTGAGGCTGACGTGTTTGGTGGCGGCGGCGTTATTCGACGCTTCGGCAAGACGCTGTAAAACTTGCTTGCGCAAGCGGTCGGAAAGCATCGCAAATTCATCGAGCAAAATCTTTTGATCGCTCGTCATCGCAACCAGTTCGTGGTGGCGGCGATAGGCGGGACCGAGACGCGGCGGCGGTTCATTGGCGGTTTCCGCGTCGGCGCCGGTGAGAAAGGGTTTCAGCGACATGTAGATTTTGTCCCACGTTTCCGCCTTGGCGTCGCGGGCGGAACGGTTGATGAAACGGCGCAACAATTCGATGCGTGCGCTGGTCGTCCGGGAAAATTCATTGACCGGCGAAGAATGCTCCTCGACCGGCTTTTGAGTGGATTCGCTCTTTTCGTTGTCCATAAGTGCTACTCCAAATTTAGTTGTTGATCGATTTCTGCCGCCCGGCGCATCAATTCGATGAAATGCGCTTCGTCGTAGCGGTTGATGGTGTGTAATAAACTTGCCGCCTTGCGGACGGTGAGATTGCCTTCGGTTTCCAGCGTGGCGACGGAACCGTCGCTGTAAAGCACGTTAAAGGATTCTGTATGGTTGCCGGGAAAATCAATGACCAGCGGCATGGCATCTTCGGCAAAATCGCCCCAGTCGCCAAAATAGATGTAGGTGATGCTTGTGCCGGCGTCGGTCGCGTTTTCCTGCGCCGCTTGCGGACTGTCAGGACAAATCGTCGCCGTTGCGGGCAGGGGGGATGTTTGGGTCAATTCGCGCCAACCGTTTTCCTGCATCGCCTGCGGGAAACGACCGTTTTTTGCGCGATATTGGCTCAATGCGGCGTAGATGGTCTGCAGATTCTGCTGACAGAGCTGATGCTGATTTTCCGCTTCCTGAATGACTTCGTCCTGCATCGTTTCGCTGATCAGAGCCAGCGCGCGGCAAAATAAATTGATCGCCGTCATTACGTTTTCGCAGGGAATGGTCATGTCGGAAACGGCGGAAATGGAAAAACCGTTTTTTTCGCGGCGGACGACGCCGAGCTGATTGCTCTGCGTGGCGGCAAGGTTGAGCGGGATTCCGAAAAGATCCAGCGTTTCCGGTTCCGGCGGCACGGCGCTGTAATAGGCGGCAATGCCGTCCGCGGGGAGCGTCTTGACCGCCTGTTGAAAAAAGTCCGAATTTTTGATGGTGGGCGCGTCGTCGTCCGGCAAGACGATGTTTTTTGCAACGACCAGCCATCCTTCTGTGTGACCGATGGTGAAATCGCCTTTGATCAGCGCCCCGTTTTCGGTCACTTCACAATTCGGTTCGAGGAAATTCTGGATCAGAGCATAGGCCTTTTTCTGGGGATCGGGCACGATCATCAGAAAGCCGTTTTGAGGGAAAAGCAGGATCTGCCAGCGACCGCTCAACGAATTTGCAAGTTCCTGCGTAATGCCGGCGTTTTGCAACGTTTCCTGCCACGACGGCGGGAGGGCCCTGTTCAATTCCTGCTGAAAAACAATTTGGGTGAAATCGACGTCGATCACAAAGGCGTCGGTCGTCGCCATCGGCATTTCGCCGATGTTTTCCAAAATGGAGATGTTTTTCGTGGAAACGATGTTCCACAATATTCCTTTTGCCGGCTGGCGGATCAGGTAAAATGCGCGGTTCCGGTAGTATTGATCGTTGAGGGCGATGGAACTGCGGCCGATGGCGTCGATTTCCTTGAAGCCGAGGTATTCGATCGCCGCTTCGGCGACGTCGAAAACGCCGTAGATAAAGGGTCTTTGCTCCTCGTCCAGATCGAGTGTCGCGACGCTGCTTTTGATTTCGTAAAAGAATTCGGCGATCTTTTCGCGAATCAGAGCAGGGCGGCTGAATTCAAAATAGTCGCCGCCCTTGTCCAGATAGGCGCTGACTTCCCCGAAATCATCGGCGCGCAACGCCGCTCCCCCGAAAAAAGCGAGGACACCGAGCGCCAGAAAATGATTCCGAGAAAAAAGCATCGATTAGAGCAACTCCGCGATCTGGACGGCGTTGAGCGCCGCGCCCTTGAGCAACTGGTCGCCGGAAACGAAAAGATCCAGACCGCGCTTGTCGCGCCGCGAAATATCCTGACGGATGCGGCCGACGAGCACGTCGTACTTTTCGGTCGCGTCGACCGGCATCGGGTAAAGGTTGTTCGCCGGATCATCGCAGAGCGTCACGCCGGGCGCCTTGGTGAGGATCGCGCGCGCCTCTTCCGGGGTGATCTCCTCGGCGAATTCGAGGTTCAACGACTCGGAGTGCGCGCGGAGCGCGGGGATCCGGACGCTGGTGCAGCTGAGCATCAATTCGGGCAGATGGAGCATCTTGCGCGATTCGTTGAGCATCTTGAGCTCTTCCTTGGTGTAACCGTTGTCGGTAAAGGAATCAATGTGCGGGATCAGACTGAAAGCGATGCGGTGCGCGAACGCCTTGGGGGAGATCGGCTCGTTGTTGAGCACCTGACGGGTCTGATCGATCAATTCCTGCATGCCCTTGGCGCCGGCGCCGGAAGCCGCCTGATAGGTGGAAACGACCGCGCGTTTCAGCCCTTTCGCCCGGTGCAGCGGGGCGACCGCGACCAGCATGATCGCCGTCGTGCAGTTGGGGTTGGCGATGACGCCGTGATGAAGTTTGACGTCTTCGGGGTTGACTTCGGGGACGATCAGCGGCACGTCCGCATCCATGCGGAAGGCGCTCGAGTTGTCGATCATCACGGCGCCGGAAGCAACCACCGCCTGACGATAGGCGCGCGAAATGTCGCCGCCCGCGCTGAAAAGCGCGATGTCAACGCCCTTGAAGGAGTTTTCGGTCATTTCCTCGATCACGACGTCTTCGCCGTGAAATTTGACCGTCTTGCCCGCGGAACGCGCAGAAGCAAGCAGTTTCAGATTGCTGACGGGAAAATTGCGTTTTTCCAACGTTTTGACCATTTCGACGCCGACGGCGCCGGTCGCGCCGGCAACGGCGACACAAAAGCTTTTACTCATTTTTCTCTTTTCCTTTTATATACTTTTATGAAAAAAGTGCTTCTTTTTAAAGTATCGTGGAATAATATACCTTTTTTTCTTGAAAAAATCAACCTGCCGGATTATATTTTCTCTCATTATGGACTATTTAAACTTCGATTTACCGTCGCTCGGCGTCGCGGAACTCGTCGCGTTGCTCGAGCATCACAACCGGGCGTACTGGGAAAACGGCGAGCCGGAAATTCCCGACGCCCGCTACGACGAGATCGTCGAGGCGTTGCGTCAACGCGACCCCGGCAATCCGTTGCTGGAAAAAATTTTCACCCCCTCCGTCGCTTCCGGCGGCAAAGTGCGCCACGTGGAACCGATGCTGTCGCTCGACAAGGCGTATTCGCTGGAAGCCGTCCTCGCCTGGGCGCACAAATTTTCCCGCAGCGAGGATGAGGAAATGCTCGTTCAGCCGAAATACGACGGTATTTCCGCCAAGTACGACGGCAAGGTGCTGGTGACGCGCGGCGACGGCTTTTTCGGCGAGGACGTGACGGACAAGATCCCGCTGATCGAACTGGAAGCGCCCGGCTACATCGGCAAGCTCGACCGCCCCGCGCGCGGCGAAGTGATCATCCGCGACGACGATTTTGCGAGCATCTACCGCAACGTCCGCAAAAAGGACGGTCAGCTTTACAAAAACAGCCGCAACGCGGTCGCCGGCATCATGGGGCTCAAGGAGATCGCCGAAATGCAGTTGCAAAAGGCGAAATTGACCTTGGTCGATTATACGCTGATCTCCTATCGCGTCAAACTTTCGGAATTGCCGACACGCTGGGAAGAATTGAAACTCGCTTTGGCGCAACTGCCTTATCCGCAGGACGGCATCGTCGTCAAATTTGCCGATGCGGCGTTTGCCGCCAGCCTCGGGCGCACGGCGCACCATCCCCGCGGCGAGATTGCCTACAAATTCACCAACATCCGCAAAGAAACCGTCTTGCGCGACGTCGAGTGGAGCTTCGGCAAAAACTGCCTGACGCCGGTCGCCTGCCTTGATCCGGTGGAAATTTCGGGTACGACCATCAAGCGGGCGACGCTTCACAACGTGCAGAACATCCTCGATCTCGGCGTGATGATCGGCGATACTGTCGTCGTCGAGCGGGCAGGGGACGTGATCCCCTACATCGTCGAATCGCGCCCCGGTTGTGAGCGCCGCACGGCGCTGATCGAAAACTGCCCCTGCTGTAAAACGTTGCTGATCCGGCGCGGGCCGGAACTTGTCTGCCCGAATCCCGAGTGCATGGAAACGCGGCTTCAGCGGTTGCTCGGCGCGGTGCGCAACCTCGGCATTGAGCGGCTCGGCGAACCGACGTTGCGGAAATTGATGGCGAAATTCGACGTGCGTCACCTCGGCGATCTCTTTGAGCTTTCGGCAAAGCAGTTGCTTCAGATCGAGGGGTTTGCGGAAAAATCGGCGTCGTCGCTCGTCGCCGAGATTCAAAAGGCGCGCCGCATAGAGGATTACCGCTTGCTCGCCGCGCTCAACGTGCCCAATGTGGGGCCCAATATCGCGAAACTGCTCCTGGCGAAATATTCCTTTGCCGAATTGCGTACGGCGACGGCGGAAACGCTCGCCGCGATCGACGGCATCGGGCCGGAACGCGCCAATGCGGTCGTTGCGGAACTTGCCGCGCAAAGCGACTATCTCGACGAATTGCTGACGGCGGTGACGCTCGTCGCCTCGTCGCAGACGGAAAATTCCCCGACGATCTGTTTTACGGGGAAAATGCCGGAAAAGCGTTCCTATTACGAAAAACTCGCCGCGACGCTCGGCTACCGCAGTGTCGACGATGCGACGTCAACGCTGACGTTGCTCGTCGCCGACGATCCCAACGGCAACAGCACAAAACTGCGCAACGCCCGCAAATTCGGCGTCAGGATCGTGTCGCTCGACGAATTTCTCGCCGAAGCGGGAATCCCGGCGCAAGCGGACGCCCCCGCGCAAGGTGAATTGTTTTAGGGCGATCACACAATCCCCGTTGACTGGTGGGGGGGGGGATTTTGTGCCAATTCGGGCTAAAAAACGTCCATAATGGGGGCAAAAGTGTGCCAATCTAAAAAAACTGGTCTATTTGGTGTAAAATCGTTGATTTGAGGGTAAAAAACAGAAAAAAGGCAAAAAAAATGGAGCCAA
>DCFZ01000005.1:0-78002 GCA_002314455.1 Lentisphaeria bacterium UBA1791 | reverse complement strand
TGCTCTACCGACTGAGCTACATTGGCATCGCATGCACTTAATATAGCAGGGTTTTTCACTTTTGCAATTGAAAAAGCGAGCATTTTTTGGATTTTTTTTAAGGAAATAAGTACAAATTTAAAAAAAATTGCACTTTTTTTTCAAAAACGCTTGGACTTTTGCGTAAAGCGTAGTACATTATAGAACGGTTGAAACGTCAATTCATTTCAAGTAACAAAGAGTGTGTTCAAATGGGTAGTCTGAAGAAAAAACGCCGGGCGAAAATCGCCAAGCATAAGCGCAAGAAGCAACTTAAGGCTTTGCGTCACAAGAAGAAGTAAGTCGGGCGTTTTCTTACGCACGACCAAGCGTCCGCTTCTACGGATCCGTTTAGGCGGACCCCTTTGTTGGAGGCGGACGTCTTCTTTTTATACGGATCAATTTTATGAGCCAGTCGGATCAACAATTTCTCGCCGGCGCCTCGCAGGAGGCGTTGCAATTGTTTTGCAACGAAGCGGGCGTTCCCCCGTTTCGGGCGCGCCAGATCGCGGACTGGCTTTACAACAAGTTGATCGTCGAACCGGAAAAGATGCTCAATCTGCCGGCGTCCTTGCGGCTTGCCTTAAAGGATTTTTTTCGCGCGCCCGCGTCGCGCGTAGCGGAAAAAGTCACGGCGAATGACGGCACCGCCAAGCTCCGGCTGGAACTTTTTGACGGCGAATCCATCGAAACGGTGTTGATCCCCACGCCGGAAAGAATGACCTTTTGTCTCAGTACGCAAGTCGGTTGCCCCGTCGGTTGCCGCTTTTGCGCCAGCGGCGCGCACGGTCTGACCCGCAATCTCTACACCGGCGAGATTCTCGAGGAATTTCTGCTTTCGTCGATCGAAGCGGGGCAGCGCCCCGACAATCTCGTCTTTATGGGGATCGGCGAGGGTCTGCTCAACTTCGCCGAATTTTCCCGCGCGCTGGAGATTCTTTCCTCGCCGGATTATTTCGCTTTTGCGCCGCGCCGGATCACCGTTTCCTCCAGCGGCTATGTGCCGGGCATTCGCAAATTGACTCAAATGAAAAAAGAGTACAATCTCGCGATCAGTCTTCACGCCGTCGACGACGAAATGCGCGCGCAGTTGATTCCCGATCCTTTGCGCTACCCGATCGCCGAGATCCTTGCCGCCGCAGACGATTATTGCGACACCGTCGGTCGGCAATACACGCTCGAATACACGATGATTTCCGGCGTCAACGATTCGCTCGACACCGCGAAAAAACTTGCCGCCATCGCGATGGCGCACCACGCCAAGATCAACCTGATTCCGCTCAATCAGGCGGAGGGCGATTTCCGCCGCCCCGAGCGCAGGCAGATCGAGGAGTTTGAACGTACGATCGCCGCCGCCGGCGCCCGGGTTACCCGCCGCGTCGAACGCGGTTTTAAACGCGGCGCCGCCTGCGGGCAGTTGCGCAGCGAAAATCTGATGAAAGGAAAACGCGATGAATAAGTTCCATTTATCCGCCGCCTTTGCCGCCTTGATGCTCTTTGGTGTCGGGTGCGAGACCACCGACAAGCCGAAAGAGCCGCCGGTCGAAGAAAAGAAACCCCAAACGACTGCCGCCGAAAAGAAACGCAAGGCGATGCGCGACCCGATTTCCGATATGCTCAAGATCGAACGCAAGGAAAGAAAAACTTTCCTCTCCGATTCGGAAGATCTTTCCAGCAAGGAAAAAAAGGTCTTTTCGGAAAGCTGGTCCAGCCAGCACCGGGAAGCGGAGGAGCTTCATGAAAAGGTGCGCAGTCGCCATGAAAAAGAAAAGAAAAAGAGCGATTCGTGGGTCTTTTTCGATTGATGCGGGCTTGATCTTATGTTGACCGAATGTTTTATTGCCGGGCGCTATCTGAAAGTCAGACACAGCGCCGTTTCCTGGATCACCGTGACGAGCATCGTCGGGGTGACGCTCGGCGTCGCCGTGCTGATGATCGTGCTCGCCGTAATGACCGGCTTCACCGACGTGATGAAAACCAAACTTGTCGAAACGCAGGCGCATTTTCAAGTCCGTTCCGTTTTCGGCCCCATCAAGGATCGCGACGCGGCGGTGCAAAAAGTCGAAGCCTCCGGCAAGGGCGACGTGCTCGCCGCGCCGGTCATCACGGCGCCCGCAATGGTGCGTTACGGCAAGCGCAGTATCGACCCCTATGTGATGGCGCTCGCTTTCGACTTTCAGAAAGACTTGCCGCGGTTGCAGAAAAGCGGCCGTTTCGACTTTGATAAAATGGTGCAAAAGCGTCTGCCGGGGGAATTTCCCGGTCGCCGCGGCGTCATCATCAGCAGTCAGATGGCGCAGCGCTGGCACGTGACGCTCGGCAGCAAGATCTTTTTGCATTCGACGGAAAAGCTCACCAAACTCATCAAAGTCGACGAAGCTACCGGCAAGGTCACCGTCGATTCCGAGTCCTCGGCGTATTATCCGACGCAATTTGTCGTCACCGGTATTTACTCCGCCGGCAAATACGATTTCGACCGTTTTTTCCTCTTTATTGACATCGACGATGCCGCCGATCTTTTTGAACTTGATTACACCGATGCAACGGCGATTTTCGGCTGGGGCAAGGATGCGTTCAACCAGAGAGCCTTGCTCGAGCAACTTCAAAAGGAAATGTCGCAGGATCTGAAAGTGCGCGGCTGGGAGGAAAACAACCAGCAGTTGCTCAACGTCCTCGCCGTCGAAAAAAGAATGATGTTTTTCCTTTTGATCTTCATTGTCCTCGTCGCCGCATTCAGCATCGCCAATACGCTGATCACATCGGTTTATCAGAAAACCCGCGAGATCGGCGTGCTCAAGGCGCTCGGCGCTTCGGATGCGATGATCCGCCGCGTCTTTTTGCTGCAGGGATTTTTTATCGGACTTTTCGGCAGTTGCTGCGGCATTGCACTGGGGGCGACCGTCATCTATTTCCGCAACGGGATCCTGCGCTTCGTCGCCCGCGTGACGGGGAGCGAGCTTTTCCCCAAGGAATTTTACTATTTCAATGAACTTCCGGCAAAAATTTTGCTTTCGGATGTCACTTTCATCGCCGTTTCCAGCATCGTGCTCTGCACGGTCGGCGCGTTGATTCCCGCGATGCGGGCGGCGCACCTCGATCCGGCAAAGGCGTTGCGTTATGAGTGAGGAAAATACGATGGGAAACATGATCGAACTTTCGGATCTGGAAAGAACTTACCGCACCGGCGGCGGCGCGTTGACGGTGTTGAAACATTTGGATTTCACCTTGCCGCGCGGCGAATGGTGCTGTATTTTCGGTGCTTCCGGCAGCGGCAAGACGACGTTGCTCAACTTGATGGGGACGCTTGAAACGCCCGATGCCGGACATATCGTCATCGATGGTTGCGATGTTGCCAAGCTCAATCGCGCCGACGCGGCGCGTTTCCGGCGGGAAAAAATCGGCTTCATCTTTCAGGCGTACCATTTGCTGCCGGAATTTTCCGTCCTCGAAAACGTCGCGCTGGCGGGACGGATGGCGGGGATGAGTAGACACGCCGCCATCCAACGGGCGACGGAATTGCTCTCGCGCGTTCAATTGGACCAGCGGCTCGATCACCGCCCCTCGGAACTTTCCGGCGGGGAGCAGCAGCGCACGGCGATCGCGCGCGCATTGATGAACCGTCCGAAACTCTTGCTGGCGGACGAGCCGACCGGAAACCTCGACGAGCAAACCGGTTTGGCGATTCTTGAATTGCTCGTCGACTTGCGTCGAAATGAACCGGATTTGAGCATCGTGATGATCACGCACAACCTTGATCTCGCCCGTTTTTCCGATCGGGTGGTGACGCTTTCCGGCGGAAAATTAAATGAAGTGCCAAAGGAAGAAAACCATGGATTATGAATTTGACCGAATGCCGACAAAACGTCCTCCGCGTTTTCCCGTGCAAAAAATTGCAATCTTTTGCACCGTGCTCGCGGTGACGGGCGGCGTGATCTATTGGATCATCCCGAGTAAACCGGCAAAAAAGGCAACGACGACAACCACCACCGCATCGTCGCCGGCATCGCAAGCTTCGGGGGCGGCGTCTGCGGGAAACGCGACCTCTACCTCCACTGCCGCGGGCGAAGCGTCCGGCGCAACGGCGAAAAAAGCCGATCCCACTGCCGCAGAAAAGGCGACCACTCCGGTTGCGGAAACGAATCCCGCGCCGACGGAAAAGCCGGTCAAGGGCGTTCCGTGGTCGGGGGATCCCGCGGTCGATGTGCCGGAAAAACCGATCGACGCCGGTCAGGCGGCGACGGAGCAGCAACTTTCACAGAACAACTGGCAAATGATCGAAGCCGGCGCCGCGCCGTGGTGTGTCGCGCACACGGTGGCAAAGGGTGAAAATCTCGAGCGTCTTGCCACGCATTATCACACGACGGTCGCGCTCCTTAAAGAGATGAATCACCTCAAAGGAAACACCATTTTTCTCGGCAAAAAGATGAAAGTCGTCCCCGGACCGTGGCGGATCGAGATCTCGAAGTCCGCTCGCCGGTTGCAACTTTTCAACCTCGCCAACGGCAAGACGCTCTTTGCCGCCTACGACGTCGGCATCGGCCGCGCCGACAGCACGCCGGCAGATGAATTCGTCATCTCGATCCGGCTGTTTCACCCCAAATATTACGCGCCAAACGGGGCGATCTTCGCCTATGGCGATCCCGGCAATCCGCTGGGCGATTACTTCCTGAAACTGGCGACGAGTAAACAAAAAGACCGCCCGCTCGCCGGTTACGGGATCCACGGCTCCCCCGACGACGAGGGCGTCGGCCGTTCGCTCAGCCACGGGTGCGTGCGCATGCGCAACGCCGATGTGCGCCAGCTTTATCTGCTCTGTCCGACCGGTACTCCGGTCGTGATCGTGGAATGAAAGGACATCTGCTATGACCAAGACCAAGAAAAAAGAACCGGTGACCGCGTTGCGCGACAAAATCGTCGAGTTGCGAAATCTGTCACAGGAAAATAACATCGATATGAGCGATGCGATCAATCAGCTGAAGCGGGAATTGGAAGTGGCGTTGCGCAAAAAGGCAAGTGCGTTGACGGCGTGGCAACACGTTCAATTGGCGCGCGATCCGCGCCGCCCCTATATGCTCGATTACGTCAATTTGCTCTTTACCGATTTCATCGAACTTGCCGGCGACCGCCGCTTTTCCGACGACAAGGCGATCGTCGGTGGCTTTGCCAAGTTCAAAGGAGAACCGGTCATGCTCATCGGTACGCAAAAGGGGCGTGATACCCGCAGTAATTTGTTGCGCAACTTCGGCTGGCCCGGCGCGGACGGGTACCGCAAGGCGTTGCGGCTGATGAAGTTGGCGGAAAAAGCCGGCGTGCCGATTATCACCTTTATCGACACGCCGGGAGCTTACCCCGGCATTTCCAGCGAGGAGCGTCACGTCGGCGAGGCGATCGCGGTCAACTTGCGCGAGATGTTTGCTCTCCGCGTGCCCGTCATCGCCATCGTCATCGGCGAGGGCGGTTCCGGCGGTGCGCTGGGGCTGGGCGTCGGCAACCGGATTTTGATGATGGAAAACGCCTACTATTCGGTCATCACCCCCGAGGGGTGTGCCGCGATCCTTTGGAAAGACCGCAAGTTCGCGCCGCAGGCGGCGGAAGCGTTGCATCTGACCAGCGATTGCTTGCTGGAGCTCGGCATCGCCGACGAGGTCATCCTCGAGCCTGCGGGCGGAGCACAATGCGATTTTGAAATAGCGGCGTCCGCCGTCGGTGAGGCGATCGAAAGAAATCTGGTCGCATTGCACAAGATGGCGGCAGTCCAGCTGATGGATCAACGCTATGAAAAATTCCGCAAAATCGGCGTGTTTGCAGAGGGGGAGTGTGCCGCAACCGGGGATCCCGCGAATGCGTAACGACGTTGGCATTTTTCCGGCGCAAGCCGAGGACGTTTCCGCGATCGCGGCGCTTTTGGCACCATATGCCGCCGAGGGGACGGTGTTGCCGCGAAGCGAGGAAAACATCCGCTTTTATCTGCCGAATTTCCGCGTCGCCAAAATCGACGGCAAGATCGTCGGTTGCGTCGCCGTGCGCGATTTCGGCAATCAGTTGTTCGAGGTGCGCAGTCTTGTCGTTGCGCGCGATCTGCACGGTTCCGGCATCGGTCGGATGCTCGTCGAGCATGAGATCGAACGGTTGAGATCGCGGTTGACCGAGTGGAAACTCTTTACGTTGACGCGGACGCCGGAATTTTTTGTGCGCATCGGCTTTCAGCTGGTCGACCGTACGCTTTTCCCGGAAAAGATCTGGAGCGATTGCGCCATTTGCCCCAAACGCGACGCCTGCGATGAAACGGCGTTGCTGATTACCAGTTGCAATTAATGCTCCGCGCGAGGCTTGCCGGCATTGATGTGCTCGAGCAGGCGCAGGGCAGTCGTTTCGCCGATGCCGGGAACTTTTTCGGCGATCTCGGCGGCGGTCGCTTTCTTCAATGCGCGCAAACTACCGAATGCGCGGAGAATTTCCATTTTCCGCTTCGTCCCGATACCGGGAACTTCCTCAATCATCGAGTGTTCGATCGCCTTGCGGCGCAGTTCGCGGTGATAGGTGATTGCAAAGCGGTGGGCTTCGTCGCGCAACGCCTGCAACAGCCGGATTGCCGGATCGTGGCGGTCGATGATGACCGGTTCGGAACGACCGGGCAAAAAGATCTCTTCGTTGCGTTTCGCCAGCCCCAGGATCGGAAAGGGAGGACATTGGATTGCGACGAGCGCGTCAAGCGCGGCGGAAAGCTGCCCTTTGCCGCCATCGACGAGCAACACGCCGGGCAATGGCCGCTTTTCTTCCAGCAACCGTGAAAAGTGCCGGGTGATCGCCTCGTTCATCATGGCGAAATCGTCGCTCTGGTGGACGGTCTTGATGCGGAAACGGCGATAATTGCCGCGGTCGGGACGGCCGTCGGTGAAACAGACTAAACTCGCGACCGCGAGCGTGCCGAGAATATTGGAAATATCAAAGCCGATGATGGGACCGTTGATCTTGGCGATGCCGAGGTGGCGCGCGAGTGAATCGACCGCCGCTTGCCCCGGCGTGATCTCGGGCAGTTCCGGACGGGCGAAGATGCGGCTTTTTCTGCCGAAAACCGCTTCTAAATTAGCGGAAACATCGCGCAATCGCGCGGCGACTTCAAACTGGGTCCTGGCGCTTGCTTCCGCCATGGCGGAGGCAAGTTTTTCCTGCAACGGCGTGATGTCGCCATTTAAGATCTGCAACGCCGCGTCGAGCCGTTTTTTGTATTCAGCAACCGTTACTTGACCGGTACAGGGGGCACAGCAATCCCGGATCGTCCGTTTGAGGCAGTGGCGGCGAGTCTCCTCGCCGGGGTGCGAATCGCGGCAGGCGCGCAAGCCGAAGTGACGCAAGAGAAATTCCAGCGTCGAGCGGAGCGCACTGCCGTTGGGGAAGGGACCGAAATACTGGAAATTCCCCGGCTTCTTGACCCGGGCGAGCGTGAGCGTCGGAAATTCCTCGTTCCAGTCGATCTTGAGCAACAAATAGCGTTTGTCGTCGCGCATTAAAATATTGTAATGCGGCGCATAGGTCTTGATGAGGCGCGCCTCGAGCAACAGCGCTTCCGCCTCGGTGTGGACGACTTCAAAGCTCCAGCTGGCGATCGAGTGGATCAGCGAGCGCAGTTTCGGGTCGGCGGTGTTACGGCGCGACGCCTGAAAATAAGAGGACATCCGCCGCCGCAAGTTGCTCGCTTTGCCGACGTAGATCACCCGGTCGAAGCGGTCGCGGTAAATGTAGACGCCCGGCTTTGCCGGGATCTCCGACGGGTGGAACTCTGCGGCACTGCGCATAGGACGCCTATTTCAGCTCGACGTCAGTCTCGGGGTCGACCAGACGGAAATTTTCCTGATGGAGCGTCGGATCGCCGCGGAAACTTAATTCGTGGTGGTATTTGGTTTCCAACTCGTCGAAAAAGGCGGCGTCTTCACTGCGCAATTGAGCGAGCACTTCAGGGTGCATGTAGATGCGGATCGGGATTCCCTTGTATTTGCGGTCGCGCAAAACGGCGGTCAGCCGCCGCTGAATCTCGGCGCTCATCGTCACGACCGATTTGATCAACCCGGTGCCCGAGCAGTAAGGGCAGGGGGTGTAGACCTGATCCTGAATGCTTTCGTGCTCGCGCTGACGGGTCATTTCCATCAATCCCAAGCGGCTCAACGGTAAAACTTTGGTCTTGGCGCGGTCGTCCTTGACCAGCTTTTTCATCGTCCGGTAAAGTTCGTCGCGGTCTTTGCTTGAACGCATGTCGATGAAATCAAGCACGACAAGTCCGCCGACGTTGCGCAAACGCAACTGCCGGGCGATCTCTTCCGCCGCTTCGAGATTGGTCTTCAATATGAAATCCGGCTGATCGGTGCCGTTTTTGCCGCGGCCGGAGTTGACGTCGATCGCGATCAGCGCCTCGGTCTCGTCGATGACGATCGCGCCGCCGCTGGGCAGTTTGACTTCGCGCTGAAAGACCGTTTTCAATTGTTCGGTGACGTGGTAATAGTCGTAAATCGGTTCGCTTTTGTCGTAAAAGACGAC
This sequence comes from Lentisphaeria bacterium UBA1791, assembly GCA_002314455.1. GTDB lineage: Bacteria > Verrucomicrobiota > Lentisphaeria > Victivallales > Victivallaceae > UBA1784. The sequence continues at coordinate 69,452 of DCFZ01000005.1, read as the reverse complement.
TTTGGAGGCAAATTTTTTCGCCCCGCACCGTTTCAAGGTCTCGACAATATGCTTTTTTGCCTCCTTGTCGTCGACGATGATGCCGCCGTTGATCTCATCGGTCATGAAATCGCGGATGGTGCGTTCGACGAGGGTCGGCTCGGTGAGCAACAGGCGGGGCGCGCTGAAACTTTCCATATCCTGTTCGATCTTCGTCCAGGAATCGAGCAACAGCTCAAGGTCGTTTTTGAAAAACGCCGCTTTTTGCCCCTCGCCGGCGGTGCGGCAGATCATGCCCATGCCTTCGGGGAGTTCGAGCTGGGATAAAATCTTGCGCAGCCTTTCGCGTTCGGGCGCACTTTCGATGCGGGTGGAAAGACCGATGTGATCGCTGTAAGGCATCAACACGAGGTAGCGACCGGGGATCGAAATATCCGTCGTCACCCGCGCTCCTTTGGTGCTGATCGGCGCTTTGACTACTTGCACGAGAATTTCCATACCGGGCTTGAAGATGTTGGGAATGTCCGCCGCTGTGATCTTGCCGGCACGGCGGAGCGTTTCCGCATTGCCCTTGCTGTCGGGACGCTTGGCGGCGCGTTTGCAGCGTTTGGCGGCGATCTTTTCCGCTTCCTGCTGATATTGCTCGGTGAGATCGCTGTAGCCGGGGAGCATGTCGTGAAAGTGCAGAAAGGCGTTTTTGTGCGCACCGATATCGACGAACGCCGCCTGCAAAAGCATATCCAGATTGACGATGCGGCCGAGGTAGATGTCGCCGACTTTCGGCGTGTTGTCGTCGCGCTCGATCTGGTACTCCTCCAGCCGGTTGTTGTGCAACAGCGCGAAGCGCCGTTCAACGCGGTCGCAGTTGAGCACGATGGTTTTTTGAGATTTGTCCATAATGATCCTTAAAATGGTTATTCACTGCCGGAAAGCGCACTTTCCGGGGAAAAGCTGACTTCGCCGCGCCGTCCGTTGCGGAAGGCGGCGCCGGTCATCGGTTTGCCGCCCGCCGGGATAACTTCATCCAGTTGAAGCGCACCCGTTTGAGCTGCGATGCAAAGTTGATTTTTCGGGGTTCCCGCGATCATTTCGCCGGGCGTACCTTGCAGATCGCGCCGCAACGTGACCCGCGAGATCGTTACGCGCGCGCCGTTTTGCCGCTCGATGGCGAATGCGCCGGGCCAATCGTGGTACGCGCGAATCTTTGCCGCGATTTCTGCGGCGTCGCAATTCCAGTTGATCGCGGCGTCGCCCTTGGCGATCTTGCCGCAGACGACGACTTCCCCGGATTGCTCCACGCCGGGAAGTTCGCCCGACAAAATGGCGAGGATCGTCTCGTCAAGATGATTTGCCGCCGTCGAAGCAAGTTCCAATTCCAACTCGTCGGCGTATTCCGTGCCGTCGAGCTTCCGGCGGAAAAGCCGGTATATCTTGCCGGCGTCGAGTGCGGGGGCGACTTCCATAAAACAGACGCCGGTTTCCGCATCCTGATTCAACACCGCCTGAACGACGGGGGAAGCGCCGCGGTAGCGAGGCAGGAGCGACGGGTGAATGTTGACGCAGCCCGATTTCGGCAATGCGAGCAGATCGTCTCTTAAGATCTGCCCGAACGAGACGACGAGGATGACGTCGGGCGTCAACTGCGCCAACTTTGCCAGAAACGCCGGATCGTTGACTTTGGGGACTTCTTCCAAGGTGATCCCGAGCGTCGCGGCGAAAGTTTGCGCATCGGTCGGAATGAGTTTCTTGCCCCGTTTGCCCGGTTTTGCAACGCCGGTTGCGCCGCCGATGAAGTCGAGGCGCGTCGAATCGTAGAGCGCCTGCAGAAACGGGATCGCGAGTTTTCCCGAGCCGAGGAAATAGATTTTCGGTTTGCCGTTCAAAAGATCACCTTGTAAAAAGTTGAAAAATCGTTATATTTTATAATATACGTTTTAAAAGCGATAATTGCGAGAAAAATATGGCGGATTTTCATAAAATTGCCCTGTCGCTCGGCGGCGACCTCGGCGATACGCAAAAGTGGTTTGATTTTGCCTGCCGCCGGCTTGAGGAAGCGGGCGCGACCGATATTGTGCGAAGTTCTTCGTATCGGACCAAGCCGGTCAATTGCGAAGCCGGAACCCCGGATTTTCTCAATTGCGCCGTCACCGCGCTCTGGCAGGGCGCGGCGCGGGAACTTTTGGAGTTGACGCAACGCATCGAGCGCGAAGCGGGACGACCTGAAACGCACTCCAGTCGTCAGGCGCGCACGCTTGATTGCGACATCGTCCTCTTTGACGAAACGACCGTCGACCTGCCGGAGCTTCAGATTCCGCACCCGCGCGCGAAAGTGCGGCAATTTGTTTTGGAACCGCTTGCTGAAATCGCCCCCGATTGGCGTTTTCCCGATGGGGAAAGCGTGCAAGAGGCACTTCAAAAACTGCTATAAGGTGCCGTTTTTTTCCAATTCGTCGAGCAGTTGTTCGACGGGGGTCTGACAACTTTTGCCCTGATTGCAACGGCGGCAGGAAACGACGAGGTTGCCCTTGGTGCTTTTGCCGCCGCGGGCAACCGGAATGATGTGATCGAGCGTCAGCTCTTCCGGCGGGAAGTGCTTGCCGCAATAATGACAGATTCCCTTTTTCAGCAGATCGCGGAAATAAGGCGTCTTGCGCAACTCGCGCGCTTTGGCGCGTTCGCGCTTGATGTGCGCCTCGTCTGCCGTGGTCTGAATGAATTCGTCCATCAGATCAATTTCTTCATCTTGTCCATCTGCTCCTCGATCGACGCGACCATCTTGAACTGGTTGCGGGCGCGGTCGAGGTTCTGCGTCGGGCGCTGGATCTTGAAATAGGTGTCGCCGTTGATGTAGTCGGCGAGGAAACGCGTGCCGATTTCGAGCGTGATGAGTTTGCCGGCAAAGGGCAGCATCTCCTTTTCAGCGGCGGTCAAAAGATCGCCCGCGCCCTGCAGATAGCCCTTTACCAGAGCTTCATACATATCCATGCGCATAAAGACTTTGTCGAGATTGATCTCGTCTTCGTCGGCGGGGTTGGTGGCGCTGCGCACCATGTCGCCGAAATCATAGAGCGAAAGCCCCGGCATCACGGTGTCGAGATCGAGCACGCAGAGCGCGTTGCCGGAAAGGTCGTCGATCAGAATGTTGTTCGCTTTGGTGTCGTTGTGGGTGATGCGTTCGGGGATCGCCCCCTCTTGGTTGAGCTTCAACAGCGTCGCTGCTTCGGCGCGGCGGTTCATCACGAAATCGATCTCCCTGGCGACCTCCTTAGCGCGCCCCAGCGGGTCGGCTTTGATGGCGGCGTCGAGTTGTTCGATCCGCTTGGGGGTGTTGTGGAAATCGGGGATCGTTTCCGTCAGTCTGTCCCCCGGCAGATCGATCAGTTGCTTCTGGAATTCACCGAACCCCTCGGCGATCCGGAACGCCTGATCGGTGTCTTCAAGCACTTCGTAGGCACGGGCGTGCTCGACAAAAACGTAAGCGCGCCAGCAGTCGCCGTTGCCGTCGAAAACGTAGGGTTTGTTTTCCTCGGTGCGGAGCAAACGGAGCGTCCGTTTGCGCGTTTCCATATGACCTTCGCGGATTTTGCGCAAGACGTGCGCGGTGACCCGGTCGACGTTTTCCATCACCTTGACCGGATCGGTGAAGACGTTTTTATTGATCTTCTGCAACGTATAGTGCAAGCGGATCCCGCCCTGATCGAAAGTCAGCTGAAACGTGTCGTTGACGTGGCCGAACCCGAAAGGGACTGCGACCAGAAAATCACCGTAGACGATGAATTGATTGATGATCGAAGCGATTTCTTTTTGCGAGCGCGTCGGCATGATCGGCAACTCCTTAATGTTACGCGAAAAGCGATTTGGGGTATTTCCCGCTGTCAACGAGTTTCTGCAACGCCGCCTGAACGAGCGGACGGTCTTCACGGTAGGTGACGCCGAACCAGCTGTCGGCGCTGGTGCGCATCGCGATTTCCGCCTTGCCGTTGCGGATCAGCGTGTCGACAAGCGCGGGCAAATAAAATTCGCTTTTCATCTCGGTGCCGCGCTGACGCAGAAATTCCTCGAAGTGACTTTCGATCTCGCCGACGATCTCGGGCATGAAGCCCCACGAATTCATCGAGACGAGCTCGTTGCCGGTGAAGACCAATTCCGAACCGTCTTCCTGCGTGCTGATGATCTGACCGTCGCGGCGGAAAATTTTGGTGTTTTCCACCACTTTGGCGAGGTTTCCGTCGCAAGACGTGCAAATGCCGCGGGAAACGGAACCGTTTTCGCTCAACGTGTTGCTGAGGATAAACGCCGCAATGCAACCGCGGATCTTGCCGTTTTCGGGCGCGTCGGAAAGATATCCCGCCAGTTGGCGGTAGCTGTCGGCGCCGTAGAAGTCATCGGCGTTGATGACGGCAAAGGGCGTGTGGAGCAGTTTCCGGGCGGCGTAAACGGCGTGCCCGGTGCCCCACGGCTTCTGGCGGCCTTCCGGCACGGTGAAGTTGCCCGGCAGATCGTCGAGGCTCTGAAAGGCGTATTCCACGTTGACGTGGTTGGCGTAGCGACTGCCGACCTGACGTTTGAAATCCTCTTCAAAATCCTTGCGGATGATGAAAACGACCCGGTTGAATCCGGCGCGCACCGCGTCGAAAACCGAGTAATCCATGATCGTTTCGCCGGAAGGCCCCAGCGGATCGAGCTGTTTCAGCCCGCCGTAGCGGCTTCCCATTCCGGCGGCGAGGACGAGCAAAGTGAGATCTTTTTTCATAGTCAAACCCATCTTTTGAGGTTGTTTGGAATGCTTTAATATACTGTATCAAGCAATGTTTTGCAAATTTTACCTTACTTTTTTGCGGTCACGTCGCCGAAGCGGCGGTCGCGCGATCCAAAGGAATCGAGCGCTTTTTTCAATTCGGCTTCGTCAAAAGCGGGCCAATGAACCGGCGAAACGTAAAGCTCCGAGTAGGAAAGTTCCCACAAGAGGAAGTTGCTCAAACGCATTTCGCCGCTCGTGCGGATCATCAGATCGGGGTCGGGGATGTCCGGCGCGTACAGATAACGGCCGAAAGCCGCTTCGTCGATCTTTTGCGGACGCTCCGGATCGGCGAGCAGACGATTGACCGCATCGACGATCTCCGCCCGTCCGCCGTAACTGAGGGCGAGGTTGAGCGTGAGTTTGGTGTTGTTTTTGGTGTCGTCGATGGCTTTCAACAATGCTTTGCGGGCGAAAAACGGCAGGTCGTCGGTGCGCCCGATCGTGCGCAGACGCACGCCGTTTTGCAACATCGGTTTCAGCCGCGTTTTGCAGAATACGGGGATGAGGTGCATCAGGAAATCGACTTCCGCTGCCGGACGCTTCCAGTTTTCGGTGCTGAATGCGTAAAGTGTCAGGTATTCGATGCCGTATTTGATCGCGGCTTCGGTGATTTTGCCGATGTTTTCCGCGCCGGCGCGATGCCCTTCACTGCGGGAAAGACCGCGCTGTTGCGCCCATCTGCCGTTGCCGTCCATGATGATGGCGAGATGTTTGACCATATCAGTTACTCCGTTTTTCCGGTTAAAAATGCTTTTGCCTGTGCCGCGACGCCCGCGGCGTCGAGGTGATGTTGCGCTTTGACGATTTCCGTATTTCCGTGCGGGATCGGGGCGTCGCCGCGCCAGCCGCACCGCAGGATGCGGTTGTGGGCAATGCCGTCGAGCGATCCTTCCAGCGTCGCCCCCAGTCCGCCCGCCACGTGGTGATCTTCCAGCGAGATCATCGGCATCGCCGCGAAGCGGCGCGCGAGCGCATCGTCAAACGGGGCGATAAAGCGCGCGTTGACGACCGTTGTCTGAATGCCGTCGCGCGCGAGGAGTTCGGCGGCGCCCAGCGCCGTCTGCGTCATTGTGCCCAACGCCCAGATGACCAGATCGGAGCCTTCGCGCAAAACTTCCGCCTTGCCGCGTACAATCGGGGAGGGGATTCGGTCGCAGCCGGAATTGCCGCGCGGATAACGGATCGCCGCCGGAACTTTGACGCTCATCAAATAATCGAGCATCATTTCCAGCTCGTTTTCCGTCGCCGGCACGAGGATTTCCATCCCCGGCATTTCCCGCAGGAAACCGAGGTCGTAAATGCCGTGGTGCGTCGGTCCGTCGGCGACGATGCCCGCGCGATCCAAGGCAAAGATGACGGGCAGTTTCGCCAGCGCGACCTCGTGGTAGACGTTGTCCAGCGCCCGTTGAAAGAAAGTCGAATAAATCGCGACGACCGGACGTCTGCCGGCGATCGCCAGCCCCGCCGCGTAGGCGATCGAGTGTCCCTCCTCGATGCCGACGTCGTGACAACGCCCCGGGTACGCCTTTTGGAAAGGCGACAACCCCGTGCCGTCGAGCATCGACGCCGTGATCGCTTCCAGTTCCGGGTGTTTTTGCCCGAGCGCCGTCAGCTTTTCGCCGAAAGTTTGACTGAACCCGCGTCTGGCGCTTGATTTCATCGCGCCGGTGACGGGATCGCAACCGCCGATGCCGTGGTAAAGTTCAGGATTTTTTTCCGCAAAAGGACAACCTTTGCCCTTGGTCGTTACGACATGGACGAGGACGGGCCCTTTGATGTTGTCGCGCAGTTGCTGAAACAGCGGGATCAGTTGCTTCAATTCGTGCCCGTGGATCGGTCCGATGTAACGGATGCCGAGTTCCTGAAAGATGGTACTGGGCGGCATCAGCGCCGATTTGAGGACGTCGTCGATCTTGTTGGCGACGCGGTAAAGCGTTTTGTGCGTCTGCAAAAAGAGCCGGATGCGGTCTTTCAGCCGGTTGTAGCGCTCGCCGGAAATGATGCGGTTGAGATAGCGGGCGGTCGCACCGACGTTTTTGGCGATCGCCATATTGTTGTCATTGAGGATGATAACAAGATTTTTTCGCCCGGCGGCGGAAGTCAGCCCCTCCCAGGAAATCCCGCAATTCATCGCTCCGTCGCCGAGGAGGGCGATCACCTTGCCGGGCACCTTGTTCGCCGCCCGTCCGTCGGCGATGCCGATCGCCTGCGAGATCGCGACGCCGGCATGACCGCAGATGGCGGTGTCCGCCGGCGATTCCAGCGGAGAGGGGAAACCCGAAATACCGTTGACCTTTCGCAGCGTGGCGAAATCTTTGGCGCGCCCCGTCAGGAGCTTGTGCGCCAGCGCCTGATGGCCGACGTCGAAAATCAGCGGTTCATTCGGAATGTCGAAAATGTAATGGAGCGCCGTGATCAACTCCACGCACCCCAAACTGGAGGAAAGGTGTCCCCCGTTGGCGGCGACGGTCCGGAGTATCTCCTGCCGCATCGCGGCGCAAAGCTCGTCGAGCTGATCGAAGTTGAACTGCTTGAGTTCCGCTTGAGTAGGCATTGAGATCATCGCGATTCCTCCGGGAGCGGAAAGCCCATCGTATGCAACGCGTCGACGATTTTTTGTACGGATTCCTCCGGCGTGCTCGCCCCGGATGAAATGCCGACGCAACGAACGCATTTTAATTCATCACCAGGTAGTTGCGACGGTTCTTCGAGCAGAAAGCTTTTTGCGCCGCATTCGCTTGCTATTTCTTTGAGCCGCAAGGCGTTGGAACTGTGCTTCGAGCCGCAGATCAGGACGATCTCACAATGTTTCGCCAACTCGCGCACGGCGTTTTGCCGCGCCATCACGGCATTGCACGCTCCCGCGTGATCTTCCAACTGCGGGAAACGGCTTTTCAATTTCTCGGCTACGGCGCGAATCTCCTGAAAATTGCGCGTCGTCTGACTCAAAAAGAAGGGGGCATTCAAATTTGCCGGCAACGCGTCGATTTCTTCGACGGAGGCGACGAAATGGATCTTTTTCGTGCCGGAACGGGCGGCGACGCCTTTCATTTCCGGGTGCGCGGCATCGCCGAAAAGGATCAAATCGCGCTCCGGCGCGATTGCCGCCGCGAGACTCTGCAATTTGCGCACCAAAGGACAAGTGGCGTCAACGACCGAAAGATGCCTTTTTTCGGCATCGTCAAGGGTCTTTGCCGGTACGCCGTGGGCGCCCAAAAGAAGTGTCGCGCCCGCCGGGACTTCGCCGAGCGACGCGACGAAAATCGCACCGCGCGAACGCAGAGATTCCGTCACGGTGACGTTGTGCACCAATTCATCGAGCACATAAAGCGGCGCACCGTACGCTTCGAGCGTGCGGTCAAACAAGCTGAGCGCCCCGCGTACGCCGGCGCAGAAACCGCGTTCGCAGGCAAGCCGGATCGGTTCTTTTTTTATCATTTGACGATGCTTCCAAAGAGCGAAACGCCGCCGGCGCGTTCGATTTTGACGGTTTTCAACTCGCCGACTTTCAAACCGGGAACGGGTTCAAAATGAACGACGAAATTCGTCCCCGTGCGTCCCGTCCAGCGCGCTTCATTGCGGTGGCTGACGCCTTCGGTCAGGACTTCGACCGTATCGCCGATTTGTTTTTGCAACATCTTTTCCACGCGCGCGGAAAGGTCGCCGAGCAGGATTTGATTGCGCTCCTCCTTGACGCTTTCCGGTACGGAATCGGGCCGCAACGCGGACTTGGCGCCCGGACGCGGCGAATATTTGAAAATAAACGACTGCGAGTAGCCGACCCGGTTCATCAGATCGCGCGTCATCTGAAAGTCTTCTTCCGTCTCGTCGGGAAAGCCGACGATCACGTCGGTCGAAAAGGTGACGTCGTCGATCGCGGCGCGCAGTTTGTCGACGTAATGCAGATAACTCGCGGCGGTGTACTGCCGGTTCATCGCCTTGAGCACGCGGTCGGAGCCCGACTGCAGCGGCAGATGGATGTTGTGGCAGACTTTGGAGCAGTTTTTCAACGCTTCGATCAGCCGGTCGGAAAAATAGGTGACGTAGGGCGACGTGTAGCGGATCCGCGCCAAGCCGTCGATCTCGTTGAGTTTTTCCAGCAGTTCGCCAAACGGAGAAACGTCATCGGCGGGCGGGCGGGTGTCGCCGTTCAAGCCGTACGCGGCGACGTTTTGCCCCAAGAGCAGGATCTCGCGAACGCCGTGATCGACCATCTTTTTGGCTTCATCGACAATGTCGCGCTGGTCGCGGCTGATCTCGCGCCCCCGCACATAAGGCACGATGCAATACGTGCAAAAGCGGTTGCACCCGCGGGTGATGGCGATCTGACCGAATGCGCCGCCGTCCGGCGCGTGTTCGCCCATTCCGACCAAAACGTCGCGGGATTCCTCGGTGAACGACTGCCGGTTGCGCTTTTGCGCGATCTCCTTGACGATGGCGACGATCCTGTGCAACTGCCCGGTGCCGACGACGAAGTCCAAATGGGGCAGTTCCTCCAGCAAGCGGTCGCCGAGCCGCTGCGCCATGCAACCGACGGCGCCGAGCAATACATCGGGGCGCCGGTCTTTGAGTTTTTTGAGATAGCCGATCTTGCCTTTCGCCTTGCGTTCCGCGGCATCGCGCACACTGCAGGTGTTGAAAAGCAAAACGTCGGCGTCGTCTTCGCTTGGCGTCAGCACGTGCCCCGCCGCGAGAAATTGCGCGCCGATCGCCTCGGAATCGCGCTCGTTCATCTGGCAGCCGTAGGTTTTGATGAAAATTTTCATGGTTCAGTCAAGCAAAGTCAAATGGTCGCGGTGGATCACTTCGTCGTCGACATCGGACCCGAGGATATCGGGTAAGTCCGCACTTTGCTTGCCGCGGATCTGTTGACACTCCTCCGCGGAAAAGTTAACGAGACCGCGGGCGAAGACGTTCCCTTTCATATCTGCGACTTCCACGGCGTCGCCGCGGTGAAACACGCCTTCGATTGCGGCAATACCGGAAGGCAGCAGACTTTTGCCGCCTTCTTTGAGCGCCTTGACGGCGCCCGCGTCGACCGTGATTTTGCCGCTTGTGCGGCTGAAAAAGCTGAGCCAGCGCTTCTGCCCGGCGATCTTGTGCTTGCCCGGCAGAAAAAGCGTGCCGATATCGGCGCCCGCCATCACGTTTTGTATCGCTTCCGCATCGCGGCCGTCGGCGATCCACATCGCCGCACCGGCGCGGGTGACGATTTCCGCCGCGTTGAGTTTGGAGCGCATCCCGCCGGTCGAAAAATCGCTGTTGTCGGTACCGCCCGCGAGACTTTTGAGCGCGTCGTCAAACTTGGTGACGAGGGGAATTCTTTTTCCCAGCGTTCCGTCTGCATTGCGGTCGCGCAAGCCGTTTTCCGTCGTCAGGATCAGCGTCAACCCCGCCCCCGTCAGCGCGGAAAGCATCGCGGCGAGCGTGTCGTTGTCGCTGAATTTCAATTCGTCGACGGAAACGGAATCGTTTTCGTTGACGATCGGCAACACGTCGTGCTCCCAGAGCGAATTGATGCAGTTCATCACGTTGAGGTAGCGTTCACGGTTGCGCAAATCGGCGGCGGTCAACAGCAGCTGGGCGGCGATAAAACCGTGTTTGCGGCACTCCGTCGAATAGATCGCCATCAATTCCCGCTGCCCGATCGCGGCGAGCGCCTGCACATCGGCGAGTTTGCGGGGACGGCGTTTCAGATTGAGCGCTTCCATGCCGCGCCCGACGGCGCCGGAAGTGACAAGCAGGACTTTTTTGCCGGTGCCGCGAAGCACGGCGATGCCGGCGACCAGCGCCGCGATGGATTTCCGGTCGATCAAGAGTCGCGTACCGGCTTTGACGATGACTTGCCGACTGGCGTCGAACACTTCTTTGCGGATATGATCAGTCATGAAAAACTCCAGACGAAAAATTTTTGCTGTGAAATGCTATAATATAGTATCTTTCAAGGATTTTTGCAACCTTTTGGACTTGCTTTTTTTGTCGGAAGAATGTATATTATAAGACCGTTTCCGATAAAAAACGGTTTCGGATGGCAAAAACAACCCAAGGTGACCGATGTTTACGATCAACAAAACGCAAAAAAACGGCAAGACTCCCGTTGAATTTCAATACGCTTTGGAAAATGGTCACCAGGTGATGCTCGCCGGGTCGTTCAACGATTGGGCGCAGATTCCGATGCGCTTTGCCAACGGCAATTACAGCGTGACCTTAAAGCTGGAATCCGGCGACTATGAATACCGTTTTGTCGTCGACGGCGAATGGATGAGCGACGAGAGCAATCCGCTCTTTTCCGCCAATGATTTCGGCACGCTCAACAGCGTTTTGCACCTCGATTGACCGATTTCAGGATCGCCGGTATTTCCCCGGCGTTATGCCGCACATCGCCTTGAAAACGCGGCTGAAATAAAAGCACGATTCAAACCCCACTGCGCTTGAGATGGCATCCAGTTTCCAATCGGGATGTATCTTGAGCAGATGCTGCGCCTTTTCGATGCGCTTTTTCATCACCAGATGGCTGAAACACGTCTGGTGACGCGCTTTTAAGTAGTGCGTCAAAGTCGATTCGCTGACGGCGATGAAGCGCGCCGCTGCGCCGAGCGTCATTTTTTCCGCGATGTGATGGTCGATGTACTGCAATAATTTCAGCGTCCGCAAGTCGTGCGGATAGCCGACCAATTCCTTGGAAACGATGTATTCCAGAAGCATTTGCACCATGTGCTCGAGGTGGTGCAATTCTTCGCCGGCAAAGAGCGGCAGCGCCCGGTAGGCGGCGCATTCTTCCGGTGTTTTGATGCCGGAGGGCAGGGCGTCGTCCAACCGGAATTGCCCGATGACAAGAAATCCCGCGACTTCATCCAGAAACAACACTGGCGCGATGATCTCCCCGAGTCCCGCGTGACAGCGGTAGGTGAGGATCTGTTTCGTGACAAGGCATTCGCGCTGTTTTTTTCGGTCGAGCGCGATACAGGCGGCGACGCCGAAGCGTTTTTCCTGCATCAGGCGGCAAAAGGCGGAACATTCCGCATTGCGGCCGCGTTCGATGATCTCGCCCGCCGCGTTGAAAAACACCGCGCGCAGTTTCATCAATCCGGCGAAATCGTCGAGCAGGCGGCGCACGTCCTCCTTTAAGATCAATTCCGCCTGAATCAAATTTTCCATCGTTGCGACTCCCTGTTTTCATAATATAGCACTTTTGCCGGATAATGCAATATTATGCCGGAAAGTATATTTTTTTACGCCGTTTCGGTGATATAGTATGTGTGGAACGGGAAAATCCCCTAACATAATAAGGAGTCGTATTATGAAAGAAGTACGCGTCGGGTTGATCGGGTTGGGCTTCATGGGCACCACCCACTTCGGCATTTACCAGAATCTGCCGCAGGCGAAAGTCGTCGCCATCGCGGACGGCGACGCCGCCAAGCGGACGGGCAACATTTCCAAGGTCGTCGGCAACATCGGCGGCGGCGACAATTCCAAGGGGCTGGATCTTTCCGGCATCACGACCTACGCCGACGGTTTGGAGTTGATCGAAAAAGCCGATGTGGATATCATCGACATCTGCGTGCCGACGCAGTATCACTTGAAGTATGCGCTTGCCGCGCTCAAGGCTGGCAAACACGTTTTCTGCGAAAAACCGGTCTGCTACGACGTTGAGGAACTGGCGCAACTTGCCGCCGCAGTCAAGGAAGCAAAAGGCTTTTTCAACGTCGGTATGTGCATTCGCGCGTGGCCTGAATACGCGCACGCCCGCGAATGCGTTGTGACCAAAAAATACGGCGAAGTGCGCCATGCGCTTTTCCGCCGGTTGTCGCCTTCCGTCGCCGGCAATGCGTGGGAAAACTGGTATATGACGGCGAGTCGTTCCCGCGGCGCGATTCTCGACTTGCACTTGCACGACACGGACGCCGTCTGCTACTTTTTCGGAAAACCGGACTCCGTCATCAGCCGCGGCGCGTGCGGCATCGTCAGCGACAACGGTGTCGACCACGTCATGACGACTTATGTCTACAGGAACAATACGAATTTGCTCGTCACCGCCGAAGGCGGCTGGGGCGCGGCAAAAACGGTGCCGTTTGAAATGAGTTTTGAGATCACCTGCGAAAAGGCGACGCTGAAACTCGACGGCAACGGCTATAAAATTTACTTCAACGACCACGTCGAAACGCCGGAACTTCACGTCGGCGATCTGCCGACCGGCTGGCATCAGGAGCTGGATTACTTCACCAAGTGCGTCGCCGAGGGCAAGACCCCCGACAAATATCAGACGTTCGAGAGCATCGCCGACGCTTTCCGCACGGTGATGACGGAAATGAAGTCGATTTCAACCGGCAAAGAGGAGGAGGTCCGCTAATATGTACAAGGCGTTGAACTACTGGGTCTTCGGCGGTTTTTCCGGAGCGAAGACGCCCTATGAATTCATCGACTACGCGGCGGCGAAAAAACTCGACGGCGTCGAGTTGACCGTCTGTGACGCGCTTTCACCCGATATCACCGAGGCGGAGTGCAAAAAAATCGCCGCTTACGCCGCGCAAAAGAAGGTCGGTCTGCGCACGATCGCGACCGGTTTCTACGGTTCTGCGTCGCTCGGTGCCGCCGACGAGGCGGAGCGGCAAAAGGCGATCGATTTTTCCAAAAAGTATCTGCAGATCGGCGCGTGGCTCGGCGTCGAAGCGGTCTTGATCGTGCCCGGTTCGACCCGGGTGGCGTGGGATCCTTCGCGCCCGATCGTCGCCTACAAGACGGTTTGGGAAAATTCCCAGAAGTCGATTCGGGAACTTCTCCCCGTCGCGCATCAGCTCGGCGTCGACATCGCGCTTGAAAACGTCTGGACGCGCTTTCTGCTGTCGCCGATGGAGTGGAAATTTTACCTTGATTCTTTCCACGACGACGCCATCGGCATCTATTTCGATGCGGGCAACTGCTGTCTCAACGGCCGTCCGGAGGACTACGTTGAGATCCTCGGCAAATACATCAAGGCGGTTCACCTCAAGAATTTTACCGAGAGCGACTGCGCCGGCGGGCTTCACGGCTTCGGCGACGACTTGCTCAAGGGCGAGGTCAACTTTGCTTCGCTCTTTGCGGAATTGAATAAAATCGGTTATCAGGGACCCTTGACGGTCGAGATGATTCCCTTCTGCCGCTTGCCCGATCTGGTGCTGCCGGATCAGCAACTTGCCGACGTCACCGTGGAGAAGCTGCTCAGCTTATGAACATCTGCATGATGTCGCTGATGCTGGCGGATCGTCCGGTTCAGGAGATTCTCGCCATCGCCGCCCGGTGCGGTATGGGGGCGATCGACTGGATCGGGCTCCACGGCACGACGGCAAAGGTGCTGAAAAAAATGAGCCGCGACGCGGGGATCCCGATCGCGGCGCATACGCTCTATCGGTCGGATGGCGTTTACGGCGATCCGGAGGATATGGATACGTTCCGCGTTGCGCTGGATGCGGCGTGCGAGATGGAAGCACCCGTTCTGATGGTGCCGCCCTTTGCCACGCGCGACCAGATTTCCCCTGCCGACGACCGGGCGCGCTACATCGACTTTTACGGCAAGGCGATGCAGTTCAGCCGGAAAACGCCGGTGCAGCTGACGATGGAAAGCACCGGATTTCTCAACAGTCCGATCACCTCGGCGGCAGAGTGCCTCGAGGTGTTGCGCGCCGTGCCCGGCTTGAAACTCACGTTTGACTTCGGCAATGCGGCGACGGTGGAAGATCCGATCGACTCGTTTTTGCAGTTACGCTCCTACATTGTCCACTGGCACTTCAAGGATTGGTATATTTCCGACGCCGCGTTTGAGCATAGCGATCTCAAGCGGTGCGGCGGCTATTTCGCCGACGCGATGATCGGCGACGGCGACCTGCCGCTCCAACGTTTCTGGTCGATTTTGACGCCCGCGGAAAAAACGTTGTGGGTCAACCCCGAAACGCGCGATTACAGCAATACGATGACCCCGCTTGCGGCGTTTCAGGAGATCTGCCGCCGGATGCGCGCGTGGTAGAAGCTTATTTCTTTAATTCCCCGACGCAGGGATGGATTCCGTCGTTCCAGACGAAATACCCCGCTTACGTCAGATGCGATCCGTCGTCTAAAAAGCCTTGCATCACGTTGCCGTCGGCATACGCTACGAAAAGGGGGGTGAATTGCGTGATCTGTTTCAAATTCTTTCCATGGCGGGAATGAGTGTCCCGGCACACTTTTCATCAAAGTGCCCCGGTGTCGGGTCGAGGCAGTTGGCGCTCGCCGCCGCAAGCGCGCAGGCAAAAGCTTGGGGCGCTTCCATCCCCGTCAGCAGACGGCCCATCAAAATGGCGGAACAAGTATCGCCCGAACCGATCGGGTTGACGACGTCGATCCTGGGCAGACGATAACGATAAAATGCTCCATCGGCGGCAAGATAGGCTTCGCTTGCGCCGTCGGTGATTGCAAAAACGGCGTGTTGCCAACGCGTTGCGGCATGGTGCAACGCCTGATGCAAATCATGAACCTGCAGTAATTTCTTTAATTCACCGGCATTGATCTTCAAAATGAAACGATCCAGTTTTTCCAGCGTCGGCAATATCCCCGAAACGGCGTCGATCAAAAGCGGCAGTTTCTGCGCGACTGCCGCTTCGGCGATGCGGCAATAAAGTGCGGGATCGGTCTTGTCCGGCAAACTGCCCGTAATGGCAGCGCCGTCGAAGCGGGGCAGGGCGCTTTGCCAGCGCTCGACCATCTCGTCGCAGGCGGCGCGATCGGCGGGAAAGGAGGGTTCGATCAATTCCGTCGTTTGCCCCGAAGCAAGGTCGATGCACGTCGCGCAAACGCGGGTTTCCGATCCCGTCGGGATGGAGGTGTGCGCGATTTTTTCCGCATCGAGAGAAATTTGATGTTTTCTGCCGTTGTCGCCGTCGGCAAATTGAAACAAATGCGTGTCGGTAAGTTTTGCACAAGCACTTGCCCGGCAGAAGTTTACACCTTTCCCGGAAGCGAATGCCGTCAACTTGGCGGCGCGGTTGACTTCCCCGGGCGTCAGACGATCGAAAAAGATCGTTTTCTGCCATGCGGGATTGGCGCCGAAAACAGCGATCACAGGCTTTTTCATTTTCGCACTAATTTTCCTTGACTTCGGTTTCTTTGGGGCGCCAGACGCGGCGGGGCGCGGCGATGAATTCCTTGGCCTTGATCCGGTAATGACCTTTGCCGAGAAGTTCGTCGATCCCCGACAGCAGCGCCATCGATACCTCGACGGCGATCGACTTGGATTCGAGGAAAACGACGGAATCGTCGTCGCTGACAAGGCAAAGTTTCACCGTGACGTCGCCCGGATTCTGCCGGAGCAACGCGACAAGTTGCTTCTGCGTTTCGATGGCTGTTTTGCCGCGGGTAAGGTGTAAGTAAAGCTCGTTCGACAATTTCGCGGGCGCATCGGTGAGCGGCATCGCCATATCGAGCATCACGCGGGCGGGTTCGGACTCGTCCTTTTTGCTGATGGTGACTTCAAAGACAAAGGGATTGCCCGGTTCGAGAACGATCCCGGCTTCCCGGAGTTTGTTGAGCGTCCGCTCGTAGACCATGCATTCGCAGTTGCCGTCCATATCTTCGATGTGCATGACGCCGAACTGTTTGCCGCTGGTTTTGCTGAATTTGAAGGTGATGTCGGAAACCATGCCGGTCAGCCGCGCCATCTCGCCGTCGCTTTTGTCGGCGATGGAGCGCACCGGTTCGCCGTAGGCGTTGACGAGTTCGCGCAAGGGATCGAGCGGATGCCCGGAAATGTAAAATCCGAGCAGTTGCTTTTCGCTTTTGAGAATTTCGTCCCAGCTGAATTCCGGCAGATCGGGGATCGGCACCGAGACCGCTTCCTCGTTTGCCGAGTCGCCGGAAAGCATGTCAAAAAGCGATCCTTGCCCTGCGGCGCGGTCTTTTGCCTGATTGGCGGCGAGCGCGATCATCGGTTCGGCGATCGCGAGGATCTGCGAACGCTTGAGCTGCAAACTGTCGAATGCGCCCGCTCGGGTGAGGCACTCGAGCATGCGCGAATTGACTTCGGTGCCGCAACGTTCGCAGAAATCGAGGAAGCTCTTGAACTTGCCGTCGCTCTTGCGGCTGTTGATGATCGCGCCGGCGGCGGCTTCGCCGACGCCCTTGATCGCGCCCAGTCCGAAGCGGATGGCGCCGTTGTCGCAGGAAAAGCTGATGCCGCTCGAATTGACGTCCGGCGGCAAAATCTGAATGCCCATATCGCGGCAGGCGCGGATCAGAAACGCAAGTTTGTCGGCGTTTTCGATTTCCCCCGTGAGCACCGCCGCCATGAATTCCACCGGGTAGTTCGCTTTCAGGTAGGCGGTCTGATACGAGACGATGCCGTAGGCGGCGGAGTGCGACTTGTTGAAGCCGTATCCGGCGAAGATCTTGATCTTTTCCCAAATCTGATTGGCGAGGTCGGCGGAAATGTTGCTCGCTTCGGCACAGCCCTGAATGAATTTTTCCTGCTGTTTCGCCATCACGTCGATTTTCTTTTTGCCGATCGCACGGCGGAGGATGTCGGCGCCGCCGAGCGAGAAACCGGCGAGCGCCTGGACGACCTGCATGATCTGCTCCTGGTAGACCATAATGCCGTAGGTTTCCTTGAGGATCGGCTCCA
The DNA here is from genome assembly GCA_002314455.1 of Lentisphaeria bacterium UBA1791. Taxonomy (GTDB): domain Bacteria; phylum Verrucomicrobiota; class Lentisphaeria; order Victivallales; family Victivallaceae; genus UBA1784. The sequence goes on along the minus strand of DCFZ01000005.1, from coordinate 52,047 downwards.
TCTTGGGGTGGTCGTAGATCGTGACTTCCTGCCCCTTTTTGCGGGCGATGTACTGCGGGATGAACTGCATCGGCCCCGGGCGGTAAAGCGCGACGAGCGCGATGATGTGCTCGATCGTCTCGACGCCGAGGTTGCGGCAGAGGCTTTGCATGCCGCCGGATTCCAACTGAAACACGGCGATCGTATCGCCGCGCCGGAGCATGTCAAAGGTCTTGGGGTCGTCGAGCGGAATCTTGATCGGGTCGATGTCGATGCCGTGATCTTCCTTGATCATATCGAGCGCGTTGCGGATGATGGTCAACGTGCGAAGTCCGAGGAAGTCCATCTTGAGCAAGCCCAGATGTTCGCAGGGTTCCTTGGGGTACTGCACGACCATATCGCCCTGGGCGCTGCGCGAAAGCGGCACGAGGTTGTCGAGCCGCTGGTCGCCGATGATGACGCCGGCGGCGTGGATGCCGGTCTGGCGGTTCAGCCCTTCGAGGACGCGGGCGTACTTGAAAACTTCCTGTACCTGCTCGTCGGTGTCGATAAGCTTTTTTAAGTCGGCGTTGCGCTCGATCGCCTTGTCGATGGTGATCTTGAGGTCGTCGTCGGGAATGAGTTTGGTCAGCTTATTGCCTTCGTCGAAACTCATGCCGAGCACGCGGGCGACGTCTTTGACCACCGCCTTGGGCTTCAACTGCCCGTAGGTGCAGATCTGGGCGACGCTGTCGTAGCCGTAACGCTGACGGACGTATTCGATCACTTCGCCGCGCCGCTTTTCGCAGAAGTCGATGTCGAAGTCGGGCGGGCTGACGCGTTCCGGGTTGAGGAAGCGTTCAAAGAGCAGATTGTAGCGCAACGGATCGATGTCGGTGATGCGCATCAGATAGGCGACGAGACTGCCGGCGCCGGAACCGCGCCCGGGACCGACCGGCACGCCGTGATCCTTGCCGTAGCGGATGAAGTCCGAGACGACCATGAAGTAACTGCAAAAACCGGTGCGTTCGATGATGCCGAGTTCGTACTCCATGCGTTCCATGACCGCCTTGCGCTCCGGCGTCGACAAATCGTCTTTGCGCGGGTCGAAATCGTAGCGGTACATCATGTTGTCGTAGCAGATCTCGCGCAGCGTTTCCTTGGTCGGCACCGACTTGTCGGGCAAATAGAAAATGGGGTAGTGGTTCGTCTTGTAGTCAAAGTGGATCTCGCACCGCTCGGCGATTGCGCGCGTATTGGTGATCGCGTCGGGGAGTTCGCGAAAAATTTCCTTCATTTCCTCGGGCGACTTGAAATAATAGTCGGGGCCCGACATCCGCATGCGGTGCTCGTCGCTCAACTTCATCCCGGTCTGAATGCAGAGCATCACGTCGTGCGCGGGGGCGTCCTCTTTTTTCATATAGTGGACGTCGTTGGTCGCGACCATCTGCAGATCGTACTTCTTTGCCATCTCGACCAAAAAGCGGTTGGCGTTGCGTTCTTCGGGAATGCCGTGATCCATCACCTCGAGGAAGTAGCGGTCGCGCCCGAAAAGGTCGCGGTAAAACTGCAGCGCATCCTCCGCCGCGCGCGGATTGGAATCGAGGAAACGGCGCGAAACTTCCCCCTGAATGCACGCGGAAAGCGCGATCAATCCCTCGTTGTACTGGGTGAGCAATTCGTGGTCGATCCGCGGCTTGTAGTACAATCCGTTGCGGTAGGCTTCGGAAATGAGTTTGCACAAATTGTGGTAGCCCGTGTCGTTTTCGCAGAGCAACACCAAATGGAACCCCTTGTAGTGCTCGAGGGCAGGGGTCTTGTCGAAGTGACTGCCTGGCGCGACATAGGCTTCGCAACCGATGATCGGACGCAATCCCGCTTCGTTGAAAACGCGGTGGTACTCCTCGGCGCCGCCGACGTAACCGTGGTCGGTAATCGCGGCGCCGACCATATCCATCGACTGGGCGAGTTTGACGATGCCCTTGGCGGTACAGGCGCCATCGAGCATACTGTAATGGGTGTGCAAATGCAAATGGACAAAGTCAACGGGCATTTTCCGTAAAATCCTTTTTTGAAAATGATGCTGTTTCAAAGGTCTACTATACCATTTTTTTGCCGTTTTTGCAAGAGCGCGGCTTGTTTTTTTGGAGATTTTATGGTAAATTATAAAAATCACTTGTAAGGAAAAAAGAAATTATGCAGCAATCCATTGTCCGCCGGGCGTTCATCGCCTCGCTCCCCGTGCTGATGGGGTATTTGTCGATGGGCGCAGCGTGGGGCATACTGCTGACGACGCAGATTCCGCAGGCGGAACCCTTTTTCGCGGGGATAGTAAGCGCGACGACGATTTCCAGCAGTATGCAGTTCGCTGCAGTCGAAATGGTCAAAAACGCCGCCAACTATTCGCTGGGGATGATTGCCGTTTTTGCATTGCTCATCAACGTGCGCTACTGCGCCTACGGTCTGCCCTTTATCGAGGAATTCAAACGCTATCCGTGGTATCTGCGCTGGTATCTGGCCTGTGCGCTGACCGACGAGACCTACGCGTTGCAGTTGCAGTGCCCCTATCCGGATGCCGGGCGTAAAAAGTATCTCTTTTGCATCGCCTTTTTCGATCAATGCTACTGGATTACGGGATCGGTGATCGGGGCGACGGCAGGCAAACACATTCATTTCGACACGACCGGCATCGACTTTTCGATGGCGGCGCTTTTTATCGTCATTCTTGTCGATCAGTGCCGCGACAAGGCCAACCGGATCCCCGCGTTGCTCGGATTGGTCATCACGGCGGCAGTCTGGGGAACCTTTTACCTTCTGTTGCCGGGGCACGTCAACAAGATGCTCTTTCCCGCAATGGCGCTGATCATCTTTTCACTGATCGCGATGCGCAACAAGATCGAGGCGCGCTTATGAGCCGGCATCAGATACTCGCATTTGTCGTGATGACGGTGGTCGTCTTGGCGCTCCGCTCCTTGCCATTTGTGATCTTCAGCAAGCGGAAGCCGTCGCCGCTTTTTCTCTATCTCGGCAGGACGGTCTCGGCGGCGGCGATCTCGATGCTCGTCGTGTACAGCATCTCGACGGTTTCCGGGGTAGGCGCATTCCCGGTCGGCGTCATCGAATTGCTCTCGGCGTCGGCGGTCGTCGTCATTTTGCAGTATTTCTGGAAAAATCCGTTGCTTTCGATCGTTGTCGGAACGGCGGTTTATATGTTGTCGGTGCAAGGCGTCTGGGGAAAGTTGCTTTTTTTCTGAAAAAGCAATTGCCAAGAGCGAGCCCCGGCGTTATATTTATAATAGCTTAAGAGAACCCCGGGGGGGGCAATGCAGAATCTTTTGATGAGTGCAGCCGAAATGCCGGACGTCATCCGGCAGATCGCGCAGGAAATCGTCAACGCAAAATTTCCCGACGGATACGCTTTGGTCGGCATCCACGAAGAGGGCGTGCCGCTTTCCGAACGGATCGCCGATGCGATCGAAGCTGCGACGGGGGCGCGTCCGCCGCTTGCAAAGCTCGATATTTCCATGTACCGCGACGACATCGGCAAGACCAAGCATCTGCCCAATATCCGCGAAACCGACATTCCGTTTGACATCAACGACCGCACTTTGATCCTCGTCGACGACGTTTTGTCGAGCGGACGCACCATCCGCGCCGCGCTTGACGCGATCAACGATTACGGCCGCCCCGCGATGATCCGGCTCGCGGTTCTGATCGATCGCGGCAACCCCGAATATCCGATCCGCGCCGATTACGTCGGCCGCAAGATCGATTTGCCCGCCGAGCGCCGGGTGACCGTCCGCTTTGAAGAAGACGGCAACCCCGGCATTTTCGACGAGGCGTGGCTCGACAAACACCCTGTAGTCAAGGAGTAACAATTTATGCAATGGAATCGCAAAGATCTGCTTGAACTTTACGATCTTGCGCCGGAGGAGATCGAGTTGATCCTCGATACCGCGGCGGAGTTCAAAAAAGTTTCCCAGCGGCGGGTAAAAAAAGTTCCGGCTCTGCGCGGGAAAACCGTCGTCAACTTTTTCGTTGAACCCAGCACCCGCACCCGGGTCTCGTTTGAGCTTGCCGAACAGCGTTTGAGCGCGGACATCGTCAACGTCCAGGCGTCGGCGAGCAGTCTGCTCAAAGGCGAATCGCTCCTCGACACAATCAAAAACATCGAAGCGTTGCAGGTGGATCTGGTCGTCATGCGCCACTCCGCCCCCGGCGCGCAGGCTTTTATCGCCCGTCACCTCAATTGCGGCGTCATCAACGCCGGCGACGGCGCCCACGGCCATCCGACGCAGGCGCTGCTCGACATTTTCACCATCCGCGAAAAACTCGGGCGCATCAAAGGTCTCAACGTGACGATCATCGGCGACATTCTGCACAGCCGCGTCGCCCGCAGCAATATGTGGGGACTGCTGAAACTCGGCGCCAACGTCACCTTTGCCGGCCCCTCGACGCTCGTGCCGCGCGAATTTGAGGAAGTCGGCGTGCGCGTCACCAACAATCTGGAAGAAGCCGTTGCCGGCGCCGATGTGGTCAATATGCTCCGCATCCAGCACGAACGGCAGACGCTCGGGTTTTTCCCGAGCACCGGTGAATATTCGCGGTTCTACGGGCTCAAGGAAGAAACGCTCAAAAGGATGAAAAGCAACGTGCTCGTGATGCATCCGGGCCCCATCAACCGCGACGTGGAATTGGCAAGTTCCGTCGCCGACGGGGATAATTCGGTCATCCTTGAACAGGTCACCAATGGACTTGCGGTACGCATGGCGGTCCTCTATTTAGTCGCGGGGTGTGTGAAAAAATGAAAGAGATTCTTCTGAAAAATGCGCGGATCGTCGATCCGGCGCGTCAGCTTGACGTCAAGGGCGATCTCGGTATCGCCGACGGCAAAATCGCAGCTCCCGGCAAGCTCGCCAAGCCCGAAGTCATCGACCTCGCGGGCAAAACGGTCGTCCCCGGATTCATCGACGTCCACGTCCACTTGCGTCAGCCCGGCAACACCAATGCCGAGACGATCAAGACGGGATGCATGGCGGCGGCGGCGGGCGGTTTTACCTCGATTGTTGCAATGCCCAATACCAAACCGGCGGCGGACAATGCCGGCGCCATCGAATTGTTGCGCTCCATCGCGGCGCGCGAAGGCGTCGTCCGCGTGCTCCCCTGCGGTTGTATGACCAATGGCGGCGCGGGCGAGGAAATGGCGCCGATCGGTTCGCTGAAATCCGCCGGCGTGGTCGCCTTGAGCGACGACGGGCGCTGCATTCAAAATCACGCGTTGATGCGCCACGTCGTCGAATACGCCAAGTATTTTGAGTTGCCGATCCTCGATCACTGCGAAGACGTCGCGTTGGCGGCGGGCGGCGTGATGCACGAGGGCAAATGGTCGGTGCTCCTCGGTATGAACGGCATTTCGAGCGCGTCGGAAGAGTTGATGATCGCCCGCAATATTTTGCTCGCCAAGCAGATTCAGTGGAAGATCCACATGCAGCATGTTTCCACCCGGGGCGGCGTCGAGTTGCTCCGCGAAGCGCGCAAGCGCGGCATTATGGTCACCGGCGAAGCGACGCCGCATCATTTGACGCTGACCGACGAATGCGTCAAGCATTTTGACACCAATTACAAGATGAATCCGCCGTTGCGCAGCGAAGACGACCGTCAGGCGGTCATCGAGGGGATCGTCGACGGGACTCTTTCCGTGATCGCGACCGACCATGCGCCGCATACACGGACGGCGAAGCTGGTCGAATTCGACAACGCCCCCTTTGGCATCATCGGTCTGGAAACGGCGTTCGCGCTCTGCTATACGGAGCTTGTCGCCAGCGGCCGTATGCCGCTGATCGATCTCGTTGCCCGCATGACGACGGGACCCGCCGCGGTGTTGGGGATTGCCGACTATTCGCTCGCCGAAGGCAATGTCGCCGATCTTACCGTGCTCGACCTCGATCAGAAATACGAGATTGATCCCGCGACGTTTTTCTCTCAAGCGCGCAATACGCCCTTTGGCGGCAGAGCCGTTGCGGGCAAGGTGGCGATGACGCTCGTCGGGGGCAAAGTCGTCTATGCCGGAAAGTGAAAAAATCCTTTCTCTGGTCGATTTCCGCCACCGGCTTCACCGCCGGCCGGAGATCGCAGGAAAAGAAGTCGAAACGCAAGCGCTGATCCGATCGCAGCTTGCCCATTTGCCGGTCGAGGTGTTGCCGCCTTATATCGGGACGGATACCGTCGCCGTATTGCGCGGCAAACACGCCGGTCCCGCCGTTGCGTTGCGCGCCGACATCGACGCGCTCCCCGTCGAGGAAGAGACAAGCGTTGCGTGGAAATCGGAGATACCCGGGATGATGCACGCCTGCGGACACGACGTCCATACGGCGATCCTGCTCGGGGCGGCGCGGCTGCTCGCGCGCGAGGATTTTGCGGGCAGCATCCGTTTCATCTGGCAACCCGGCGAAGAAAAAAAGGCGATGGCAAAAGCGCTTGTTTCGGCTGGCGTGCTCGCGCCTGCGCCCGACTGGATTTTTGCGCTTCACGTCGCGCCGAGGTTGCCTTTCGGACAGATCGCCTGCCGTCCCGGTGCGGCGGCGGCTTCCAGTTTGCACTTTGCCATTGAGATCAAAGGGCAGGGCGGGCACGGCAGTATGCCCGATCGGGCGCGTTCGCCGATCCTGCCCGGCGCCGAGATCGCGCAGAAACTGGAAATTTTGCGGCAACAGGAACCGGAAGCGATGTTCAGCCTCGGCGTCTTTCAGAGCGGAAATTTGGACAACGTCATTCCCGAGACTGCGCATTTAGGCGGTACGTTGCGCACGTTTACGACGCATGATTGCGAACGCATACAAAAAAAGATTATTGCAATCTGCACGACCGTCGGGGCAAAGTATCAGGTCAACGTCCAATTCACCCCGAGTGCGGATTTCTACCCGCCCGTCATCAACGACCGTCAGGCGGTCGAACTTCTCCGGAGCATTGCGGGCAACGATTATCTCGACGCACCGATTCCCTCGATGTCGTCCGAGGATTTCGCCTATTATCTGCAACATTGCCGGGGCGCGATCTTCGCACTCGGCATCGGGCGGCATTTGCCGCCGTTGCACAACGGCACGTTGTTGGTGCCGGACGAGATCATAGATAGAGGGTCGAATCTGCTTCGTCGTCTGGCATTGACGGCGCTTCGTCATCACGCGTCGGCGCGTTGAGCAGATATTGACGGAAAAATTCCTTTGCCAGCGGCGCACAGCTGGAACCGCCGGAACGCGCATCTTCCTGCAGGATCGCGATGCTGTATGTGCGTTTCTGATAAGTTACATAAGCGATGAACCACGCATTGATGCGCAAATTGGGCTTCTTGCCGATTTCCGCACTGCCGGTCTTGCCGTAAATTTTCAATTCGCTCAACGCGGCGCGCCGCCCGGAACCGCCCTCGGCGTTGACGACTTGCGCCATACCCTCCTGGACGACGGCAAGCATTTCCGGCGTGACGTTGAGGTGGTCCACGGCAACGGGGGTGCGGCGGTAAAGCACTCTGCCGTAGGGATCCACGGCGTTTTTGATCAGGTGCGGTTGCCAGACCGTGCCGCCGTTGGCGATCGCCGCCGTATAGAGCGCCGCCTGCAACGGAGTGATCTCGATGATCCCCTGACCGATGGACAAAAGCGCGCTGTCATAGGCGTTCCAGTGGGTTTTGAACCGGCGGTACTTCGCCTCGTCGGTCGGGAACGTACCGGCGCTTTCCCCGATTTCCACACCGCTTTTTCTGCCGATGCCGGCGTGGCGCATCACTTCGCAGACCGCGTCTTTGCCAAAATGAAGCATGTTTTTGATCATAAAGCTGTTGCAGGAATATTTGAGCGCGGCGACGGTGTCCAGCTCTCCGTGCCCGCCGCGCCGGTAGGCGGTACAGCGGATCACGGCATTGCCGACGGTGTTGAAACCATCGCACAACGTGGTAGCGTATGGCGAAAGTTCCGCCGTCAAAAAGCCCAGCGTCACCAGCGGTTTCACGATGGAACCGGGCGTGAACGCCCCTTGAAAAGCGCGGTGGATCAAGGGACGATCGGCATCTTTTTGCAACGTGTCGTAGTATTCTTTGCTCAAACGCGGTACGAATTTTGCCAGATCGTACCCCGGCGACGAGGCCGCCGCGATGATGTCGCCGTTGGCGGCGTCAAGGACGACGATCGCGCCCCGGCTGTTCGTCAACAAATCCTCGGCGATTTTCTGGGCGCGACTGTTGATCGTCAGCACGATATGGTTGCCGTCGACGGGATCTTCCTTTTCCAGCGGCTTGTTGCGGGCGAATCCGAGGTGGTCGACCCGGATCAGCGACGAACCGGGCGTTCCGCGCAGTCCGCGGATGTCGGTGCCGGGAATCACGAGATCGGCGATCTGTTCCACGCCGTTGCGGCCGACGACGTCGGGGATGTAATAGAAAAAATCGCCTTTATCCTGCGGATCTTTTGCGAGATCCGTGCCGACGTAGCCGATCAAATGACAGGCGAATCTGCCGCCGGGGTAGGCGCGTGAAAAATCCGCTTCGATATCGACGCCCTGCCAGTTGCCGATTTCCTCGTAAAGCCGGGCGGCTTCCTGCGCGGAAAGGTGAGAAAAGAGGACGAGCGGCAACCCCGGTCGGGTGTTGAGATGCTGTTGAACGCTCTCTTTGGTCAGCGGAGAGGCGCGCCCGATCAGCGGCGAAAGCGTTTCCGCGGCGCGGAGCATGTAGTCCACATTTTTTCCGCGCCGGTTGAAGCGCATTTCACCGGGGTAAAAGAGCAACGAAAATCCCGGTTCATTGTCCGCGAGAATCACCCGGTCGGCGGAAATGATGCGGCCGCGCCGGGCGGGAATGCGGATGCGGCGGAGCGTCTGCCGCGCCTGAATTTCCCGGGCGTCGTCTTCCCCTTTGATCTGCAATGTGTAGGCGCGAAAGATCAATCCCAGCAAGACCAGCAACATCAAACTGCCGAGCAGAATGATCCGGTGATGTTGAGAATAAAGTGTAAAGTGTAAACGGGGGCGCATCATCGTCCGTTTCTTTCCGGCACAATCGTCCGTTGCGACACGCGGCGGTTGCCGTGATGCCGGGGGGCGTTTTCATTGAGATCAATGCAATAAGGCGAAGCGCCGATCCGCCGTGCGACGGCATCCGCGCACAAGACAAAAATGGCGAATCCCGCCGTCCGGGCGAGCACGACAAGGGGGATATCCAGCAGATTCTGCCAGAGATCGGCGCGGTCGCCGATCAGACAAAGCGAGAATTCCAGAAAGACGGCGTAAAACGCGCCGCTGCAGACGACGGAAATGCCCGCGCGCTCCCGGAGCGGTTCCGGCAACATCTGACGTTGAAACAAAAGCGCCGTCAGCAAGAGCGCCGTCGCCACAGGGTAGGGCCGCGCGTAGATGCTGTCAATGAGCAATCCTTGTACGAGCGCAAGAAATAATGCATTTTTCCACGAGGTCGTCATGGCGAAATAGAGGACGCACGCACTTGAAAAGGGCACGAAAAATCCCCAGTTGCCGAACCAGAATTCGGGGATCAGCACCGCGATGGAAAGTCCCCAGCTGAAAAGAAAATTCATCATGGCAGTACCGCTCCGCAACGGACGCACGTTGTGGCTTTTTCCTGGTTTTTCTCGTTGCAGTGCGGACAGATGCGGACCTCCCGGCGCGAAAGGACAAGCACGATGTGAAGCTGATCCAGATCGGCCGCCGGAACCGCCGAACCGGTATGACGTTTTTCAACGGAATAAAGCGGATCGACGGTGTTGAGCGCCCGGATCGTGCCGATCTTGATGCCGGATGGAATGTGCTGTTCAAAACCGGTCGTGATCATCGTTTCGCCATCGCCGATGCGTTCGGCGCCGGTGAGATATTCGACGGAGATCAATCCCGAACCGGGATTCCGGTCGGTCATATTGATGAAGCCGATGCCGCCGGAGTTTTGCAGGCGAAAGGAAAAGCGGAATTTCGGGTGGTAAACTGTATGTACCACCGCGGTGCGGCGATCGACGCTGCGGATGACGCCGACAAGTTGCAGGGCCCCCTCCTGACCGACGGTGACAACGGCGTCGCCGCACGCGATGCCGTCATCCAAACCGCGATCGATCGTAAATTGACTGCGCCAGGAATGCGGGTCGCGCAAAATAATTTCCGCCGGCGTGTCCTTCCACGACGCGGTATCGCGCAGTTTCCATATTTTACGCAGTTTCTGATTTTCCACGGTAAGTTGATCCGCGAGGTTTGCGCGGACGGCGAGCGCGCGGTTCTGCTCATCCAGTGCCGTGACTTTTTGCGCCAGTTCCCGGCGGGATAAGAGCAACAGCGATTGATCGGCAATCTTGTCGCCGGTGATTTTTTCCAGCGAGAGATAGGGGTAGAAAAAACGCCCCGCCAGTTTGCCGATCTTGCCGCTGATCAGGCGGTAGCTGGCAAACAGGATCAGAAGTCCGAAAAAGATCCCCAACGCCCACCAGAGCCGTGAGCTGCTTTGCGCTTGTTTCATAAATACCCTTTATTATACAATTCATATAAAATAGCGGTTCAACGGTTTTTTTTCAACTTGTCGGCATATTCTTCATTTGATTTTTTTATTTGCCGCTTTTATAATGTTTTTCCGAAAATGGGGTAGGGCAGGGGCGTCGCGCGCTTTTTCATCCTTCTGTTATGGATATTTCCCGCTTTTCTTTGCCGGAATTGATAAAATCTTTCATTCCTGTGTGGAAAAATTCATTATGTCGGAGTAGATTTAGAATGGATGAACTCCTGTTATATATAAAGGAAAGGTGGAAATATGTCTTTGACTATGATCAAAAACGCGCATCTTGTCAGCGCCGGGATCGATTTCAACGGCGCCTTGATGCTCAACGGCAAAAAAATTGAAGCGCTGCTCGACATTGCGCCGACGGATTTCACCGGCAAGGTGATCGACGCCAAGGGCAATTACGTGATGCCCGGTTTCATCGACAGCCACTGTCACGGCCGCAACAACTGCGATTTTTCCGACGGCGACGCCGAAAAGACGAAGTGCATTCTCGACCACAAGCTGGAAGAGGGCGTCACGACCATGCTTCCGACGACGCTGACGTTGCCGGAAACCGACCTCGCGGCGACGCTCAAAAGCGTTGCCGCCTACGATCAGAAAAGCGGTTGCAAAGTTCCCGGCGTCCACCTGGAAGGCCCTTTCATCAATCCGAAGTGCCTCGGCGCGCAGAATCCCGATTTCGTCCGCGCCGCCGACATCGTCGAAGTGGAACGGCTCAATGCGATCTTTCCGGTCAAAAAAGTGACCTACGCGGTCGAAATGCCCGGGGGCGCCGCCTTTGCCGGAAAATTGCAGAAACTCGGCATCACCCCCAGTTGCACGCACAGCGCCGCCAAGTATTCTGATTTCGTTTCCGCTTACCATGCGGGATTGCGCAATTTGTCGCACTTCTGCAATCAGATGACGGCGTTGCACCACCGCGACATCGGTCTCGTCGGGGCAGGGCTGCTGCATCGCGACGTCTACACGGAATTCATCTGCGACAAGCTTCATATCAGCGTGCCGATGATTCAGTTGGTCTTTCAGGTCAAGGGATGCGATCACGTCGTGCTGATTTCCGATGCGATGCGCGCGGCGGGCATGCCCGACGGCGATTACACGCTCGGCGGTTTGCCGGTCGTCGTCAAAGAAGGCGCCGCCCGGTTGAAAGAGGGCGGCGCCCTCGCCGGCAGTACCTTGTTGATCTCGACCGCGCTCAAAAATATTTACGAAGTCACCGGCTTGCCGCTCTCGGAAGTCATCAAATCAGTGACTTCGACTCCCGCCGCATCGCTCGGTTTGACCGACGTCGGTAAATTGCAGGCGGGCTTCGCCGCGGACGTCGTCATTCTCGATCCGGATTTCACCGTCCAAACGGCGATCGTCGACGGCGAAGTGCGCTATCAGCGCGCGTAAATGACAGGGTAGGGGGGCAGCAGAATGGGGAAGGTTCCGGTTTCGCTGATCGTCGATGATGGCGGCATCGTCAATATGTCGCATTTTCATCAACTTCACGTCGCGCACGACCTGACGATCCCCGTTGCCTTTGCCCGGAAATTCGCCGGGATCTGCCGAAAAAACGGCATTAAGGGGAAATTTTCCGTCGTTCCGATCCCGGCTGGGCTGGGGCGGATCGACGGCGTCGTCCAGCAAGTGCCGGCACGCGAGGTGAGGGCGATGATCGACCTCATTCATCGCGAAATTGAACCGAATTTTTCTCTGACGCCGGAAATTTTAACGCATTTTCTCGCCTACGACCCCCTGCACTGCAGCAGTCGCCACCTTTTTGAAGACACTTATTTTGAAAAACTTTCCGCAAACGAGATCGCCGATTATGTTGCTCTTGCGTTGAAAATCCTTGTTAATGTAGGACTTAAACCGACTGGTGTCACCTCCCCCTGGATGTGCGGCGGTAGTAATGAAAACAACTACGCCCGCGGCATCGGCATGGCCTTTCGCCGGGTGTTGAATGCGCCGAAGTGTTTTTATTTCCTCCATTGTTTGGATGAGATCAAGCGTCCAACGCTGATGTGCGATACGCCGGAAACGGGGCAGGTGGTGACGATCCCTGCCAACACCGACGACGCATTCTGGAAAAGTCAACGCCCGAATCCGCTTTCTTCGGCAATCCGTCAGGTCAAAGCTGGTATTGATGCGATTTTGACGCGCGACGGCAAGCGCGGCGTTGCCCGCGACCTCTTTGAGCAAAATTTGCCGATCAGTTTGCTTTCTCATTGGCAATCACTCTACGCCGACGGCCGCGCCATCGGTTTGGATGCGCTCGACGAATTGACGCTTCGCATCAACCGCACCTTTGGCGACCGCATCGAATGGCAGACGTTTGAAGAAATGAGTTGCTGAACAAAAAGAAAGTTCAGAAAAACTTTCTTTTTGCAATTGCGCACAACGTTTCCCCATTCCTTATTTTAACCAATCCACTTTGTTCCAAAACAGGACTTTTTGCGTTTTTTGCTTTGTCTCGTAACGTCGCATAATATATGTTATGTAAAATTAAAAATCGGTAAAAACAGCGTTGCTTGTTTTGCAACATATTTATAGTAAAGATGTTGCAAAACAACAAACGCATCTTGTTAATAACTTGATTATAAGTTTAGCGGCAAGGAAATAAAAAATGGCGGAGATTTCAATCATCTCCGCCGTTTGGGTGATTCGGTTGGAAGCAGGACGCTATTCGCCGCTTGGCGCGTCGTCGTTGAAGTCCGGCGGCAGGACGTTTTCCAACGCCGAGAAATCATTGTGCTGATAAGCGGCGCGAATGATCTTGACGTGGATGCATTCGGCGTCGGTAACTTCGCAGCGGCCATCCGGACGGACATTGCCGCAAGGCCCGTTGGTCAGCCGTTTCGGGCAACGGTGGGGGCAAAGATAGTGTGTTTGAGGCAAAACGCAGTGATCGCAACCGGAACAACCGGCAAGCAACAGCTTCAAAAAGCGCAAGTGCCCGGGCGCTTTTTGATCGGCGTCGCCGAAGATCGACTGGTTGAATCGATCGCGCAATTGATCGAATTTGGAAAGCGGTTCGATCTTCTCTTCATTGCAGACTGGCGGCTGATCAAGCGGGTAGTCTCTACTCAATGTACGATCGAAAAGTTGAAAATCATGGGCGAAAGGCGCCAGTTCCGCGCTCGCCATATAAGCGTTATATTCCTCAAGCCAATCGTTGAATGAAGTAAATTCCTTCAACGCCGCACCGATCCGGTCGATGATGAACCGCGCCTTGGCGGCGGAATCAACGCCGGAAAGCTGAATTCCCCGCGCGCCGAGCAAGCGGCAACCGGCGGCCTGCAATTCGATGCGGCGGAATTGCGCCGCTTCAAACTGATTGCGGGAATAACGCAATTCCTGATCGAGAATGCGTTCAAAATCCGGCGAGATCCGGATCCCCGGGCGTTTTCCCGCCGTGATCTCGTCAACGGAATTCGGCGACAGCAGGATCAGCCGGGCGAGCACGGGGTAATAAAATTCCCGCGTGTTGAGAAACCAGAGCAACGATTGCAGTTTCAGCATATCCCAGCCCGCTTGCGCCACCGCAAACTGCGCCCCCTGCCCGAACTTTTTCAGCAAAGAAAAATATTGACCAAAAAGCGGATAAAATTCATATTGATAAGGATTTACGACAGCGCCTGCGTAGTTCTCGCCGGATGCTTTAACGATCGCTTTGGTCGCAAGAACGCTATCCATAAAGTGCCGTTTTTTGCATTCGCGCGCGGTCGCTTCAAAACCGGCGGAACCGACCACCGGAATCAAATTGCGCAGCCGATGGGCGGCGGCAAATTTCAGCAATTCGTCCAATTCCTCTTCGGAAGTATCAGCGCCGGAAAGGTAGACGACGTGGCGGTTGCGCCGTTCTTCGGGCAGTTGCGCCGCGTATTCCACCGCGCGCAACGTGCGTTTTTCCGACGGATCGAGGATCGCCAGCGCCGCATTGATCCCGGCGCGGTTGTTGACGACGGCTTCTTCAAGTTCGCAGAGCTTTTCCGCCGCCGATTTGGCGTCGACGGTGTCTTCGGGCATCTGCGTTTCGATCAGGATGGTGAATTTGCCATCTTCCAGCTGGCGACGGAAAACATTCTCGCTCTCGCCGGAAAAATTCATATTCATCTGAAAGTCAAGATTCGGCATTTTCTACGATTTCCTATGGCGCTTTCCCTTTTTCTATATAATATAGCACGACTGGATGGCTTTTCCAATACTTGAAGAAAGCTTTCAAAGAATGTATATTATGAAATTGCAAGTTGTGTGTTTTTTTGTACGGAGGAGTTGAAATGGGTCTCTACGACCGTGATTATATGCGCAATGCGTCCGATGGACCGCAATTCTCGACGCGTCCGATCTGGATCTTGATCGCCATCAATGTCGTCTTTTTCATTGCCGGCACACCGGGCACTTGGCGGCTTTACAGCATGCCGGGCGAATTTCGGCCTTATCAGTTGCTGACCGCCGGATTTCTGCACGCGGACATATGGCATCTCTTTTTCAATATGTATGGACTTTACCTCTTTGGTACGCTCGTCGCGCGCAAGATGAAAGAGCTCCACGTTTTTTTGCTTTATCTTGCCGGTAATCTGATCGGCAACGCGCTTTATCTGCTCATCAATTTCGGCAAGCCGGGCATCCTCGTCGGCGCTTCCGGCGCCGTTTGCGCGATTATGATCGGCGCGGCGATGTTTGAGCCGGAACGCCGTTTTGTGATGATTTTCGCCCCGATGTCGCCGATCAAGACGTCGACGCTGGTCATCTGCTACGCCGCGCTGGAAATGTTGTTGGAAATCTCGCACGCAAGCGGCAATATCGCCCACCTCGCCCACCTCGGCGGTTTTCTCGGCGGCTACCTCTATCTGAAATTGGTTTTCGGCAAAGATTTGCCGTGGGACCCTTTGCGCCGCAATCCGGTAAAACGGGCGGAAAGCTACGGATTTACGCCCCCTCCCCCGCCGAAAAATGGCGGCGACGGCACCCCGGTTTCCCCTGCGGAACTGGATGCTTTACTCGACAAGCTTTCCCGCGAAGGCATCAACAGTCTTACCCCGGAAGAATACGCCCGGTTGCGGCAGGCGCGCGAGGAAATGCGCGGGGGTAAATAAATGCTTTCGACCAGTTTGTTCGATTACAATCTGCCCGATGAATTGATCGCCCGCTTCCCGGCGGAAAAGCGCGACGGTTCGCGGATGATGGTGCTCGACCGCAAGACGGGGGAAACCGAGATATTGCCGTTTCCCGCCATCAAGGAATTTCTCGCGCCCGGCGACGCGTTGATCTGCAACAACACCCGCGTGCTCGCGGGCAGAATGTACGGCAGGAAGCAGCTCCCCGACGGCACGGTCGGCGCGCACTTTGAACTGCTGCTGCTCGCCGCCGACGATACCCAATCCGGCGTGTGGAAAGTGATGCTCAAGCCGGGCAAGCGCGCCCTCCCCGGCGTGCGCGTCGTCTTAAGTTCCGTCGACGGTACGCCCAATGAATTCGGCGATGCATTCACCGTCCTCGGCAAAAACGACGACGATACCTACAACATCAAATTCAACCTCGCCGACGTCGATCTTTTGCAGAAGCGTTACGGGCAGATCCCCTTGCCGCCTTATCTGCGCCGCGAAGCGCAAGCTGCCGACGCCGAGCGTTATCAGACTGTTTACGCCCATTGCCCCGGCGCGGTCGCCGCGCCGACGGCGGGATTGCACTTTACGCCGCAGATCCTCGACGAATTGCGGCAAAAAGGGGTCAACGTCGCCGAATTGACGCTCCACGTCGGGGCGGGAACATTTCTCCCCGTTTCCGTCGAAGATGCGACGCAACACCACATGCATACGGAAAATTTCGTCCTGCCGGAAGCGACGGCGGCATTGGTCAATGCGACCCGCGCCGATCATCACAAGGTGCTCGCCGTCGGGACGACGACGGTGCGGGTGCTGGAAAGTTGCGCCGCGCCGGATGGAAACGTGACGGCGCGCACCGGTTCCACGCAGATCTTTCTTTATCCGCCCTATCAACCGCGCGCGATTGATCTGTTGCTGACCAACTTTCACTTGCCCAAAAGCACGCTGTTGATGCTCGTCAGCTGTTTCTGCCAGCGGGAAATGGTGCTTGCCGCCTACGAAAAGGCAAAAGCCGAAAGAATGCGCTTTTACAGCTACGGCGATTGTATGCTGTTGAAATAGCGCGCCCTGCCCTATTTCAGCGCCGCGTCGATTTCTTTGAAAACGCACTCAAGGTCGCGGTAGACGCAATAGGCGTAAGAATCCAGATGCGTTTCCTGTGCATTGACGATGATCAACTTGGCGCCGCTTTGCGCGGCGGCTTCGGGAAGCATTGCCGCGGGGTAGACGGTCAGACTGCTGCCGAGTGCAAATGCAAGATCGGCGGTGCGGAAATCCTCTTCGCCCATTTCAAAGATGCCGTCCGGCAGACTTTCCCCGTAAAAGACGATATCGGGTTTGAAAATGCCGCCGCAGGGGCAGTATGGCAGTTTGCCCGCCATAACGACCGGCGCAATCTCGGCAAAAGAAGCTTCCCGGTGACAAGTTAAACAATGATGCTTTGCCGGCGAGCCGTGCAGTTCAAAACACTTTTTGCTCCCCGCCTTGGTGTGCAGCAGGTCGATGTTTTGCGTGTAGATGGAATCCAGCAAATTGCGCGCTTCGAGTTTCGCGAGTGTCGTATGGACGATGTTGGGCTCGAAATTCTGACAGCAGTAGACAAATTGCCTTGCCCATTCAAAAAAGTATTCGGGGTGACTCCGGAAGCAGTCGATGGAAAGGATCTCCTCGACCGAAAGACCGTGCCACGGCTTGGTGTAGACGCCGCCCGTGCCGCGGAAGTCGGGGATCCCCGAGAGCGTCGACACCCCTGCCCCCGTAAAAACGACGCACTTGCGCGCGCTTTGGATCAGGTCGAAAAGCTCGCTCATTTGCGGACGATGCTCCCCGGCTTGCGACGCACCGAGTAGCCGAAGTGCCCGATGCACTCGCCGAGCTGATAGTAGTGACCGTGCGCGTAAGCGATCAGATGGGCGCGGTCGATGTCGAATTTGCCCTTGTCGTCGATCAGATCGCTTTGTACTTGTACCGCGAGGATCTCGGCGAGAAACAAGGTGTGGGAACCAAGTTCGATTGGTTGCGTCACGCGGCATTCGAGCGCGACAGGGCACTCGGCGACGAGCGGAGCGGAAACTTTTTCGCCCGCGACCGGGGTCAAATGGCAGAGTTCAAACTTGTCGCAGTCACGCCCGGAAACGACGCCGCAGCGGTCGAGTTCCGCCGCGAGGCTTACGGGGGGCAGATTGACGGTAAATTCCTTTAATTGCGAGATCGGCGCGAAGCTGAACCGCTCCGGACGCACGGCGATGGCGAGCATCGCGGGATCACTGCAGACGGTGCCCGCCCACGCGACGGTGATGAGATTGTACTTGAATGTTTTGCCGTCGCCGCATCCGACGAGGACGGCGGGGACGGGGGCAAGCTGGGTGGAACCGGGCCAGATCGTCTTTTCGTGTGCCATGGCGGAACTCTCCTTTAAAGCGAAATGCCTTTCAATTTCTGATAGAGCGAAACGGCATAGCCGTCGGTCATGCCGGAAACGTAATCGAGCACGCTCAGCAACCGCAGATAGGCGCTGGCGAGCCACGCTTCGTTTTTCAGCTGCAGCGTTTCGGCGGGAAACATCGCGCCGACGCGCCGCGAGCGGTACGAGGCGCGCCCGACGCCTCTCGCCTCGGCGGCGAGCTCTTCGACGCAGGGCATTAAAATATCGAGCATGCCGGAAACCATCTCAAAGCCGGCGGCGACAATCTCGACCACCTGCCGGTTGTTGTAAATGACTTTGGTACTGCGCTCACGCAGCGCGTCGAGCGCCGGGGCGCAATCAAGATAGGAAGTGAGCGGCTTTTCGAGCGTTCCCTGCAACAACTCTTCGTGGTGTGCGGCAAAGAGTTCCGTCACCTGGCGGACGAGCGTGCCGATCAGTTGCGCGCGGAGAAATTCCGCTTTTTGCGTCGACGTATCGAGCTTTTGGACGTAGCTCTTGGCGTTTTCCGAATCGATGAGCGGCAGAAAACGGCTTTCCAGTTCCTCATAGGAAACCAGCCCGAGCCGCTGACCGTCCTCGAAATCGACGATGAGATAGGCGATGTCGTCCGCCGCTTCTACAAGATAAGCGAGCGGATGGCGCTGCCACGCATCGGGGCCGATCTGGATCAGTCCGCAATGCTCCGCCATTTCCGCAAAGAGTTTCTTTTCGGCGCAGAAAAAGTTGAACTTTTTCCCGGCGACGCCCGAGGGGCGTTTGGGCACCAGTGCGGCGCAGGGATATTTGGCAAATGCGCCGAGCGTCGCGCAAGTCAAGCGCATACCGCCGTACTGTTCGCGCATTTCCAGATGCGTCAGCGTACGGAAGCCCTGCGCGTTGCCCTCGTAGGCGGAAAAATCCTGCGCCTCTTCCGCCGTCAGTTGCGAGCAGATGTCCTGACCGATTTGCGAATGGGTGAACCAGTAGCGGATCGCCTCTTCGCCTGCGTGGCCGAGCGGCGGATTGCCGATGTCGTGACTGACTGCGGCGGCGGCGACGACGGCGCCGACGTCATCGGCGCGCAGACTGCCCGTGTCGCAGTCGCGGCAGATGATCTTTCCGGCGGCGGTGCCGAGCGAACGCCCGATGGAACTCGTCTCGATGCTGTGCGTCAAACGGGTGCGGACATACTCGGCTTTCTGCAACGGGAAAACCTGCGTTTTATCCTGCAACCGGCGGAAAGCGCCGCTGAAGATCACGCGGTCGAAATCGCGTTGAAACTGCGATCTTTCAACGGAAAAACGCCCCGGCTCGGAACTGCCCAAACGGTGCATTGACAACAAGTCGATCCAATTCATCATTTTTGTTTTTTCCTTATGCTGGCAGACAAATCGGCGGCGTGGCGGAGCGCGGAATCGCCCCCGCCGAGCATGCGCGCCAATTCCGGTACGGGGTCTGCGAGTTCTTCCACACGGGAAAAGGTGCGCCCCTTTTCGGTCGATTTGACGACGTGAAAATGGTGATCGGCACGCGCCGCGACCTGGGCAAGGTGCGAAATACAGAAAATCTGCCGTTTTTTGCCGAGCGCGCGGAGTTTTTCGCCGACCTGATTGGCGGTCTCGCCGCCGATATTCATATCGATCTCGTCGAAAACGACGGTCGGAATCTCGTCGGCGTCGGCGAGAACGGTTTTTAACGCGAGCATAAAACGGGAAAGTTCGCCGCTGCTGGCGATCTTGCGCAAGGGGTGCGGCGCTTCACCCGAGTTGGCGCTGAAAACCAGATCCATCTGATCGGCCCCCGTCGCGCCCGGTTCAACGGGGGTGAATTCCGCACTCAAACTGCAGTGCGTAAATCCGATGTCGGCGAGATTTTTTTTGACCTCGGCGACGAGTTTGACCGCGTTTTTTTTACGTTTTTCCGACAGCAAGGCGGAAGCTTTTTTCAAGTTTTCCCTCAACGCCTTTTCCTTGACGTCGAAGTCGCGGCGACAGGCGTCGGCGTCGTCAAAAGCGGCAAGCCGGCGGCGCGCCGCGGCGGTCATTTCAAGCAGTTCTTCCTCGCTCGACGCTTTGTAGCGCCGCTTCAAGGCGTGTAATTGCTCCAAACGCGTTTCCAATGCCTGCAACGCCTCGCCGTCGAGGTCGGTGCGGTCGGCGAGTTCCTCGACGCGGCGGGCGAGCGAACCGAGATCTTCCTGAAGTTCGTCGCAACAAGCGAGCAGTTTTTCCGTTTCCGCCCCCTCCCCTTCGAGTCGGGCGAGTTCCTGCAGGTTATGGTGAACTTCGCCGAGCCGGTCAACGAGTGAATCTTCCGCTTCATTGAGCATGTTGCGGATCTTGCCGCAAAGCGTCAGCACCTCTTTGGCGTTGGCGATCATTTTGTACTGCCCCGAAAGACGCGCTTCCTCGCCGGCTTCGGGGTTGATCTGCTCGACGCGCTCGACCATTTCGCGCAAATTTTCCGCTTCGACGGCGGAAACGCTTTGCGCATCGATCGCGGCGCGCTCGATGTCAAGCTGATGCAGCGCATCGACCCACTTGCGGCAGGTTTCTCTTTCCTTTAAAAGTCCGGCAAAGCGGTCGAGCATTTCCAATTGACGCGCCGGGATCGTCAGATCAAGCTGATCGGTCGCGGCGTGAAAATCAATGAGTTTCGCCCCGAGCGTCGCGAGGAATTTGGCGCCGACGCTTTCGTCGTTGACAAAATTTCTCACGCCCGAAGAGGTGATCTTGCGGCGGATAAAAAGGGGAAATTCCTGCGGAACATCCGCCTGCGCGAGCAGTTCGGCGATGGCGGGGCGCAACGCTTCCTCGACGGAAACACTGCCGGAAACTTCCGCCGCACTGCATCCCGTGCGGATCGCGGCGTGATCCGCCTTGCCGCCAAAGAGCAACGCCGCCGCCGACATCAAGATCGACTTGCCGGCGCCGGACTCGCCGGTGACGACGTTGAAGCCGCTGTGAAAGTCAAGTTCGCTTTTTTCGATCAGCGCGAGGTTGCAGATTGTGAGGGTGTCGAGCATCTTATTTTGCTTTCAAGATCAACGTGCGCAACAAGTTGCACGCTTTTGCCGCCGCCCGTTCGCGAATGGCGTCGCGACTGCCGTGCAAATGAAGTTCTTCGATTTCACAGAGATCGCCCGCCTTGGCGCCGATGTAGACCAATCCGACCGGTTTTTCCGGCGTGCCGCCGCCGGGACCGGCGATGCCCGTCGTCGCGATGCCGCAATCGGCGTGCGCCGTCCGGCAGACGCCCTCGACCATCGCGCGGCAACATTCCGAACTTACGGCGCCGCAACGGGATAAAATTTCATCCGGCACGCCGAGCAACTCTTTTTTGAGCTCGTTGCTGTAAGAGACAACACCACCGAGGAAACTTGCCGAGATTCCGGCAAGATCGGTGAACTTTTTGGCGACCAATCCCCCTGTGCAACTCTCGGCGACGGCAAGCGACAGCTTTTGATCCATCAGAAGTTTGCCGACGTAGTCAAAAAGGCGCGTTTCCCCAACGGGCAGTGCGGCGTTGCCGACGATCTTTTGCGCGACGGCGATCGCCTCTTCGACAGCGGCTTTTTCACCCGACACAAAGAGCTTGGTTCCCTCCGCTGACGTGGTGTCGCCGACCTCGACGGGAAAAGCTTTCAGCGCATTGCCGAGCATTTTGTCAAGCGTCGATTCCGCGACGTCCGCCGCGAGAAAACCCAGCGTCGTCGTCAAGGTGGTTTCACGCTCCATCAGCATCGGGACAACGAAATTTTTTGCCATCGGCTCGAATTCGCGCGGCGGCCCGGGCAAAAGGAAAATGCGGCGCATTTTGTGATCGTAAAGCGTCTCAAAGACAAATCCGGATGCGACGCCCGCCTCGTTTGGAATGATTTTCGCATTGACCGGCACCAACGCCTGTTTCAATTGCTTTTTGGGGCAATGTCCCGTATGGCGTTGCCGCCAGCAACCGACAACTTTTTCTTTCAACTCGTCCGACAAAAGAAGTTCGACGCCGAAAAAGAACGCGACGCTTTCCAGCGTCAAATCATCGTCGGTCGGGCCGAGCCCCCCCGTTACGACAATCTGGTCGCAACTGCGCAACGCGCAACTCAAGGCAAAAGAAATATCGTTTGCCGCGTCGCCGACGCTCATTTCCAAGGCGAGTTTGCCGCCGTGCGCAAGAAGTTCGCGCCCGAGAAAACCGCAATGGGTGTTGGCGGTCGCGCCGCGCAACAATTCACTGCCGGTCGAAATCAATGCGATACTCATAAAAGAGGGAAAATCCTACTTGAAATCATATTGTTTATAGTATAGCATCAACGCATCGCTTTTGCAAGAAAAAAAGCGCCGTTTTCAAAGCAGTTTCAACTGGATGAAATCGTCTTCCTGTGTCGAGTTTCGCTTGCCCTTGACAATCTTGCGCGGCAGCGCGCTGATTGCTTCGCGGGGCGCGGAGGAGTTCTTTTCCAGCAATTCGAGGATGGCGTTGGCGCGCTCGATGACGGCGCCGGGCAACCCCGCGAGCTTGGCGACGTGGATGCCGTAACTGCGGTCGCTCGTCCCCGGCACGATCTGCCGCAAAAAGATGATGTCTTCGCCGTATTCGCGCACCGCGACGTTGAAATTGTTGACGCCGCGCCGGGTCTCGGCGAGCTCGGTCAATTCGTGGTAGTGCGTCGCAAACAGCGTGCGGCAGCGCGGATCGTCGTGAAGATATTCCGCGACGCTCCAGGCGATCGAAAGTCCGTCAAAGGTGCTCGTGCCGCGCCCGATCTCGTCGAGGATCACCAGACTGCGCGGCGTCGCGTGATGCAAAATGTTGGCGGTTTCGATCATTTCGACCATAAAGGTACTCTGACTGCGCGACAGATCGTCCGCCGCCCCGATCCGGGTGAAGATGCGGTCGACAAGACCGATCTCGGCACGATCCGCCGGGACGAAAGAGCCCAGTTGCGCCATAATAACGATCAGGGCAACCTGCCGGATGTACGTCGATTTGCCCGCCATATTGGGACCGGTAATGAGCATCATCCGGTTGAGATCGCCGTCGAGACGAGAGTCGTTGGGCACGAAGCGACCATCGGGCAGGATCTTTTCCAGCACCGGATGGCGTCCGCATTCGATGACGAGCCGGTCGTCGTCGAAGATCTGCGGGCGGGTGTAGCGGTTGACGCGCGCGACCTCGGCAAGACTTGCGATCGCGTCAATCTCGCTCAAACTTTCGGCGGCGCACTGGATTTTTGCCGTGAACTGCAACACAAAATCCCGAAGTTCCGCAAAGAGCTTTGCTTCGAGCGCCTTGCCGCGCTCCTCGGCGCCGAGGATCTTGCCCTCGAGTTCCTTGAGCTCGGGGGTGATGAAACGCTCGGCGTTGACGAGCGTCTGCTTGCGGATATAATCGTCGGGCACCGAAGCGAGATTGGATTTGCTCACTTCGATGTAATAGCCGAAAACAGAGTTGAATTTCACCTTGAGCGACTTAATGTTGGTGCGCTCGATCTCGCGTTGCTGGATCGTCGCAAGCCATCCTTTGCCGTCGGTGGCGGCGGCGCGCAGTTCGTCGAGTTCCGCCGAAAAGCCGGGGCGGATCACGCCGCCGTCGGCGAGCAGTGCGGGCGGTTCATCGACGAGCGCCGCATGCAGTTGATCGACCAGCGCGGAAAAGTCGCCGATTCTGTCGCGCAGTGAAATCATCAGCGGCGACGTAAAATCAGCCAGCAGAAGCTTCACTCCGGGCAACGCTTCGAGCGACGAAGCGAGCGCGCCGAAGTCGCGCGGCGTGCCGCTGCCGATGTTGATGCGCCCCGTGATACGCTCAAGATCGCGCACGACGCCGAGCGTTTCGCGCAATTCCGCGAGCGTCAATACATCGCGGAAAAATTCTTCGACCGCGTCGAGCCGGGCGACGATCGCGTCGTGATCGTAAAGCGGCCGCAACACCCAGTTGCGGAGCTTGCGCCCGCCCATCGAGGTCGTGCAACTGTCGAGCACGCCGAGCAGACTGCCCGCCTTGCCGCTGTCCAACCGGGTGTTGACCAGTTCCAGATTGCGCAACGAAATCGGATCAAGCTCGAGATTGCGGTCTAAATTGCGGTATTCGAGCGTCTGCAGATGCTTGGCGTCGCGGCGCAACTTGTCGACGGCGTAATGCATAACGGCACCGGCGGCGGAAACCGCTTCCGGGTAGTCGCGACAACCGAAGCCGTCGAGCGTCGCCACGCCGAAGTGCGCGGTCAGACGGCGCTCCGCCTCGTTGAAGTCGAATTCAAAATCATCGAGTTCGGTCCACAGGACTTTTTCGCCGCAATCGGGAAACTTTTCCTCCTGACGGAAATAGACACCGAGTTTGTTGGGAATCAGCACCTCGTGAACGCCGAGCCGCGTCAATTCGCCGGTCAACTGCGCTTCGTTTTTAGGGATGACAAAAAAGAATTCGCCGGTCGAAACTTCAAGCGCGGCGAGCGCGTAAGTGTTTTTTTTGACGTTGAAAACCAGCGCGGCAAGATAGTTACTGCGGTCGAATTTCAACAATGCATCGTCGGTCACCGTGCCCGGCGTGATGATGCGCGTGATCTCGCGCTTGACAATCTTGCCCTGCGCGAGTTTCGGGTCTTCCATCTGATCGGCGATCGCAACTTTGAGCCCCGCGCCGACGAGGCGCGGCAAATAACTTTCAAGCGCATGATGCGGGAAACCGCACATCGGCACGTTTTGCCGCTTGGTCAAAACGAGATCCAGCGCGCGGCTGACCTTTTCGGCGTCTTCAAAAAATTCCTCGTAAAAGTCGCCGAGCCGGAAAAGCAAAACCGCGTCTGCCGGAATCTGCATCTTGGCATCGCGGTACTGCTGCATCATCGGCGTTAATTCGGCTGCCATTTAACGCCTCGCAAAATTCATTTCCACGGCGACGCCTTTCCCCGCCTTGGACGCCGCGGCCTTGAAGATCCTGACGCAACAGGCGTCGACTTGCGAGTGGTGCAAAATCTTGTTTCCGATCGCCGTCGCCAGACGCTCCAGCAAAAAAAAGTTGCCCGTTTCGGCGATCTCGATGATTTCTCGCTCGACCTGCGAGTAGTCGACGGAATATTCCAGACGGTCGCTCCGCCCCGCTTCGGCAAGGTCGAGCTGCAACTCGACGTCGATGACGAGCTGTTGACGGTGCAAGCGTTCGGCGGGCAAGGTCCCGATGATGGCGCGGCATTCGATGCCGCAAAGTGTAATCTTATCCATAATAAGGTTAATTTAGCATAAAAAGGCATTTTTCGCAAGTGAAAGCGCAAAGATTTTTCATCTTTCCGCATCAAAAATATGAACGCTGTTTTTTCAAGCGTTTTTCTGAAAATTTTTAAAAAATAAATCTGAAAAAAGCCGAAAAAAAGCGGTTGCTTTCAATCGCATCTGACATTATATTACAGACAATAATGAATTACATTTGACAGCGGGTCGGGTTGCCCCGCGGAAATTTTTGTGCCATGACAAAGATCGGTTTTGACAGTGACAAGTATTTAAAAGAGCAGTCCGCCGCCATTTTGGAGCGCGCGGGTAAGTTCGACGGCAAACTTTACCTTGAATTCGGCGGCAAACTCGTCTGCGACTACCACGCGGCGCGCGTTTTGCCGGGCTTCGACCCCAACGCCAAGATCAAACTGTTGCAATGCCTTAAAGACAAGGTCGACATCATCATCTGCATCCACGCGGGCGCGATCGAGGAACGCAAGATTCGCGCCGATTTCGGGCTTTCCTACGACGTCGACACGATGAAAACCATCGATGATCTCCGCGACTGGGGATTGGATGTCTGCGCCGTCGTCGTCACCCGTTACCGCGATCAGCCGTCGGTCAAGCCTTTCATCAACAAACTCGCGCGGCGCGGGATCAAAGTCTACACGCACCGTCCGATCGAAGGTTACCCCAACGACGTTGAAACGATCGTCAGTCCCGCCGGCTACGGCGCCAACGACTACATCGAAACGACGCGGCCGATCGTCGTCGTGACGGGGCCGGGGCCCAACTCCGGCAAGGCGGGCACCTGCATGTCGCAGGTTTACCACGAATTCCAGCGCGGCGTGCGGGCAGGCTACGCGAAGTTCGAGACCTTCCCGGTCTGGAATCTGCCGCTCAACCACCCGGTCAACATCGCCTACGAAGCCGCGACGGCGGACTTGGCGGACGTCAACATGGTCGACCCCTTCCACCTCGAAGCGCGCGGCGAGACCGCCATCAACTACAACCGCGACATTGAAGTTTTCCCGGTGATCCGCCGGATCCTCGCGCGGATTATGCCGCCGGAGCAACTTTACGCCTCGCCGACCGAAATGGGCGTCAACCGCGTCGGTTTCGCAATCAGTGACGACGAAGCGGTGCGCAAAGCGGCGACGCAGGAAATCATCCGCCGCTACTACCGCGCCCTCGCCGATTACGCCAATGGCCGCGGGGAAAAAGCCGCCGCCGACCGCATCAAACTGATGCTTGAAAACGTCGGAGCAAGCGAATTCGACCGCGCCGTCGTCAAAGCGGCGCACGACGCCGCCGTCGAAGCGGAAAAAGAACCGGGCAAAGGCAACGACGGCACCTTCTGCGGCGCCGCGATCGAACTGTCAGACGGCCGCATCGTCACCGGCAAAAATTCGCCCTTGTTGCACGCGGCTTCCAGTTGCGTGCTCAATGCAATCAAAGTTCTCGCCGGCTTGCCGCCGAGCTTGCCGTTGCTTTCCAACGACGTCATTCATTCGGTCGGAAAACTCAAACACGAGATTATGCACGCCAAACAGTTGAGCCTGACACTCGCGGAAACGCTGACCGCGTTGAGCGTCAGCGTACCCAGCAACCCCGCCGCGGGGATGGCGATGGAGCAACTTTCCAAACTTGCCGGTTGCGAGATGCATATGAGCCATCTGCCGACCGCCGGCGACGAAACGGGCTTGCGCAAGCTCGGCATCAATCTGACCGCCGAACCGATTTTCGCGAGCCGCAATCTCTTTATGGAATAACACTCCCCGACCGACGATAAAAAAAGGGTTGCAAATTTTATTTGCAACCGCTTCTTCTTTGTTTTTTACTTGACGACGAGCACCGTCGAACCGCGGGGAGCGAGCGTCAGCGTGGCGGAGAGCGCACAATCGTTCCAGAGGTCGTACGCGCCCTGCGGCGTCGGGAACGTTTCCGTATTTTCACCGAAATTGTAAAGAAAAATGTATTTTCCCGTTTCGTCCTCGCGGATCGAGCATTTGACATAATCGGGCAGATTATGGAGCTGGGGCTGAACGCCCGCTTGCGTCAACGCGCCAAAGTAGAATTCCTTCAGAAATTCGTCGCTGAAGTTGGCGGCGAGATAGTAGACGCTCCCCTGCCCGATGGCGTTGCGCGTGATGGCGGGCGAACCGGCGTAGAAATCCTTTTCGTAAGTCGCGAGAACCTCGGCGCTTTGATTGCGGAGAAGTTCGCCCGCTTCGAGCACGGGGGTGGATTTCCCGCGGTAAAGCGCGCTTTGCGTGCGGCCGGGCTCCATGCAGTCGTAGTCCTCGACCTCGACGCCGGTCAGCGCCGTCAGATCAGCGGGGCGGTAGCAGAGCGAATCCTCGTTGACGTAGCCGAACATGTGGGAAACGATCAGTGTGCCGCCGTTGCGGACGAAAGCTTCGAGTTTTTCGCGAACGCCCTTTTTCAACATAAAGAGCATCGGCGCGACGAGGACGCGGTAGGGCGAAAAATCCCCCGTACTCTCGATGACGCCAAGAGAAAAGTTGCTTTCCCACAGCGCCTTGTAGTGACGCGGGAAAACCGTGTGGACTTCTTTGAAGTTGTGGGTAAAATCGCCGAGGTCGAGCGCCCAGGAATTATCCCAATCCCAGACGAGCGCGACGTCGATCTTGCGGGGCGCGCCGGCAACACAGTCGATGTTTTTGAGGTGCGAACCGTAATCGGCGACCTGCTTGAAGGTGAGATTTTCCGCCGAATTGTCGTGTCCGACGACGGCGCCGTGGAACTTTTCAAAACCGCCGCGGCTCTTGCGCCACTGGAAGTACATCGTGCCGTCGGCGCCGTGCCCGACGGCGAGGAGCATTTCACGCTGAAGTTCGCCGGGGCGGCGCAAGTGCGCGTAGGGGCGGAAGTTCGGCACGCCGGGGGCGGATTCCATCATGACAAAGGGTTTGCGCTGCATCGAGTAGTGCAAGTCGTGGAGCATCGAAAAACGCGCGCCGACGTTTTTCTCTTCGCCGAGATACCACATCGGGTAACAGTCGTCGGCAATGAAGTCGCATTCGGGAGCGAGCCGGTAATAGTCGATTTCCTTGTGGAGCCCCATCATATTGGTCGTCACGGGGCGGTCGGAGTAGCGGCGGATCACACTCTTTTCAAAGGCGAGATAGTCGCGCATCTGCTCGGCGTTAAAACGCTTCCAGTCGACGCGGATTGCTTCCATCGCGGGGTCGCGCGGATTAATCTCGTCGAAACTCGTGTAACGGTGACTCCAGAAACCGCTCCAGATGCGGCGGTTCAACTCGTCGACGGTGTGGTATTTTTTCTCCAGGAATTGATAAAAGCGCGCAAGACAAAGCGGGCAGTAGCACTCGCCGCTCAATTCGTTGCTGATGTGCCAGCCGAGGACGGCGGGGTGTTTCCCGTAGCGTTCGGCGAGCTTGGCGTCGATAATCCCGGTCTTTTGGCGCACCAGTTCCGAAGAAAAGCACAAGTTGTGGCGCATCTGATATTCGTCGCGCTTGCCGTCGATGTTGACCCGGCGGCACTCCGGATACTTTTTCGCCATCCACGGCGGACGCGCGCCGGTCGGTGTCGCGAGGAAGACTTTTTTGCCGGCTTTGGCACAGCGGTCGAGAATGTCGTCGAGCCATTCAAAGGTAAATTTGCCCTCTTCGGGCTCCAATTGAGTCCACGAAAAAATGCCGACGGAAAAGACACCGCAATGCGCCAAATCCATAAAACGGAAGTCGTCGTCGATGATCGACGGCGTATCCAGCCACTGATCGGGGTTATAATCACCGCCGTGAAGGATGTGCGGATATTCGGGGAAAAGAAGTTGCTTTTTCATCTTGCGATTCCTTTTTTTCGCTGAAAGTGGTACCCGGAACGGGGATCGAACCCGTACGTCCAAAGGACAACAGATTTTAAGTCTGTTGCGTCTGCCTATTCCGCCATCCGGGCGCACCAGTAAAATATAGCGTGTGACCGTAAGAAAAGCAAGGATGTCAACCGTAAAAAGATGAGGTTTTTGCGGAAATCAAAGCGCGATCGCGTCTTCGCCGTTGACGCGGCGGAAAAGCCGCATTTCCTTTTTCAGCACTTTGCGGACGAAATCCGCCTCGTCGAAAATCGGCGTTTCCGCCATCATGCCGCCGTAAAATTGATTGTTTCCTGCGCTATGGTTGTCGCTGCCGGCAAAGGGAAGCAACCGATAGGACTCGGCGTAATGCTTTGCCATCTCGTTGAAAAAATCGCAGTTGCAGGCGTTGTACGTTTCGACCGCGTGAACACAGCGGGGGAAGAGACGGATGTGGTCGATGTAGCTTGCTTCGCGAAAAGGATGCGCCTGAACGACAAGCGCGCCGCTTGCCATCAGTTGAGGGAGCAGTTTGCTTTTGGGCAATTCAACGCATTCGGGGTGATCGTAATACCACTTTTGAGGCAGACCAAAGATGAGGAAATCCGTTTCATCAAAGGAAAGTTCCGCACCGCAGAAAACTTTAATGCCGATTTTCTTGCCGAGTTCCACGCCGTTGCGGTAATCGGAAAAGAAAAAGTCGAGTTTTTCCCGGTAGCTTGCCGAGGCATCGATGCCGATATTGCCGTCGAGGAAGTGGTTGGTGATAAAAACGCCGTCGTATTTGGCGCGATGATAATATTCAAGCGTTTCCGCGACAGAGGCATGACTGCAGCGACTTACCGGCGTCGTATGACAATGGGTTTCGTAGAGATACATTGATCAAAACTCCTTCCGTTTTCATAATATACTCGAAAAAGTAAAAAAATACCACAAGATACGCTTTTTTTACTATTCTCTCTGGTTGATTTTTTCTTGCGGCAATGGTACAGTAAAACAAAACACTTTTTTTAAGCATAAAGGGAATGGCTGATGAAAGAAAAAAATTACGATTTCCGCGCGCGTCACTGGCAGTATCATAAACCGGGGATGCGTCAGAGAGACCGCATTGTACAGCAAAACGAAGTCGAATTGACTTCCGAATGGCAACTCGGCTGCCCTGCCGATGCGCCGCAGATATTGTTTGACGCGATCCGGGATTTTCAGGATTATCTTTTGGTCAGCATGGATCTCTCGCTTAAGATCACCCGCGAGGATGGCGACAAGGTGCTTTTTTTGACGCTTGATCCCGCGCTCGATCGCGGTTTCGTCTTCGACGCGAGTGCGACTCATTTTGCCGTGACGCTCGCCGACGCAAAAATGGCGTATCGCGCCTTGATTTATCTTGAAGACGCGATGAATCTTGAGGGCGCAGTCGTCTTTCCGCTCGGCAAAACGGTGCGCAAGCCGATCTACCGCTACCGCGAAGTCCACTCCGGATGCGGCATTGACGAATACCCCGACACCGAACTTGCGGCGACGATCCACGCGGGCTACGACGGCATCGTTTTGATGCTCAAGGGCGTCGATCGCTCAACGATGGGCCCCGTCAACGTCAACGATCTTGTCGAACGCGCCGCAAAATTCGGGATCCAGGTCAAGATCTACAACTATTTGCAGACGTTTGTCCACCCCGACGCCGATGGCGCGCAAAAGATCTTTGACGACGCTTACGGCGACCTTTTTCACCGTTACCCCGGCGTCGCTTCGGTGATGCTTCTCGGCGAATCGCTCGAATTCCCGAGCAAGGATCCTCACACGACCGGCAAGAAATACAACGAGTCGATCGTCGACGGCATTCCCGATCCGCGCATCAGCCCCGGATGGTATCCCTGTTACGACTACCCCGCCTATCTGGACTGCATTGAAAAAGCAATCCACAAGGTCAATCCCGGCATCGACATTGTTTACAGCATCTACAATTTCGGTCACGCGCCTCTGGACAAACGGCTTGATTTCATCGAAAAGCTCAACAAGAAAATCGAGCTTGGCGTCTGTATCGAAAGTTCCGACAGTCACCGCATCGAAAATTGGCATACGCCGGTGATGGATTATTCTTGCATCATCACCCGGCCGAGCGAGGAATTCGACATTCAGTGCGCCAAGGCGGCGGAGTGCGGACTCCAGCTCTCGGTCAACTGCAATTCCGCCGGCATCGGCTGGGATTTCGGCTGCGTGCCGGTTGTCCCCGCCCCCTACCGCTGGCTCAAGCGCAATCTCTTTATGCGCGGAGCTTATGAAAAATGGCACGTCGATGCGCAATACGCCACGCACCACATGGGGTGGTGGGCGAGCGTCGTCGCCGATCTCGGCAAGTGGACGTGTTGGGAAAACTTTGAGCCCGATTACGAGGAATTGTTCCGCAAGATCGCCGTGCGCGATTACGGCAAAGCCGCGGCGGATCACGTCCTTGCGGCGTGGAAACTTTGGAGTGAGGCGATGGACTATTACGTCGCTTCCAACGAAGATCAGTATGGCCCATGGCGCGTCGGCCCCGCCTATCCTTTCATTTTCCGCCCCAACATTACGCGGACTTTGCTCGGCAAGGAGATCAAGTTCCCGAGCGCGCCGCACGCGCACTTCGGCTGGAAGATCATCAAGACCTTTTACGAACCCTTTGAAAACGATCAGCAGACCCCCGGATTTCTGCGTTATCCGGCGGAACTGCGTTCGCTCGAAAAAATGCTCGCGCTTTGGGAAAAAGGTTATGCTGAGGCGAAACTTGCCGCGACGACGCCCGAGGGCGAACGCTTCGCCGCGCTGGGGCACTTCATCTGCAATTCGATCAAAACGACGATCCACATCAAGACGTGGTATCAGCTCAATATGAAACTTCAGACGGCGTCGAGCGCCGAAGAGGGGTTGAAGATCCTCGACGAGATCGAAAAGCTCGCCCATGTCGAAATCGACAATGCGCGCGACACCATTTCCGCGGTCGAGACCGATTCGCGCATCGGCTGGGAGCCGAGCATGGAGTACGTCTGCGACACGTGGCACCTCAACTGGAAGATCCGTCAGGTCGAAAGCGCGCTCCGCGAGATCGCGACTTACCGCAATATCCTGCAACTCAATTAAAAAGGACATCCGGCAATGGAAAAAGAACGACTGACGTATGCCGATTACGCCAAGGCGATCGCGATCGGGCTCGTCGTCCTCGGTCATACCAACGGCGCATACGTGCCGGGGAAATCATGGCTTTATCAGGATCTGTGCTACGCCTTTCACATGCCGCTTTTTTTCATCTTGAGCGGTTTCTTTATCTGCCCCAAGGAAAAATACGGCAAAGACGTTTTTTTGAAAACCTGCAACAAGAATTTCTTTTCCCTGATCCTGCCGTTTTTCCTTTGGGGGATCATCTATATGCCCTTTTCCTACACCAACATCGCGCGCCTCGCCTACGGTTCGTGGTTGCAGTTGCGCGCGATCGGGACCCTTACCTCGCTTTGGTTTCTGCCGGTGCTTTGCTTAAGCCGTTTTTTCTGCCACACCGCCTATGGAATCGCCTGGAAACATCATTTTTCTTTTCAAAAGACCGGCTGGCGCGCCGTTCCGGTTTTGTTTGCGATCGGCTTTTGTCTGCCGCATTGGAACGACGTTCAGCACGGCGTCGGCACGTGGTGGGGGGTCGACATCGCCTTTGTCGCCGCGGGATTCGTTATGACGGGGTCGCTCTGTCGAGCCTATTTTGACCGGCTTGCCAAATCGCCGCTCTGGCTTTCCGCCGGATTGAGCCTTGTTTTTACCGCGATTTTTCTCGCCGGATTTTTCATCGAACGACCGATGCTGACGGCGGGCGTAAATATGACGATGCTGATGGCCAACGCGGAGTACGGCCCCGTCGGCTTCTGCCTCTTGAACGCCTTTGCGGGCAGTTTTGCCGCGATCTTTTTTGCCATTGTTTTATCGCATATCGTGCCCAAAAACGCCACCTTGCTGTTTGTCGGCGCCAACACGATGGGCATTTATCTCTTGCACAAAAACATCATTTTCGGTCTGACGCCGGAATTTGCCAAACTGCGCATCGTCCCCGATTCCGTACTGCCGGCGCTCCTGATTGCGGCGACGGCATTTATGCTTTCCCTGTTGCTGATGCTCGTGTTTCTCAAATTCGCGCCGTGGGTCTTCGGCAAGACCTTTGGTCCGCAATCGCAATTGTCGCTGAAAGAGGCGCTGAAAGGTGTCTTCGCCCATACGGAAGAAGATGACGCGCGGTGATCGCCGATATGAAAAACAAGATGTTTTCCGCATTTGTCACGCCGGATCGTGCGTTTCGCGGCGTTCCCTTTTGGGCGCTGAATGGAAAACTCTCGGAACCTGCGATGCGCGACGAAATCAGAAGTTTCCGCGAGATGGGCTTCGGCGGTTTTTTCTTTCACAGCCGCACCGGCTTGACGACGCCCTACCTCTCGGACGAGTGGTTTCACTTTTTCGGCATCGCGCTCGACGAAGCGCAAAAATGCGGTCTCAAAGTCTGGATCTACGACGAGGATCGCTGGCCTTCCGGGACGGCGGGCGGCAGTGTGACGCGCGACGCGCGTTACCGGGTACGCTATCTCGTTTGCCGTCAAGATGATGAGGTCGACGGCACGCCGTGCGTCGGGCGCTTCGCCGCTTGTTTCGCCGACGGCGTTTTGCAAAATTACCGCCGCCTTGCCGACGGCGACGCCCCCTGCCCCGGCGAAACGCTTCTGACATTTCACCGCCATCTCGGCGATGATGATCCGTGGTTTAATGGAAGTTGTTATCTCGACACGCTCAATCCCTTGGCAGTCAAGGCGTTTGTCGAGGCAACGCATGAAGCGTATTTTCGCCGTTTTGGGCAGTATTTCGGCAACATCATCGCCGGATTTTTCAGCGACGAACCCAATTTCAACAGTTTTCCCGGCGGGAAGACGCTGCCGTGGACAGACGATTTCGACAAAACGTTTCAAAGCGTTTACCATTATGATCTTGTCGATCGTTTGCCGGAATTGTTTTTTACGACACCGTCGGCGGTCGTGCAAACGCGCATCGACTTTCGCAATCACCTGACGGCGCGCTTCGATGCGGCGTTCGGCAAAACGATCGGCGACTGGTGCAAGGCGCACGGCGTCGTTTTTACGGGGCATCTGCTCGGGGAAGACACCTTGAGCAAAATGGCGCGCAACGTCGGCAGCGCGATGCGCTTTTATTGCACAATGCAAATGCCCGGAATCGACCTTTTGACCGAGCATGCGCTCGTTTTCAACACCGTGAAACAGTGCGTTTCCAGCGCCCGGCAAAATGGACAAGTGCGGCGGCTCACCGAGTGTTACGGATGCACCGGGTGGGATTTTTCCTTTGCCGGTTACCGCGCACTCGGCGAATGGCAGTATGCGCTCGGGATCAATTTCCGCTGTCTTCACCACGCGCTGTACACCTTACAGGGCGACGCCAAACGCGATTATCCGGCGAGCATCGCAACGCAATCGCCGTGGGCAAAGCAATTCCGTGCCGTCGAGGATCATTTTGCGCGGCTCGGCGCCGCGCTGGCGCCGGGCAAGGAAGTTTGTCACACGTTGGTGATCCACCCCGCCGAATCGGCATTCGGTCGCATTGTCGGTACAGCGGAGCCCGCAGAAAACGATGCGCTTGTCGCCTTGACCAATCAGCTTTTGTCGCATCAGATCGATTTTGATTTCGGCGACGAGGAAATCCTTTCTCGTTCCGGGGCGATCGCGGACCGGGAGCTCGTCGTCGGTGCGGCAAGTTACACGATTGCGATCATTCCCGAAGTGGCGACGCTTCGCGCGACGACGCTCGACTTGCTCGACCGTTTGGCGCAAGCGGGCGGAAAGGTTTTTTACCTCGGCAAAAGTCCGGCGTTGCTCGATGGCGCACCGTCGGATCTCCCGGCAAAGGTATACCGCAAGTTCTCGATGTTTGCATTGGCGGAAATAACAACCGATTTTCAGGTGACGGAAAACGGCAACGCGGTCGAAAGCGTCCTCGCGTTATACAAGCGCGGACAAAATTTTGCGACGCTTTATCTTGTCAACACGGGGTGTGATTTCAATTTGAAGCAGTGCGAAGCGCCGCGCGTCGTTGACCGGAAAAGAGATCACTTTGATGCGCAGGTTGTCTGGCAAGTTGCCGAATCCTATCAACTTTATCGGCTTTTCCCCGAAACCGGCGAGATCTTTCATCATCCTTTTGTGCGCGAAGGGCAAAAGATCCGGTTTGCCGCGCCGCTTGCCGCATTGGAAAGTTCTCTTTTTGTCGCAAGTTGCGAGGCGTTCCCCGAAGCTTTACCGCATTGCCCCCCGCAAAAAGGAAAAATTTGCCAACTTGAGGATCGCCCTGTCGCGGTGACGCTGGAAGAGGAAAATCTGCTCGTCCTCGATGAGATGGAGTGTTTCGCCGACGGCGTAAAACTCCCCGGAAAAACGTTTTTACAGCAGGATGCCGCTTTGCTGAAGCTTTGCGGTGCGCCGCCGCGCGGCGGCATTCAGCCGTGGT
The DNA here is from genome assembly GCA_002314455.1 of Lentisphaeria bacterium UBA1791. GTDB lineage: Bacteria > Verrucomicrobiota > Lentisphaeria > Victivallales > Victivallaceae > UBA1784. The sequence goes on along the minus strand of DCFZ01000005.1, from coordinate 16,487 downwards.
GTCAGACGCCGCGCCCGCCAAAACACACGTTTCAAATTGAATTGCGGCGCACGTTTCAATGTGAAGCCGTCCCCGACGGGATGCTCTATTTTGCCTTGGAAAATCCGGAACTGTATGAGATCACCCTCAACGGGAACGCCGTCGAAAAAGTCGATGCGGGCTTCTGGTGCGATTTCGCCATCCGCAAACTGGCGTTCCCGGGGAAAATGCTGAAAAAGGGCGACAACGAAATTTTGTTGAAGCGTCGCTTTGACGAGACAATGCCGGGCTTGGAATGTTGTTTCTTGTTCGGTAATTTCGGCGTCCGAAACGACGTGCTGATTTCGCCCGTTACGCATCTCAAGTACGGCGACTGGACAAAACAGGGGTTGCCCTATTACACCGGAAACGTGATCTGTCACTTTGAGCTTCCTGCGGGAACGAAGTTCATCCGTTTCCCCGCGCTCGGCGCGACGGCGGTTGAAAATGTCGAAACGCACGCGATCTCGATGTCGGCGGATTTTAAACTTGCGACCGACGGCAAAACGAAGTTTGCCGTGCGGCTGCTCGGCAGTCGGCGCAATGCGTTCGGCCCCTTTTATCTTGACGATCATCACCAGCCGATACGGCGCGGCGCGCCGGGGCAATTCGCGCAAATGGAATGCGATCAAAAGCAACTGGTCGCAAGCGGCGTGTTCGCACCGCCCGAGATCGGAATGTAAACGCTTATTTTTCGCGGCGCACAAAGATGGAGATCAACAAGGCTTTCAGCTGCGGTTCGCGCGCTCGAATGTTTCCCGATTCCATAACGACAAGCCTTTTTAAAGTTGTTCGTCTTCATCCGGCAATGCGCTTTCCTCGATGACGCGCATCTTGGTCCACGCTCCCCGCAAGTAGCGGATCGTAAAGACCACGCCGAGCAGTATAATGTCAAAGATCATGGCAAGCCAGAGCGCCCACCACGGAAAGCCGAGATGGTAAAAGACGATGCAGGGCGTCGCAAAGCAGAAAATACCGGCGAGCGACATCGCGTACATCGTAAAACGCGTATCGCCCGCGCCGCGCAAGGCGTTGCTTAAAACGAGATTGATGCCGTCGAAGAAAAGATAGCAACTGATGAAATAGAGCATCACCCCGGCAATGGCGATCGATTCGAGCTGTGCCGCATCGCCCGGGCGGATAAATGGCGCCAAAACCAAATGCTGAAAGCAGGAAAAAAGTACGATCATCAAGCCGTTGTAAAGCGTCACCAGAATCAGACAGCTGCGGACGGATTTTTTCGCCAGCGCGATCTTTTCCGCGCCGACGGCCTGCCCGACGAGGATGGAGCTGGTCATCGCGATCCCGATGACGGGGCAAAATGCGATATTGTTGATCCCGAACGTAATGCTCGTCGCTTCCTGAACTGCGACGCCGTAACAGCCGAGCAGCAAGGCAAAGGTGTTGAAAGAAACCAGGTCGATCGCCATATTGACGCCGTTGGGCACGCCGAAGCGGAGCATCCGGCTCATCAAATGCCAGTTCAAACGGCAGTTCCAGGTTGCAAAACAGCGGCGCGACACCGGGTGCAAAAAGGCGATGAAATAGATGACCGCGCCGATGCTTTCGGCAAGAATCGTACCCAGCGCGGCACCGGCGACGCCGCCCGCCGGAAGTCCGAATTTGCCGTAGATCAGGATGTAGTTCAACGGGATGTTGCACAAGGTGATGATGCAGGAAACCGCCAGCACGAAATGCGTCTTGCCGCGCCCCGTCCAGAAACAGGGCATCACGCAACTTAACATCAGCATAACGCCGCCGAGCGAAAGGGTCTTGAAGTAGGTGATCTCCTCAGCGATCACTTGACTGGCGTGGGGAAAAAGTCCAAAGAGCGGCTTTGCCCAGAAATATCCGGAAAAGAGCAACGCGCCGCCGATCAGCGAGAGGTAGATCCCCTGCCAGACGCTCTGCCCGATGTGTTCGCGGTGGCGCGACCCCTCGTACTGGGCGACAAAAGTCCCCGTGTAGTTGATCGTGCCGATAAAAAAGCAGGCGATCGTGAAATTGGTCAGTCCCGCGGTGAACGAGGCGGCGACCGCCTCCTGCGAAAAGCGCGCGAGCATCAGCCGGTCGACAAACATATTGGCGGCGTGGCACGACTGCGACAATACCAGAGGAAGTGCGACCTTGAGCACTTCCAGAAATCCGCCGCGTGAAATTTGCAGTTTTTTTCTATTGCCAGCCATATTATACCATTCAATTTTTGCATATAATATACCGCAGTAAATGTTTTTTTACAAATTCCCGCCTTGCTCAAATCAATGAGCGGCACTATATTAAAACCAAAGGAGATGATTATGGCTTTCATCGAATGCAATTTTTTCGCCGATTCACTCGGATTCGCCACGCAGGTTTATGTTATTTTGCCGGAAAGCGCCAACCGGTTGATCGGGATGGACGGCAAGTCGCAAGCGACGCCGCCGAGCGTGCTTTATCTGTTGCACGGCTTAAGCGACGATCACACCATCTGGATGCGGCGCACCTCGATCGAACGTTACGCCGCAAAACACGGCATCGCGGTTGTGATGCCAAACGGCGGGCGCAGTTTCTACCGCAATGTCGCGCCGTTTATGCGTTACTGGGATTTCATTTCCGAAGAATTGCCGCAAAAGATGCATCACTTTTTCCGGCTTGCCGACGACCGGGAACACACCTTTGTTGCCGGATTGTCGATGGGGGGATTCGGCGCGCTGAAACTTGCGCTCAATCACCCCGAACGCTTCGCCGCGGCCGGCGTGCTTTCCGGCGCGTTCGGATTTGACTGGTTTAAACCGGCGGGGGCGGAATACGATTTTTCCATCGGTTCCTGTGAAAAAATCGCAGGCACCGAGGACGATCTTCCCTTTCAGGCGAAAAAGTGTGCGCAAAGCGGGAAAGCGCTTCCGCTCATTTATCAGGCGTGCGGTACGGAAGATTCCTTTTATCAGATCAACTGCGACTACCACGCGATGTTGACCGACCTCGGCTTTGCCGTCGACTGGCGGCCGCGCGCCGGAAAACATACGTGGGATTTCTGGGACAAGGAAATCGAAAAAGTTCTCGATTTTCTGCCGATCCCGCAAGCGTAAAAAACGTTACCGTGTGCGCGGCAATTCCTCAAAACCGACGACGATCATCCCGCATTCCCGGGCTGTTTTCAGCATCATTTCCAGCAATTCGACGTTGATGCTGATGGCGTTCGCCTGCCCTTTTTGGATGTCGTGCGAGTAATAGGCGATCATCTGATTTTTTGCCGCCGCGTCGCGGATGCTCTTTTCAACGACGGCGGGATCTGTCTTGTAATAAGAGCCGAGTCCGCGTCCGCCGATAACGGCAAGTTGCGGAACTTCCGACAAGGCGATTCCGGCGTCGTTCGGTTTGTCCTTGGTGCCCGCGCGGAAACGCTCAAAGGTCGCGCCGAGAAAAGCATCCGATTCCGGCGAATGGCGGTTTTCCGGATAGGCGAGCGTGCAGATGTTGACGCCGTATTTCTTGCATTGTTTCAACTGCGGCGCGATCTCCTTTTTGAAATAGGTCTCCAAATCGGGATATTTTTTCAATCCGGTAACGGGATCGCAGTGACTTTTGGTGTGAAGTCCGACGGTGTGCCCCGCTTCCTGCAGTTTTTTCATCTTGGCGGCGCTTTCCTTGTCGATTTCGCCCGTCACAAAGAAGGAGGCGTGCGCGTTGTATTTGGCAAAGAGCGGCATCGCCATTTCCCAACCGGCAAAATTGCGGTCGTCAAAGGTCAGAACAAGAATGCCGTGCTCCACTTTGCTCAAGTCGATTTTTTCCGCGCCGAAGAGTGGAATTGCGCCGATCATTGCCAACATTGCAAAAAATAACTTTTTCATTTGCCTTTCCTTTTTCTTTAAAAACGATCCGTTAACGGGAAATAAAAATTATGCCGTTGAAAAAACTGCCGCTCATCGAGGTCGAGCACCATGGGGCCGTGGAAAAAGATATCGGATCTTTTCAAGTCGGCAAGCTCGCTGATCTTTGCCCAAAAAGGGGAGTTTTCAGGCAAAATCAAAATGGTTTCGCCGTTTTCGCGCGGGAGCGACAGCAAAAACGTTTCGGAATCTTGGACTTCCCCCATAATCTCGCATACGACATTGCCGCCGCCCGCCGCATAACGGGAAGCATCGGCGGCAAATTCAAAGCGTGCAAAGTGGTGACGCCACGAAAAGAGCGAAAAACTCGTCTCCCCTGCCCGCTCGACTTTGCCCGGGAAATCAAAGCCTCGCTGATAGAGCGCCATGATCGTTTGCCTTGCTTCGGGCGGCAACGCATCGCCTTTTGTCAACATTTTGGGATTTCCGGCGTCGCGCCACTTGGCGCGCTTGGGCATAAAAATCGGGTAGTTGCGCCAGCCGTTTTTTTGGTAAACCTTTTCAAAAGAAGTAAATAAAGGAATTCCTGCAAGCTTTTCGCGTTTCGCCCAGTCGATCGCCATACGGCAGAGTTTTTCGGCAAGTCCCTGATGGCGAAAATCGGAATCGGTGCAGACATTTGCCAAGCCGCCGAGCGCGATGCGCCCTCCCCCGCCGTCGGAAATCGTCATTTTGACAATGCCGCAATGGGCGGCAAAACGACCGTTTTCCACGGCGACGAACGACGTCATTTCAAAGGGGAACGGATCGCCGGCGCCGTATTTCGCCCAGCAGGCGAAACACTTGCCGAGCAAAGGATACAGTTTGGTCTGCTCCGAACTTTGAAGTTGACAAAACTCCATCTGCTACCCCCTAATCAACATCCGCCCGCCGTCGACGAGATGGGAACTGCCCGTGATGAAGGACGCCTTGTCCGACGCGAGGTAGAGCACGAAATCGACCAGCTCGATCGGTTCGGCGGCACGGCCGAGGAGCGTTTTCATCCCCGCCATATCAGGGCGAGTCAGCACGGGCCCCGGAATCACGCAACAGCAACGCACGTTGTGCGGCGCGCCGAGGATAGCGAGCGACTTGGTAAGCCCGTTCATCCCCGCCTTTTCCGCGCCGTAATCGACCGCGGAACCGCCGCCGCCCTCTTCGCCCGTCACCGAGCCGAAGTTGATGATGACGCCATATTTCCGCTCCATCATGCCGCCGATGATCGCGCGGCAACAGTAGATCGCGCCGCGCAGATTGACGTCGATGCCCCAGTCAATCACTTCGACGGGGAGCTTTTCAAAGCTGGTCTGATTGTGACAGCAGCGCCCGGACATACCGCCCGCGACGTTGACCAGAATGTCGATCGCGCCGAATTTTTCGATTGCTTTCTTGGCGGCGGCTTCGACTTCGTCGTAATGGCGGATATCGACGACAAGCGGCAGACATTTGCCGCCGTCAGCTTCAATGCCCTTGGCGGCGGCTTCCAATCCCTCGCGGTTGACGTCGATCAGAACGACGTTGGCGCCTTTTTTGGCAAATTCCTGACCGGCGAGGAGCGCCATACCCGACGCACCACCGGTGATAAATGCGGTTTTTTCGGAAAATTCACCCATTTTTACTGCTCCTTAACGATGAATGTCGTTCAAATGTATGTTAACCCCATCGCGAACCGCGACAAAATCAGCGATCTTCGGCTGATCGTAGGGGGCGAAAGCGTGATAATCGTGTACACCAAAGGTGATCGCGCCGCCGAGCGGCAGAGAGAGCATTCTCTGCATTCTGCCGTATTTGCCGCTGCACAAGTAGACAAACGGCGTTTTGAGTTCGCGGAAAAGCGCCACCGACGTTTCAAGACTGGCAAGCAATTCCTGATCGCTGTCGGCGCGGGCGACCAATTTCACGACGTCGGCGCCGCGCTCGGCGAAATCCTGCAACTGCGCGGCGACTTGCTCCGTCGTCATCACATGTTGCGGATGCGAGGAAAGGATGACTTGACTGCCGAGCGCGTGAATTTTGGAAATGAATTCCTTTTGCCGGGCAATCGCCGCGGGATCGGTGGCGCGTTCATCGGGCGCGGCGCCGAAAAGGTCGCCGACAACGTCGATCATTCCCGACCCCGCCTCGGCGGCGAGCATCAGCTGCGCCATGCGTGTTTCGTCGTCGCAATGGAAATCGTCGTTGCGATAGACGAGAAACATAAAGGGCAGATCAACCGAATCGATGATCCGGGCAAAATTTTCTTTTGTCCGCAATTCGACGGGCATCAACTTCAACTCCACGGCGATCGCATCGGCGCCGTCTTGGGCGGCGAGCGAAGCTTCCGTGATCGCTTCTTCAACGCTCCGCGGCGAAAAGAGGTGACAGATCAGCGTGTGCGCGTTGTTCAACGGAAAAAGTTTTTTCATTTTCTGCCTCAAAAGGTTAAAACCACCTTGCCGACGTTTTCGTTGCGCCGCAACACGGCGTGCGCCGCTTCAACTTCGGCGATCGGGAAACTTGCGTGGATGTGCGAAACCAGTTTTCCGGCGGAAAAGAGAGGCCACAAATCGCGCTTGAGCGATTGGAGGATGCCGGTTTTCTCCTCCGGCGTGCGACTGCGCAACGTACTGCCGATCAAGCGGATACGCTTACACCAAATCGTTTCGAGGTCGATCCCGGTCGCACCGCCCGCGAGCGTTGCGATCATGATCCATCGACCGCCGAACGCCATCGACTTGAGGCATTCGCCCATATTTTTGCCGCCGACGCAGTCGAGCGCGACGCTCGGGGGATTTTCCTTTAAAACCTGCACGAGATCCATTTCGTGATAATTGACGGCGATGTCGGCGCCGAACTTTTTGACGACCTCGGCTTTTGCCGCACTTCCAACCGTCGTAATCACCTTGGCGCCAAGCGTTTTAGCAAACTGGATCGCCGCGATTCCGACGCCGCTTGCACCGGCTTGCACAAAAAAGACTTCGCCCGGCTTGATGCCGCCGGCTTCGAGCATTAAATTCAAATAGACGGTCGACCAGACTTCAGGAAGCGTCGCCGCATCGACGAGCGAGAAATTTCGGGGGATCGGCAAGACCATTCCGGCGGGCGCGACGACTTTTTCCGAGTAGCCGCCGCCGCCCAGAAGCGCGCAGACTTTGTCGCCCGGTTTCACGTCGGCGTCTTCGGGCGCTTCGAGCACGGTGCCGGAAACCTCCAATCCGCACCACGCGGGCCAACCGGCGGGCGAAGCGTAATTGCCGTCTTTTTGCATCAGATCGGCGCGGTTGACCGCCGCCGCCGCGACCTGGATCAAAACTTCGTCGCTTTTTCGTACCGGGTCGGGAACCTGCGCCCACTTGAAATCCCGTTTTTCATCGAGGATCATCGCATGCATCGTGTTCATCTCTCTTTGAATACCCTGTAATTGTTTGTTTTCAGGCTTTTTCTCTCATTTTTCCATCGCTTCGCGCAATTTCGCAAGCGCGTCGTTTTCGCTGTACACGCCGATCGTTTTGCCCTGCGCGAAAAAAATCACCTGCCCGTTGCGACTGCCGGCGATGCCGAAGTCGGCTTCGCGCGCTTCGCCGGGACCGTTGACCGGGCACCCCATCACCGCGATTTTTTTGGCGGAAATGCATTTGCCGGAAGCTTTCAATTCGTCGATCAGCGCCTCGACTTTTTGCGCGAGAGTAAAAAGGTCGATCTCGGTGCGGCCGCAAGTGGGACAGCTGACAAGAGAAGGCGCGCTTTCGCGGATGCCGCAACTTTCAAGGATGCGGATCGCGGCGGAAACTTCCTCTTCCGGCGGCGCGGTCAAACTGACGCGGATCGTATCGCCAATCCCCTCGTTGAGCAAGGTTCCGATGCCGACCGCCGACTTGATGACGCCCATCGCCGGAGTTCCCGCTTCGGTGACGCCCAGGTGCAACGGATAATCGGTTTTGGCGGCGAATTCGCGGCACGCCGCCAAGGTGACGGCGACGTCGCTCGCCTTGAGGGCGACCTTGATGTTTTTCAAGCCGAAAGATTCAAGCTTTTCGCATTGCTTGAGCGCGCCGTCGACCAGCGCCGAACCGAGCGCGTCGGCAAACGGCAAGCCGGTTGCCATTTTTTTGTCGATCGCGGCTTTGCCGATGCTTCCCGAATTTGCGCCGACGCGGATGGCGACATTTTTGTCAATGGCAAGATGCGCCAATTTTTTCAATTCATCGTCGTCGTGAAAAAGTCCGGGGTTGACGCGCACGCCGCACGCCCCCGCGCGGATCGCGGCGCACGCCGCTTCGGCGCAGAACTGAATATCGGCGACAATCGGACACTTCGCCGCACGGCAGACGGCGGCAAAACGCGCTTCGTCCTCCACCAAATCCAGCGCAATGCGCACGATGTCGCAACCGCGCGAAACCAGACGGTCAACCTGGGCGGCAAGTTTTTCCGTATCGGCGACGGGCACTGTCGTCATCGACTGGATCGAGATCGGGTAATCGGAACCGATGCCGACTTTGCCCAGATGAATTTGCCGGGTGATGCGCCGTTTCATTTTTCTGCCTCCGACGATGGGATGTATTTATGGTAAAAGCGCTTGCCGTCGGAAAAGGTGACAAAGAGCATCAAGCCGAGCAGCAAGACCATAAAAACGTAAGAGATGTAACGGATGAGGCGCGTCGGCAACGGCCGGCGGAAGATCAATTCGATCGCGCCGAAAAGGATGTGTCCGCCGTCAAGCACCGGCAGCGGCAGCAAATTGAAAATGGCGAGCGCGAAGCTGATGATGACGACGAAATAGAGCGCATAGCCGATCAATCCGCTGCGCACCGAGTCAAAGAGCACCATACCGATGCCGAGAGGCCCCGACATGTGTTTGACCTGAATGGAGCTTTGTTTTTGCGTCCAGCCGAATTTATGCCCGATGCCGACGCAGATGCCGCGCAGACTTTTCCAGCTCATCTCGCAAGTCGAGACCAATTGCGACCACGGCGTCGGGTGATCGATCGACATCACGTTTGCCCCGATGCCGTAAGAATAAAGGTATTCGGGGGTGACGATGACGCTCGTTTCCTCGCCGCCATTCAAACTCCAGATCACTTCGATCGGAGTGCCGCGATTGCCGTCGAGCGCGGCGTGGACGTCGTCAAACGAAGCAATCGTTTTGCCGCCGATTTTGATCAGCGTTGCGCCGGCTGGGATCCCGGCGCGCGCCGCCGGTCCCTGCGGGTCGATGGAATACGCCTTGACCTGATTGTTCTGCATCTGCATCGAGACTTGCAGCATTGCCCTGCCCTCGTCGGAAAGTTTTTGGGGCGTGAGGTTGAAATTCATTTCCTTGTCGCCGCGCCGCACGAGCAATGTAACCTGGTTGCCGTGCGAACGGTTGAGCGCCAGTTGGAACTCCGCCAGATCGTCGATCGCCTTGCCGTTGACGGCGATCACAACGTCGCCGGCACGAATCCCCGCCCGGTCGGCGATGCCGCCGCGCTCGGGCACCAGTTCCATCGGCACCACCACGGAAAAGCTCGGGGCGGCGATGTTTTCCAGTTTCGAGCTGGGGCGCGGACGGTAGGTGATCGTCTGGCGTTTGCCATCGCGCTCGACGGTCAGTTTCATCTGCTCGACTGAGTAGATGTTTTCCTCCATAAATTCTTTCCACGTGAAGTGAAAACTTTTGCCGTTCACTTCGACGATCTTGTCGCCGACCCGCAACCCGGCGGCATATTCCGGCCCCGTTTCGTCGATGGCGTGCACGGTCATTTCCCGCATTTTGGGCGTCACTTGCGGGATCCCGATCGCCCAGACGATGATCGCGATCAAAAGTCCTGACAAAAGATTGAAAAGCGGACCCGCCGCCGCCGTGATGATGCGGTCGATCGCCTTGGCGCGCGGCAACACCGTGCCGTCCGCCGCTTTGATTTCATCGCCCGTTGCATCGATCTGCGGAATCTCGCAATAGCCGCCAAAGGGCAGATAGCCGAGGCGGTATTCGACGCCGCGGTAGCGTTTTTTCCAGAAAGGCCGGAAGCCGATCGAAAAGGCGTCAACGTGCAATTTTCGCCACTTTGCCGCGAGGAAGTGGCCGAATTCATGAATAAAGATGCAAAAGCCCAACGCAAAGACGACAAACAAAATCGATGCGATGTTCAACAACCACTGGGAAAACGTTTCCATAACTTAAAAAATATCCTTGCTTAATAACGGCGGAGCGCTTCACCGAGAACGACGATGAAACGTTCCGCTTCGCTGATTTTGTTGGTAAGGGCAAAGCTCAAGCGCAAGCCGCTGTAAGCTTCTTCACGGGAAAAACCGAGCGCGAGCATCGCCGGACTGGGCTGATCGCTTTCTGACGCGCACGCGCTCCCCGCCGAACACATAATGCCGGCGTCCGAAAGCATGCGTACCAGAATCGCCCCCTGCTTGCCGGGGAAATGAAAATGGCAGATGCTGAAATGCGCCTTGTCGGCGGGGATCGTCGGCACGGCGCCGAGCTCCGCGCAATGTTCGCGCAAAAACCGGTTCACGGGGACGATCTGAAACTGCTCGATCTTGCGCTGTTTCAGCTTGAGGTCGAGCGCGGTTTCGATCATAAACAATTCAGGCGTGTGCAGTTTGTCGATCATGTATTGCTCTTTGCGCCACGCGTCGCGCCGGGCTTCCCAGTCGCGCAACGCGGGGTGGCTCCGGTCGAAGATCACCGCCGCGCCGCCCGCGGGCGAACCGAGTTTGCTGCCGCTGCAGAAACAGATCGACGCTTCGCGCGGCAACGCCATTTTGCCGATCGACTGGATCGTGTCGGCGGCGATGACGGCGTCGGGATAAGCCGCGCGCAACCGGGCGAAATCAGGCATCGTGCCAAGTTCGCTCTGCAACTGGTGAATGGCGACGAATGCGGCTTTTTCCGGCGTTTCCGGCAAACGCAAAGCGCCGGCTTGGTCGCACGACAAAAGATCCACTTTTGCGGCGGCATCATTCAATGCGGCGCGCAACGCGGGGTGCTCCAGGCACGACGTGACGACGTTTCTGCCACGGACAAGCGGCGTCGACGCGACGAAGCGGAAAGCTTCCGCCGCACCGCCGAACCAGAGTACGCCAAAGGCGTCGGGCAGATCGAGCATCTTTACGATGCGCTCTCCGCACCCGATCAACGCCTGACGGCTCCTCCTGCCGAGCAAATGCCCGGCTTCGCTGTTGGTGCCGAATTCCCGGACGAGATCAAAATATCGCTGATAAAGTCCGTCCGTCGGCATCATGCCGGCGGCGTGGTCAAAATAGATCATCGTTTTCTCCAAGCGTACCGCAAAAACAGTACTTTTCTGTAAAATAGCCGTTTTCCTGCGATTTATCAACCAAAAAAAGTTGACTTTTGCGAAAAAGATGATTTATTTTAAAGATGACAACACGTATTTTTGGAGATCCTTGAAAAAATGGAAGCAAAAACGATTTATCTGGACAATAACGCGACCACGCGCGTCGCGCCGGAAGTTTTTGAAGCGATGAAGCCCTTTTTCTGTGAACGCTACGGCAATCCGTCGAGCATTCACCGTTTCGGCGGCAGCGTCGCCGCAGATATTGAAAACGCCCGCGTTGCCGTCGCCGAATTGATCGGCGCCAATTACCGCAACAAAGACGGTTTCGCCACCGAGATCATCTTCACCAGTTGCGGCACCGAGAGCGACAACACCGCGCTCAAATGCGCCGTCTGCGCCAAAAGCGACCGCAAAAAGATTATCACCTCCGCGGTCGAACATCCCGGAATTAACCATTACCTTGACGAATTGTCGCGCCACGGCTACGAGATCGTCAAGATCGGCGTCGACGGTCAGGGGCGGATCAAGATGGATGAATTTTGCGCCGCGCTTGACGACAACACCGCCGTCGTTTCGATGATGTACGCCAACAACGAGACCGGCACGATCTTTCCGGTCGCCGAACTCTGCCGCCTTGCCCACGAAGCCGGCGCATATTTCCACACGGACGCCGTTCAGGCGGCGGGCAAGATTGCGATCGACGTCGATCGCGACCAGTTCGACTTCCTCTCGATTTCCGGGCACAAACTGCACGCGCCCAAGGGCGTCGGCGTTCTCTTTGCCCGGCGCGGAATCCCCTTTACGCCGCTCATTCTGGGCGGCCATCAGGAAAAGATGCGCCGCGGCGGCACCGAAAACGTCGCGTCGATCATCGGCCTCGGCGAAGCGTGCAAAATGGCGAAAGCCGCATTGCCGCAGGAAGTGAAATACCTTGCCGGGCTCCGCGACGCCTTTGAAACCAAACTTCAATCGACGATCCCCTCGATCCGCATTAACGGCGATCCGGAGCACCGTCTGCCCAACACGGCGTCGGTGAGCTTTGAGGACATCGAGGGCGAATCCATTTTGATGTTGCTCGATCAATTCGGCATCTGCGCGTCGAGCGGCTCCGCCTGTACGACGGGGAGCCTTGAGCCGTCGCACGTGATGCGGGCGATGAACATCCCCTACAACGCCGCCCACGGCACGATCCGCTTCAGTTTATCCAAGTACAATACGGCGGAGGAACTCGATTTCACCGCCGAAAAACTCGTGCCGATTATCGCGCGCTTGCGCGAAATGTCGCCTTACTGGAAACAAAAATGATGCCGACCAACGTCAATACGCCCAAAGCGGAACTGAAATTTCCCGTCGAGTGGGAATTCCGCATCATCGTTTTCAGCGATCAGCTCGACAGCGCCAAAAAGGGGCTTGAGAGCGTTTTCTGCCGCTTCGGCAATTTTCGACCGCTGACTCAAGGCGACGCTTCCAAGCAGGGAAAATATCAGGTGTTGTCGACCCAGATGACGATGATCGACCGCGCGATGCTCGACGCGATCAGCCGCGAGCTCGCCGCCGTGCCCGGCGTCAAAATGATTCTCTGATATGGACAATTTTGTCGAAGTTATGCTGATTTCGACAAAGTTGTTTGACAACCTTGCCATATCGGGTTATCTTTAATGCGATGATAAACCAACAACCATTTACGGGAGGATTCTATCATGGAAGTCATCGTTCGTCCGACGACCGCTGAAGCGGTCAAACTTACTGCGCAACTCATCGCCGATCTCGTCAAGGCCAAGCCGAATTGCAACCTCGGACTCGCCACCGGCGCGACAATGGAAGCGGTCTACGCCGATCTCGTCAAGATGTATCAGGCGGGGGAAGTCGATTTTTCCAAAGTCACCAGCTTCAACCTCGACGAATACATCGGGCTTGCTCCCGACGATCCCAACAGCTACCGCTACTATATGAATTATCACCTTTTCAACCACATCAACATCGACAAATCCAAGACCAATCTGCCCGACGGGCTTGCCAAGGATTACGATGCCGAGGGTGAACGCTACGAAAAGGCGATCAAAGCGGCGGGCGGCGTCGATCTGCAGTTGCTCGGCATCGGCCGCGACGGTCACATCGGTTTCAACGAACCGCTGTCGTCGTTTGCAAGCCGCACCCGCGACAAGGCGCTGACTCCCGAAACCTGGAAGCAGAATTCGATTTATTTCAATCCCCCGGAATCTATGCCGATGAGCGCATTCACGATGGGCGTCGGCACGATCCTTGATGCGAAACAGGCGTTGTTGCTGATCACCGGCAAGAGCAAGGCCGCCATCGCCGCCAAGGCGATCGAGGGTCCCGTTTCGTCGATGGTGACGGCGAGCGCGTTGCAGTTGCACCAGCACGCAGTCGTGATTCTCGATGAGGAAGCCGCCGCAAATCTGACGATGCGCGAATACTACGACTGGGTCTTTGCGCACGACCGCAAGTGGGCGAACTATCGTTAAGCGAGGTATTTTATGCGTACCATTCAACTGAAAGATTTCGTCGCGCCCGAGTTGGACAAGGGCTTTGTGCCCGCCATCTTGTGGAACCGCGAATACCGTAAACTTGCCGCTGCGGATCCGAAAAAACAAGCCGTCGCCCTGACGCTGGAACGCGTCAACGGTGCGATCTCGCGCTTCGACACCGAGATCCTTGAGGAAAACGCCGAAAATATGGCGCTCAACGTCCGCTACATCGAGCGCATCGTCAAGATGATGCTCTGGAGTTTCGGCGGTTATCGCGTCGGCGTTTACGGTGCCCCCAAGGTCGCGGCGGAACTCGGCAAAATCTACAGCCCCAATGGCGCGCGCGCCTTTGACTATCAGGTGATGGGCGAACGCATCTACGACCGCAAGTTCGAGATCGTGACGGGCGCGTTTGCCGACGCTCCCGCCGGCAAGGCGATCACCGTGAAACTCGGCGGTCACTTCGAGGGTTGCCGCATCGGCTTCGACCTCGGCGGTTCCGACCGCAAGTGCGCCGCAGTTCAGGACGGCAAGACCGTCCACAGCGAAGAAGTCGTCTGGGATCCCTACTTCCAGAGCGATATTCAATATCACTACGACGGAATTCTTGATTCGTTGCGCCGCGCCGCCGCCAAGCTGCCGCGCGTCGATGCGATCGGCGGCAGCGCCGCCGGCGTTTACGTCGACAATCAGCCGCGCATCGCGTCGCTTTTCCGCGGGATTCCCGAAAAGGATTTCGCGAGCAAAGTGCGTCCGATCTTCCTCGAGATCGCCAAGGAATTTCCCGGCGTGCCCTTCGTCGTGCTCAACGACGGCGAAGTCACCGCGCTCGCGGGGGCGATCAGTCTCAAACGCAATTCGCTGATCGGTCTGGCGATGGGCACGAGCGAAGCGGTCGGCTACGTCACGCCCGACGGGAGTCTCACCGACTACCTCAATGAACTCGCCTTTGCCCCGATCGATTACCGCGAAGAAAACGCGCCCTGCGACGAATGGTCGGGCGACGCCGGTGTCGGTGCGCTTTTCCTCTCGCAACAGGCGGTCGGCAGGATCGCGCCGGCGGCGGGATTCGACTTCGGCAAAATGCCGTTGCCGGAACAGCTTAAAGAAGTTCAAAAGGCGATGGCGCAAAACGATCCGCGCGCCGCGGCAATCTACCGCACGGTTGGCGTTTACCTCGGTTACGCGATTGCGCATTACGCCGATTTCTACAAATTGGAAAATCTGCTCCTTCTGGGACGCGTTTCCTCCGGAAATGGCGGCACGATCATCGTCGAGACGGCGCAGAAACTTCTCGACGAAAAGTTCCCCGAACTCAAAGTCGCGATCCACGTGCCGGATGAAACCTTCAAGCGGCACGGTCAGGCGGTCATCGCCGCAACGCTGTAATCATTTCGATGCAGTTGGCAAAAATTTTGCCAACTGCAATTTTTTTATGACTTTTTTCGACACCCACTTTCATTACTCCGGCGAGATCCCGATCGCCGATTACCGCGCGCAAATGGAATCGGCGTTAAAGACAGATCGCCTTTATACGCTCGCCGTCGGCGGAAGTTTGGCAGAAAGCCAACGCGCCCTCGCCTACGCCAAAAGCTTTGACGATTCATGGTGCGCGATCGGGATCCATCCGCATACGGCGGAAGAGTACCGGAAAAACGGCGACGATCTTTCGATTTTTCGCAATGAGAAAAAGGTCGTCGCGATCGGCGAATTGGGGTTGGATTATTTTTACGATTTTTCCGATCATCAAATCCAGCGGGAAGTTCTGGCGGAATACCTCGACCTCGCGCTGGCGTGGAAAAAGCCCGCGATCATTCATTTGCGCGATCAGGAAAATTGCGAAACCGCCTACTTTGACGCGCTGAAATTGCTCCGCCCCTTTGCGGCAAAAGGCGGCCGTTTTGAAGTTCACTGTTATACCGGCGGCACGACATTACTGCCGCACTTCGCCGAACTCGGCGCCTATTTCGGCGTGACGGGCATGGTGACGTTCAAGCGCGCCGAAAACGTCCGCGCGCAGTTGAGTATGATCCCGCTGGAGCGGCTGTTGCTGGAAACCGACTCCCCTTACCTCGCCCCGGTGCCATTGCGCGGCACGGAAAACCACCCCGGCAATCTGCCGCTCGTCGCAGCGAAAGTCGCCGATGTCTTGCATCAAAGCATCGAAAAGGTCGCCGAGATCACCACCGACAATGCGAAAAGATTTTTTGCCGTGAATGACGGCTCGTTTTAAAACGACCGCACGGCATTTAAGGGGGAAGAGATGAGAGATGAGAGATGAGAGATGAAGCAATTACCTTTCGCGCAGTCGCGAGTACCGGAGCGTAGCGAGGAACGGAGCTCGAGAGCGCCGGGGGTGCCCCCGAAAATCGACCGAAGCCGCGTAGCGGGGCGGCGCCGCACCCGGTGCCGCAGGAGATTTTAAGGGGGGGAAACAGAGATGAGAGATGAAAAGGCATTATACCAGCGTTTGGCTTGATCATGATGCGAACGGGTTGCCCGTGAGCGCGCAGTCTGATATGGAGCGGACCATTTTGCCACCGGCAAAATGGCGCGAGCAAAAAATTGCGAAGCGGCGACTGAAGACGAGCATTAAGGGCGCGAGTGAGGGGCTTCGCCCCGAACGCAGCCCGCAGTAAATCAGCGGGGAACTACTCGAGACGCCCGCGTCGCCACAAGCAAAGGGGAGCCCGAGGGGAAAGCGCATTGCGCTGTCCCCTCGGCTCACGCCCATATCGCGGCATCGCCGCGAGACCACCCTTTGCGTATGCCCGCTTTGTTTTAGTCTGACCTGTCCGACCTGTCCGACAAGTCTGACAAAGATGCCTTTTTCGCGGCGCCGCACCCGGCGCCGCAGT
>DCFZ01000052.1 GCA_002314455.1 Lentisphaeria bacterium UBA1791 | reverse complement strand
GCGAAAGGTAATTGCTTCATCTCTCATCTCTCATCTCTCATCTCTCATCTCTAAAAAAAAATCGGTTGCAGCTTTTGACTGCAACCGATTTTTTTTATCGTTGACTATTTCTTGTCGATGAAATAGATGCTGTCGCCTTTGACGTCGGTGAGCACATTGCCTTGGACGCCGCGAATCTGCCAGCCGGCGGGGAGTTCGATGGTTGCCTTTTTGGTGGGGTTCCAGAAAAAGAGCACGCCGCCTTTGTCGCTGGTCCAGATGGTGCCGAATTCGGTTTCGCGGACATAGGGCATGCCGACGAGGTCGAGGGCTTCGTTGAATTTCGGCACGAAGTCGAGTGTGCGGCGGATACGGTCGAGTTCGCCGGGTATCTGCTCGACGTTAAAGACGACGTCGGCGATCTGGAAGCTCGGGAAGCACGCGTACATGCCGGTACGGAAAGTATCGAGCGTGATGCCGCCGCGCAACTGGTCGGAGGGCATCGAGCCGACGAGGACGAATTCCTTGCCGGCAAAGCTCGTGTAGACGTTGGGGCGGTACCAGTAGATGTCGATCACGAGCGGATTCATCCCCTCGATGCCGACGCGGCAGTTGTTCTCGTGGAAGAACTTGTAGAATTTGATCTGCGCCTTGAGACCGTTGGGGCTTTCCGCAAGGCCGTAGTTGACGGTGCCGCTTGCGGCGGCGTCCATGTCGCGGTAGACCCAGCCGACGCCGCCGTCGATGGCGTGTTTGAGGATCTTGGTGTACCAGTCGTAGAATTCGGGATTGTTGACGTCGATGACGGGGTAGGTGCCGAAGTACTTGAAGATCTGGCCTTTTTCATCTTTGACGAACCATTCGGGGTGGTTGTTGATGATCCACCCGCCGTCGCCCTGGACGTAGCTGCCGGCAGTCCAGATGCGCGCTCTGGCGCCCGCCTTGGCGATCTTGCCGTAGACTTCCATATTTTGAGGAGAGTCGATCTTTTCGATCGGACTTTCGGGGTTGGCGGGGAAAATGAAGCGGTAGCCCGCCTTGGCGGCGAAGTCGATGACCTGATCCATTTCAGCCGTGGTCATCTGATAGCCGTAGGAAGCGACCGGGTAGGCGGGAAGTTCCTGCAACCCCGCTTCGGTGCGGAGCAAGTGGCGCATGAATTGATACATCGCCAGATAATCGTTGTGACCGCGCTCGGTGCCGTCGGCATACCACTGCCAGTAAAACTCTGTGGCAAGCGGCGCGTGGATGCGACCGAGCCCTTCGCTGTGGATGCTCTGAATTGTCTTGCCGCCTTTTTCGCGGATGAAGCGCGCGCCCACCGAAGTCGGCATGGAGCGGTTGCCGAGGTAAACGCCGTTTTTGCAGACGATCATGCCGAAGGGTTGACCGGAGAAGCTGCAGGTATCGCTTTTGACTTTGCCCGTCATATCAAAGGCGGTGTAACCGCGCGGCGGCTGATAGCAGTCGAAACGGTGCGCGTACAAGGGATCGTCGAGGTCGAGTTCGCTTTTGAAGCCGATGCCGCTGACGAGCAACGGGCATTTGACCAGTTCGATGCGGTCGGCGAAGCCGTCGAAGGTGCGGCCGTCGAGTTCGAGGCGACCGGTCTTGAAGATCCAGCGCAATTCGCTGTCTTTGGCGGTGTAGGTCAAGACCGCCTCGTTGCCGTTGGCTTTGAGCGACTGGAACTGCCACTTGATATCGGCGGCGTTGACGTCCTCTTTGACGTCGACCGCTTCGGCGGTGGCGGAGTCGAAAACTTTCTGTTTCTTGGAGTAGTTGACCGAGGGAATCTGATAGTTTTTGACAAAGGATTTCGCTTTGCCTTTCCAGGTGACGGAAACGCTGCCGTCCTGAGCGACTTCAAGCTTCATGCCGTTGCCGAAGGTGGCGACTTTGCCGGCAATCTGGACAAGATCGTTGGAATCGTAAATCCCGTTTTTGGGCGGAACGACGGAAGCGGCAGTCTCGCCGATTTGCTTGCGTTGCGGAATCGCTTCGAGTTTGTCGATGCACTTTTCCGGCTTCAACTTACCGCCGAAGCAATCGGAAGCGAGCGCGACGAAAAAGGCGCGGTGGTATGCCCAGTTGCTGAAGTCGCGGATCTGCGTCGGATTGGTGATCTCGGTGTTGAAGAAAGTGACCGAACCTTTGCCGATTTTGATGCGGACGATGTAGGGGGCGATCTCCTTGCCGGACGCATCGCGGATCGTGCTCAAAACCTCGGCGCCGTCGTGCGGCGCAGCTTCGCGGTAGAAGCGGTAGACCGGCATCGTTTCGGGGATGCTCTTGTAAATGTCGCCTTTCGGGCGGTCGGCGCTGTAAACGTCGTCAAAGGTGTGATATTTCCCGAGCGTCACGGGGAGCAGATCGCCGAGTTTCGCCGGCGCGTCGATGGTGAAGAGGATGTTGCCGCCGTTTTCGACGTAGGCTTTGAGTTGTGCGATGCGTTCCGGCGTCAGCATCATTTCCTGACATTCGGGCAGAATGTGGTTGAAAATAATCAGCTTGTACTCTGACGCCTTTTTCAGCGCGGGGGTGATGCCGTCGAACGCCTTGGGCTCGACTTTGTCGGTCAGGTGCGTCTTGATCGACGCACCGGCGTAACCGTCGAGATAAGGAGCGTTGATTTTGAGGGCGCGCGCTCCGGCTTTGACCAGCGATCCGGGGATTCCTTCGCCGACCCACGGACGGCCGCCGTTGAAGACCATGATCTTCGGACCGGATTGGCCGGCGAGCGGCGCCATTTTTGCGCCGCCGCCGCCTTGCGGATGTTGAGCCGCCACGTAGGAAGGCATATCGGCGGCGAAAACGCCGGCGATGCCGAGCAGCAATGCGAAAACGAGAGATTTTTTCATAGACACATTTCCTTTTTTTTAGGGTGAATTTTGCGGTTTCAAGTTAAATATAGCACCGCTTTTGCCAAAAAACAAACGCGCCATGGACAAAAGCGCATCGGCGCATCGCAAAAAACGGACCATTCACGGCATTCAATGAATTGATTTTCAAGATGTTGAATGGGGCGTTTTTTGGCGAAAAAAAGTTGACTTTGGGACGTTTCGGTGTTATATTATAGGGCAACATCATTGTGTTTTACGGGAAATAGTTTCCGTTCAACAAGTTAAGATTCAGGAGTAGTAAAAATGGCTGCGAAAAAACATCGCATCAGCATCAGCGCCGATGAGTGCAAGGGGTGCCGCCGCTGTATTCCCGCGTGCCCGAAAAAGTTGATCTCCGTTGGAAACGCGATCAACATTCAGGGTTACGTGGCGGTCAAGGCGGACAACCCGCAGGATTGCATCGGTTGCGGTTCGTGCTTTCACCAGTGCCCGGAACCGGGTGCGATCACCATCTTTGAAGAGGAGTAAATTCCATGAAATACAATCATCGCTTGTTGCTCAAGGGCAACGAGGCGGCGGTCTACGGCGCATTGCTCGCCGGGTGCGACTGCTATTTCGGCTATCCGATCACGCCCGCGAGTGAAATCGCGCAGGCGGCGGCGTTGCTTTTCCCGAAACTTCACCGCACGTTCATTCAGGCGGAGTCCGAGATCGGCGCGATCAATATGATCATCGGCGGCGTCGCCGCCGGTCACCGGTGCCTCACCGCTTCGTCGGGGCTGGGCATCAGTTTGAAGCAGGAAGGCGTCAGCTACCTCGCCGGTTACGAAATGCCGGCGGTCATCCTCGACATCACCCGCGGCGGCCCGGGGCTGGGCAACATCGGCCCCGAGCAGGCGGATTACTTCCAGCTGGTCAAGGGCGGCGGGCACGGCAGTTACAAGTGCCTCGTTTTCACCCCGAACTCGGTTCAGGAAATGTGCGACATGACGGTCGACGCCTTTCATATGGCGGAAAAATACCGCATGCCGGCGTATGTGATGGCGGACGGCGTCATCGGTCAGATGATGGAATCGGTCGAATTGCCCGAACCCGCGACCGACGTTTACGACCCCGAGTGGAAAATGGGGCGCATCGTCGACGGCAAGGCGAATTACATCACGTCGATCTATATGGAGCACGACGACCTTGAAGCGCAAAACGTCAAGCTTCAGAAAAAATACCGCGAGATCGAAGCCAAAGAACAGCGTTGCGAAAATTACCTTACCGACGACGCCGAGCTGGTGATTGTCGCGTACGGCATTTGTTCGCGCATCGCCCGCGGTGCGGTCGATCAACTCCGCGCCGAAGGGCTGAAAGTCGGCTTGATCCGGCCGCAGATGGTCTATCCTTTCCCGGTCGATGCGTTGCAGAAGATCGTCAAAGGCGGCAAAGCCAAGGCGGTGATGAGCCTCGAGATGAGTGCGGGGCAGATGATCGAAGACGTGAAACTTGCCGTCGAATGCAAGTTGCCGGTTGTCCTCTGCAACCGGATGGGCGGCAATGTGCCCGGCGGTGACGAAGTCTGCGCCGCGGCCAAGAAGGTGTTGAAGGAGTTGGCAAAATGAGCGAAAAAGTCAAATTCGGGCGTTCCGCGGTTTTCTTTGACCCGTTTGAACGGCGTCCCGGTCCGATCAAGAAAAACATGCACTACTGCCCCGGTTGCGGCCACGGCATTCTGCACAAACTGATCGCCGAGGCGATCGAGGAATACGGCATTCAGGGCAAGACGGTCATCATCGCGCCGGTCGGGTGCGCGGTCTTTGCCTACTATTATTTCAACGTCGGCAGCATTTCGGTGCCGCACGGCAGAGCGCCTGCGGTGGCGACCGGTGCGAGCCGCGCCAACCCCGAGAGTTTCGTCATTTCCTATCAGGGCGACGGCGACCTCGCGGCGATCGGCTTCAACGAGTTCATTCAGGCGGCGAACCGCGGCGAAAAGATTTCGGTCTTTTTCGTCAACAACTCCAACTACGGCATGACCGGCGGTCAGATGGCGCCGACGACGCTTCCCGGGCAGATCACGACGACCAGCCCCTACGGGCGCAATCCCGAGACCGACGGTTTCCCGACCAAGGTCTGCGAGATTGTCAACGCGCTGGAAGCGCCGGTCTACATCGAGCGCGTTGCGCTGACTTCGACCGCCAACATTCTCAAGGCGAAAAAGGCGGTCAACAAGGCGATCGAAAACTTGCGCGACCGCAAGGGCTTTTCGCTCGTCGAAGTGCTTTCGCCGTGCCCGATCAACCTCAAGATGAACGCCGATCAGGTCAACGATTTCATCGATGAAAAGATGACCAAGTTTTTCCCGCTCGGCTGTCTCCGCGACCGCAGTGCGGCGACGCCGGTCGGTGAACTGCCCCCCGCGATCATTCGCGAACCCGAGGAAGTCAAGTCGCTTCTGCTCCCCGGAATCAGCGAGAATTCCAACGCGGCGGACGCTTCGAAATTCGCGGTTTTCTCGAAAGAGCGCCGCGTGAAGATCTGCGGCTTCGGCGGGCAGGGCGTTTTGAGCCTCGGTCTCAACCTCGCCAATATGGGGCGGTTGAGCAAGCTCAACGTCAGCTGGATGCCTTCTTACGGGCCGGAACAGCGCGGCGGCGCCGCCAGCTGTGCCGTGATCGTCAATTCCGGCGCGATTTCGTCGCCGATGGTCGACCGCGACTGCGATCTTTTGATCGCGATGACGCAGACGGGGCTGGACAAGTTCCGCCACGTCCTCGGCGGAAACGGCATTCTCGTCTACGATCATTCGACGATGGCGAAGCCCGAAGTCGGCGCCAATCAGAAAGTTTACGGCTTGGATGCGCTCGCGATCGCCAACAGCGTCGGCAATCCGAAATGCGCCAACTCGGCGATCATCGGCGCGCTGTCGGTGATCCTGCGCGAGAACGGTTTCTCGGAATCCGAGGAAAAGGCGTTCGACGCCGCCTACTTGGATGCGATCACCGAAAACTTCGCTGCGAAACCGGCGGTTTTAAAACAGAATCTGGAAGCTTTCGCCGCCGGCAAAAAAGCGGCATTGGCATAAGATCGAGCATTGGACCACCATTAAGATAAGGAGAAACATTATGGCTGGAAAGAATCTGAAGCGCGTGAGCCGCAAGGCGACCGCGGCCGCTCCGGCGGAAAAGGACACCAAGCGCTGCATCAACCTCGTCGTCAATGAACAGCCCGGCCGTACCGTCTGCATCGCCGGCAGTTTCAACAATTGGCAGCCGGAAAAGAAAATGACCGACAAAAACGGCGATGGCGTCTACCGTTGCCAGTTGCGTCTCGCGCCCGGCACCTACCAGTACAAGCTGGTCGTCGACGGGCAGTGGCGGCTGGATGCGGACAATCCGAATCTCGCCCCCAACGAATTCGGTTCCTGCAACAACGTTTTGGTCGTTGAGGAAAAGTAGTTTTTGAATCGTGTAAAAATCCGGTGGCGACGCCGGATTTTTTTACACCGGAACCGGGCGCTCCGATCAGTCGCCTTAAGGTATTGAAATGGGTTTGCATCTTTACAACGTCTCGCCGCGGATCCCCGCCGAGATCAAATTTCTTGAAACGCTCGCGGACAACATCTGGTGGTGCTGGAATAAGAACGCCATCGACCTCTTTGTCCGCATTGATCCCGCGCTCTGGCGTCAGCTTTCCGGTACCGCCAAGGAATTTCTGCGCAAAGTGCCGCAGATGCGTTTGGAGGAACTCGCGCACGACGCGCTCTATGTTTCGCAACTCAACGCGGTCAAAAGTGACTTTGAACGGGAAACGGCGGGCGTGCTCGACATTTCCAAGCGTTCGATCGCGTATTTCTCGCTTGAATTCGGCATTCACGAAAGCATCCGCATCTTTTCGGGCGGCCTCGGCGTGCTCGCCGGCGACCATCTGAAAGCCGCGAGCGATCTGAAACTGCCGCTGGTCGCGGTGGGATTGCTCTACCGCGAAGGATATTTCCGTCAGGTGCTCGACCGCACCGGCTGGCAGACCGAGCGTTACCCGATCGCCGAGATCCAGGATCTGCCGATCGTCCGCGCGCACGACAAGTCGGGCAAAGAGATCACCATTTCGATCCCGCTGGTCGACCGCGACCTTTTCGCGGCGGTCTGGGTGCTCAAAGTCGGCAACATCCCGCTGGTGTTGCTCGATACCGAAGTGCCGCAGAATCCGCAGGATCTGCGCAGTGTTTCGTGGCGGCTTTACGGCGGCGACAAGCGCATGCGTCTGCATCAGGAACTGCTCTTGGGCATCGGCGGCGTCAAGGCGCTGCTCGCGCTCGGTTGCGATCCTGCCGTCTGCCATATGAATGAAGGTCACGCCGGCTTTTTGTCGCTGGCGCGCATCGCTCATTTGGTCAACGACTGCGGGTACGACCCCAACGTCGCGCTCGAGATCGTCTGGCGCAGCAACGTTTTCACGACGCACACCCCCGTGCCTGCCGGCAACGAGGTCTTTGACCTCAATCTGGTGCGCCCCTATCTGGCGCGCTTTGCCGCCGAGGCGAAATTCGACATCAACCGCGTCATCGACTGGGGCATTCCGATCTGTGACCGCGGCCGCTCCGGCGAGATGTCGATGACGGTTTTCGGTCTGCGCATGGCGGCGAACTACTGCAACGGCGTGAGCGCGCTTCACGGCGAAGTCGCCCGTCAGATGTGGAAACATCTGTGGCCCGGCCGTTCGATCGGCGAGATTCCGATCCGCCACATCACCAACGGCATCCACGTCGCATCGTGGATCTCGCACCGCCACTGGGAACTTTTTGACCAGTACCTCTGCCCGAAATGGGCGGGCAACCCCGACGAAAAACTCGTGCGCGAAGGCATGGCGCGGATCCCCAACGAAACGCTGTGGGCGACCCACGAACTCTGCCGTCAGGCGCTGATCCGTCGCGTCCGCCGCTGGGCGGAATCGAATTTCGCCTATGTGCTCGAAGGTGCGGAAAGCCGCCGCACGAGTTTGCGTCCCGACGTGTTGACGATCGGTTTTGCCCGCCGCTTTGCGACCTACAAGCGCGGCACGCTCTTGTTGCGCGACGAGAAGCGTCTGCTCGCACTGTTGCGCAATACCGAGCGCCCGATCCAATTCATCTTTGCCGGCAAGGCGCACCCCGCGGATGATCCCGGTAAACACCTTATTCAGGATCTCATCCAGTTCGCCCAGCGCGAAAAAGTGCAGGATAAACTTATTTTCCTCGAGAATTACGACATCGGCATGGCGCGTTCGCTCGTCCAGGGCGTCGACGTGTGGCTCAACACTCCGCGCCGTCCGCAGGAAGCCAGCGGCACCAGCGGTATGAAAGCCGCGGTCAACGGCGTCATCAACTGCAGTATTCTCGACGGCTGGTGGGCGGAAGCCTGGAACGGCAAAAACGGCTGGGCGATCGCCAGCAGTGAAGACTATACCAGCGATGAAGATCGCGACGTGTACGAATCGCTGCAGCTTTTCAACTTGCTTGAAAACGAGATCATTCCGCGTTTCTACGACCGCGTGAGCGGCGATCTGCCGATGCGCTGGATCGAGATGATGCGCGAATCGATCATCACCGGTCTTTGCGATTTCTCGAGCACCCGCATGGTCGAGGATTACGAACGCGAGTTCTACAAACCCGCGACCGGCGCGTACAAGGCGCTGGTGAAAGAGGACGCCGCCTATGCGAAAAAGCTGACGGCGAATAAGATCGCCCTCAAGAAAAACTTCGTCGACGACCGCCGCGTCGCGGTCGAAGAGCCGGAAGTTCTGGGTTCCTTTGACGATCTTCACGTCGGCGATCACTTCGAGATCAAAGTCCGCGTTTCGCTCGGCGACTTGAAACCCGAAGAGGTCGAGGTCGACGCCTATTGCGGACGGGTCGACGCCCACAATGAAATCATTGAAAGTGCATCATTTGCGATGAAAATGCTTGACAATTTGGGCAACGGCGATTATGTTTATGGTGCGCAGATCAAATGTGACCTCGCCGGACGTTTCGGCGTCACCGCCCGGATTAAGGCGGCGGGCAAGGATTGGGACAACAGCGTGCCGGGTTTCATGAGCTGGCCGCTGTAAGTAACAAGAGAGGCGGATATGGAACGCAAGGTCAGGAGTCAGAAAAAGAATACGTCGCCGCGAGTTCTCGTGGTAACGCCGGAAATCACCTACTTGCCCGACGGTATGGGCAATATGGCGCACTATCTGCACGCCAAGGCGGGCGGTATGGCGGATGTTTCGGCAAGTCTTGTTTCTGCTCTTTACCGCGCCGGGGCGGACGTCCACGTGGCGTTGCCGCACTACCGCAAAATGTTTCATATCGACGTCGGTCAGTTGATCAGCAACGAACTGCGCGTTTTCATGAGCAGTTTGCACAACTCGCGCATCCATCTGGCGGAAGACCGGATCTTTTACTACCGGGATTCCGTTTACAGCGGATACAACGACGACTGTCTGCATCAGGCGCTGGCGTTTCAGCGCGAAGTGATCAACAACATCATCCCGATCGTCAAGCCCGACTTGATTCATTGCAATGACTGGATGACGGGGCTGATTCCTGCCGCAGCCCGGCGGATGGGGATCCCCTGTCTTTTCACCGTCCACAATATCCACACCCAGCGGGCGACGCTGGCGCAGGTCGAAGACCGCGGCATCGACGCCGCGGCCTTTTGGACCAACCTTTATTTCTTGCGGCCGCCTTACAATTACGAGGAAAGCCGCAACAACAATCCGATCGACCTGATGGCGAGCGGTATTTTTGCCGCCCACTTCATCAATACGGTCAGTCCGACCTTTTTGCGCGAAATGGTCAACGGCTACCACGATTTTGTGCCGCAGGGCATCCGCAGCGAGATCATCGGCAAGTACAACGCCGGTTGCGCGAGCGGTATTTTGAACAGCCCCGATCCGGCGTGCGACCCCGAGAGCGACGACTATCTCGAGATGAAGTACAATGCGGACAACCATTTGCGCGCCAAACAGGTCAACAAGATCGCATTTCAGGAACGCACGGGGCTGATGGTCGATCAGCACGCGCCGATCTTTTTCTGGCCGCACCGGCTCGATCCGGTGCAGAAAGGGTGTTCGCTTTTGTCGGACATCCTTTACAGCGTCGTACACAAATATTACGATCAGAAACTGCAGATCGCGATCGTCGCCGACGGCAGTTATCAGGAAATTTTCCGCAACATCGTCAAATTCCACAATTTCTACGACCGCGTGACGGTCTGCGGTTTTGAGGAAAGTCTGTCGCGCCTCGCCTTTGCGGCGTCGGATTTCATTTTGATGCCGTCGCGCTTTGAGCCGTGCGGGTTGCCGCAGATGACCTGCCAGTATTACGGCAGTCTGCCGGTGGCGCGCGATACGGGCGGATTGCACGACAGCGTCGAGGAGTTGAGCGACGACGGCAAAACCGGCAACGGTTTCCTCTTTGCCGATTACGACGACGGCGGCTTGAGCTGGGGCATTGATTCGGCGATGCGCTTCTATGCCAAGCCGGAAAGCTTCCGCGAAACGGTCGTCGCCCGGGTGATGCGCGAAGCCAAGGCGCGTTTCAATTACGACGTGACCGCCAGGCAGTACATCGACATCTACGAAACGATGCTGGCGCGCCCCCTGGTGCGCAGCTACGGCGAAAACGAAGGCCGGATATGATCCCCGCGAACCAGAAGCGGATCGTCAACGCGCCGGAGCAATTCGGCCGCGACCCCTATCTCGCTTGCTTTTTGCCGATCCTCGACGCGCGGAAAAAGGCGGTCGACGCGATGCGGAGCCGTCTGACCGGCGACCGGATGTCGCTCGCGGATTTCGCGTCGGGGCACGAGTATTTCGGACTGCATTTTGAGCAGGATCACTGGGTTTTCCGCGAATGGGCGCCCTTGGCGTCGTCGGTGACGCTTTACGGGGACTTTTCCAACTGGGAAAAGTTGCCGGAAAATGCGTTGACGAAACTCGACAACGGCGTCTGGGAACTGATGCTCCCCGCGGAAAAGTTGCTTCACGGCTCTCATTATCTGATGTACGTCGCCTGGCCCGGCGGCGGCGGCGACCGCATTCCCGCCTATGCGCGCTATGTGGTGCAGGATAAATTTTCCGGACTTTTTTCCGCCGTCGTCTGGCGTCCGGAAAAGTCCTATCAGTGGCGGAATCCCTCGCCGGCGCGTCCCGAGGCGACGCTGATCTACGAAGCGCACGTCGGGATGGCGACCGAGGAACCGCGCGTCGGCACCTTTGACGAATTTCGCGAAAACGTTTTGCCGCGCATCGCCCAAGCCGGTTACAACACGGTGCAGTTGATGGCGATCATGGGGCATCCCTATTACGGGAGCTTCGGGTATCACGTCGCCAATTTCTTTGCGGTGGCGAGCCGCTTCGGCACGCCCGATGAATTCAAACAGCTCGTCGATGCGGCGCACGGATTGGGATTGCGCGTCATCATTGATCTTGTGCATTCGCACGCCGTGAAAAACGAGGTCGAGGGGATCGCCCGCATCGACGGGACGAGCTACGCTTACTTTCACCGCGGCGAACGCGGCGAACACCGCAACTGGGATTCGCTCTGCTTTGACTACGGCAAGCCGGAAGTCGTGCACTTCCTCCTTTCCAACTGCCGCTTTTTCCTCGACGAATACCACCTCGACGGTTTCCGTTTCGACGGTGTGACGAGCATGATGTACCGGCATCACGGTCTCGGCAAGGCGTTCTGCAGTTACGACGATTACTTCAACGGCGACGTCGATCCGGATGCGCTGACTTATCTTACGCTCGCCAACGAGGTGATCCACAGCGTCCGGCCGGACGCGGTGACTGTCGCCGAAGACGTGAGCGGCATGCCGGGGCTTGCCGCGCCGGAAAAGGAAGGCGGCATCGGGTTCGATTACCGGATGGCGATGGGCGTGACCGATATGTGGTTCAAGCTTTTCGATCTGCGCGATGAAAATTGGAATATGTTCTATTTGTGCGGCGAATTGCTCAACCGCCGGTGCGATGAAAAGTCGGTGAGTTACGTCGAGTGCCACGATCAGGCGATCGTCGGCGGCAAGACGGCGATGTTCACGCTGGCGGATGCGGCGATGTACG
The DNA here is from genome assembly GCA_002314455.1 of Lentisphaeria bacterium UBA1791. Lineage (GTDB taxonomy): Bacteria > Verrucomicrobiota > Lentisphaeria > Victivallales > Victivallaceae > UBA1784. The sequence goes on along the minus strand of DCFZ01000052.1, from coordinate 11,833 downwards.
ACGCGATGGATAAAGCCTCGCACAACGGCGCGATCGACCGGGCGCTGGCGCTGCATAAGATGATCCGGTTGGCGACGTGCGCCGCGGCGGGGTACGGCTACCTCAACTTTATGGGCAACGAGTTCGGCCACCCCGAGTGGATCGATTTCCCGCGCGAAGGCAACAACTGGTCGTATTCGCACGCGCGCCGGCTCTGGCATCTGGCGGAAGATCCCGCGTTGCATTACAAGGCGCTCGGCGATTTCGACCGGGCGATGCTCAAGATCGTCAAAACGCCGGAGTTCTACGCGAGCCGGGTGCAGACGATCAAGGTGGACGACAATTACAAGGTGATCGTCTTTGAGCGGGCGGGGTATTGGTTCTGCTTCAATTTCAACTGCTGTGCCTCTTATCCCGACTACGAATTTGAAGTGATGCCGGGCAAATACCGTCTGGTGCTCGACAGCGACGCGGCGGAATTTGACGGTTTCAGCCGGCACGAAAAGGATTTCGTGTGGGTGCCGGAAGATCGGGAAACGGGGAATTTCCTCAAGCTCTATCTGCCGTGCCGGACGGCGCTCGTCTTGAAGCGCGAAAAATAAAAGAATCGGTGCGAGGCTCTTGCCCCCCCGACCTTTTGATCATTTCGCGCCTCCGGCGCGTGACACCTGATAAAAATCATTTGATTTTCCCTTAAAAGCTCTGGAAAAAGAGAAGTGCCTGCATTATATTAATGCAAACCATTTTTTGAGGGAAATCATGCTTTGCTTTTTGGCGAAATTCAGTCATATTTTCGGTCCCCTGCGGTTGTTTGATTACGTGACGTTCCGCGCGGGCGGTGCGTTTGTCACGAGCTTTCTCATCGTTTTGCTGCTCGGCAAGACGACGGCGCGTCTGTTGCGGAAATTCAATACGGTTTCCGCGGAAAGGCTCGCCGGTCTGGTGCCGGAAGAATTCATCGACAAGCGCAAGAGCAAGACGCCCTGTATGGGGGGCTTGCTGTTGATCGGTGCGGTCGTTGTTGCGAGTATTTTCTGGACGGATATTTCCGGCGCGATCGCCCCGGTTTTCATCGGCTGTACCGCGCTCTTTTCGCTGATCGGATTTTTTGATGATTACATCAAAACGGCGCATCACGACCGCGACGGAATGCCGGGCAAGATCAAGTTTCTGCTGACGGTGCTCGTCGCCGCCGCCGGGTGGTGCGTGGTGCGTTTCTGCTCGCCGCTCGGGGCGACGCTCGACCAGTTCTACGTGCCGTTCTGCAAAGATCCCTTTGACGGCAGATACTATTGCTGGTTTCTGGCGATCCTGACGATCGTCGGCGCGAGCCACGCGGTCAATCTGACCGACGGCAAGGATGGACTTGCTTCCGGATGTGCGATTTTTTCGACGCTCACCTACGCGATCTTCGCCTATCTGATGGGCCACAAAATCTTCGCCGGATATCTCAACATCCCCTACGTGCCCGGCATGCAGGAAGCGGTGGTTTTCGCGGCGGCGATCTGCGGCAGCTGCATCGGATTTCTGTGGCACAACTGCCAGCCGGCGTCGATGTTTATGGGCGACACCGGCAGCATCGCGCTCGGCGGCGCGATCGGTATGCTCGCCGTCGTCACGCGGCAGGAATTGCTGTTGATCATCGTCGGCGGAGTTTTCGTTATGGAGGCGGTTTCGGTGATGATCCAGGTTGCGTCGTTCCGGCTGACGGGGAAACGGGTTTTCCTCTGCACGCCGATCCACCACCACTTCGAGCGGCTCAACTGGACGGAAAGCCAGATCGTCATCCGCTTCTGGATTATCGCCGGCGTGTTGGCGCTGCTGGCGCTCTCAACGCTCAAATTGCGATAACGTTTATGCACGCACTCAAATTCAAAGCGGAAGACCTCGAACAGTACTTTCTGCGGCTGATGTTCCGGCCGCCGCGGCGCTGGTACGATGCTCTGCTGGTGAATCTGATGTTCATCGCCTCGCGCTTTTACCGGGCGGGGATCCAGTTCCGCAACTGGATGTACGACAAGCGGGTCATCCGCCACCACGCGCTCGGCTGCCTCGTCGTCAGCATCGGCAACTTAAGTTGCGGCGGCACCGGCAAGACGCCGGTCGTCGAAGTCTTTGCGCGTTCGCTGAATGCGCAGGGGCGCCGCGTCGCCGTTTTGAGCCGCGGCTACCGTCGCCGAAAACCGACATTCCGCGAAAAGTGGGCGCGTCGCTTCGGTAAAAAAGAGGAAACGCCGCCGAGCGTCGTTTCCGACGGCAAAAACGTGTTGCTCGATTCTGCGGCGGCGGGGGATGAGCCGTTTATGCTCGCCTCGAATCTGCCCGGCGTCGCGGTCGTCGTCGACAAGGACCGGGTCAAGTCGGGCATCTACGCGATCGACCATTTCCAGACCGACGTCATCATCCTCGACGACGGTTACCAGTATCTGATGCTCAAGCCGCACATCAACATCGCGCTCGTCGACTCGACGTCGCCTTTCGGCAACGGACACGTTCTGCCGCGCGGCACGTTGCGGGAGCCGGTGAAAAACATCCGCCGCGCCGACTACGTCTTTCTGACCAAGAGCGACGGCAGTCACAAGATCAACCACCTCAAGCGTTTCATAAGGCGGCACACGTTGCGCGCTGAAATCATCGAGTGTTGCCACAAGCCGAAAAAACTCGTCGAATTGTGGACGCGCCGGGAAAGTCCGCTCGATACGCTCAAAAATGCGAAAGTCGCCGCGCTTTCGGCAATCGCCAATCCGGCGAGCTTCGAGGGCTTTCTGGAAAAGTTCGGCGCCGACATCAAATTGCGCGACCACTACGCCGACCACCACCGCTACACGGAGCAGGAGATCCGCGAATTTATGCGTCAGGCAAAGGCGTTGGGCGCGGAACGCATCATCACGACCGAAAAGGACGCCGTGCGCATTCCGCAGATCGCCGACGCCGAACTGCCGATCTCGTTTTTGCGCATTGAGATCGACATCTTGAGCGGTCAGGAAAGTTTTGATCAGTGTATTTCACGAATTTGTTTTATGTAGGAGAAAAGATCATGCCAGAAGTCAATAATGCGAGCTTTTTGCAGAAATTCCGCGATTTTTACGGCGTGGACGCCACCGCCGCGGCGCAGGCGCCCGGACGGCTTGAGATACTCGGCAACCACACCGATTACAATCAGGGTTTCGTCCTTTCGTGCGCGGTCGCGCAGACGACGCGCTTTGCGTTGCGCCCCGTTGCCGGCACGAAATGCCGTTTGGTCGATTTCCGCGACAATTCCAGGATGAGCTTCGACCTCGCCGATCTGGACGCCGCGCCCGACCGCAACGGCAGCCGCTACGTCAAGGGGATGGTCAAGGAATTGGTCAAACGCGGCGTCACGTCGATCACGGGCTTTGACGCGGCGATCGAAAGTTGCGTGCCGCTTTCCGCCGGGATGTCGAGTTCGGCGGCGCTGGAAGTCGCGGCGGGCTACGCGCTCAGCAAGGCGTTCCACATCGACTTGCCCGAAGTCGAATGGGCGCGTGCGGGGCAGGGGGTCGAAAACAACTATCTCGGGCTCCATACCGGACTGCTCGATCAATTCAGTTCGATTTTCGGCAAAAAAGACGCGATGATTTTGAGTGATTTCCGCACCGCCGAAGTGTTGCGCACCGTCGCGTTGCCGCCCGGTTACGCGATCGTCGTCATCAATTCGATGAAAAAGCACAACCTCGTCGATTCCGAGTACAACACCCGTCGCGCCGACTGCGAAGAAGCGGCGGCGATTCTGGCGAAACGCTACCCCGGCGTGACGGCATTGCGCGACGTGACGCTCGAACAGCTTGCCGCCGCCAAGGAGCAACTGCCGTTGCGCGCCTATCGGCGGGCGCTTCACGTCGTCGGCGAATGCACGCGCGTGATGCAAGCGGAAAAACTGCTCGCGGCGGGCGACGTTGCGGGCTTCGGACAACTGCTCTTTGATTCGCACGAATCGAGCCGCGTCAACTTTGAAAACAGTTCGCCGGAATTGGATTATCTTGTCGAACTTGCGCATACGGTCCCCGGTTGCCTTGGCGCGCGGCTTTCCGGCGGCGGCTTCGGGGGAATCACGATCCATCTGGTCAAGCTGGAGGATGCGGAAATCTACGCTCAACGCGTCGGCGAAGCATTCAAGCTTCAGCAAAAGGTCTATCCGGAAACGATCATCTGCTCGATCGGCGACGGCGCGCGCGTCTTTTGAAAAACAATCAGTGCGAAGCACTTACAGAGGAGTTCTTATGAAAAAAACGTTGTTAGCCGCCTTTTTCGCCGCCGTATGCACATGGTTGTTTGCGGCGGAAGTTCCCCATAAGGTCAAGATGCCCCCGCGCGTGGGCGACAAGGGACCGCTGATTTTGTTTTTCTGCGGCGGCAGACCGTGGCAGGCGGCGGAAAACGCCAAGCTCTTTACGCAAAGCGGCGCGCGTGTCATTTTGGCGGACGGCCGTTATCTTGACGGACTCGGCGGCGCGCCGATCCGCGTGCATATGGCGAGCAAAGTCGAGCCGGATCCGTGGGACGGCATCACACCCGTATTCAAGAAACTGTGGTCGTATAAACTGGTCGTTTTCAACTCGATCTCAAGTGAAAATCTGCAGAAACTCTTTACGCCGGAACGTGTTGCGGCGTTGAAAGATTACGTCGAAAAAGGCGGGCACGTCCTCCTTTGCGGCACGACCTGCGAGGCGCTTGACGAACTTTCGCCGGTCGTGATGAGCGGCGGCATGATCTGGCAAAAACACTTCGCCCAACGTCCGGCGGGCGAAAACTATGCGGTTTTTCCGGAGTCGATCCCCGTGCCCGGTTACCGCGAAGTCGCGCTTGCCCCCGATGCAAAAGTGTTGAGCCTTATCGGCGACGATGCCGTGACGCCGTTTCTCGCGCGCCGCACGATCGGCAAGGGGAGCGTCACCTATTTCAATGGTTCCATCATCAAGGACGTCGATTCCTCCAACTTGAAAAGTTTTTCCGGCTGGGCGTACGCCAACGCGTTTTTTGTCGCGATCTGCAAGGAAAGCGCCAATCTTGAAAAACTCGACGCCGCAAGACACATCGTCAAAGTTCCGGCGATTCCCGAACGTCAGGCGGTCGGCGAAGTCGCCGTCACCGTCGCCGCTCCGGTCTGGGGCGTGACCGAGCTTGCCGGTGCGCCGCAGATCGCCGGCGACAGTGCGATTTTTGCCAACGGCGCCAAAGTGCGCGTCCTCGCCAACGGGAGCGTTGAATTTTACTACGGCGCTTCGGAACCTTTGATCCGCAACTTCAAAGTGCCTGTTTTCAAGTCGGCGGCGGAAAGCGTCGGCTACGACGTCGCGGCGGCGGAAGGCGCCGTCAGTACCGAAAACGTCAAGGCGGCAGATTTGAAATGGAATTTTGAAAAACTGATTGCCGACGGCAATGCGGCGGTTGCGGTCTACCGCGCGGGAAACGCTGAAATGCAATGGCGTTTCGTCGCCGGAAAAATGGAGCTGGACGGCAGAAGTTTTGACGGTATTTCCGACTCGGTGAAACTGGTTTTGTGCGACATTCCCGTCGGTCAGCTCGATTTTCAGAGCGAGATCGATATGCCCGATGCGCTTTATGCGCACCGCCTTTCCTGCTATTCGCCGCCGCGCGGCTACACTTGTTTCGATATGACGGGAAAGGTCGATTCCGATACTTCCAATTGGAGTTTTTTCGGTTCCGGTCAGCCCTTTGAGATGCTCGTCGGCAAAAACGGCGTCTATTTCGGCGCGGTCGATCGTCCGGCGGCGACTTTCGTGCAGATGAAGCGCGTCAAAAATGCCGACACGATCACCAATATCCGCACGATGCCGGTCGGCCGCGTCTACGCGCCCTTTGCGACGGCACCCTACTGGCACTGGTTCGGGCAGGGGGCGGAGCGTCCGCATCACGATTATCTGGCGATGTACCAGTTCCAGCGGCACAATTTGCGGCAAAAGGCGAACCTCGCCGAGATCCCGGCGGAACCGGCGGCGCGGTATGAGTACATTTCGCGCGACGAACGGGCGGCGCTCGCGCGTTTGGCGGTGGAAAAGGGCTATCGCTATATGCACGTGCAGATGCCGGAATCGCCGATCAATTCGATCGCCGATCAGGGACGCATCGACGGCGACTACAAATTGATGCGCGAAAACGGCATCAAACCGTGGATCTGGAGCGCCGGCAGCTATACGCAGGGCGATACCAGCTGGATCTACGTCAATCACCCGGAATGGTTCGTCCGCGATCCCAAGGGCAACATCTACTGCTACGGCGGCAAGACCTATCCCGTCATCGATGTCAACAATCCTGAATTTTTCGACTGGTACTGCACCATCTTGCACAAGGCGATCAAAGAGGGCGGCGTCGGCGGCATTTACCGCGATATGGATGGCACCGCGGCGCAGTGCGTCAACTACGCGACCAAAGATTGCCCCAACGGACTTGCGGCGCAGATCAGATTCTACCGCTTTTTGCAGGACGAGGGGGCGCACGTTTCGATCGAGGGGCAGAATCCGCTCGTCCTCGACGAATACTGGTATCGCGCGCACTTGTATACGCAGAATTTCGCCGGTAATGAGTTTGTCCTCGTCGGTTCGACGCCGAGCGCGGACTTGGCGGGCGGCGTTGCGCTTGACGCTTTCCGCACGGGGATGTACGGATGCTTTGTCACGTTCAACATGGGGCCCTTGTTGCTCGACATCGACGTTGTGCCCGAGTTTCTTGTGCGCGGCAAACGCGCGATGGATCTGGCGAAGGTTTTCAACGCGGCGATCGACCACGTCGGGATGCCCTATATTCGCGAAACGCCTTTCGGCACGACGTGGATCGGCGACAAGGGCGGCGCGCTCTTTTTCTGGAATCCGGCGAAAAAAGTCACCGTCGACTTGCCCGCCGGCTGGAAGATTCGCGGCGTCGAGGGCAATGTGTTGACCGATGTCAAAGGCGACACGATCGTTTTGCTCGACAAAAACTAAAGCTGTCAGACAGAAAAAACAACAGGGAGGAAATTCCGATAACCAATCGGGTCACCGATTGGTTTGCGCCGGATCGGTTCTTCATCACACACAAAACTGCACCAGTACAAAATCCCGCTTTAGCGAACTTTGGGAGAGCCAAGAGAGGGCGAAATGAGCCCTCTCTTGTTCTCACCACGCTACGAGATCAGATGAGCGTCTTGGGGGGGGGGCACGCCGCTTCAAATTGTCCGATAAGTCCGACATAGATTTTATGCCCGCGCGGCGGGGTTTTGTGTTATTTTGCCTCTTTTGCATTGAAAAAACATTTTCCGGTGCTATATTGCATTTTGTACGCTCAAATTACCACACACTTTTTTACAAGGAGCACATAGTATGAGCATGACGGAAAAACTTTACGCGGCGGCGAACGAGGTTTATCAACAGCTCGGCGTCGATCCCGAAGCGGCGATGGCGCGTTTGGACAATATCCCTTTGAGCTTGCACGCGTGGCAGGGCGACGACGTCGTCGGCTTTGAGTCGATGAATCACGCGCTGACGGGCGGCTGTCAGGTGACCGGCAACTACCCCGGCCGCGCCCGCACCGCCGACGAATTGCGCGCCGACTTGGACGTCACGCTGAAGCTTCTGCCCGGCAAAAAGAATCGCGTCTGCCTGCAGAGCCACGAAGTCGATTTCATGAAAAAAGGTCAGGATCGCGATACGCTGTCGATCGAAAATTACACTTCGTGGATCGACTGGGCGAAATCGCGCCGCCTCGCGCTCGACATCGCGCCCGTCTATTATTCGCACCCGAAACTCGATCACGGTCTGTCGCTTTCGCACCCCGATGCGGGGATCCGGCGTTTCTGGATCGACCACAGCAAGGCGTGCCGCGAGATCGGCGCCGCTTTCGGCCGCGAATTCGGCACGCCCGCCGTCAGCAACGTCTGGGTGCCGGACGGCTTCAAGGACATTCCAGCGGATCGCCGCGCGCCGCGCGAAAGATTGCTCGCGTCGCTCGAGGAAATTTTCGCCAAGGATATTCCCGAAACGCAACTGCTCGACGCGGTCGAGTCGAAACTTTTCGGCATCGGCGTCGAGGCTTATACTGTCGGTTCGCACGATTTTTATCTCACCTTTGCCGCCAAGCACAACAAGCTCATCTGCCTCGATACGGGGCACTTCCACCCGACGGAATCGATCGCCGACAAGCTTTCGTCAATCTGCTGTCAGCAGGGCAAGATTTTGTTGCACATCAGCCGCGGTGTCCGGTGGGACAGCGACCACGTGCTCGTGCTCAACGACGATCTGCTCGACCTCGGCAGAGAAGCGGTGCGCAACGACAACGGCAACAATCTTTTCTTCACGCTCGACTACTTCGACGCGTCGATCAACCGCATCGCCGCGTGGGTCATCGGGGCGCGCAACTGGCAAAAGGCGCTTCTCATCGCGTTGCTCGAGCCGAAAAACGGTCTTTGTGAAGCCGAGTACGCGGGGAACTTCACGGCGCGTCTTGCCAAGCGCGAAGAGATGAAAAGTTTGCCGTGGGGCGCGGTGTGGAACTACTACTGCGTTTCGCGCGATTTGCCGACCGACGCCGAGATCCTCTCGCCGATCGGCGCCTACGAAAAAGACGTGTTGCTCAAACGCGGTTAAGCCGATCGCCGGCGCGGGATGCCGCGCCGGCGTCGTTCCCGGTGTAGCGTGCACGCTTTTTGCGCCGGAAATGTTGCCGTTTTAACTTGACGATGAGCGTGATCCCGTCTTGACAATCCTTTGCGCGCGTGTTATGTTATAAAAAAGCTTTACGGGGTCGCGTATGATCAAAGTTTCCATTTCCCGATTGCAGAAAGAACCGGTCGAATTGATCGGCGTCGAGCCGGCGGCGTTTCTCGAACTCGGCAACGAGGAGCAGTTTGCGGTCGTTTCCGATGTTTCCTACGATTTGACGGCGCATTGCGTTTCCGGCAACGCGCTCGTTTCGGGCGTCGTCCGCGTGACCATCGAGGGCGTCTGCGGCCGCTGTCTCGAGCCGGTTCGCCGCGAGATCGCGACGGAAAAACTGCAACTGCTCTTTCCGCTTGAGAGCGTCGCCGATGAATTGGATATCAGCGAAGACGTCCGTTCCGAGATGTTGCTGGCGTTGCCGATGAATCTGCTCTGCCGCGAGGATTGCGCCGGGCTCTGCCCCGTCTGCGGCGTCAACCGCAACAAAAAAAAGTGCCGCTGTCACGAGCGTGCGACCGGCTCCCCCGTCTGGAGCGCGCTCGACGACTTGAAGCTGGAATGAAAGAAGGAGTTCATTTTTATGTTTGACATCGAGATTTCCCGGTCGATTTCCGCGGCGCACCAGTTGCGCGGCTACGCGGGGAACTGCCGCAATTTGCACGGCCACAACTACCGGATCACGGTGACGGTGCGCGCCGCGAAACTGGACAGCGTCGGCATCGCCTTTGATTTCCGCAAACTCAAGGCGGAAATGGACGAAGTTCTGGGCTCTTACGACCACTGCAATCTGTCGGAACTCCCCGAATTTGCCGAGATCAATCCGACGAGCGAAGTGCTCGCAATGCACATCTTTCAGCAGATGGCGTCGCGCTTCAACGCCGACGGCGTCAGGATCGCCAAGGTGAAAGTCGAGGAATCCGACGCTTCGGCGTGCACCTACTACGAATAAGGAACTTTTTTCCGTGCTGAAGATCGCAGAAACTTTTTTGAGTTTGCAGGGCGAATCCACCTTTGCGGGATTGCCCTGTTTTTTTATCCGGCTGGCGGAGTGCAATCTGCGGTGCAATTACTGTGACAGCGCCTACGCGTGGCAGGCTTCCGGCACGGCGGAAGTGCCGCAACTTGCAGCAAAAGCCGTCGCCAGCGGCGCCCAACTCGTCGAAGTGACGGGCGGCGAACCCTTGTTGCAGGAAGAGACGCCCCGGCTTTGCGACGCGTTGCTCGACGCCGGACTTACCGTCCTCGTCGAGACCAATGGTTCGCTCCCGATCGACCGGGTGAGCGTAGCCTGTCACCGGATCGTCGACCGCAAACTGCCCGGTTCGGGGATGGCGGCGCACCACCTTGACGAAAATTACGCGAAATTGACGCCGCGCGACGAGGTAAAATTTGTCGTTTCAAGCGCGGAAGACGTCGATTTCGCCTTTGCCGAGATCAGGAAATTTCATCTCGATCAAATCGGCTGTCCGCTCTTGCTTTCGCCCGTCTGGGGACGCATTGATTTTGCCGAACTCGCGCAAAAGGTGATCTCCTGCAATTTGCCCGTACGCATGCAGTTGCAGATGCACAAAATCATTTGGGGCGACGTGCCCGGAGTGTAGGAACTATGAAAAAAGCGATCATTCTTTTGAGCGGCGGACTTGATTCCGCCACCTGTCTTGCCGTGGCGAAACGCGACGGTTTCGAGTGTTACACGATGAGTTTCAACTACGGTCAGCGCCACCGGTCGGAACTCGACGCTTCGCGCCGCATTTCGGCGGCGGCAAACGCAGTCAGGCACATCGAATTTCCGCTCGACCTCTCGCTGTGGGGCGGTTCCGCCTTGACCGATTTCTCGATCCCCGTGCCCAAGGTCGCGGCAAAGGCCGACGAAGTGCCGATCACCTATGTGCCCGCGCGCAATCTGGTCTTTCTCTCGCTCGCCGCCGCCTGGGGCGAAACGTTGAACTGCCGCGACCTTTTCATCGGCGTCAACGACGTGGATTTTTCCAATTATCCCGACTGCCGCGCCGATTTCATCGCCGCGTTTGCCGAAGCGGCGACGCAGGGCACCAAGGCGGCGGTCGCGCATGAAAAATGGGTCGTCCACACGCCGTTGCAGACGCTTTCCAAAGCCGAGATCATCAAACTCGGGACGGCGCTCGGCGTCGATTACGGCAATACCGTCAGCTGTTACGATGCCGACGAAAAGGGGCGCGCCTGCGGCGTCTGCGCGAGCTGCCGGCTCCGCAAGGCGGGATTTCTCGAGGCGAACGTCCCCGACCCGACCCATTACCGATAGGAGGTGTTTATGGCGGAAGATACCGAAAAACTTTCCGGACTTTACCTCGTCGCCACGCCGATCGGCAATCTCGAAGATATGACGCTTCGCGCGTTGCGCATTTTGAAGTCGGTCGACCTCGTCGCCGCCGAGGATACGCGTCACACCCGTCAGCTGTTGACCCATTTTGACATCCACGTGCCGCTGGAAAGCTGCCACAGCTTCAACGAGCACCAGAAAGTCGGCAAACTTGTCGAAAAACTTCAGCAGGGATCGTCGATCGCGCTCGTTTCCGACGCGGGGACTCCGTCGCTTGCCGACCCCGGGTATTTGCTGGTCAACGAAGCGCTGAAAGCAGGGGTCGAACCGGTCGTCATTCCCGGCGTTTCTGCGCTGACGTTTTCGGTGACGGCGTCGGGGTTGCCGGTCGATCACTTCCAGTTCCTCGCCTTTGCCCCGGTGAAATCGGGCAGAAAACGCAAATTTATGGAAAAGATCCGCGACTACGCGGGGACGACCTTTTTCTTTGAATCGCCTTTCCGCGTCGGCAAGACGCTGAAAGAACTGGCGGAAATCGCCGGAGCCGACCGGCAGGCGGCGATCATCCGCGAAGCGACGAAACTCCACGAAGAAATCAGGCGCGGGCCGTTGGGCGAACTCGCCGCTTTGCCCGACAACTGGCGCGGCGAATTTGTCATCGGCGTCGGTCCCGCCAGCGATAAAAGCGACGAAAACGAATCCGACGATTGACGAAAAAATCAATGCGTTAAACCGTTGAGCGCCAATATCAGTTGCTGGTTGAGCAAATAAAGACAGATCGAATCGTTGAAACAGCAGAAAGAAAGCATAGATTGATCTTTTTTTGCAGGAAAATCCATATTTTTGCGTTTTTTTACTTTTCAATCGAAATATGATGTGCTAT
>DCFZ01000042.1 GCA_002314455.1 Lentisphaeria bacterium UBA1791 | reverse complement strand
GCTTTTGCCGATTTTTAGGTTTATAAGAGAATTTTATACCGTTTCTCTACAAAAATTCGCTGATGGTTGGCAACTCTTTTAATTCCGGAAGCTGTCGGCTTGCCGGATCAACCATCGGATATTGTTGTTGAATCTTTTTGTCTACGCACAACTTGATTGTGCCATAAACCGTCGAAGAACCAAAAATATTCCTGAAAGTTTGTGAAATAGACCATAGCCCCTTTTGCGAACGGGGCGCTCAAACGGAGGGCGGCAACGTTTTTTTAGCGGATCGCGCCGAATTTGCAGACGCTTTCGCACATTTTGCAACCGACGCACTGCTGCGCGTTGATCGACGGTTTCCCCTTGACGTCAAGCGTTTCGATCGCGGGACAGCCGAGTTTGAGACACGCACGGCAGTTGCGGCACTTGTCGGCGTCGATGGCAAGCGGCGGCTTGGCGGCGCTCTTTTCCTTTAAAATGCAGGGCGCGCGCGAAATGATCAGCGACGGCTCGTCGGCGGCAAGTTCCTGCTGCAACACCTGATGGACGGCTTCCAGATCGTTGGGATCGACGACGCGGATCCGTTTCATACCGCACGCTTTGGCGATCTCTTCGATCGACGCGGAAAGGGTTTCCTCGCCCATCAACGTACGCCCCGTGCCCGGGTGATCCTGGTGGCCCGTCATCGCGGTCGTGCGGTTGTCCGCGACGATCAGCGTGGCGTTGCCTTTGTTGTAGACCAGATTGAGCAATCCGGTGATGCCCGAGTGGAAAAAGGTCGAATCGCCGACGATGCCGACGACGGGGCGCGTTTCGCCCGCTTTGACCATACCGTGCGCGAGCGTGAAGCCCGCCCCCATGCAAATCAGCAGATCCGTGCGTTCAAGGGGCGGAAATGCGCCCAGCGTATAGCACCCGATGTCACCGGTAACGATGACGTCGAATTTGGTCAAGCCGTAAAAGATTCCGCGGTGCGGGCACCCGGCGCAGAGCATCGGGGGGCGCGTCGGCAGATCGTCGGCTTGGGCAACCTGCGAGAAATCGGGGAGGGGCGCTCCTGTCAGTTTTGCCTTGATCTCGGCGATGACGCGCGGCGTCAATTCGCCGCAGCGGGGCACGACGTTTTTGCCGTCGCAGGAAATTCCGAGCGCTTTCACGTGCTCCTCGAGGATCGGATCGCCTTCCTCGATAACGGCGATTTTTTTACAGCTGGCGGCAAAATCCTTGAGCAACTGATCGGGGAAGGGCCATGCCCAGCCGAGCTTCAAAATGGAAGCGTCGGAAAATTGCTCGACGCAATGGAGTGCGGCGACGCCGCTGGAAATAATGCCGAGCTCGTTGCCGCGGTGGAAAATCGTATTGAGTTGTCTGTTCTGCGCGGATTCAAGAGCCTGTGTTGCCATGCGCTCCTCGACTTTGGCGCGGAGTTTCCGCCCGAACATCGGGATCGGCACAAATTGCTGTAAATTTTTCTCAAACGCGACGCGCGAATGTTCGACGCGCTCCGCCGTTTCGATGTGAAAGCGCGAATGGCTGACGCAGGTCGTCGAGCGGAGAATGACGGGGCAGCGGTATTTTTCCGAGAGGTCAAAGGCGATTTTCATGAATGCGGCGCACTCCACCGCGTTGCCCGGTTCCAGAATCGGCAACTTGGCGAGCCGCGCGTAGTGGCGGGTGTCCTGCTCGGTCTGCGAACTGTGCTGACCGGGGTCGTCGGCGACGACGATCACCATGCCGGCAACGATGCCGACGTAGGAAAGCGTCATCATCGGGTCGGCGGCGACGTTGAGCCCGACGTGTTTCATCGTCACCATACTGCGGCAACCGCCGATCGCCGCGCCCGCCGCGGACTCGAAAGCGACCTTTTCATTGGGCGACCATTCGCAGTAGACGCCGGGGTATTTCACCAGATTTTCCAGAATCTCGGTCGAGGGCGTGCCGGGGTAGCCAAAGGCGGCGCCGACGCCGCATTCCCATGCGCCGCGGGCGATCGCCTCGTTGCCGGTCAAGAGAAGTTTGCTCATTTGACCACCTCGCCGTCGCGTTTGTAGACGACGCGCTTGGCTTTGCCCTCGCTGCGCGTGAGCGTCCCCGGCGGAACGACGTCGCCGTCGACCGCGAATCCGAGGTCTTCCTTGAGCTGGCGCGAAACGATGTAGCCGGTAACGTTTTGCTGCGCTTCCACTTGGACGTAGACTTTGCGCACGCCGGCGACGTCGTCGATCGTGATGATGTATTCCGGCAACACGCCGGGAATTTTCAGCAAACTCTGCTCGATCTGCGACGGGAAAATGTTGACGCCTTTGACGATGATCATGTCGTCGGCGCGCCCCGAAATCGGCGCCAACCGCAAATGGGTGCGGCCGCAACCGCATTTCTCGCGGGAGTGGATATGGGTCAAGTCGCCCGTTCTGAAGCGGATGACGGGGATCGCCTCGCGGGTGAGCGACGTGATGACAAGTTCCCCCTCTTCGCCGTCAGAGAGCACCTTGCCCGTTTCGGGATCAATGATCTCGCAGATGTAATGATCTTCCCAGACGTGGGTGCCGTCGTGCATACAGCAATCCTGCCCCAACGTACCGATGCCGCCCGTTTCGGTCATTCCGTAAATGTCGAAAACGTCGATGCCGAAACCCTTGCGCAAATGCTCTTTCATCGCGTCGGAAAAGGTTTCCGCGCCGAAAATGCCGACTTTGAGATCGGGCAATTGGATATTTTGCTGTTGCATCACCTCGAGGATGCGCGCGCCGTAGGAAACGACGCAGAGCAGTGCATTGGTGTGCAAGTCCTGCATCAATTTGAGCTGGCGCGGCGTATTGCCGGGCCCCGCCGGAATGACGAAGCAATTCGCTTTGCGGCCGCCGTGGTAACAGCCGAAGCCGCCGTTGAAAAGCCCCATGCCCGGCGTGATCTGAAAGACGTCGTGCTCGGCGACGCCCGCCATGCGCAGACAGCGCGCGACGCACTCCGCCCACTGATCGAGGTCGTTCGCCGTGTAGAGCATCATCACCGGCGTGCCGCTGGTGCCGCTGGACATGTGCATTTCGCGGACTTCCGTTTTGGGTACACAGCACATCTTGTCGGGATACTGCTCGCGGAAGGTGATTTTATTCATAAAGGGGAGCTTGTCGAGATCGGCAAGTCCGGCAAAGTTGTCGACGTCGACTCCGGCATCGGCAAAACTTTTGCGGAAAAAATCGTTGCGGGCGGCGACGCGGCGCACCTGCCGGATCAGCCGTTCGTTTTGAAGCGTCTTCAGTTCCTCGCGGGAAAGCGTTTCCTCGCGTTGATTGAAAAACAAATTCGTCATCTTTCATTCTCCTTGCGTCCGAAGCGGAACGCGGCAAGATTCGCCTCGACAAAGGCGGGTTTCACACATTCCGAGATCGCGCTTTCCCACAGGGGAAGGTCGATCCCGGCAAGCCCGGCGGAAAGGGTCCCGAGCAAAATCGTATTGGCAAGTTTCGCGTTGCCCATCTTGATCGCGGCATCGAGGCAGTCGCAGAGTTCGAGCCGGGGGAAAACCTCGCGCAAGCGCGCTTCGGCGTCGGCGGGGTACTGCATCTTGCCCGATGAAACGGTGACGGGAATGATCTTTTGCGTCGAAACGGCGGCGAGCCCGCCCGGTTTCAAAAAGTGGGCGTAGCGCAACGCCTCGATCATTTCCATCGACGCGAGCACGTCGGCTTGCCGTTCGAGGATCAGCGGGCTGTAAACGGCGTCGCCGTAGCGCAACTGCGCCGTCACCGAACCGCCCCGCTGCGCCATGCCGTGGACTTCGTTGGTCGTGACCTCAAATCCCGCTTTTTCTGCGGCGAGTGCGATGATCTTGGCGGCGAGCAGAATGCCCTGACCGCCGACGCCGCACAATAAAATATTCTGATTCACGGAAAATCTCCTGTAAAAAATGCTATTTACGTACTATATCACCAAAACCGGAAAAAGAAAAATTAAAAACGCTCTTTTTTTATTTAAAAAAGGCATTTCGCAAAATCCGGTTGATTTACCGCTCGCACGGCACTATGTTATGAAAATAAAAACGATCCCAGACAAGGAGTGCGGAATGCAGATCGAGAGTTCTCTGGTGCGCGATTTTCTCCTGGAGCAAACGGAAAATTCGCCGTGGCGTTTTGAAGTCGAAAAAACAACCGGCGAAACGGCAACGCGAAGTTTCGTTGTCAACGCTTCCTGCGAACCGGAAATATTGGTGAAACTTGCCGCGAAATCACAAGTGAAGATCCTCAATGTCGTCGGCGATGAAATCAGATTTTTGACGCTCGAAGCCGGGTGGCAGATGTTGCCGATCCCGCTTGCCGGCATGGCGGCGGTCGACAACGTGCTTTAACGTAAATTGGCTCATATTCGCATTTGCTTTTTTGCCGATGTTGCGCTATATTAAAAAACACCACAGCGGAGAGATGGCTGAGTGGTCGAAGGCGACGGTCTCGAAAATCGTTGTACCCTCACGGGTACCGAGGGTTCGAATCCCTCTCTCTCCGCCATGTTTGTGAGAAAGACGGGCGTTCAGAATTCCCGCTTACCGCAAAAGGGCTGAAAACTTGATTGAAAATCAGTTTTCAGCCCCTTTTGCTTTTCGCGCTGACGCGCTCCCCGCCGTTGGCGGAAAGCGGGGATTCTTTGTCAGGGGTTGCGCTCGGCTTCACCTCGCGCTCGTCGCATTGCTCCGTCGAATCCCTCTCTCTCCGCCATGT
>DCFZ01000025.1:27610-39123 GCA_002314455.1 Lentisphaeria bacterium UBA1791 | reverse complement strand
GGCGAAATGAGCCCTCTCTTGTTCTTACCACGCTACGAGATCAGATGAGGGCAAAAAAAAGGGGGCTGTTGCTTACCGGTGAAGGTTTTGCAACAACTCCCATATGAGGTCGGAAGTATCGGCTTATTTTCCGATGTTCGCCATCATCATCGCGAAGAACTGGATCACGAGATCGCTGTCGATGGCAAGGTTGCCTTCGATGTTTTTGCCGTCCAATTCATCCTTGGCGTCTTCGAGCACCTTCAAGAGGGGTTTGACGTCGGGATTCTGCTCCGCCATCTGCGCGAGCGACTGTTTCATCGCCTGCGTGATCTTCTGATCCGCCGCAAAGGCGACGGCGGCGCTTTCCTTGTCGCGGTAAGTCGCCACGGCGTGAATGGTGAACTGCTCGCCTTTTTCGCTGAAACTGACGGTGATTTTTTCGAGATTGTTGACGAGATCCTTGAACATTTCGTCATTCTTGATTTCGGCAGGCAATTCGATGCTGGTGATGTCGACGGCAATACTCAACATCGCGCCGGTATCAATGTCGCTGGCAAGCGCGATGTTCGTCTTGGTCAGCGGCACGTCGATCACTTTATCCATCGCTTCCGGTTTCAGCGAAAATTGCAGCATGCGCGAATCAAGGAGCAGCAACGCCACTTCATCGTCGCAGATGGCGCGCACGCCGTTGCGCTTGCCGATGAAAGGCTTTTCGCCTTCGCTGTTCAAAGTCTCTTTGACGACATAGTCAAAGAAATATTCCGCCTTGCCGGAATTGCTGATCGCGAGCGCCTGAAAAACGGGCGCTTTTTGCATTTCGTCGATATTCGTGAAGAAGCAGACCTCCGAATTGATCATATCTTCCCAGTTCAAACCGGATTCCTTTTTCACCTCCTGAACGAATTTTTCCCGCATCTGCTGCAATTCGGGATTCTGCTCGAAAATTTTCTGCAACAACCGGCTGTTGGCGATGCGGTTCAGATTGGCGAAGAGGATGACGTCGGTGTCTTTCGGCGCATAAGAGGGCAACTCGGAAGCGCCGAGCGTAAACGCCGTCAACGTCATGACGACCAGTGCGAGGGTGAACTGAAACAGTTTTTTCATTTCTTTTTCTCCTTAAAAGGTTGTTTTGGGGTCACGTCTCAATATATCCTGTACAATTTCATTATGCAAGTTGCATTTCTTAAAAATGAGACATTTTGTTGAAATTTCATTTTTCCTGCAACTTGGCGGATCAGTTGATCGAAAAGCATTTGTATTTTTCTCTTTTCGCATTTATTTTATATGTAAAAAAGAGAAAGGTATCATAATGGCGGACGATTTTCCCGACAAGACGCAAAAAATTTCCCGTCCGGCGACGCCGAAAAAAACGCAGCCGAAAAAGACGATCGACATTTCCCGTTTTTTCACCCGCCGCCGCGACGTCGATCTGGAAATCAGCCGCACCCGGCTCATTCGCGCCCAAAAGATGGAATCCCCCGCCGGCGACGTCCACGCCGATATGGCGGAAATTTATCCGCACCTGCCCGGCAAAGAGGAACTTTATGAAAGCGGACAGCTCCTCGGCGAAGGCGGTCAGGGCATCGTTTTCCGTGCCAAGGACAAAACCCTTGAACGCATCGTCGCCGTCAAATCGCTCCGCAAGGAGTTGCTCGACGACGAGCAGGCGCGCAAAAGCTTCATCGCCGAAGCGAAGATCACCGCGCAACTGGAGCACCCCTCCGTCGTCCCGATTTACTCGCTGACCGGTGACGGTCAAAACGGGCTTCACCTCTCGATGAAAATGCTCCGCGGCATGACGCTCGCCACCTACCTCGACGAAACCTGCCAGCATTACCGGGAAGAAGGAATCTGCCATTTCGATGAAGATAAGGCGCTCCGCTACCGGCTCGAACTTTTTTTGCGCGTCTGCGATGCGCTCAGCTACGTTCACAGCCGCAATTTGATGCACCGCGACCTCAAACCCGGCAACATCATCATCGGCGAATACCGCGAAGTCTATCTGATCGACTGGGGCATCGCCACGCCGATCCACAACGAACATCCCGGCGCGCCGGTAAGCTCGCTGGGAACGCCGCCCTTTATGGCGCCGGAAGTTCTCAACCGGCATCCCGGCGATCAGCGCGCCGACATTTTCGCCCTCGGCGTCATCCTCTTTGACGTGGTTTTCCTCAAACCCGCCTTCACCGGCGACACGCCGCAGAAATTGATCGCCAAAGTGCGCAACGGCGAAACCGAGTCGTTCCGCCACGCGTTTCACGCCCCTGTTTCGCGCGAACTTGTCGCGATCGTCAAAAAGGCGATGGCGACTTCGCCCGAAGCGCGCTACCAGTCCGTCGAGGAGCTCAGCAGCGATCTGCGCAACTATCTCGCCAACGAAGAGACCAAGGCTCTGCCCGACAACCTTTTCAGCAAGATCGGGCGCGCGATGATCAAGCACCGCAAATTCGTCGCCGCTGCGACTTCGCTACTTTTGATCGCGTTGCTCGCCAACGTCGCGTGGAGTCTTTACCGCCAGCGCAACGCCGAGATCGCCGCCCGCAAAGCCGAAGTCGACGCGCACCAGGCCGAGATCATCGCTCACCAGAACGAGATCGCCCAGCGCAAATTAGAGCACGTTCAGTCACTCACTTCTAAAAACGCGGCGATGGCGGCCTACCAGATCGAACAGAAGCTTGGCAATCTCGAAACATTGATGAAAGAATTCACTGCCGAGGCGGCGGCGCGGATGGATTTCCCGCCCGCGGCCGACGCGCCGGAACTGGTGCCGTTCATCGACAAAGAAAATGCGGCGCAACTTACCGACGTGTACAAGTCATCGTATTACGGGTGTCTGCTCCGGATCGACCACAGCGCGTACCGGTTTGCCGCCAAAAATCTCGACCAAGTGCGCGCCGAGCGGGAACTCGCCCAGCTCGCAATCGTGATGGAAAAACTCGTTCCCCGTTTTCTCCATGAGGGATCGCTTCTGCCGGCGGAGAAAAAATCGCTGGCGGAAATCAAGGGAGAAATGCTTCAGGACGGCAACATGATGCTCTGGTTCTACTTTGGCACCGACGCCGGACTGCTCCTCCAATACCCGGGAAGCGATGCGCTGCCCGACGATTACGATCCGCGCGACCGCAACTGGTTCAAGCAGGGCAGCAAGCTCCCCGACAGCAACGTTCACTGGAGCAAGCCTTATCAGGGATTGCAGGTCAAAAAGCAGATGATGACCTGCATGCAGGCGTGCCGCAAAAACAACCGGTTGCTCGGCGTCGGCGCATTTGACGTCGTCCTCGAGCGTTTCTGCGAGATCATGATCGAATACGGCAACGACACCGACGTCACCGATGCGAGATTACTGCTCGACGAAACGGGGAACGTGCTCGTTTCCTGCAAGGGCGACCGGAAACCGATCTGGAAAAATTCCGACGGGAAATCAATCCATCTCGCGTCGACCGAATACGGCGCCTTGTACCGAGAGACGGCATCGCGCGGCTTCGGTTCCGCCGTCGGCAAGGTCGGAAAAGGCAGAAAACTCTTTCTCCTTTTCCCCATCCGCAAGATGAACTGGTACTACGCCGAAGTAATCGACCTCGACAAAATGCTCGCGCGCTGATTTTTGCCGCGCCGCGATCCTTACGGCTCGACGACCTCGACTTCGGAAACGATCTTGTCGAGCAGTGCGCCGTAATCCGGGATGCGCGATTCCTGAATTTCCACTTGCTTGAGCGGCGCCGCCGTCGCCGGACTCGCCGGGGCGAAAACGGTACAGCTGTCGGGCACTTGCGGCGCCGAGAGCACCATCGTACCGATCTTTTCCGCCGTCGCGATCGTGTCGAGCTTGTCCTCGCCGATCACGGGCCGCAAAATCAGCATATCGATCGCGCGGTTGATGACGTCGAGATTGACCAGCGTCTGACTGGCGACCTGACCGAGCGCTTCGCCGGTCGCGAGCGCACGGCATTTATGTTGCAGGGCGACTTTTTCCGCGATGCGCATCATCGCGCGGCGGTAGAGCACCGTGCGGAAGCGTTCTTCACAGCAATCGCGCACCGCTTTCTGAAATTCCGCGAGGTTGACAAGATAAAGCCTGCCCGAGATCTGGAAGCGGTTGAGGTGCTTCGCGATGCGCGTGACCTTGTCGGTCGTTTCCGGCGGCGTATAGGGCGAACTGTGAAAACTGATGTAATCCGTCGGCGAACCGCGTTTCATCATCAAATAGGCGGCGACCGGCGAATCGATCCCGCCCGACAACAGCGTCAAAACGCGCGGATTGCTCCCCGTCGGCAACCCGCCCGGCCCCGGAATGCTCGCGGCATAGAGGATCGCAAATTCGTCGCGCACCTCAACCCCGAGGGTGATCGCCGCATTGTCGAGGTCAATCTCAAATTCGGGAAGACCGGGAATTTCCGCGATGCGGCTGACGAGGTCGATCTCGATGTCGCGGCTCCGCATCGGAAATTTCTTGTTGCTCCGCCGGGCGCGGATCCGGAAAGTGCGCGCACCGGGAGTTTCCGCAAAGAGCCGCGGGACGAGGTCGATCGCGGCACGCCGGATGGCGTCGGCGTCGACGGCGGTGCGGATGACAAAGGAAAAACTTGCAAGTCCGCAGACGCGAACTAAACTTTCGCAAATGACGGCTTCTTCGCTTTCCGTAAAATCGGCGCCGCTTTTGTGGTCGATCCAGACGCGACCGCGCACCCTGCCGACGCGCAAGTCGGCAACATCTTTCAACTGATGGCGGATGTTGTCGACAAAAACGCGCTCAAACATCGAGCGGTTGTTCCCCTTGGTGGCGATCTCGTGATAGCGGCAGATAACGCAGTTGTACATTTTTATGCTTTCCCTGAACAAGAATTCTTTTCGCGAGATAATATACCGGAAAATACGAAAAAATCAAGCGTTTTTCCACTTTTCCGACTTGTAAAAAGTCAAAGGAGATGCTATCTTAAGATAATTGTTTAGCATTAAAATTTTTTTGAATATCCGTTTGGAAAGGAAAAGAGAAATGAAAAAGCATTACCTTTTCGCACTTGCCGCCGCCGCAATCCTCGGCGGTTGTTACGAGTACCCGGCGCCGCCGGTCGCGACGCTCGGCGAGAGCTACACGCAGCGTCAGCGCGACGCGGCGGACGAAATGTTCAAGGATATTTCCAGTTTGTCGCTGGCGGACGCCCAGCGGATCGCGTTGCACAACAACCCGACCTACATCGCGGCACACCATTCGGTCGCGGCGGCGCATATGCGCTACTTGCAGAGCTTCGCCGGCTATATGCCGAAAATCACCGCGAGCTTCTCGTTGAGCGGCAGTGATTCGTGGTATACTTCCACCAACGACAACGCGAGCACTTCCTATTACGTTCGCCATCCGCGCACCGACAGTTTCAACACCAGCACGGGGATCCAGGCAACGATGTTGCTCTTCGACGGTTTGAACCGCGAATTCGCCGTGATGGCGGCGAGCCACTCGGAAAAATACTACCAGAATCTGGACGCCAACGCCTGCCGTACGATGATGCTCGCCGTGGCGCAAGCCTACAACAGCGTGTTGCTCCAGATCGAAAACCGCCGTATCGCCGAGGAAGACCGCAAGTTCCAGATGATCTCGCTGCGCGATACCAAATACAAGTTTGAAGCCGGCGCGGTGCCGTTGAGCAGTGTGCTGAACTTCGCCATTCTGATGAACAACGCTGAAGTGAGCGTCGTTCAGGCGGAATACAAATACGAGAGCGCGCTCTACGCGCTGGCGCTGCTGATGGGCTACCCCGACGGGACTTTCCCCAAGGAAGTCAAATTTTCCGGTCACATCGAGACCGATTTCGTCGAATTGCCGGCGATCGACTTCTACCTCGACACTGCGTTGGCGAACCGTCCCGACCTCAAGGCTTATCGCGAACAGTTGGAAATCGCCAAGTACCAACTCTATCAACAGTACGCTTCCTTCTCGCCGACGGTGAACGCCTTCTTCAACTGGGGCTACACCACCAGCAGTTCCTACAAGAATGAATCGTACGGCACCTACGACTACCGCTCCAGCAGCGACAACACCAGCATGAGCTACGGCTTCCAGGCGGACTGGACCATTTTCAGCGGCTTGGCGCGCTACAACAAGATGCGCGAGTATCAGGCGAACCTCGCGATCGCCGACTACCAGGCGGCGGCGCAGTGGTTCCAGGTGGTCAACGACGTCCGCACCGCCTATGCGAGCTATATCCAGAGCGTACGCGCGACCAAGCTGTTGAAGCAAGTCCGCGACCTCTCGGCGAAACAGCGCGACCTCGTCGACGATGAATACCGCGCCGGCAACACCGAGCTGACCCGTCTCAATGAAGCCCAGCGCGACTTCGTCGATGCCGAGGCGAACCTCGCCACGAGTTACATCAATATTCAGAACGCCCGCGCGCAACTCGATGCCGCGGTCGGCGTCAATACGGCGACCTACTACGAAAATCAGCCGGAAGAGGTCGATCCCAAGGCGGCGCCCGGTATGGAAAGCGTGCCGGCGGAAACGTTTGCCGGCTCCAAGGAGACCATTCCCAACGTGCCGCAGTTGGAATCGGCGTTGCCTTCCGGCATCTCGTCGCAGGCGGGAAGCCCCGTGCAGACCGACCCCGCCGTCCAGGCGGAACAGCGTAGAAAGGCGGAGGAAAAGTTCAAGAAGATCGAGGAAGAACTCGATCAGACGGCACCGCGCACGCCGCAGACTCCGCAGTCATTGCAGCCGCAAGCGCAACCTGCCGCCCCTGCTCCGGAAGCCGCTCCGGCAACCGCTCCGGAAGCAACTCCGGCAGCGGCGCCCGCCGCTTCCGGCGCCCCCCAACCGGCGGCGATCCCCGCTTCCGCAACGGAGCGCAAATAACCAAACGACAAGCCGCCGGTTTGACCGACGGCTTTTTTTCTATACGGAAAACAAGCAAATGTTTAAAGGCAAAAAAAAGTATACCGTCCGCACCAGCGGCGATCCCGTATTGACACAGGAAGCCGCGCCGATCCTGACCATCACGCCCGAAACCGTCGAACTCGCCAAACAGATGGTCGAGACGATGTATCTTTTTGACGGCATCGGGCTTGCCGCGCCGCAGATCGGGCTGTCGCAACAGCTCGTCGTGATCGACGTGCCGGCGCCGGAGGACAAGGACGTCGTGCTTTCGCCCGGCGAGGAGCTGTTGCTCCACCAGATGCCGCTTGCGCTGGTCAATCCGCGCATCGTTTCGACGGCGGGCAAGATGGTTTCCCGCGAAGAAGGGTGTCTTTCCGTACCCGGCATTTACGCGGAAGTCGTCCGGCCGGAACGGGTCGTCGTCCACTTTACCTCGCTCGCCAATCAGGAAATCGAGATCGAATGCGATCACTTGCTCGCGCGCTGTCTGCAACACGAGATCGACCATTTGCACGGCGTCGTTTTCACCGACCGGCTTTCCCCTGCAGAAGCGGCGCGCATCGATGGCGAACTGACAAAACTTCGCGCCGACGGCAAACGCGTCAATTACATAAGGGTCAAGAAAAAATGAGCAAGGCGCCGGGCTTCTTTGCCACATTCTTTTCGCTTTGCCGCAGTACGGAGTGCGCGCCGGTCATCGTGCGCAATCCTTTTTGGAAAGTTCTGCTGCAGTTCGTGCTTCTGGCGGCGATCCTCTCGTTTTTGGTCGCCATCGGTCAGTACGTCCGGATCCAGCGCTGGATCGAGGATTCCCAGACGAGTTTCACCGGCACGTTCGGTCCCAGCATCATCTACCGCGACAACGGTTTTTACCCGAGCAACGAGGAAAACAAGGCGCGTTCCATCGTCCTGCCCAACTGCGGGCGACTCTGCTACACCGGCAAGACGGAATCCCCCAAGGAAAGCATCGCCGACCTCGGCGGATTGCAATATCTCGTGCTCTGGCACAACGGACGATTTTCCATTGCCAACCGGGTCGACGAAAATCGCTGGAGCGTCATCCACGTCGGCGAAACCAAGATGATGAAAACCTTTTCCGGCGACCGCGCCACGCTCGACGCATTGTTTCAGGAAGTGGATCCCGCAACGCAGAAAACAAAAGAAAAAGCCGTTTACCACTCCGTCGCCGACATTGCCAACCTTATCCGGTGGATTTGCTTCATCGTGGCGTTTCTGCAGCATTTTCTTATAACGATCGTCCTCGGCTTTTTTTGGACGGGCATACTGACGCTGCTCTTTTCGATCGCCAATCACCGGATGTTGCGCGGTATCAATTTATGGAAAAGCGTGATCTACGCCGGATTTCCCGCGATGCTGATCGCCGCCTTTTTCCCGATGCTCGATCTGCCGCTTTTCAGCTATTATCAGGTTTATTTATTTGCGATGCTGGTCTACTGGATCTACATCGCGCGCCGCATTGAGACCACCTGGCAACAGGAAAGCCAACACGACTCCAAAGGAGATTTTTATGACAATTGAAAAATTCTGCCGGATGCCTGAATGGTATGCTACGCTCGGGGAATACGCCTTTCCCACGCACTTCATCCCGGTCGACCCCGACCTCGCCAAACTGATTGGCACGGGCGATATGGAAGCCATCATGCAAAATACGCTTTCCTATACGATGATCGCCGAACTCAAAAAAGTGCTTTCCGACGTGCCCGGCAACTGCTTCGCCTCGGTCGACACCTGCGCCCCGACCGACACCGAACGCTATGCGGGCAAGCGCGGCGCGACCTACTCCGCGCAGAGCACCTTTTTCAACCTCGCTTCCAGTGAAAAAGTCCGCGCCGCCGCGCAGGCGGGATTGGTTGAAAACATCTGCATCCGCCCCTTCCGCCGGATGACGTGGCCCCGCGAATTCCGCCTGTTCCTCATCGACGGCAAATTGATGGCGATGAGTCAGTACCACCTCGACCGCCACTACCGCCGGCTTGAGGGCGTCCGTGACAAATACTGGCAGATGGCGGAAAAATTCGTCCAGGAAATCGCCGGCAAGCTCCCCAAGGAAAAACTTGTGATGGATATTTACATCACGTCGGGCAATGAGATCCTGATCGTCGACTTCAACGCGTGGGGCGAACCCACCGACCCCCTGATGCTCCGCAGCTGGGATCGCGACTGGAGCAAAGTTGCCGGCATCGTCCTGATGGCGCCGCCGCTTCAGCTCAACGGCGACGTCAACGTGAGTTTTTAAGGTAACCCGACAAGGTCGCCGCAAGATCGCGCTCAAAATCGTTTGCCGGCGTTGCGCCGCACTTCAGGCGCGTCAATAAATGCCACACTCCGATCAAGCCGACGTGATATTCGTCGGCGACTCTGACGCGCCCCGAAATCGCCCCGTCGCACAGAATTTCAACAATCTCATCCATCAAGCTGTCGACGTAGATCAACGCAAGTTCGACGTCGTCGATCCTTTCCGGCGTTTTCCCGTCGGCGCACAAACGGCAAAACGTCGAAACGACGGAATTGTAGAAGGGTTTGCCGTTTGCGCCAAAGACGTTTGGCATCAGCAATTCCACACTTTTTTTGCCGCTTTGACGAAAAAGCGCGGCGAGGTCGCGTTTGGCTTGATGATAAGGTGTTTCGCGGTCGATGTGCGTCGTCGAAGCAAGGATGAGCCGCGGCGAATTTCCCGCTTTCCGGCAGGCGGCGCAAACGAGTTTTTCCCCAAGTTCAAGATTGGTGCGATAAAGGTATTCGCCGTTTTCGTGGCGGCTCAAACCGGCAAAGTGAACGATGTCGTCGCAAACGGCAACTTTTTCCGCGAGCACCGCCATATCGGCAAAGTCGGCGCGGTTGATCTCACGGACCAAAAACCGCTCTTTTTGCAGTCGCGCAACGAGGTGCGAACCGAGAAATCCCGCCGCGCCGGTGACGCCGATTGTTTTCACTTTGCCGCCTCACGACAGAGCGCGACGTCGGCGGCGATCTGCGTTTTCAATTGGGCGACATCGGCAAAACGCTTTTCCGGACGGATGAACTTCAGAAGTTCCAACTTGATCGTTTTTCCGTAGAGATTTCCGGAAAAGTCGATCAGATGCGCTTCGACGCGGCGGGTGCGGTCGCCGAAAGTCGGCGCGATGCCGCAATTGACGGCGGCGGCGTAACGGCGGCCGTCGGCGAGAGCGACCGTTCCTGCGTAAACGCCATTCGGCGGCAGGACGCCCGCAGAGACCGCGAGATTGATCGTCGGCGCATTCAAAAGTTTGCCCGCATCGCCGAATCCGTGATCGACGGCGCCGTAAAGCGCGACGTTGCGGCCGAGCATCGCCGCGGCGTCATCCAGAAATCCCTGCGCGATCGCATCGCGGATGCGGCTTGCGGAAATGATCTGATCCCGATATTTTTTTTCCGGCACGGCATCGACGGCGACGCCAAACGGCGCAAAAAATGCGGCAAGTTGATCGACGTTCCCCTCGCCGCCACGGCCGAAACGCCATGCGCTCCCGACGACGATGCCCACGAGATTTTTGCCGAATTCGGCGGCGAGCGCACGACAAAAAGTTTGCGCGCTCCAATTGGCGAATTCCCGGGAAAATTCAATGCCCCCGACCACGTCGGCACACGCCGACTGCAAAAGCGAAATCCTTTCGCCGGCAGGCAACAGCAAGATCGGCGGCGCATCGGTCAAGACTTCACGCGGATGCGGAAAAAAGGTGATCGCCGCAACCCGCGCACCGCGCTTCGCCGCCAAAGCACGCGCATGACAAATGATCTCGCCATGCCCGATGTGGACGGCGTCAAAAACGCCGAGCGCCACGACCAGCGGCATCTCGGGTTCCGGCGCTTCTGTCAAAAAACGAATCAGCATAAAAATTGCATTTTCCCCGGTTTCAGCGTATAGTATATAAAATACATTCTGTACGCTGATAAATCAACGGGAGCGTTTTGCGAAAATCATGAAAACCGTCATTTACCCCGGCTCGTTCGATCCTTTCACCAACGGACACCTCGATCTGGTGCGCCGCGCCTGCCGGCTGTTTGACCGCGTCATCGTCGCCGTCGCCGTCAATTCCGGAAAGAACCCCCTCTTCACGCTCGAAGAACGGCGCGACCTCATTGCCGAAAGCTGTCACGACCTCGGCGAAAAAGTCCACGTCGTCGCCACCGACGGATTGATCGTCAACGCAATCAAGGAATACGATGCGCAGGCGCTTCTGCGCGGTCTTCGCGCATTTTCCGATTACGAATACGAACTGCAGATGGCGTTGATGAACCGCCGGTTGCTCCCCGGTTGCGAAACGATCTTTATGACTCCGACCTTGAAAAATTCTTTCGTTTCGTCGAGTTTGGTCAAGGAAATCGCGTCTTTAGGCGGTGATTTCGCGATCTACGTGCCCGCCCCGGTCGAAGAGGCGATCCGCCGCAAACTGCAAAAGTAACGGTGCGCCCCGATATGGGCGTCTTTGTCGGACTTGTCAGACTAAAACAATAGGGTGTAAGCAAACGTAACAATGCGGTATGCTTACGTCAATTGTCCCCTGGAGTTCCATATCCGCGCCGGCGGCGCGGTACACAGCTTTGCGCCTGCCCAAATACCTCGGTTACTCAACCTCGGCAAGTCTTGCAGCAGCCCCCCTTTCTCATCTCTCATCTCTCATCT
>DCFZ01000025.1:0-27532 GCA_002314455.1 Lentisphaeria bacterium UBA1791 | reverse complement strand
TCTCATCTCTCATCTCTCATCTCTATTTTTACGCCAGCACAAATCTCGGTCCCTCTTTGCCCAGTTCCGTCAGAGCCCAGACGAGCGCATCCATGCGGTCGGGGGAATAGGTTGCCGTACCCGGGGAAAAGCCGGTCATTTCGTCTTCCAGTTCAGGGAAAACGCCGACGTGGTGGACTTTGTTTTTTTCGTAGAGCGCGGCGATCGGTTCGGCGCGGGCGATCTTGCCGCGGCTCGCCGTGACGGCGCGGAAACTCAAGTCGGGATCGATCTGACGGAGCATCGCTTCGATCAGATCGCCGCCATTGTTGACTTCGCCGACGACACGGTCGGCGGCAAGTTCGTGATAGAGATCGACGACGCGGTGCCCCCAGACGAGCGGGGCGAAAACGCCGCTGGCGTCGCGCAAGACGTAGTAATCTCCGTCGTCCCCGCTGGCGGCGGCGACGATGCCGGTCTCGTCGCTCGCGGCATTTGACGTGACGGCGGGATCGACGCCGATGACGATGCGCACGAAATTCTCGGGAGCGCGCACGACGCGTCCGGCGTCGATCCCGTCGTAGCGCCAGAGCGCGTCGGGACACTCGTCGAGGAAGCGTCCTTCGAGGAAGCGTTCCCGTTGTCGCGCGGGCAAGTTGGCAAGGGTGAACTTGATGTAATCTTCCGGCAGATTTTCGGCGTTGTCGGTCGGGTTGATCCGCATTGCGGCGAAATTTTTGCCGTCGAGCAACGCCGTGCGGTCGACGGGGTTGAGTTTCTCGATAAAAAGGCGGTATGTCCAATGACTTTTTCCCGGAGGATTGCAGTCAAAAAACGCCTTATTCTGCAATGGCGGCGCCTTTTGGGCGAGCCGGGTCAACGCAGTCTGAACACTCGCGTAGTCCAATTCACTGCACTCGTTGAAATAGAGCGTCGAGAACTCCTTGCCGAGGATCTTTTCGGCGCGGCGGTCGTCATCCAGCCCGATCAGCCACACTTCGGCGCCGTTGGGCAGACGGAAAAAGCATTCCGTCTTGTTGAAGTCGGCTTTCAGCCCGGGGAAACGGCAGGCGAGCGCCTTGGGCAAGGTGTCCATGCCGATCGCCGTTTTGACGCTGTTGAAGTGGCGGCGGATCACGGCGTGACGGCTCCCCGGAGCGCGCAATGCGCGCACGAGCAGCGCACAGCACAACAGAAACGTCTTGCCGCTTCGACTGCCGCCGAAAAGCATCACACGCGACGCGCCCGACGAGATCAGTTTCAACGCCTGTTGCTGTGCCGGCGTGTAATGGAACTCTTTCACGCGTGCCTCCGGTGACGGCCGCGCTTCAGATTGCCGCGCAAAAAGGCGCTGCGGCTCTGGCGGACTTTGCAGAAGGTCAACTGGAGCAACCGGGCGAGTTCCGGATTGCGGTGCGCGGTGCGCAGAAATTTGCGGTGGATCGCCTGCCGCGTGCAGTGGTGCGCCCGGGCGAGTTCCGCCATCGAACACGGCGCCGACGCATCGGAGCGCGGCACGATGATCTGCGACAAAATGGCGAGCGTATAATCATCCAGTTCGAGGATAAAGCGCAGAAACTGCGCCATGCCGGGAATCTCCGGTTCGGGGTCGAACCGGCGTTGACGAAGATGGCTTTTTTCCGGCTCCTCCGCCCCGGGCACGTGCGTCGTGTCGGCGAGCAGCTCGCTCCAATTTTCGACGAATTCAAAGCTGATCATGCCGAGCCGCTCTTCCATCTTGGGCGCCGTCGCCGTGTAGTACGAGCAGGACGCGGCGTAAACGCACGCATCGCAACTTTTTTTCATGCTTGCCGAAAGCGCCGTAACACGACGGCGCGTCGTTGAAGGTCTTATTTTTCATCGTCACCCCCGCTGAATCGCGAGCCGGGGCGTCAGTGCGCCGTCGAGATAGGCCTTGGCGCGTTCGCAGAGCCGCTCGGGATCGCGTCGGCAGATGTGGTAACTGCGGCTCCCGACGCCATCGATCGACTCCGACGACAATTCGGAAGTCGATTCGGGGCGCGTCAACGCAGAGCGGTGCATCAGCAGGTGGATCGCCTGTTCGGAAACGGCGCCGATCAGCAAGGCATCGTCGTCGTCGCCGACCGAACGCCCCAGCACG
The DNA here is from genome assembly GCA_002314455.1 of Lentisphaeria bacterium UBA1791. Classification (GTDB taxonomy): domain Bacteria; phylum Verrucomicrobiota; class Lentisphaeria; order Victivallales; family Victivallaceae; genus UBA1784. The sequence goes on along the minus strand of DCFZ01000025.1, from coordinate 25,431 downwards.
GCGGCGACATCCAGATCGGCGGAAAAGCGCGCCGCGCTTTTTTCCGTCGCCGAAAAGGCGTTGAGTTCAGTCGCAAGCAAATGACAATTGAAATAATTTTGCAGCGTTTCTTCGGAAATCATCAGCTTTTCTCCCTGAAAAAAGGTAAAAAAAGCCCGACGGGGAAGCGGGATCCCCTCTTCCCGCCGGGCAAAAACCGGAATGTTTTACGACGATCAGTTGCCGCTGGCAGTGCCGCCTTCGAGCGTCGCGGTGCCGCCCGCAATCGTCGCGGTGCCGCCCGCAACGTTGACGCGCATCGCCGCGATCGCGGAAGCGGCATTCTGCACGTTGGTGATGCGGCAGACGCGCTGTTTGACGTTTTTGAACTCAAAGGTGAGTTCGCCGAGCGCGGTGCGGCGCACGCCGTCGAAGCCCTTGGGGGTCGCGTCGCTGTCGGTGATCGCGCGGTTGCGTAAATTGCAGAGCGCAAAGCCGCTCGGGTCAAGCAGCCAGACATCGCGTTCGGGCACGTCCGGATCCGCCATCACGGTGATACCGCGGCCGTTGATCTCGTTGACGATGACGGCGACGTAAGCGCCGCGGCGGTCGTCGCTGCGCAGAATCTGCAACCGATCCTTGTACTCGTTGGAAATGACGCGCGCCTGCCCCGGACTGCAGAGGATCTGCACCGGGTCGCCGCCTTCGGCGAGGAGCATCTGCGCGGCGTCGTTGATGAGGTAGCTGTCGATCGGCTTGTTGTCGGCGTCGATGCTGAGCGCGCCGTTTTGCGTGCCGAAGTAGTAGAGGCCGCCCGCTTCGCCGCGGACGCTCGCCGTCGCCTCGACGCGCCGGCCGAAAAGGGCGACGCGGTTGAGGTCGCGGGCAAGTTCGCTCAACGCGAAGGCGGTCTGGCGGTTCAGCTGATTGTCGACCGAGCCGTAGACGCCGACGGCGAGCGCCGAGCCGGAAAGGACGATCTCTTTGCGGAAGATCTGGGTCGTATTGTATTCGGTGCCGGAAACGGCGTAATTTTCTTCGCCGTCGCCGTTGACACTCGCTTCCGACATCGGCGTCGAAACGATGAGGAAATTGCCGGCGGCAAGCGTTGCGGCGGTCAAGGTCGAACCGTTGGCGGCGGCAAGCGTGACGGTGACGCTCGTGCCGCTGATCGCCGTCACCTGAAAGAGGGCGGGATCATTCTGCGCGGCGATCAAAGTTCCGACGCGGAGCTTCGCCGCATCCGAACTCGAAACGGTCAGCACGCCGCTCGAAGCGGCGCTCGCCGTGATGCCGCGGCCGGTCAATTGGTCTTCGAGCCATTCGTGCTTGCGGCTCGTCGCATCGACGCCGCGGCGGAAATTGGAAATGAAGCGCGGTTCGTCTTTGACGACCTGCGACAACACGTCCGAAAGATCGCGTTTCTTGTTGGAAAAACTGTAGCTGTACAACATCTTTGGAGTCCTTTCTTGTTTTTGTTACTCCTGGAACGGCACCTTGCCGATCGTCTGCATCAAAACGCCGAGCCGCGATTCCGCGTCGTGCGGCAAATGATTTTCACGGCGTTCAAGCGCTTCCGTCACCCCCGCGCCGCCACCGCTTTTCAATTGCGACGAAAAAACCGCGGGATGACTTTTTTTCAGGCCCTCGACCATCGTCGAAACCGCATTTTCATCTTCGAGATCGACGTCGCTTCTGCCGGCGAGGAAATCGAGATAGTCCGGTTCGTCGCAACCGAATTGCCGGGCGATCTCGCCGACGCGGTTGCGGCGCGAAAGCGCGCGGAAATTCCGGTCGAGCGTTTCGCGTTCGTCGCGCAGTCGGGTCAACTCTTTCTGCAGTTTTTCCGTCTCGCTCAACTGGGCGTTTTCAGCGGCGTCCAGCTGTTTCTGCAAGGCGGCGACGCTCGCCTGCAACGCGCCGGGATCGATCCCGTAAAGCGTCTCCTTTTCAGCGTCGCTCAATGTCGATGAGCCGACCGCCTTTTTCCACAGCGAAGTCAAATCCATCAATTGCCTCCTTTGTCGTTGTCGCTTTCCCGCAGACGGCACTTTTCGCCGGCGGGAAGTGCGGAAATATCATCGAGCAATTCGACCGCCGCGCCGCGGATCGCGTGATTGTAGGCGCGGTCGTCGCTGATCTGCGCCAATTGAAGCAGGCCGGAAATCGACTTTTCCAGATCACGCACGGCGAATTCGCGGTTGTAGGCGATCTCGGGCACGGGGATTCCGGCGTCAAAGCCGTGAATGAGTTTCCACGCGGCAAGTTCCGCCTCTTCCAGCACCGCGGCGCGTTCGGCGAGGAACCAGTTGACGTGCTGGAAATCCCACTCCTTGGACTCGGCGGTCTGATTTTCCCTGCCGTAGCCGTTGACGGCAAGACCGACGACCTCGTAAAGTTCCTGCTTGAGCTGGCGGTTTTCCTGCCGGATGACATCGCTCGGCACGCCGGAAGGGCTGATGAAGCGGCTGATGCCCTTTTCCTCGATCGATTCGATGATCGCGGCGCTGCGGGCGACGGTCGCCGAAAAGTTGCCGCCGTCGCCGCCCGCGTGCAGTTTGCGCGCACCGCGGGCAAAGGTATCGGAAACGACGAGCATCCCGAACATCTGTTTGACGATGTTCATCTGCGCTTCGGATTCGTTGTTGAGGATCGCTTCGCTGATGCGCACGACGTCCTCGAACCAGTGGTTGGCGTCCATACCGAAACCGTCAGCTTCCTCGACCGAGACCAGCGGCACCTCGCCGAGGGGATTTTCGCCGCAGGCGACTTCGCAGAACTCGCCGTTGCGCCGCTCGAAAACGCGGTAGGCGTCGCGCTCCAACAGGCGGACTCTTTCGCAGACGATCGCGTCGTCAAAAGGATCGTGATGGTCGACGGCTTCCTCGGAAACGAGCGCCCAGAGCAGTTTCCCGTCGCTGCCGTACGCCCAGTCGGGCACATCGATCGGCGACAGCGCGCGGACGTAGGGGCGCAACCTCTCATCGGCGGCGCGCCGCAACGACACCTTGCCCTCGAAGCGGGGCGATTCGGCAAAGAGATACGCCCGTCCATAAACGGTGAGCATCGTCGAAAGTTGCCGCATAACGCCGGTCGTGCGCCAGCCGGAGCGGCTCCAATCCTCGACGAGCGCCGGCGCGGCGTTTTTGCGCACCGGCTCGACGCCGAGCACGCTCTGGGTGATCCGCCGGGCGATCGAACGCGGATAGTTGAAATAGTAGGCGCGCCGCCGTCTTTCGGCAAATTCGAGGTCGATTTCCGAAACGTGGCGGATCAGCGCCGAATCGAGGTAGCTTTCACCGCCGGAATACGCGGCACGGCTGTGCAGCCAGTTGTCCCGGCGCCGCAGGTATTCCCGGTGGCACCGCAACGTGAGCGCACTGCCCGAATGCGAGAGATCTTTCATCACAACTCCTTTTCTTCGGCGGACAGCGTGATCTTGACCGGCTCGTCCAGCGCGATCACCCTGCGGTCGCGCCACAGGTCGGGCCGCCGATTTTTCAACCAGAAAATCGCCGCCTTGACATCGGCGGGCACGTGGCGGGAATGCTCCTCGTTTTCCGTGTCGTACCCGGTCGCCCGGCGGAAAAGCGCCGCTTCCACCTGATCGTCGGCAAGTTGCGCCGCTTCGGCGCGGCACTCGTCGAGCATCGCGGCAAATTCCGGATACTTTTTCCGGTAACGGCGGAGCGTCGCCGCCGAGAGATTCAGCCGTTGCGGCAAATCGCTTTCCGCGCCGCCCGAACTCAAAAAACTGCGGATCGACTCCCACGCCGGCAAGACGCTCAATGCATATTGATCCATGTTTCCTCCTGAAACGGTGCACCGCGCAATTTTCGCTTTTCACCCAAATTAGAAGTTGTCAACCTTTTGAAACGGCAGAAAGATTTTTCCGGAAAAAATTTTCCCCGCCTGCAAAAATTAATATATCACTTAACTTTTTCTTTTCAATATCGAATAAATATTCGCTATTTCAAGCTCAAAACCGGGTACTTAACCGAAAAACGGCGGTCAAAAATGAATGGAAAAGGCAGTAGAAAAGTTTATATTTTAATGAAGCGTTGATTGTTGAGGGGGCTGAAAAGATGTCACAAATCGTCGCGGCGGCGTCAATGCGTCGCAATTCAAATGCGGCGCACCGCGCGGCGACGAACGCACGGCGAAGTACAACCGCCTGCGCGAGATCGCCGAAAACTGTTGACTTTTCGCGCGGCACACTTGACAAAAGGCGCTTTCTGTCGTATCTTATATTTCAAGGGTAGGATAAAAATGAAGATCAACGTCAAAACGATTTTGCGCCGAAGCGCGACGATCATCGGCGCGATTTTGCTCACATTGGCGTTGGCGATTTTTGCGACGATCGCCTATTTGTACTGCCGCTTCGGCAATGTGCGGGCCGTCACGCCCCCCGCTTCTCAACACCTTGCCGCCGACAGGACGGATTTCACCGTCGCCTTTTTCGGCGACTTTGCGATGCAGCGCGACATTTTTGCGCCCGTCCTGAAGCAGATTAACAAGGATCGCCCCGACTTTGCCATCTCGGTCGGTGATATGTTCCGCACGCCGCGCGGCGGCGAAGGCGCCTATCTGATCGAAATGCTCCGCGAAAACCTCAAGATCCCCTTTTGCGCGATTCCCGGCAACCACGATTACGCCCGAAACGGCGACTTGAGCGCCTATATGAGCGCATTCGGGGTGCGCTACTACTATTTTTCCTATGGCGATACGCTCTTTGTGATGCTCGACGACAATATCCGATCCGCGCCGACGCCCGAGATCTTGCAGAGCTTGCCGCCGGAATATTGGACGATGAAGCGGCGCGAAGTCGTCGGCATGGATGACGCGCAGATTGCGTGGCTCGACGGAATCCTGACGAAATTCGGCAAGGATTTCCGCCGCTGCGTCCTCGTGATGCACCAGCCGCCGGTCACGCCGGAAGTCCTCAAGGAGTACACCCCCGAAGTCATCGTCGGCCGTCAGTTGGAGCCGATCGTCGCGCGTCACAAGATCGACGCGATCGTTTCCGGTCATCTGCACTTGAGCGGCAAGAGCGATTTCAAAGGCATTCCGGTTTACCACGTGCCCAGTTGCGGGCAGACTATGCGCGATAAAGTCAACCGTAATTTCGGCTATCTTTCGCTTCACTTTGCCGCTTCCGGCGCGATCGAGCCGACGCCGCATTATCTGCCGAAACTGGAGCGCGGCAGAAACTATTTTCTGAATGAACTTGTCGTCGAGATCCCCGGAAACTTCCGATATTATTACTTTGCATGGGGCTTTCTTGTCGTCGGTCTCGGTCTGCTGGCGACGGCGCGCAAACTCAAGTAGAAAAAAATTTTTCGATCGCGCGCTTCCGGGAAAGACCGGAAGCGCGTTTTTTTATTGCAAATCACGACAACAACAAGTATATTTAACAACGAAAACCAAGAAGGAGTCTTTACCATGGTCGTCATCTTAAAAGAAAACCCCGATCCGAAGCAACTTGAGAATCTCACCCGCTGGCTCAAGAGTCAGGATCTGCAAATTCATACGTCAAGCGGCGTCCACCAGACCATTCTCGGCCTCGTCGGCGACACCAGCCGCGTCGACATGGATCTCATCCGCGCGCTCGACATCGTCGAAGACGTCGTGCGGATCCAGGATCCTTTCAAAAGCGCCAACCGCAAATTCCATCCGCTCGACACGGTCGTCGAAGTCGGTTCCGCCAAAATCGGCGGCGGCAACTTCGCGCTGATCGCGGGCCCCTGCTCGATCGAATCCGAAGCGCAGATCATCGCCGTCGCCGAAGCGGTCAAAAGGTCGGGCGCGGCGATTTTGCGCGGCGGCGTTTTCAAGCCGCGCACGAGCCCCTACGCCTTTCAGGGATTGCGCGCCGAGGGGATCAAACTTCTGCTCGAAGCCAAAAAGGCGACCGATTTGCCGGTCGTCACCGAGATTATGGACATCTCGCAACTGGATCTCTTTGCCGACATCGATCTGATCCAGGTCGGCGCGCGCAACATGCAGAATTTCGAGTTGCTCAAGCAACTGGGGCACTGCGACAAGCCGATCCTCCTCAAGCGCGGCTTCGCCAGCACCATCAAGGAATTGCTGATGAGCGCCGAATACATCATGGCGGGCGGCAACAACAACGTCATCTTGTGCGAACGCGGCATCCGCACGTTTGAGACCGCGACGCGCAATACGCTCGATCTGGCGGCGGTGCCGATGCTCCACACGCTTTCGCATCTGCCCGTCGTCGTCGATCCGAGCCACGCCACCGGCATCGCCCGGCTGGTCGAACCGATGACCATGGCGGCGATCGCCAGCGGTTGCGACGGCGTGATGATCGAAGTTCACAACGATCCGGCGCACGCGCTCTGCGACGGGCCGCAGTCGATTTTGCCCGCGCAATTTGACGAGATCGCCCGCAAAGCCGCCACATTGCGCGGGGTGCTCCAAAAATGAAGATCATCGGAATCGCCGGATGCGGGTTGATCGGCGGAAGTTTCGCCAAAGCGATCAAAAGCAAGACGGACTGTCAGGTCTTCGCCTTTGACCGCGATGAAAGCGCGCTTTGCCGCGCCGAACTCGAAAGGGCGATCGACGGCAGACTTGACGATGCGGCGTTGCGGCGCTGCGATCTCGTGCTGATCGCCCTGCCGCCGTGCGACGTCGTGCCGTTCATCGAAGCGCACGGCGCCAAATTCAAGCGCGGCGCGCTCGTCATCGACTGCGCGGGGGTCAAGCGGAACATCTGCAATTTGGCGTGGCAGATCGCGCAAAAGCATCACTTTGTTTTCATCGGCGGCCACCCGATGGCGGGCAAGGAGCGTTCCGGCTTTGAGCGCGCCGCCGAAACGCTCTATCACAACGCATCGATGCTGTTGGCGTTCAACGAGATACCGCAGCTCAACGAGCTGGAAAAGATCAAGCGGTTTTTCCTGTCGCTCGGCTTCGCGCGCGTCGTCACGACGACGCCGGAAAAACACGACCGGCTGATCGCCTACACGTCGCAACTTGCGCACGCGCTTTCGGCAAGTTTCGTCCAGAGTCCGACCGCCGACGAACACGCGGGCTATTCGGCGGGAAGTTTCCGCGACATGATCCGCGTCAGCTCGGTCAACCCCGAGTTGTGGAGCGATCTCTTTCTCGACAACCGCGATTATCTGCAAAACGAGATCCGCATTCTGATCCGGAATCTCGCCTCTTTTGAAGCGGCATTGCAAGCCAACGACCGTGCCAGGCTCGTCGAACTCTTTCGCCAAGGCGCCGAACGCAAGGCGAAAATCGAAAGTTTGCGCACCTTTCGCGAAACCAAAGGAAATTGACGATGAAGCAAGTCAACATCGCCCCCTGTCACGCCGAGATCGCCGCGCAGATCCGCCACGACATCGGGCAAAAACTGCGCGCGCTTTCCCCCGAAAAAGAATTCCGCGCGGCGATCGTCACCGATCGCAACGTCGAAAAACTTTACCTTGCCGACGTGCAGAATTCGCTTGCCGGCGCGGGGATCGCCAACGTCGTTTTCGTCGTCGAACCGGGGGAAAATTCCAAGTCGTTTCCGACGCTTGAAAAACTTATTGATTTCCTTGCCGATCAACACTTTACGAGAAGCGACGCCGTCGTTGCGCTCGGCGGCGGCATCGTCGGCGACCTCGCCGGATTTGCCGCCTCGACCTTTCTGCGCGGCGTCCGCTTTTTTCAAATGCCGACGACGTTGCTCGCGATGGTCGACAGCAGTATCGGCGGCAAGACTGCCGTCAATCTGAAAGCGGGCAAGAATCTCTGCGGCAGTTTCTACCAGCCGGAAAAGATCTTCGCCGATTTGGAAACGCTCGCGACGCTCCCCGCCGACACCTTTGCCGACGGCGCCGCCGAAGCGTTGAAATACGGCATGATCTGCGACGAAAAGCTCTTTGCATTGCTTGGGAGCGGCGCGCTCCAAGGCGATGCCGAAAAAATCATCGCGCGCTGTATCGAAATCAAGGCGACGATCGTTCAAGGCGACACCTTTGACCGCGGGACGCGGCGTCTGCTCAATTTCGGGCACACCATCGGCCACGCGATTGAGATCGCCTCAGATTTCACCGTTTCGCACGGCCACGCCGTCGCGATCGGAATGATGGAAATCACCCGCATCGCCGCGCGCCACGCGCTCTGCGCCGCCGGTACGGCGGAAAAACTCGAGTGCGCACTGCAAAGTTTACATTTGCCGACCGAAAACTTCTACTCGGTCGAAACGATGCTTGAAACGATGCTCAACGACAAGAAACGGCACGGCGACACGCTGGAATTCGTCATCCCGAAACAAGTCGGGAAGTGCGAACTCTACCCCGTTGCCGTCCATGATCTCAAACGCTTTTTGACCAAATGAAGACCATCCCGCGACAACGCATTGATCTGACGCTCGACGCGCCCCGTTCCAAGTCGGCGGCGCACCGCATTCTGCTGGCGGCGGCGCTTTGCGACACCCCGACGGTCGTCGATCTCGGGGAAGATTTCGGCGAAGACGTCGCCGCGACGCTCGACTGCCTCGCGGGCATCGGGGCAAGATTTACGCGCAACGGGAAATTCGTCACCGTCACACCGTGCGGCATGCCGCACGGGGATTTTCCCTGTCGCGAGAGCGGATCGACGCTGCGCTTTTTTCTGCCCGTCGCCGCGGCGAAAGGGGCGACGGGGCGCTTTTCCGGCGCGGGCAAACTGCCGGAGCGACCGCTCGGCGCACTGCTCGACGCGCTCGGTCAATGCGGCATTCGCTGCAGCGGTCGGAAACTTCCGCTTTCCCTGACCGGGAAACTGTCTCCAAACTGCAAAATCGCGCTGCCCGGAAACGTCAGCAGTCAATACGTCACGGGATTTCTCTTTGCGCTCGCCGCCAACGGCGGCGGTGAGATCGTTCTTTCGTCGCCACTGCAAAGCGTTGATTACGTTAATCTTACCATTGATATTCTGAATTCTTTCGGGATTGCCGTCGACGCAACGGAAAATTCGTTTGCCGTGAGCGGCAAATTCGTTTCGCCGGGAACCTTTGCCGTCGAGGGCGACTGGTCCAACGGCGCCGCTTTGCTCGCGCTTGGTGCGGTCGCCGGACGCGTTACGCTCGCGCACTTGCGCGCCGATTCCCGGCAGGGCGACAAGCGCATCGTCGAACTTCTGCGCCGCTTCGGCGCCGATATCGACGCATCCTCCTGCCAATTCACCGCCAACGCCGTGCCGCTTTGCGGCGCGGGCGAGATCGACGTCGATTCCACGATTGATCTGGCACCGATCCTCGCGATCGTCGCGGCAAAAGCCAAGGGGACGACGACGCTCGTCAATGCCGGCAGACTCCGCATCAAAGAGTGCGACCGTTTGCAGGCGATCGGCGAAACGCTGACCGAACTCGGCGTGCAAGTAACTGCGGGTGAGGACTTTATCAAAATCAACGGCAACGGCGTGATCCCGGGCGGAACGACGCTCGACACCTTCAACGACCACCGGATCGTCATGGCGGCGACAGTCGCCGGGGTCGTCGCGCAACGCCCCGTCGTTTTGACGGGCGAAAACGCCGTCGACAAGTCCTTCCCCACATTTTTCCAATTGATTTTTCCTGACAGAAAAGGAGTTTAAAAGATGTCATCCACATTTGGCAGAGCACTGAAAATCTCGATCTTCGGCGAATCGCACGGCGCGGCAACGGGGGGCGTCGCCGACAGCTTTCCAGCTGGCGAAATCGTTGATATGGAACTCCTTAACAAGATGATGGCGCGCCGCCGCCCCGGGCAGAAGCACACGACGCCGCGGCAGGAAAGCGACGCCGTCGAGATCCTTTCCGGCGTCTATCAGAACAAGACGACGGGAACGCCGCTTGCCGTCACCATCGCCAACACCAACTGTCACAGTGCGGACTACGACAATCTGAAATTCGTCCCGCGTCCCGGGCACGCCGATTACGCCGCGCAACTGCGCTACAACGGGTTCGCCGACCGGCGCGGCGGCGGACACTTTTCCGGCAGATTGACCGCCCCGATCGTCGCATTGGGGGCGATCGCGCAACAGATCCTCGCGCGGCGCAACGTTTTTGTCGGCGCGCATTTAGCGAGCGTCTGGAACATCGCCGACGCGAACTTTGACGCCGTCAAACTCGATCGCGAAACGCTTCTCGCCGCCGGAAAAAAGGATTTCCCCGTCCTCGACGACAATGCAAAACTTCTGATGCAACGCGCGATCGAAGCCGCGGCGATCGAGGGGGATTCCCTCGGGGGCGTCGTCGAATGCGGCGTCATCGGCTTTCCGGCGGGCGTCGGATCGCCGATTTTCGACCGCATCGAGTGCCGGCTCGGCGAAGCGCTGTTTGCGATCCCCGCGGTGCGCGGCGTCGAATTCGGCAACGGCTTTGCGTGCACGCAACTCAAGGGGTCGACCAACAACGACGCCTTTATTGCGGGTGATCCGACGCTCCGCACCGCGACCAACCGCCACGGCGGCATTCTCGGCGGGATTTCAAGCGGCATGCCGATGATCTTCCGCGCCGCATTCAAGCCGACGCCGTCGATCGCCAAGGCGCAAAAAAGCGTCGATCTCGGCACGATGCGCGAAACGACGCTTGCCGTCGAAGGGCGGCACGACCCCTGCGTCGCCATCCGCGCGGTACCGGTCGTCGAAGCGATGGCAAGTTTGGTTCTGCTCGACTTTCTGCTCGGTGAGAAACCGGAATTTTTGAGGTGATCGCCATGCGTGACAATCTGATTCTGATCGGGATGCCGGGGTGCGGCAAAAGCACGCTCGGCGAACGCGTTGCCAAGCTCCTCAAATACGCGTTCATCGACCTCGACGACGAGATCGTCAAACACGCCAACATGCCGATCGTGGAAATCTTTTCCCGGTTCGGCGAAAAAGGATTCCGCCAGCTGGAGCGCGAAGCCGTGTTGCGTTTAGAGGGCATTTCGCACACCGTCGTCGGCACCGGCGGCGGCATCGTGCTCGATCCTGAAAATGTCGCCTTGTTGCGGCGCATCGGCTTCGTCTGTCTGATCGACCGCCCGCTCGAGGAGCTCGCCGTCGGCAACGGCCGGCCGCTTTCTTCCAGTCAGGAAGCCGTCGCCAAACTCTATCGGGAACGCCGGTTTCTCTATGAAAAAGCGGCGGATCACACCATTTCCAATTCCCGGAACATCTGCCCCGACCTTGCGGCGGAAAAAATCGCAGAGGCATATCGTGAAAATTAAAGTCATCAACGGTCCCAACCTCAATCTGCTCGGCATCCGCGAACCCGCCATCTACGGCAAACGCGATTATGCCGCACTCGAAGAAACGATCCGCGACTACGCCAAAAAGCGCGGTGTCGAAGTTGAAATCTTTCAATCCAATCACGAGGGGGAAATCGTCGACGCGATCCAAACTTGCCTCGACAACGTCGACGGCATCGTCATCAATCCCGCCGCCTACACGCATACGAGCATCGCGATTCTCGACGCGCTCAAGGCGGTCGCGCTGCCGGCGGTCGAAGTGCACCTTTCCGCGATCGACGAGCGGGAAAAGTTCCGCCGTATCTCCTATGCGGGGATGGCGTGCCTGACCCGCTTTGCGGGGCTTGGCTTCGACGGCTATTTGCGCGCGATCGACTTTCTCATCGATCGAGCGGCACGCTGATCTTTTTGCCGAGCCGCAGCGCGAGGAGCGCACAGCATATCTTTGCCGGCTCAAGTTTCGTCATTGCCGCCAGCGCTTCGCGGTAGATCTGCAACTGCGTCGCGTGGCGTTCCAGAAATTCCGCTTCGGTCGCCAGATGATCGCTCTTGTAATCGAGGATCTCGGCGCGGACGATCTTTCCCTTTTCGCGGATCAGTACCACCCGGTCGAACGTCCCGGAAACGACCCCTTTTGCCGTCTGGTGAAGAAAATCCTTTTCCCGCCACAATTCGACCTCGGGAGCGGGCGTTTTCAGCGCATCGGCGATCTCAACTTCTGCCAGCGCATCGCAAAAGAGCGTTCTGACTTCACTTGGAAGCGGCGCATTTCCGCTGTTTTCGGCGAGGAACTTTTCCGCGTCGAAATCGTCATCGAGAAAGGCGATCTTTTCAAAGAGCGCGTGAATGAGCGTCCCCGTTTCCGCGCCGTGCGCCGCGTCAAAACAGTTTTCAATGCCGCGCGCCACGCCGCCGTGCACCGCCGAGGGGCGCGCAAAGGGCGTGCGCCGGGAAACGACTTTCAGCGCGCCGACATCGCGCGCAAGCGTCGCCGCGCCGGAAATTTTTTCGGGCGCGATGCCGGTAAAGAAATCGCTGTTTCCCGCCGCAAAGCGGACGCAGACGCTTTCAGGGTGAAGCAACGCCATTTGCGTGCGGAAATCGTACTGCGCGCGCTGTGCCGTGGCGTCGTCTGAAGCGAGCGCCTCGATGATCGCCGCCTCCGGCTGGGTGGAACTTTTGCCCGCTTCGGCAAAAAGCAGATAAAGCGCCTTTTTCGCCCGGGTCAAGGCGACATAGACCGTACAGGAATCGTCGTAATTTTCCTCTTCCTCGCGATCGGCAAAGAATTTCGCACCGCCGGGCAGACTTTTTGCGACCGCCTCGTCGGGCAGATAGCCGATCCATTTCGGCACGGCTTCGGGGTCGTGCGCATCGGGCACGTCGACTTCCGGCACGAACTTCGCGCCGCTGTGCGGAGAATCAAATTCGACGACAAAAACCAGATCGAATTCCAACCCCTTGGACTTGTGGATCGTCATCAGCTGAATGGTGCCTGCCAGCGATTTTTCCTCCGCCTGTTGCCATTGCAGACGGTCGCGGAAATCGTCGGGATCGCCGGAAAACTCCGCCGCCATCTGGCGCAACACTTCAAACATACGGCGGTCGAATTCGGTGAAATGTTTGCCGAAGCCGGCGGCAAAGCGGTCGGCGACGCCAGAGATTCCGTCGCGATCCAACGCGTGGCGCACCGCGCGCGAGAGCGCGGAAGCGTCGTCGATTTCGCCGAGCGCCAGAGCTTCGCCCCACGCTTTCCAAGAGAGCGGCGCGCCGCCGAAATGCGCCAGACTCAACCAGACGCGCGCCGACTCATCGCCGGGATGGCGCGACAGGATCAGCAATTGCAGAAAGAGTTCCACCGCAGGACTTTCCAAGACGGAAAGCGTCCCGTCGATCGAGAGCGAAAGATCGAGATGCCGCTCCTTGATGAGCGTCTGCAGAATTTGCGCAAATTCGCGCAGGTGGCTGTTGTTGCGCATCAGGATTCCGACGGAAAGTCCGCGCTGAAACGGCTGGACGGCAAGCATCGCCTGCAAGATGAAATCCGCCTTGTCAACGAGGCAATCATCGTAGCGGTCGCACTTGAGGAATTCGATCAGCGCGGCAAAGCCGGGCGCCGGATTATACGCCGCGTGCGTCGCGAAATTCAGCCGGGAAACGGCGCTCAAAAAGCCGCGGTGCGTTTTGGGCGCGTCAAAAAGACGGTTGACCAGCGCCATCACCTGCGGCGCCGAACGGCGCGAGAGCGTCAGCGTTTCCGGCGGCGTTTTCGTCTTGGCGATCACCCTGCCGAAAAGCCGGGGGTTGCCCTGCCGGAAACGGTAGATCGACTGCTTGATGTCGCCGACGCAGAAAAAGGTACGGAAACGCCCGTCGGGGTCGTTGACCAGTTCGTCGAGCAGATTGTCAAAGGCATTCCACTGCAAGTCGCTCGTATCCTGAAACTCGTCGAAAAGGTAGTGGTTGAGCTGGGCGTCGAGCCGCTCTTCCAGATTGACGCGGTCGTTGGCGAAGAGCCGGAAAGTGGACTCCCCGCGCCGCGTCTGCAACAAATAGGGGATGTCGGCAAAGGTGAGCAACCCCGCCGCGCGCACTTCGCGGTGGTAGACGGCGTCGTAGTTTGCCATCAACTGGTAGACCGCGTTGGAGCGCACGCGCGCCTGCCGCGCGAGAATGGCGCGCACGTGGCAGAACAAGCGGCGCACGAGGTCGCTGATATTTGCCGCAAGCTTCCAGTTTCTGCCGGCGACAAGCTCGGTGCCGTAGGCGGTTTCCCATGCCGTGCCGTTTTTGTCGGCGAGATTCTGAAAGAGATCGCGCACGTCTTTGGGCAACCGCCCGATCGCGCCGTTGCAGACCAGACAAAGTTTCGCCAGCTCTTTCATCCGGCGCACGGAAACCTCTTCATGCTTTTCCTCGCTCGCGAGCAGAACTTCCATCGCGTCGTCCAAGCGCGAGGCGAAGCCGGTCGCGACGCTTGAAGTCAACTCCTCGCCGTCGCTGCCAAAGAGAAAGGGGATGCGCCCCCACTCCAAGTTTTCGGAAGCGTGCGCAAGGAAAAAGGGGTGGCACTCGTTGACGAGCTCATCCATCGTCTGCGAAAAGCTTTTCTGCTCGTCGCGATTCGCCATTTTGAGCAATTCGCGCAACGCGTCGAGCTCGTTGCCGGCGTTGATCTCGCGCAACCAGTTGCGGAGCGCGCGGCGGCGGTAGCGGCTGTCGTGGGCGTCGATCAGCGTGATCCCGCCCCAGATGCCGAGTTCCGGCGCATAGACGTCGGTGAGTTTGCGGAAAAAGCTGTCGATGGTGCCGATCTGAAGTTCCCGGCGGGTCTCGAGCAACCGGCGCAAAAGTTCGAGAAACTGCGATCGCTCAAACGCTTCGCAGGTGTTGAAACTGGCGGCGTTTTCCCCCGCCTCGGCAAGTTCGAGCAAGCGGTTGATGATCTTGTCGAAGATCTCGCCCGCCGCCTTTTTGGTAAAGGTCACGGCGAGAATTTCCGACGGATCCGCGCCGAAGCGGAGCAACTGGATGAAGCGCATCGCCAATTGAAACGTCTTGCCGGTGCCGGCGCTCGCCATGATGACGCGCAATTTCCGGAAGCCGTTGAAACACGCGCAAGCTTCCCGGCGGCAACGGCAGGTCGCGCGCACGTTTGGCGGGCAGTCGCAAATTCGTTGCAACTTATTCATTTTGTTCACTTTCCACTTTGCGCCAAACAACTTTCGGCAACGATTGCTGCAAGTCGGGGACGATCTGTTTCAGGGGGTCGGGCAACGAATTGCGTTCCGGATCGCAAAAGAAGATCTTTTCCTTCATCGCCTTGACCTCGGCGATAACGCGCACCGCGCACGCTTCGGCGTCGGGGAGCAAGGCGTCGAAATCCCCGGGATTCCAGATCTCGATGCGGCTTTCCGTCACCGCGCGCGGCAACAAAAAGTAACCGCACTCGATTTTGACCGTGGCGAGGTCGATCTCGGGATGGCGGCGCGCAAATTCGGTGTCGCGCCGCAACAAGATGGCATAGAGCGGCAACTGCAGATTGATGAACTGCTGTTTCCGGCTCTGATAATGCTCTTTGACGACCGAATCGATCTTGCCGGTCTTGATGTCGAGAATGCGCAACGTGTTGCGCGCGGCGCAGTATTCGATGCGGTCGGCGGTGCCCTTGACGAAACCTTCGCCAAGCGGGATCGGGGTGCCGCCGCCAAAGCGGTATTCCGCTTCGATCAGCACGAAACCCTCGCGGCGTGACTGCTCCAGATCGGCCGCCGCATAGTGAAAGCGCTGCAACAAGTTGTCCGATTGAAGTTTGACCAGCACGGGAAGCGTTTCCCCGTAATTTTCGCGCAATATATTTGCGAGATTATGCTCCAGCGCGCGGTAAAACGCCTCCTCGCTGTCGCAAAAGAGCTCCTTAAGGCGCTCAAAGGCGGCGTGGCAGGTGGTGCCGAAAGCGCGTACATCCGGCTCGGTAAGCGTGTAATCGTTGGGATCCGCATGCAACACGCTGGAAAAGAAAAAGTCCACCGGGCTTGCCAGATATTTTTTGAAGGCGGTGACGGCGAGCACCGGCGCGGCATCGAAAAAGCGGATGTTGTCACTTTGCCAGTCAAAGGTGAAACGCTTTTCGTCTGCGACGGCATTTCCGGCAACGGCGCGCGCCGAAACGGCGCCGAAAAAGCGGTGCACGCGCGCGAGAAGTTCCGCCTCCGGCAAAGCGCCCGAAAAGAAAAGCGGCGACGGCTTCAAAACTTCTTTTTGCGCCGAGTGTTTGAGGACAAAGAGCCTCACATCGCCCGGACGGCGCGGCGCAAGCAGACTGTACAAGTGGCACATCGCCCGCGCGAACGTGTCGCCGTTGTGGCGCAGACGCAATTTCCGGCGGATCGAATCCGTCAGAAACGCGGTCGGCGCGATGCGGTCGGGATAATTTTTTTCATTGATCCCGACCAGCGCGATGCGCGGCGCACAGAAAAAGGGTATTTCGAGCATTCCCTCGAGTACGAAATCGCCGCGCTTGACGGGAAGCATTTCCGTTTCAAAGTGGTGAAAAAAGAGCTCGATCACGGCAACTTGCCCCACGCCGTCGGTCAGATCGGCGGCAAGCGCGTCGAATTCGCCGAGTTTCCGGCGGAAAAGTTCAATCTCGTCCCCGAGCGCGATGCCGAACGACAATTCGTTGCGATCGATCTCGCGGTGAAAGATGCGGTTGAAAAATGTCCGCAGAAAATCCGCCGCGCGGGCGCTGCCGGCAACGTCGCGGCCAAGTTGCGCCATTTCCTCAAAGATCGGCAGCAATCTTTCCGACGCCGCATCGCGCGGGGCGAGCTCGCGCATCAACTGCAACGCCGCATTGAAATCGTCGGGGTAGCGCGTCATACAGAATTCGTCGAGCGCGGCGAGGATCTTGTTTTCGCTTCCCGGCGTCGCGCAATGCGCCGCCAGAAAATCCCGTTCGACCAGAAGCGCCTGCGCCGCGGAAAAATCGTCGCGGTTTTTCAGAAATTCCACCAGCGCCGCACCGAGTTGCGCCATCCGGAGCTTGCCGGCGGGAACCCCCGTTGACGACGAGACGAGCAACGGCGTTTCCGTCGCCTCCCCGATCTGCCCCAAGACGTCGATGAATCGCCCCTCCAACTGGGGATCGGCGAGCGCGACGGCGCATTGCTCGGGGTCGAAAGCGTCGTCTTGACCGACGAGAAAATCGCGGACTTTGACCGCCGCGTCGAGATCGTCGACGGCGATCTCGATCGAGTCCAAGTCGAGTTCGAGGGCACGCTCCGCCCAGACCTCGGCGAGCGGTACGCCGAATTCGTCGAACGAATCCTTTTCCGATTCCGGCGCGTGAACCCAAATTTCCAGCTTTTCCGCATAAGCGGCGGAAAAGTTTTCCAGTTTCTTTTTCAGCATATGCGGCAAGTCGGGCACGAATGCGAGGATGATGCGGTCGAATTGCGCCAAATCTTCGACCTCGCTTGCGGCGCGCCGGTCGAGAACAAGGGGATCGTCGAACCCCAAATGCGCCAGTTCGGCGAGGAAAAGTTTTTCCAATTCGGCAAGTTGACTGCCGCGGTTGCCCAGTTCCGGCGCCGCCTCGGCGATCGAAATGCCGCCGCGCGTCAATTCCTCGCGCAACTGGGCAAACAGTTTGCCCGGCATCCGGTGCAGATCGACCGTCCTGCCGGGAAAGAGCAGATCGAATTTTTCCGGCGTTTCCAGCGCCTTGCCGATCGCGCGAGTCCACAGCAATTCCGACTCCATCGCCGACGCGAGACGCCCCGGCGGCATACCGAAGCGCAAAAGTTGCGACGGCATCATCAATTTCGGGGGAAGCACGGCGCCGAATCTTTCCGCGAGACGCCGCTGGACGGCGCGCCGCGCCGCCATACCCGGCAAAATGACGGCGACGCGCCCGAGGTCGGGCAGCGGCACATCCGGCGCGATCATCGCGCAGAGCCGATCGACGATTGCGTCGACGAGCATTTTTTGGCGGTCAAGAAAGATTCGTTGCGGCATAAAAAAAGTGTTTCTCCCTGTCGATGTATTATAACCTGTCAAGCGACAAAAAGCAAGGCTCTTTTCGGGATTTTTGTGCTTATTTTTCGCGGCGGAGCGTCAGAAGCGCGATCGCGAGCACCACCGCGTAGCAACCGAGCGCACAATACAACGCCGCGACAAGTCCGAAACGCGCGGCGATCTGCCCGGCGGGAAGCAACGCAATGCCGGCGACGCCCCAGGTGCCGCCGACGATGAGACCGCTCCGCAACGAAGCGGAAATTTTTCCCGGCGCCGACGCGGAAAGCGCGACGAGTACGGGATAAGGCGCACTCAAGAGAAATCCAAGCGGCAAAACAAGCACCGCCGCCCATTTGAAATTGGGGGCAAACGCGAGGTAGACGATCCCGAGCACAATGCCGATCGCCAAGCCCGGCAGGATCAGCTTTTGGGGGCAGATTCTGCGCGACGCGACGCCGAGCAGAATTGATCCGCTGGAACTGCCGATTCCAAAGAGCATATTGCAGAATCCGCCAAAGGCGAGCGCGTAGCCGAATGCGTGAAGCATCGTCGGCAACAATCCCGTCAGAATCGCCGTACCGCAATTGAGCGCCAGCGCAAAAAAGAAGATCGCGCCGAAACTCCACGGCGCACGCTCAAAACCCGTTTTTTTGACCGCGCCGCCGGCACTGCAAAGAAGGCGAACCTTGCTCGCGAGGATCACCAGAATGGTCGCGGCGGCGGCGGCAAAGCAAAAGAAAAGTCCTTTCATCCCGAAATGCGTCACCAGCAGCGACGACGCCCACGGCGCGACGGCGGCGCCGAAAAAACCGCACGTCATAAAGAGCGGCACGCTCACTTTCGGCGAAAATTCGAGCGCATGCACGCCGCGCAATCCCAACGGATGTACCAACGCAACGCCGCTCCCCGCCAGAAAGAGCAAAGCCGCGATCTGCCAGAGTTTCGTCGACTGCGGCAAAAAGGGCAAGAGCAAGATCGAAGAGGCGAGCACAATGCCCAGGATGAGGAAGCGCGGCGAACTTTTCGTGCGGTCGACCGCCGAAGCGGGTATCTGAAACAAATTGGCGCCGATGCCGATCGCGCTCAACAGCACGACCCCGAGTTTAAGATCCAAATGGAAATAGATCATCGCCGCCGGCAGAATACCCGGCAGGATCGACGAAAAGAAATCCGCTAAAAAATGCGAAGCGGCAAGCGCCGAAAAACGCGCCGCTTCGGCCGGAAAATTTTTCATGCTGTACGATTCGACTTCCCAAAAAATGCGCTTGTTCACTCACGCCAGGTGTAGACTTTGACTTCCAGCGGCGTTAAAACGGCGCCAAGTTCGCCCTTTGCCGTTTGGGCGGTAAAAACGGTTTCGTTTTCGCTCAAATTGAAAACGACAAGATGCGTCACGCCGCCGTTTTTGCGCGCGACGCAACGGCAGTCGCCGGTGAAGCGCGCGACGAAATCCGGCAGGTCGATCCCCTGCGCGAGATCGGGGTAAATGCCTTGGATTTCCGCATTGATGCCCGCGAGCAACGACCACGTGCGCGCGTAACTTGCGGGGATTCCGCCGTGCCCCGTATGGATGACGACGCCGCTCAAGCGCGCGAGCATCGCCTCGTAAATGGCGGCGCGGAGCAATTCCGCACTGCGCTGATCGGGCGACGGCAACGCACCGCCGATCCAAAAGATGACGGGCTTGCCGACCGCGCTTTTGGCGGCGCGCATATCTTGCGACAGAAAGCGCATCATATTGACGGCAAACGACGCGCGCCACGACGTGAGTTCCAAAATGTCGCAATAGGGCGCGAAAGCCGGGATCAGATTCAGATTGTCGATGTGGATCGAATAAAGACGATCGGGGTATTCGCGCTTAAGCTCGGTGTAAAGTTTGGCGAAATAAGGCTGTGACGCGACGTCGAATTTTTTACCGTCGCTCGTTTTGATGTGAAGCGGCAATTGCGCCTCGTAGGAAAGCCGCGCAAAACTGCGGCGGTGGTCGGGGTGTTCGCGATAGCTCTTGCCAATTTCCGGCAACAAAGTCTCGATGATGTGATCGGCGTCGGGATAGGTGATCATCCGCCGGATGCCCGGTTGCGGCATAAAATGCACTGCGTTGCGCTGCATGCCGGCGCGCGCGCCGCCGAGGTTGAATGCCGCATAGTCGGGCAACGGGAACTTCGGAAAATCCGAACAGCTCAAAAGGAAAACGGGGATATTGTCCAATTTCAGCAAGGCGTCGGAAATCGAAAGTTGTGCCGTATCCGCGATCGGAACCGGCGCGAAATTTTCGGGGAAAACTTTGATGAGTTGGGCATTTCGCCAGTTGCCGGAAACAAGTTCGACAACGTAATCCCCCTCCGGCAAAGCGGCAAGCGGGAAACTCCCCGTTTGCGGCGCCGCACATTCGCGCACGACCTTACCGTCGCGCAAGAGCCGGATCGTCGCCGCAGGAGCGTCGTGGCAGAAACTGACTTTCATCGACGGCGTGTAATAAAAGCCGTCGAGCGTGAAGCGATACGCTTCGCGCGTCGAAGCGTACGCCTCGGCAACGAACGAACCGTCGGCGCGCTCAAAGCGGCATTTCAGCCGGTTGCGAAGCGAGGCGACGCCGTCCGGCAGATCGAACTCAAAAACGGCGACGCTGCCGTGGACTTTGGCGGGAAACACCTTTTCCCCGACGCGGCAGAAAAGCTGATTTTCTTGGGGCGACAAATGCGCGATCGCCTTGACTTCGCCGGAATTGACGCGCCAATACGGGAGCGTCGTCAGATCCTGATCGTCAAAAAAGATCGTACCGAACTCGGCGATGTCGTGATAGTTGGTTGCCCCGTTCCAGTTGACGGAGAGCATTTTTCCGTCGCGTTGCGCCATCGTCGCGCCGACGTTGAAACGCCAGAGCTTCCCCTTTTCCGGAAAGGTCGTTTCAAGCGCCGAGTACGGAATGCGCACCGTGGCGCTCCAGCCGAGATGGCGGCGGCTCACCTGCCACGTCACCGATTTCCCCCACGACTTGTCGCGCTTTTTTGCCGTATAGCAAAAGCCCGCCGGATTGATCCCGATGTGATAATAGACGCCGCTTTGCGGTTCCGGGGAAAGCATGATCTCGATGGTCTCGCCCGCAAAGATCTGCGGATCGTCGTTGCCGTTGCCCGTCACGCGTTCCGCGACCATTTCCATGCGGGGCACCATCACGGAAATCTCGACTTCCGACGGATTGAAACGCACGACGAAACCGGGCGAAAATTCCGGAATCACATTGTCCGCCGTCACCCACGCGGAAGAAGCGCCGCGCCCCAAAAGCCGGGGATCAAGATGGATCTCTGCCGCGCCGAGCGCAATCAGCGTCAGAATGGAAAAAACGAGGAAATATTTTTTCATGATCTACTTCCGGAATTTTTTCAACGTGTACTGCACCGGCGACGGCAGTTCCTGCGACACCGGCATTGCGGCAAGTTCCTCGATGCTCGCAAAGAGCGCGCGACAGCTTTCCTCGTAAGAGATCTTGCCCAACTCGGCGATCAGACGGATCGCGCGGTCGATCAGTTTCTTGTTGGAAACGCTGACGTAACTCATCCAGTTGCCGGAAACCCGCCCGAATTTGACCATCGTACCGGTCGAAAGCGTGTTGAGATAAAGTTTGACGGCAAGGTGATCCATCAGATGCATCGGCGAATCGGCGCAACCGCTGGAAATGACGATCCGGTGCTGACACTTGGGCGCCGCCGCGACGAGGTCGACGTTGTCCGGCGCGCGATCGAGCATCACAAGCACCGAAACGTCCGCTTCCCGGTCGTAACGCGCCGGGACTTTCTCATTGCCGACGGGCATTTCCAAAAGATTTTTAACGCCGATTTTCGGCACGTTGGCGAGGATTTGCGGCGCGGCATTCATCTTGACGTAATCGGCATAAGTCCACTCCAGACAGCGGGGCTCGCGGCAGAGCATTTCACGCCACACCGTCGCGGCGTCGGCGGTCGGGTTCTTGACAAATGCCCACGACTCCGGCGCGTCGGGGATCGAAGCGATCTTAAAGGGCGGCAACATAAAAGTCGGACTGCGCTCGGTCGTATCGGTGAAGAGATCGAGCAAATAGCTTTTGGCATAGTAGGTGACGCGCCCGCGATCGCGGTAGACGCCCTCTTCAAAATCGATCGCGTCGGCGATGGATTGCACGACGTCGTCGCTTTCGAGATGATCGAGCAATTTGGCAAATTCCGCCGCCCAGTCGGTTGCCGGCTTGCCGGTGCGCCGGGCGACGAGCGTTTCGAGAAACGCGCCCGCGATCAATTCCTCGCTCGTCGTCGCCTGCATCCGGGTGGAACCCGCAAGCGCCATTGAGCCGCAGAAAAGGTCGAGCACGGTGACGCGATCGTCGTCGATGACTTCGCGGCAACGCACCAGTTTCTGCCGCAACAACGACGCGGGATTGTTGAAAAGCAAAAAGACGCGGCATCCGCGATCGGCGGCTTCCTTGACGGTGCCGATGACGGAACTCGTTTCGCCGCCCTCGGTGATCGCGACAAGCATATCGTGCGACGTCATTTCCGCCATCTCGACCTGCTTGCGGCCGAAAACCTGATAATCCTCAAACGACTCGACACTGCGGATCAACGCGAAATCGCCGCCCGTCATAATGCTTTGCGCGCCGTCGGCGTCCCACGCGGGATCGCATTTTGCATACTCGCGGAACATCGCTTCGAGCAAAATGCTCAATCGCCCCGTCGCGCCGCACCCGGAAAAGATGATGCGCCCCTTTTCGGCAAGCGTCTGAATCCCCGCGTCGACCATTTTGGCAAATTCGTTTGACCGCAACATTTTTTGCGCCATTTCCAAGACCAGGCGGTCGGGGCGCTGTAAAGTCCGCACCCCCGCGACGGTCGAACTTTTAAAGTCGCTTTCCAGCGTCGCCGTCAATAAATGCGACTGCTCCGTCGGCAGAAATCCGAGGTGGAATTCGGTCTCGTTTTGAATGAAATTTTCCGATAGAGCGTCACTTTTTGCACTCATCATCACTCTCCAAATTTTTCCATTTTCGCCCGAAATTCAGGCGGAAAAACTGTTGAATTTTCCCCGAAAACGACTGCCGGAAGCAAACGGGCAACGGCTTTTTCCCCGACAGGATGCGCGCGGGATTTTCCTCAAAGAGCAACGCGAGCTGCTCTTTTGGGAAACAGGCGCCGAGCATTTTCCGGCAGGCGGCAAGATCGATCCCCGAAGCGTGGTGTGCATCCGAAGCGATCACCGAACAAAACCCGGCATTCAGCAACTGCCACGCCGCGCGCCGGGCAGTTTTGCCGTAGCGGCCCGCAAAACTTCCGCTGTTGAGCTGAAAAAAACATTCGTTCCGCTCGACGAGGAATTCCGCATTTTTCACCGCCGCATCGCCCCACAATCTTTCCGGATGCGCAAAAATCAGGGGATGCGAAAACGTCATCAACGTGTTGTTGAGCGAGGAATTGACGGAAAAATGCTCCAGATCAAGCAATAAAAATGAACTTTCACCGAGCGTCTGGAGATCATCTTTTTGTTCGGTGGCGTCCGCGAGAAAATATTCGCGCCCGGGCAAAAGCCCGATGCCGAATTTTTGCGCAAGGGAAAAAGCAAGTTCAAAGACACGCCCATAATCAGCGCGGGAAACCGACGAATGGCTCGTCGCGACGACCGTCGTCACCTTTTGCCGGGCGTAAGCTTCCAGCATCCGGCACATCGCATTTTCATCGTGCGCGCCGTCGTCGAGGCCAAAGAGCAAATGGGAATGCAAATCGATCATCTGCCGCTTCCCGGATCATCCTTACTTTTTGGCAAAGAATTTGGACAAACGCCTGCGCCAGGTTTTCGACGCACCGGAATGGTCCGCGCAACCGTAGCCATAACCGTAGCCATAGCCGTAGCCGTAACCATAGCCGTAACCGTGCCCGTAATAACCCTTGCTACGGCTGTCGCTGCCATTCATGATGACGCCGAAAATTTCCACGTCAACGAGCGAAAGCTGTTTGATCGCGCTCGACAACGCCTCTTCGCGGGTGTAATGGTCGCGGACGACGAGGATCGCGCCGTCGGCGAGTTTGCCGAGGATCGTCGTGTCGGCGACGGCGGAAATCGGCGGAGCATCCAGAATGATGTACTGATACTGCGCTTTCAATTTCGTCAACAACTCTTTAAACGCGACGGAATCGAGCAGTTTCGCGGGGTTGGGCGGCGTCGGTCCGCACGGCAGAATATCCAGCGGCAAATCCATATGGTGCCGCAAAACGCAGTTTTCAAAAATTTCCCCGGAAGAGAGGATGTCGACCAAACCGCCCTTGACGGAAATTCCGAAAACCTTGTGAAACATCGCCTTGTGCAAATCGCAGTTGATGATCAGCGTGCGGTAGCCCAATTCGGCGAAGGAAACCGCTAAATTGGAGGCGATGAAACTCTTGCCCTCGCCGGGGACGGAACTCGTGATGGTCAACACGCGCCCCTCGGCATCGTTTTTCTTGGTATCCGTATAGCGGACGTTGTTGCGGAGCATCCGGAACGCCTCGGAAATGTTGGCATGTTTGGCGCCGGTTTTCGCATCCAGCGTGGCGACGATGTGATGATTTGCCAAGGATTTTTCGACTTCCTGCAACAACTGATTGTCGAGCGGAATCTCGCCCAGTACCGGCAACGTGATGGCGGACTGCAGATCCTCAACGCCGTTCAACCGGGAATCGAGGAAGTACAAGAGGAAAAAGAGGAAAAGCGTCACCACTGCCGCCAGCATCGCGACGACGACCACGGTGACCTTGGTGCGGGGATAGATGGGCGCTTGCGGAAGTTTTGCGCTGTCGATGATCTGGGAATTGTGCACGCCGAGCAACTCCTCGATTTCCTGCAAAAAGACCTCGCCCATCAACTCGGCAAGCTCCTGTGCCTCCCGGGGAGAACCGGAAATGACCTGCAACATCAGATAGCGGGAGTTTTTCGGATTTTTGACGTCGACCTTGTAAGGTTTCGGCGATTTTCCGTCGTGCTTTCCCTTAAATTTCTTTTCGACTTCCGACTGAAAGCGCTCGGTCTGGATCAACAACTGCAAGTCGGTGACCATTTCCATACCGGCGCGCAAACCGACGACGACGTTGCGCACATCTTCGGTCTCTTTGCTCGTCCCCGGAGGCACTGGCTGGACGTTCAGCTCCGGGATTCCCGCTGCGCCGAAATTGCCGCTGCGGCCGATGTAGATGGTGGTGTTGGCGGCATAAGAGGGTTTTACCAAAAATTTGCAAATGCCCCACGTCACGGCGCCGGCAACAAGCGCCGCCACCACGACCGGCAACCAATGCTTGACGGCAAACGAAACGTAAAATTGAAGACTTCGATTGGCTAAGGTTCTCATAATAATTACCCGAAATAAACAAACAGATGACTTTTATTTTTTATACAGTACATCCGCTTCGGGAATTTTGCAAGTTTCAGAAACGCTTTTATCGAAAAATCATCTTCCGCTTTTGGCAATGATTTGGTTCTTCGACGGTTTATGGCACAAACAAGTAGAAAAGCGGAATTTTTCAGAGACAGAGTTGAAAAGGTCCGGCATCGCACCTATTGTTTAATAACCACAAAAAACATAGGAGGAAGCAATGCCGGACAATCTTTACTATACTCAACGTAGCCGTGATTTTCAACAGCAATCTGTAAAACACACTGAAAAAAGTGTGATTTATTCTCTCAAACGGACACAACACCGATGTCCGCGATGCGGTTCCGG
>DCFZ01000028.1:14455-43599 GCA_002314455.1 Lentisphaeria bacterium UBA1791 | reverse complement strand
TGTCATAAACCGTCGAAGAACCCTCTTTCCGTCGCGCTTCTTTCACATCGGCGGCGACGAGGCGTTCAACATCGGCTACTGCGAACTGTGTGCCAAAAAGGCGCGCGATTTTTCCGGCGAAACCCGGATCGTTTGCGACTTTTTCCTCTATTTGCACGATCTTGTCGTTGGAAAACTCGGCAAGCGCATGATGATGTGGGACGATATGTTTGAGCTTTATCCCGACGCGTTTCGGGCATTGCCGCGCGATATTGTACTCGTCAACTGGATCTATGCGCAAAATGTCACCAAGTGGTGGGGCCACTTCGACAACCTCGCCTTTGTCGACCACTTTGCGCTTTACGAGGAACTCGGTTTCGACTACGTTATCGCGCCTGCGGAGTATATGTGGAGCAACACCGAAACCTTCACCAATGCGGTTCCCAAAAACGCGAAGCACGTCTTGGGCGGCTTGCTGACGATGTGGGAAAAACGTCACGTTTTGCTTTACCGCTTTTTCCCCGAGATCGCGGCGGCGGGGGCGTTGTGGACAAAATCCGGCGTGCCGGAAAAGATCAAGCGTCAGGCGTTGGCCGATCTCTTCGAGACGGACGACCCCGGGCTTTTATACGCCGTTGAGCAATATATGGATATGCCCGAGCGCGACGCGCGCATCCGCTTGGGCGTGTTGACGACGCACAACTTTTTCGGTCCCGCGCACGCGCGCCGTTTCGCCTTGCCCGCGATGGCGGCGACGTTGGAAAAATATCTGCCGCGTTACGAGGGCAAACTTGCCGGCAGCATTTTGACCGACATCATCGACAATCTGCGCATCCTCGAAGTTTACGAACGCGCGGCGATTGCCGCATGGCAGCATCTGAATCATCAGGAAGGCGACACGCTGGCGCAACTTGCCGCCGACGACGCGGCGGCGTGGCAGAGTGCGATCGCGCACGCCGGAAATATCCGCGGCGAAGCCGGGGCGGCGCGGCTTGCCGCCGAGCGCGACAAGCAGTTGGAAGCGCTCGCCGCCTTTGAGCGGGATCTGCGCGAAAAGGGGCGATTGACGTTGACGCTCTGTCTGCCCGACGGGTACTCCGCCGAAACGACGAAGATCCGTTTCTTTGCCGGCGGCAAGTGGAGCGATGCGATTTCGGGCGTCTACAAGTATATGAATTTCGCGCTCTACAGCGTCGATATTTTCATTGCGCGCGACCTCGTGCCCGAAAAGGTCGAGATCTGTTGTTCCGGCTTCGGCGGGCAGGGCATCTGCTATTTCGCCGTGACGACGGACGCCGGGCGTTTCGTGCCCGATGAAGTGCTCTCGGTTTCGGGCGAAGTCTGGGGCGCCGAAAGAATGTTGACGCCGGACGTCAACTTTGCCTATCTTGGGCATATGCACACGATCGACGGATTTCACGACCGCTCGCTCCCCCGTGTGCAGCACAGCGTCGAATTGTCGATGATCCCCGAAAAGCAAAGCAAAAAAGTCTCTTTCTGACGATGGCGAAGCGCAAGAAAAAATCTTCCCAAAAGAATTCCGGCAACTCGGTGTTTTTCCGCACCGTCTGCCGCTGGACGGCGATCTCCTTTTTGGTTACGCTGCTTTTGATCGGCGGCTGCATCACCTATCAGACGACGCATCCGGCGTCGGCGCGCGACCACCTCGCCCTCGGTACGCCCGGCAAGGCGGATCGCGTTTTAAAGCGCGACGGGTATGCGCTCGGGTACAGCGTGCGGCACCGTCAGCCGACGTGGGTGATCTACGAACTCTTTGCCGACGACCTCAAGGGCGAACGGGTTTCGCGCACCAACGTTTTTGTTGCGGATGGCGAGGTTCCCGGCAAACCGGTCACGCCGGAAGATTACAAAAAAAGCGGTTTCGACCG
Source organism: Lentisphaeria bacterium UBA1791 (assembly GCA_002314455.1). Taxonomy (GTDB): domain Bacteria; phylum Verrucomicrobiota; class Lentisphaeria; order Victivallales; family Victivallaceae; genus UBA1784. The sequence continues at coordinate 41,731 of DCFZ01000028.1, read as the reverse complement.
CGGTCACCTCGCGCCCGCCGCCGATATGGCGTATTCGGAAAAGACGATGAAAGAGAGCTTCCTGATGTCCAATATGTCTCCGCAGCGTCCGGAATTCAATCGCGACGTCTGGAAGGATCTGGAAAGTCAGGTGCGCGTCTTTGCCCTTGAGGAAAAGGATATTTACGTCGTCACCGGTCCCGTTTTGCCGGAAAATCCCACGCTGTGCATCGGCGCCGATCGCGACATCACGGTGCCGGATGCTTATTACAAGGTCGTATACGACCGCACGCCGCCGGAAAAGATGATCGGATTCATCGTCCCCAACGCAGGATCCAATCAAAAACTTGCCGATTTCGCCGTCACCGTCGATGCCGTCGAGGCGGCGACCGGACTGGACTTTTTCAGCGAACTCCCCAAGGACAAACAGGAAAAACTGGAAAGCACCATCACCGTTTCCGACTGGAAATGGCAGAAATTCAAAAACCGATAACCCCCGATAGGATTTTTGAAAATGAAAAAGAAAACGATTCCCGCCGCCGATTCCCGCGATTTCCAACCCAAGAAAACCAGTCGTCAGGGCGAAAATATCGAGTGGAGCACTTCGTACATTTACAACCGCCGCGATGCGGCAAGTCCCCGCGTCCTGCTGATCGGCGATTCCATTTGCAACGGCTATCATCAAGATTTGCGCGAGAAACTTGCCAAGCGCGGTTCGCTCACCTTTTGGGCGAGCAGTTTCTGCGTCACCGACCCCCTCTATTTCCGCTATCTCGACATCGTGCTCGACGGCCCCAAGCCGCAGGTGATCCTTTTCAACAACGGGTTGCACAGTTTTACGAGCGACGGCGACGAGTGGCTCAACGCCTATATGCAGGCGCTGAAGTTCATCCGCGCCAAGTTGCCCGAAGCCAAACTTTTTATCGTTACGAGCACGCCGCTCAAGAGCGATCCCGAAGGCAAGGTCGCGCGCATCAACGAAATGACGCTTCAGGCGGCAAAAGAATTGAATTTGCCCGTCATTGATCTTTACGCGTTTACCGACAAGTTCGACCGCGAACTTTGGAGCGACGCCTATCACGTCAATGCCAAGGGCAAGAAAAAGCAGGCGGCGTTTCTCTCGCCGTTGATCGCCGCGGAACTCCCTGCCGTCCAAGCGGATGTCGAACAGCATGGCACCGCGACGGGGCCTTCCGGTAAGTTGAAGTAAAAAAAGGCGCGCCGGAAAATTTTTCGCGGTGCGCCAAAGCCGATCGTCGGCAAGCGTTATTTTTCAAATGCCGCCGGCACCTTGAAATCGTCGCTTTGCGTTGTAAAGGTCGGGAGCGGTCTCCGCGGCGTCGGATGGGCGTTGTTAACGAACCACGTGATCTTTTTGGGGCAAGTCAAGTTGTAATACATCCTCGCGATGCCGGAAGGCGGGCAGGTGAAGTCGCCCAACCCCGCACGCTCGACCTCGACCGGGCACTTGATGCGTTTCGCGTGATTGGCGGCGTCGAAGTAACGCGCGCCTGCCGTATAGGAAACGCCCCAGTCTTTGGGCATCAGTCCAAATTGTTCGCTCCCTAAATTACAGCACCACGGCACGGCCACTTTGCAATAGGTCACCCTGTCGTCGAGTCCTGCCGCCCAAAGCGACTGCAATCCGCCCTGGCTGCTGCCCGAAACCATCAGATTTTCGCCATCCCATTCGGGGAGCGTGCGGACAAATTCCAAGGCGCGCAACACGCGCAGCGCCATACTGCAAAAGTAAGCGTCTTCCGGCGTCGCCGTATCAAGAAGTGCGTATTGATCCAGCTTTTTGCCGAGTTCCTTGAGTGATTCGCGCGTCTGATCAAGCGGCATCCCGTGGGCGTTAATCTCAAAGTAGATGCGACCATTGGCGGGGAATGGATGCGCGGGCATGTGCACGCCGTAGCCTTGAAAGGCGACTTGGGCGGGCAGTGATTTCGCTTTGGCGTTGCGCGGCATGATGAGGAATCCCGTCACCGGCGCATTGCCGGGGCAGGGGATCGTAACTGCAAAGGTGCGGAAATCTTTCGGCTTCTGCCCCTCGATTTCCTTGATTTGAGGGTTGACCGGCACCGTGGCGAGGCGCGCTTTCTGCTTCGCCCAAAAGGCGTCGAAGTCCGCCGGTTCGGCGATCTGCGGGATCTGTTTTTCATCGGCGCCGACGCAACTGTCGAATTTTTCCGAGCCGAAAAGCAGTTTGCCATCGGTGTCGTGCACGGTGAGTTGCAGCCGGGCGAAACCGGGCTTGTCGAGCGTCGTCGTGATGTTGACAGGCTTCCCCGATAAATCGAGCGTGCCGGAGGATTTTTTGCCGTCGTCGCCCGTTAAGGTGTAGATGATTTTTCCTTGGTCGATCGGTTTGCCGTCGCGTGTCGGGGCGATGGTAAAAACAATCGCTTCGCCGCAGTGATAAGCGCCGAAGGGGGCTTTTTCACTTACACAATGGAGTTCGACGTTGCCGTAACAGTGCTTGCTGTTGGTTGTAGCGAGCCGCTGGAATTTTTCCGGCATCGCATTGTCGGCTGGCGCGGGCGCTTTGCCTTTGACGAGCAAGAGCGCGTCGGGGCGGGCATGGGCGCCCGTGGCGTGCAAGCCGAGCACGTGCTCGCCCTTGGAGAGGTAAACTTTGCCGATCTTGCACCACTCCAAAGCCGGACGGACAGTGCCCGGCGTGTCGCCGCCCGAACCGATCTTTTTGCCGTCGACGTAGACGTCGAGCGTGCGCGTTTTGTCGCCGAAACTTTCGTCGCGCAGAAACACGAGGTAATCCCCTTCTTCCGGGATCAGATAAGTGCCTCTGGCGAAAGTTCCCGCATCGGCGGCGTGGAGCAGCGCGTTGCCGGAGCAATCGCCCCAGGTGATCTCGAAATTGCCGACGTCATCCATGTGTTCGGCCTCGATCAGATAGCTCTGCGGCTTTTGGTAATAAGTGCATCCGGCGGCGCAGAGGGCGGCGAAAAGCGGAAAAAAGAATTTCTGGTTCATGGCAGATCCTTATGGTTGGCTGGATTTGTAATCATCGCTCTGGTAGCGGTACTCTCTCGACCCCGGGAGCGGGTTGAAATGGTCATTGTTTTCGATCCACGTAATTTTTTTTGGACATTTCAGATTAAAGTAAAGCCGTGCGACGCTCGAGGGCGGGCAGAGCGTATCGCACAATCCGGCGCGGCTGATGTTGACCGGGCACTTGATGCGTTTGGCGTGGTTGCCGCCGCTGTAGTAGTTGAGGGCGGGGAAGTATTCGACGGCACAACCGACGGGTTTGATCAACCCGCAAAGTTCGCCGCCGAGATTGCTGTTCCACGGCACGGTCACTTCGCAATAGGTCACCTGGTCGTCGAGCGCCGCCGCCCAGATCGACTGCAACCCGCCCTGACTGCCGCCGTCGACGGAAAGGTTTTTGCCATCCCATTCGGGGAGCGTGCGGACGAATTCCAGCGAGCGCATCACGCGCCACGCCATCTGGTGAAAGTAGCAATTCAACGGATCGGCGCCGTCGTTCATGGCGTAATTTTTCAGCGGCTTGAAAAACTCCCGGTAAAATTCGTCGCCCTCGCCGAGCGGCATGCCGTGCGCGTTGACGCTGAAGCGGATGCGTCCGCCGTAGGGATTGGGCAACGCCTGTTTGCCGAGGCCGTAGCCGTGAAAGCTCACGGTCACGGGCAGACTTTTGGGTTTCGCATCGCGCGGAATCACCAGATAGCCGGTGACGGGGCGCGGCCCCGCACAGCTTACTTCCACTTCAAAGGTGCGGAAGTTACCGGGATCGACGCCCTTGACTTCGCGAAGCGTCGCCGCGAGCGGCGTCTTGGCGAGTTCCTTTTTTTGCGCCGCCCAGAATTCGTCGAAGTCCGAGGCTTCGCCGATCTGCGGAATCTTTTCCACTTCCGCCCCCGAACTTGTCGTGTAAGTCGCGTTGTAAAGCTTGCCGTCCTTGCCGATGCACAAGGCGACGCTGCCGTCTTCGTACGCGAGTTGCCCGTAACACCAGACGAAACCCGGCTTGGCGAGCGTCGTCGAGACCGTGATCTCTTTGCCGGTCAGCGGAATTACGCCGCTTTTTTGTTGTCCGTCGTCGCCGTGAAAACGGTATTTGAGCGCGCCGCGCGTCAACGGCTTGCCGTTGGCTTTGGGCAAAAAGGTGAAACTCATTGTTTCGCCGCAATGTTGCGTTTCAAACGGCGCTTGCACGGCGTGACCGTTCAATTTCACGTTGCCCGTGAAGTGCTCCGCATCCAAAGCGGAGATGGTGATCGCATTTTCTGCCGACGGATTGTCCTCGGTCGTCAGCAAAATGGCATCGGGCTTGGTGTTGGTGGATTTCGCGGCAAGCGCGATTTCGTGCACGCCTTGCGTCAGCGTGACTTCGCCGATGCGGCTCCAGATGAAACCGTTGATCTCGTCACCCGCGGCGCCGACCGGTTTGCCGTCGATGGAAATTTCCACTTTGCGGCGATTATCGCCGTAGCTTAAATTGCGCACGAAAACGAAATATCTGCCGCCGGATGGAATCTCGTATTTCCCGCGGCAAGCGGCGTCGGCGTAAGGCGAATCAAGGTAGTATTTTCCCGAAGCTTTGTCGTTGCGCTGAATGGTGTAATTGCCCGTGCGCGTCATCATTTCGGCTTCGATCAGCAAATGCTTTCCGGCGGCGAGCGAAAAAGAGGATAATACGGCGAAAAAAAAGATCCAGTGTTTCATAGTAAACCTCGTTTTTTTGACTTGCATATACTATATACGGGGGCAATCCGGAATGCAAATTTTTGCGCTTGCTTAAAACGGTGAAAAGAGTGGATTGAAAAGTTTTTTTTGCCGATATATATTATGCAGACGTTGATTTCTATACTGCAGAAGAAAGGCGAGGTGTGCCCGATGTTGAAAAAGATCGTACTGAATATGATTAAATCCGGTATTATTCCGTGCAACGCGCGGCATATCCTGGTTGAATAAACACATCTGACGGCAGATACAATGACTTCATCGGCAAACGGCGAAAAGATTCTGACGGTGAGCGAGGTCAACCGCGCGGTGCGCGACTTGATCGAAGGCACCTTTATGCCCTTTTGGATTTCGGGCGAAGTGGGTTCTCTCGTCGTTCATAATTCCGGACACGTTTACCTGACGCTCAAGGACGGCAAGTCGCAGTTGCGCAGTTGCTGGTTCGGCGGCGCCGCCGCCTGCCGGAAACTCGGCATCGGCAACGGTTCGCAGATCGAAGGCTTCGGGCAGTTGAGCGTTTACGAAGTGCGCGGCGAATATCAGTTCTGTTTGCGTCAGGTGCGTCTTGCCGGCGTCGGCGATCTGCAGAAACGCTTTGAAGAACTGAAAGCAAAGCTCGACGCCGAGGGACTTTTTGACGCACAACGCAAAAAGCCGATTCCGTTGTTGCCGGAACGCGTCGGCGTCGTCACCAGCAGCGACGGCGCGGCGTTGCGCGACTTTTTGCGCATCATCGGCGAACGCAATCCCAAGCTTGACATCCGCATTTATCCTGCACTCGTGCAAGGCAAGGGCGCGGCGCGTCAGGTGGCGCAGGGCGTGCAGTTTTTCAACACCGTCTTTCCGGTCGACGTCATCGTCGTCACCCGCGGCGGCGGCAGTATGGAGGATCTCTGGGAATTCAACGAGGAAGTTCTCGCCCGGACGATTGCCGCGTCGCACGTTCCCGTCATTTCCGCCGTCGGTCACGAGATCGACTTTACGATCAGCGACTTTGTCGCGGACTTGCGCGTGCCGACGCCGAGCGCGGCGGCGCAACTGGTGAGCGGCAGGATTGAGGAATTGACGCAGCGGCTCGACCGCGCCGCCAAGGATATGACAATTGTAATGCGCACTTCGCTGGATCGGGCAAAGTTGCGTCTGCAGGATCTTTTGGCGGGCAGCTGGCTCCGCGATCCCGTGCGGCTTGTTTCCGACAAGCGGCAGTACCTCGACGATCTGACGACTCGCGCCGACCGCGCCGTCGTCGCGGCGTTGAATGGGCGCCGCGAAAAACTTGCGCATCTGGCGGCGACGCTCGAAGCGCTCAATCCGCGCCGTCAGTTGGAGCGGGGGTATGCGATCGTCACCGACGAAGCGGGGCACGTCGTGCAACGCACTGCCGAAGCGCCGGTTGGAAAAAAACTTGCACTTCGCCTTGCCGACGGAGCCGTCCGCGCCGTCGTCACCGATTAGCGGGATCGCTCGGGAAAAGTTCTTTCGCCAAGTTGCGCCACTTCTGCGCTTCGATGGAATTGCCTTTTGCCGTTTCCACGGCGGCGAATCTCCGGCAAAGCGAGGGGCGCGTCGGTGAAATTTCCCACGCTTGGCGCCAGAAATATTCCGCCCCGGCACGATCGCCGCGCCGCCAGGCGGCGTCACCGGCAAGTTCGTATACGACCGGCGAATTTTGCCACGCGGCGATGGCGGCGTCGCGCCGGAAATCTTCTTCAAAATTCCTTTCATCCAGCGCTTTGCGGTATTGGCTGTAGGCGTAGTCCCGCTTCAGCAACGAGAAATGCATCAAAAGCGTCGCAATGCCCAAAAGCAACGCCGCAGAGCAAATGGCGAAAGTTGTTCCCTTTGAGGCGCGGTGCTCTTCTTTTGCCGTCGTTCCGGCGACGGCGAGCACGCCAAAGAGTGCCCATTCTCCGGGCACGAGGTGGTTGATTTCCGCCATCGAGTGAAGCAGAAACGCCGTGGCGCCGAAAAAGAGCGCCGTGTGCCAGATTGAGCGGCGGCGCGCGCGGTAAAGTCCAATCATTGCCATAGACAAGGCAAGCGCGACCGGGACGACGCCCAAAATGCCGCATTGCGAGAGCATATTCAATAAGATATTGTGCGGGTCGCGCGGCACTTCGTCGGTCGGCGTGGTCTTATATTTCATCTGCGCGATGGAAAAACTTCCCCAGCCGCCCCCGACGAGCGGCGACTGGCGCGTGACGCGGAACGCCGTTTGAACGTAGCTCGCGCGCTCGCGAAGCGAGGAAAATCCGCGTCCTTGTTTGTGAATGAACCACGCCCCCGCGACGAGGACGATCAGCAAAACGCCAAGACTTGCGAACTTCCAGATCTTCCGGCACGGCGCAAGCCACAACGCCAATTCCGCCGTCAGCAAAAGCGCGAGATAAGCGCCGCGCGTTTTGGTGAGCAAAAACACCGACAAGGTCAATGCCGCCGCGGCGATGCCGAAAATGAGTTTGCCGTACGCCTTGGGGTAAAGCCGCTCGCCGAATTTCGCCGCCGCGACGACGCCGAGCGGCGCAGTTAAAAGCAGAAATCCCGCGAGCACATTGGCGCTCGTCATCGTTGCGAAAACTCGCGAGTCGTTGACTTTGGCGAGCATCGGTTCCGAGTAGAAAACGCCGCGCGTCATCTCTTCGGCGACAAAGGCGCGCAACCGTGCAAACCCCCAGAAATACTGTTCGATCCCGGCGACGCAGACCAATAACGCGGCGATCCCCGCGCTGATGAAAAGATAGCGGCATCGGTTTTCATCGTTGCCGATATAAAGTTTTGCACCGAGCACGAGTGCGCCGCAACTTGCGTAGTAGGCAATGTGCTCTTTGACGATCCACGCTTGCGGCGAATTGATCGCCCCGAAAAGTGCGCCGATCGCGATCAGAAACCCGAAAAGCACCGCGAGTTTACCCGCCGTCGCGTCGAGCGGAAAGCTTTTTCCCGCAAGGACTTCAAGCAACAGAATAACGGCGGCAACGATCCCGAAAAAGGAGGTCGGCCAGGTGAGAAAAAGATAATCGGCGATCAAATCAGAAAAGATCGCCGGCGTTTCCGGCAAAGTGGCGAGCGTACCGAACTTGATCGCCGCCAAAGCGACGACGAGACAAAGCAAAGTGCCTGCACTTGAGTCCGCGATTTGCCGGAGTGTTTTCATCGGCCGAAAACGATCGTGCGCCGGTCGGAAAGAATGATGCGGTGCTCCAAGTGGGCGACGACCGCTCTCGTCAGGACCCGGCGTTCGATGTCGCGCCCGATCTCACGCAATTTTTCCGGCGTGTCTTCGTGGGTGATGCGTACAACGTCCTGCTCGATGATCGGCCCTTCATCCAATTCCGCCGTCGCGTAGTGGGCGGTCGCCCCGATGATCTTGACGCCGCGCTCCCACGCCTGCCGGTAGGGGTCGCTCCCCTGAAACGCGGGCAGAAATCCGTGGTGGATATTGATGATCCGCTGGGGGTAGCGCCGGATGAAATCGTCGGACAGAATGCGCATATAGCGGGCGAGCACGATCAGATCGATGTGGTGTTTTTCAAAGAGCGGATGCAGCTGCGCTTCCTGTTCGCTTTCCTTGCCCTTGACGACGGGGTAGCAGAAAAAGGGCACGCGGAAGCGGTCGGCGACCGCTTCGAGTTCGGGGTGGTTGCCGACGACCATGACGATGCGTCCGTTGCCGAGCGTGTTTTCCTCGGCGTGCATCAAAAGATCGTAAAGACAGTGCGAAGTCTTGGTCACCATGACCGCGATGTTTTGCACTTCGTCGGAGTAGTGGATGGTGTATTGCAGATGGAGCAACCGCGCGAGTTCGGCAAATTGCGTTTCCAGTTCATGGCGCGTGCTTTCCGTCGAGAGGTCGATCGCAATGCGCATGAAATAGCGTTTTTCCTGCAGATCGGTGTACTGGCGGCACTCGATGATGTTGAGCTTGCGCTTGGAAAAGAAGGTCGTCGTTGCCGCCAGCAATCCCTGCCGGTCGTCCGTCTGGATCAGAAAAACGGCTTGATTCATAAAAAATATCTCCTGTTTTTTACAGTAATTCTTCGTCTTTCAGCACTTGCGGCACGGTGAATTCGCCCGCATTGTGGAAATCGTTTTCATGATTTTTTAACAGCAACCGCACCAGCGTCGGCACGGGGAGTGTCGTCACGATTGAGAGCACGATGATCGCGTTGAAAAAGACCGGTTGCAAAATGCCGAGTTCTTTGCCGATCGCCGCCGCCGCGAGCGTTGCCGAAAGCTGCGGCACGGTCATCAGTCCGGCGGCGAAACTCGCCCGCGGCTTGAATGCGCAAAGCCGCATCGCCGCAAAGCCGGAAAGGATCTTGCTGCCGACCAACGCGATCACCGTCAAAAGGGCGATCGCCCAGCCGCTTTTTTGCCCGAAGACTGAAAAGTCGGTGCTCATGCCGATCGAAATGAAAAGGAAGGGAATCAGAAATCCGTATCCGATGCTTTCAAACCGCTTGAAAATCAACGCGTTTTTCCCCTTGACGACAGTCGAGAGCGCCAGCCCTGCGATAAACGCGCCGACGACGAGGTTGATGCCGCAAAGTTCGCCCAGCACGACCGCTCCGAGAATGACGGCGAGGATGATCGTGATCAGGACGTCTTCGCCGGGCTTGAAATGTTTCATCACCCACTTGCCGATGCCCTTGACTGCGAGGACCGTCACCGTCAGATAGGCGAGCACGAGCAACAGGAAGACGAAGATCATCGTGTAGCCGGCGAAGTTTCCGGCGTAGCGGTCGAAAATCGAGATTCCGGACGCGACGTTGGCGATCCGGGTCGACCGGCGGAAGATCTGGACGCTGACGGCGAGCAAAATGATGCTGGCGATGTCGGTGATGACCGTCGAGATCAAAACCGTCGCCCCGAAGCGGCTCTGCGAAAGCTTGAGATCGCGGATTACGGGAAAGACGATGCCGACCGAGTGCGAGGCAAAAAGCGAGGCGTACAGAAGTTTCCCGGCAAGGTCGTGCGGCAAATAGTGGCGGTAGACGAAGTACCCGGCAAGTGCCGGCACCGAAAAGGTGAGGACGCTCAAGACGAGGACGGGAATCCGGACGGAGCGGATCAGTTTGAAATCCGCCTCCATGCCGGCGAGCGCCATCAGAAACATCAGTCCGAGCGAACCGAGCGTCGCGATCAACGTGTTGAATGCGCTCGCCGTCGCTGCCGCTTCGACGGCGGTGCCGCCGTGCAGATAGGCGGTCAGCCGGGAAAGATGCCCGACCAGATTGACGCCCGAGGGACCGATCAGCATCCCGACGAGGAGCAACGCGATCACCTGCGGGATCTCTATGCGTTTCAACAAAAAGGGAATGACCGCCATCAGGGCGATCAGGGCGATGAAAAGGATCAAAAAACTGCTGCTGTTCATAATCTGAATCGAAACTTTCTCCGGCATAAGCGGTACTTTCGGTTAATATATATCGGCGGCGTTGTTTTGTCAACGGCAAAAAAGGAGGCTTTTTCCCCTTTTAAAGCTTGAAAACCGGAGAATAGAAGAGTATCTTAAATAAAAGTATAGCGATAACAAAAACTGCCGGACGACCGGCGGGAGGAAAAAATGGCGGAAGAATTACAGAATTTGTTGGATAAAATCTACTCCGACGGCGTGAAAAAGGCAGATGACGAAGCGGCAAAGATCGTGTCTGCCGCCAAGGCGGAAGCGGAAAATATTCTCGCCGACGCCCGGTGTGAAGCGGAAAAACTCCGCAATCAGGCAAAGGATGACGCGCTTCAATTGCAGCAGCGCGCCGAGAGCGCGGTGCGTCAGGCGGCGCGCGATATTTTGTTGCAGTTGAAAGCGGAATTGGAAAAGCGTCTGCGCGCGGCGACTGCCGGCGCCGCCAAAGAGGCGTTGACGCCGCAGTTGATGGCGACGATCATCGCCGGTTTCGCCAAGGCGGATCCCGACGCCGAGATCTCGGCGCTCTGCTCTGCGCGCGACGTCGAAGCGTTGCAGTCGGCGCTCTTTGCTTCGCTCGGAAAAAGTTTTGAAAAGCAGCCGAAAGTTTTTGCCGATTCCTCGATCGAGGGCGGGATGGAAGTCTCGCTCCGCAACGGCGAATTTTTCTTCGATTTTACCGTGCCGGCGGTGACGGAACTCGTCGGCGAACTCGTCGGCGAGCGCATCGCCGCGTTGCTGGAAAAGTAAGATGTACACCTTTTTGCTGGCATCGTTGCCGCAGCTTCAACTGGGCGAAGTCCCGCCGTTGACGCTCGACGAACTGAATGACGCCGTTTCCGCCGCGATGATCCCCGCAGACGACTGCAGGAAATTAAATTCCTTTGACGGCGCGGTCGCTTTGGATGAAGCGGGCGGCGCTTGCTACCCCCGCGTCTACCGCGAATATTGGCAGTTCGAGAATTTTTTGCGCCGGCGGATCGCCCGCAAGCGCGCCGACCGCAACGGCGCGGCGCTCGACTTGCCGCTTTCGGATTATTTTGACGCCGAAACGGCGCTCCGCGTCGATCAGGCGGCGGCGATGGCGCCATTGGAAAGAGAAAAGGCGCTCGACGCTTTGCGCTGGCACAAGATCGACGAGATTGTTCAGTCGGATCATTTCGACTTTGACGCGCTGTGCGCTTATCGCTTGCAGTTGATCCTGCTGTGGGCGCACAGCCGCCGCGATACGGCGCGCGGACGCGAGGCGTTCGGCGCGCTTCTGGATGAAAAAGCAGCAATGGCATAATAATACAGGGAGTGTAAAATGGCTGAAAAAACGCCGGTTATGGAAAAGGTGGTCGCCGTCAACGGCAACATGATCACCGTCGAGTACACCCACCGGGTGATGCAAAACGAGGTCGCGTTTGTCCACGTCGGCGATTCGCGGCTCAAAAGCGAAGTCATCCGCATCCGCGGCAACCGCGCCGACTTGCAGGTCTTCGAGAGCACCAACAAGATGAAAGTCGGCGATGACGTCGAATTTACCGGCGAACTCTTGAGCGTGGAATTGGGCCCCGGCTTGCTGAAGCAAGTCTACGACGGCTTGCAGAATCCGCTCAATTTGCTCGCCGAAAAGTCGGGCTTCTTTCTGCAGCGGGGAATCTACCTCTCGGCGCTCGACCGCACCGCGCTCTGGGATTTCACGCCGATTGCGAAAGTCGGCGACAAAGTCCGCCGCGGCGACCGTCTCGGCTCGGTGCCGGAAGGGATCATCAAGCACTACATTATGCTGCCCTTTGCGTGGCGCGGCGCGTGGGTCGTGAAGTCGATCGTCGCGCCCGGTCAATACAATATCGACACAACGATCGCCGTCGTTGAAAACGAGCGCGGCGAAACGCGCAACGTCACGATGACCCAGTTCTGGCCGGTCAAGATCGCGATCGACGATTACAGCGAGAAACTTCTGCCGGAGGAAACTCTGGTTACCCAGCAACGCTCGATCGACACCTTTTTCCCGGTCGCAGTCGGCGGCACGTTTTGCACCCCCGGGCCTTTCGGCGCGGGCAAGACGGTGCTTCAGCACGCGATCAGCCAGCACGCGCAGACCGACGTCGTCGTCGTCGCCGCCTGCGGCGAACGCGCGGGCGAAGTCGTCGAGATCCTCCGCGAATATCCCGAGCTGGAAGATCCCCGCACCGGCCGTTCGTTGATGGATCGCTCGATCATCATCTGCAATACGAGTTCGATGCCGGTGGCGGCGCGCGAAGCTTCCGTTTACACGGCGGTGACGCTGGCGGAATACTACCGGCAGATGGGGCTGAATACCCTGTTGCTCGCCGACTCGACGTCGCGCTGGGCGCAGGCGTTGCGCGAAATGTCCGGACGCCTGGAAGAGATCCCCGGCGAGGAAGCTTTCCCCGCTTATCTGGAATCGCTGATTTCCGGCTTTTACGAGCGCGCCGGATTGGTGAAATTGCGCACCGGCGAAACCGGTTCCGTCACCATCGGCGGCGCCGTTTCGCCCGCCGGCGGCAACTTTGAAGAGCCGGTGACGCAGGCGACGCTGAAAGTCGTCGGCGCGTTTCTCGGGCTTTCGCGCGAGCGTTCCGACGCCCGCCGCTACCCGGCGATCCACCCGCTCGAGAGCTGGAGCAAATACAAAAGTCTGGTCGACCCCGCGAAGCTCGCGATGGCGCGTTCGATCCTGCGCCGCGGCAGCGACGTCAATCAGATGATGAAAGTCGTCGGCGAGGAAGGTACGAGCATCGACGATTTCATCGTTTATATGAAAAGCGAATTTCTCGATTACGTCTTTTTGCAGCAGAACACCTTTGACGCCGAGGATGGCGCTTCGTCGGCGGAGCGTCAGCGCGGGATGTTCGACGACGTCTGCCGCGTGCTGGAAAGCGATTTCACGTTTGCCGACAAGGAAAGCGCGCGCGTCTACTTCCTCGAACTGCGTCAGCTTTACCTCGACCGCAACTATATGGCGCTCAACAGCGCGGAGTATCGCGAGCAGAAAGCGCGGATCGATCAGAAAATCTCGGGGAGTTTGAAAAATGCGTAAAGTCTACCATAAAATCATCCGCATCGCCGGCAACGTCATTACCGTGGAAGCCGACGACGTCGCCTACAACGAACTTGCCGAGGTTTCCGGTCTGCGCGGCGTTTCGCTCGCGCAGGTGATCCGCCTCGACGGGCGCAAGGTCTCGCTTCAGGTTTTTGCGGGCAGCCGCGGCATCGGTACCGACGACGAAGTGCGCTTTTTGGGGCGCGAAATGCAGGTTTCCGGTTCGGATGCTCTGCTCGGGCGTGTTTTCAACGGGCGCGGCGCTTCGCGCGATCACCGCCCCGACATCACCGAAAATCTGATCGACATCGGCACGCCGTCGGTCAATCCGGCGAAGCGCGTCATTCCGCGCCATATGATCCGCACCAACATCCCGATGATCGACGTTTTCAACACGCTGGTTGAATCGCAGAAACTGCCGATCTTTTCGGTCGCCGGCGAGCCTTACAACGAATTGCTGTCGCGCATCGCGCTGCAGGCGGAGGTCGACGTGATCGTCCTCGGCGGCATGGGGCTGAAGCACGACGATTATCTGACGTTCAAACGCACCCTCGACGAGCACGGCGCTCTGTCGCGCACGGTGATGTTCATCCACACCGCGAGCGACCCCGTCGTCGAATGTCTGATGGTGCCGGATATGTGCCTTGCTGTGGCGGAATCCTTTGCGCTCAAAGGCAAGCGCGTGCTCTGCCTCTTGAGCGATATGACCAACTTCGCCGACGCGCTCAAGGAGATTTCGGTGACGATGGAGCAGATCCCCGCGACCCGCGGCTACCCCGGCGACCTTTACAGCCAGCTGGCGGCACGCTACGAAAAGGCGGTCGACTTCGACGGCGCCGGTTCCATCACGATCCTCGCCGTGACGACGATGCCCGGCGACGACGTGACCCACCCGGTGCCGGACAACACCGGGTACATCACCGAAGGGCAGTTCTACTTGCGCAACGGACGCATTGAGCCTTTCGGTTCGCTCTCGCGTCTGAAACAGCAGGTCAACGGCCGCACCCGGCCCGATCACCGCGCGATCATGGATGCGATGATCCGCCTCTACGCCGATTTCAAGAGCACGCTGGAAAAGCAGTCGATGGGCTTTAAGATGTCCAACTGGGATAAGAAGCTTTTGAAGTACGGCGCGCGCTTTGAAAAGGAAATGATGTCGCTTGCCGTCAACATCCCGCTCGAAGCCGGACTGGATTTGGGCTGGCGCATCCTCGCCGACTGTTTCGACCGCACCGAAGTCGGCATCAAGAGCGACTTGCTCGCGCAATATTGGCCGGAAAAATAGCGTATTATGGCGAAGATCAAATTCACCAAGCAGGAGCTGAAGCACCAGCAGGACGCCAAAAAGCAGTTTGAGCGTTTTCTGCCGATCTTGCAACTCAAGAAACAGCAGTTGCAGTTGGAAGTGCGCTTGAGCGCCGACGCTTTGCAGCGCAATCTGGAAGCCCAGCGGCGCCTGCAGTACGACCTTGCTCCGTCGCTCGGTTTTTTCGATGATCCGTCGACCGTTGAGAACGTGCGTCAACTCGTTCAGATCGAACGCGTTGAAAAAGGCGAGACCAACATCGCCGGCATCAATATCCCGACATTTGACAAGGTGATTTTCAAGCCCTTTTCGATCGACTTGTTTGCGAGTGAATGGTTCCTTGACGACGCCGTCGAAATGATGAAGCGCGCCGTCGAGTTGCGCGAGGAGTACCGGGTGATTTTCGCCCAGCACGAATTGCTCAGCCGCGAACTCGACACGACCAGTCAGCGCGTCAATTTGTTTGAAAAGATCAAATTGCCCGAATGCCGCGAGAACATCCGGCGCATCGGGATCATGCTCGGCGACGCCCAGACCGCTTCGGTCGCGCGAAGCAAGATCGCCAAAAAGAAAAGTTCCGCCGAGGCGGCGCAGCTGCAGTAAGGACTTTTTTCGATGTGCGCGATTTCCGGTATCGTTGACGCCGATCTGACGCCCGACGTCGCGCGTTCGGCCGTCGACGCGATGAATCAGCGCCAAATGCGGCGCGGTCCCGACGGAGCGGGCATTTTTGTCGACGCCCCTGTCGCCTTGGGGCACTGCCGCCTCGCCGTCATCGCCCCCGAAGACGGCAATCAACCGCTTTTCAACGAGAAACGCGACGTCGTCGCCGTCGTCAACGGGGAATTTTACGATTTCAAACGCGCGCGTGAAATGCTTGGTTCGCGCGGACATATGTTTTCCACGGCGAGCGATGCGGAAATTCTCATTCATCTTTACGAAGAAAGCGGCATTGACGCCATCCGCAAGCTGGACGGCATGTTTGCCTTTGCGCTTTACGACCGGACGAAACGCCGCCTTTTCCTCGGGCGCGACCGGCTCGGCAAGAAACCGCTTTTTTACCACCTTTTGCCGGGAAAAGTTGCTTTTGCCTCGACGCTTGATGCGTTGCGTTGCGCGCCCGGCGTTTCCGGGGAACTCGACCGCGAAGCGATCTCGGATTTCCTCTCATTCGGCTGTGTGCCGCACCCGGCGACGATTTACCGGCAGGTGAAAAAACTGCCCCCTGCGCATTTTCTTGCGTTTGATCTTGTTTCCGGCAACGCTCAAGTCGTGCGCTACTGGCAGTGCGATTTTGCGGAAAAATCCCCCCTTTCGTTCAACGATGCGGCGCACGAATTGCGCCGTCGCGTCGAAGTCGCGGTGGCAAAGCGTCTGCAAGCGGACGTGCCGCTCGGTATTTTTCTCTCGGGGGGCATGGACTCTTTCATCGTGGCGGCGACGGCGGCGAAAATGCTCAAGGGCGCTCCGTGCGACCTTTTCACGATCGGTGTCAGCGAACGCGCCTACGATGAAAGCGCGGCGGCGCGCCGCCACTTCGGCGAACTCAAAAAGCTCAATCCCAATTTGCGCCATCACTGGCGGAGCGTGGATCCCGAACATTTTAGTTTGATCGACTTCTGCGCTTCGCATTTCGGGGAACCCTTTGCGGATGCCTCGATGATCCCGACGCATTTGTTGAGCGCGTTTGCCGCACAATCGGTGACGGTCGCGCTTTCCGGCGATGGCGCCGACGAACTTTTCGGCGGTTACGATCGCTATCGCGCCGTCGAAAAGATGGTGCGTTTTCACCATTTTTCCCCGCTGATGCAACAAGTTGCGCTCCTGCTCGTCGGCTTGCTGCCGGCGGGGGGCGAACGCTCCTTTTGCGGGCGCGCGCACCGCTTCGCCAACGGTATGGCGAAAACCGTCCGGCGCAGTTTTTTCAACTGGATCGACCGCGCGCCGGAAGAAGCGCGGCAGCTGCTTTACGGTCGCCGCGCCTACGCGTCGCCGTACCGCCACCTCGAACAGTTTGCCTTTTCCGCGCCGGATGAGGCGGAAATGATGGCGGAATTCGATCTGAATTGTTATCTGACCGACGACGTATTGACCAAGGTCGACGTTTCGTCGATGTATTATGCGCTTGAAGTGCGTTCGCCGTTTCTCGACGACGATGTCGTCGACCTGGCGGCAAAACTGCCGTGGCGCTTCAAGCTGGATGGCGACGTGCGCAAAAAGATCCTCGGCGCGGCGTTTGCCGACGTGATGCCCTCCATGTTGCGGACGGCGCGCAAAAAAGGTTTCGGGGTTCCCGTCGCGCTCTGGCTCCGCTCTGCGTGGAAAGGGGCCGCGGGCGAGGAACTTCTGCACGGCGCGCTCAGCCGCACCGGCGTCGTCGATCCCTTCGGCGTGCGGCGGTTGTGGAGCGAGCATCAGTTGGGAGAGGCCGACCACAGCTATTTGTTGTGGCATTTGCTGATCCTCTCGCTCTTTTTGGGTCGAAAATAAGTTTGCAGAAAACGAAATTCATAAGGAGATTTATGATGCATCGTGAAAAGCTTGTGATTATCGGCAACGGTCCCGCCGGTGCGACGGCGGCGATCTATGCGGCACGCGCCAACTTGAAACCGCTGATGTTCGCGGGCAACCAGCCGGGCGGACTCCTGACGATGACGGGCAAGGTGGAAAATTTCCCCGGCTTCCCCGACGGGATCGACGGCTTCGACCTCGTGATGAAAATGCAGGAGCAGGCGGAAAAATTCGGCGCCCGCATCGAATACGAAACGATCGAGCGTTTTGCCTTGACTTCCGGCGGCGTACATCAGCTGACGATTGCCGGCGGCGAGACCATCGAAGCCGAGGCGTTGATCGTCGCTTCCGGCGCGAGTCCCCGTTATCTCGGACTTGCCGGCGAGGAAAAATTCCGCAATCACGGCGTTTCCGCCTGTGCCACCTGTGACGGCGCCTTTTTTGAAAACATGCCGGTCGCCGTTATCGGCGGCGGCGATTCCGCGATGGAAGAGGCGAATTTCCTGACCCGCTTTGCGAGCGTCGTTTACGTCATCCACCGCCGCGACCAGTTGAAAGCGTCGCCGATCATGGCGGAGCGCGCCCGCAACAACCCGAAGATCAAATTCATCTGGAATACGGTCGTCACCGATCTGCTCGGCGGCACGGATCTGGAAAAACTCGCCCTTCGCAACGTCGTCACCAACGAGACGTCGACGCTCGAGTGCCGCGGATATTTCTGCGCCTTGGGGCACATTCCCAATACCAAGGTTTTCGACGGTCAGCTCGAATTGAACGAAGCGGGCTACATCAAGCGCGTCGATGCGACGACGCGCACCAGTTGCGAAGGAGTTTTTGCCGCCGGCGACTGCGCCGATCCGCGTTACCGGCAGGCGATCTGCGCCGCCGCTTCGGGGTGTCAGGCGGCGATGGATGCCGAGCGCTACCTCGAAAGCCGCGCGTGAAGATCAATTTCCGCCTGATCGCGTCAAGTCGCCGCCGCCGGATCGCCCTGCGTGTGGCGCCGGACGGCGTATTGGAAGTGCTCGCTCCGGTCGGCGTCGCCGCCGCCGAGGCGGAGCAACTGATCCTGCGCCATAGCGCGATCGTCAACCGTCTGGTCAGCCGTTTTCAAAAGACAACGCCAAGCGTTTTGCAGGAAGGATCGCTTTGTCTTTATCGCGGCGAAGCTTATCCCGTCAAATTGACGCATCGCATCACGGCGTTTGACGGCAAATTTCTGCTTCCCGCGGGAACGCCCGAGGCGATGCAACTTGCGCTGGAAACGCTTTACCGCAAACTTGCCGCAGTTTATTTTACCAGACGGGTGCCGGAGCTTGCCGCGCGTTGCGGCGTGACGTTGAGTGAGGTCGCCGTTTCCGGTGCGCGCCAACGTTACGGATCGTGTACGGCGCGCGGCAAATGTTCGTTTTCGTGGCGGTTGATCCAATATCCCGACGATCTGATCGATTATGTGATCTGCCACGAATTGGCACACCGGCGCGAGATGAATCATTCGGCAGCGTTTTACCGGGTGCTGGAATCCTTTTATCCCGATGAGGAAACCGCGCGCCGCCGCCTCGCCGAATTCACGGCGACGCATAAACTTTATTGAGCGTGATTGACGCAGGGAAATCTCTGTGCTATATTAAGATGAAAGAGGACTTTTTATGACGATAGCATTGGCAATCTTCAATTTTTACGACCACGGTGCGGCGCGGCGCGATTTTCGCGATCTTGCGCTCGAATTGGTGCGCCGCGGTCACCGGGTGGTCGTCCTGACCAAACACTGGCATGCGGAAATGCTTCCCGACGTCCGGCACGTGAAGCTGGCAAGCCGCGGCTGCGGAAAGGTCGGCAAACTGCTCGCTTTCGGTAAAAGCGTGCGCAATTTCTGCGCGGAAAACCACGTCGATGTGCTCGTCGGTTTTTCCCGGATCGCCGGAGCGGATTTCTACTATCTCGGCGATCATGCGATGCATGAACACGCCTTTCGGTGGTGGCGGATCTTTTCCCCCGATTTCTGGTTGGAACGGCACTTGGCAAAACAATTGGCGGCTCCATCTGCCAAGACGACCATCTTTGCGCTTTCCCCCCGTCAAATCGATACGCTGATGCGCGATTATCACACCCCGCAAGCGCACCTCAAACTGCTGCCGTATGGTGTGCCGGCGGAAAGTCATCGCCCCCCGGAAAAAGTAGCGCGAGCCTTTCGCGATGAACTTTGCGAACGATATTCGATCCCCGCCGATGCGATCGTGTTGGCGATGGTCGGCGCGGGATTTCACAACAAGGGCGTCGACCGGGCGGTCGCGGCGTTGAGTTTTCTGCCCGCAGAGGAGTCGAAACGTTTCCGGCTGGTTGTCGGCGGCAAGGGGTCGGTTTCCAAAATGGACGCGCTGGCGCGCCACTACAATGTGCGCGAAGCGCTGATTTTCGCCGAAACGCCGTCGCGCGCGGCGATTTTGTCGGCGGCGGATATGGTGCTTTGTCTTGCGCGGCATGATGTTTTGGAATCGACGCCGCTCGAGGCGATCGCGTGCGGAACTCCCGCTGTGGTGACAAAATGCAATGATTTTTGCGATTTCGTCGAAGATTGCGGCGGCGTCGTCCTGCCGGAACCGTTTTCCGCTTCGTCGCTGACGAAGTTGTTGCGAAAACTGCTCGCGGAGCCGGAATATTTCAAGGGATTGAAGCAACGCGTTTTATCGCAGGATCCTGATTCGCTCTATCACCGGGTGGAAATGATCGCAAATCAAATTGAATCGGTACGTAAATGATTCAGCTTTTTGAACCTTTGTCGTCGGCGTGGCGCGGTCGCGACCCGTTTGAATTATTGTTTGCCCTTGAGGGGGAGGAGTACCGCCGGGTCAAGAGCCGTCGCACATTCCGCTTTGAGATCGACGGCGAGGGATTTTTCGCCAAGGTTCACCGCGGCATCGGCTATCGCGAGATCTTTAAAAACCTCTTTTCGCTGAAGCTTCCGGTCGCCGGGGCGGAAAACGAATATCGCGCTCTGTTGAAACTGAAAGCGCTCGGCATCCCGACGATGGAAGTTGCGGGCTTCGGTTCGCGCGGAAAAAACATCGCGCACCGCGAATCCTTTCTCGTTACGCGCGAATTGAAAAATATGGTGAGTCTGGAGGACGTCACCAAAAACTGGGCGACCGAACCGCCGCCGTCGGCGCTGCGCCATTTGCTGATCCGCCGTCTGGCGGAAAGTTCCGGGGCGATGCACCGCGCCGGGATCAACCATCGCGATTGTTATTTGTGCCACTTTCTGACTGCGCCGGACGACCCGCAAAAAGTCTTGTACATCATCGACTTGCACCGCGCGCAATGCCGGAATAAGGTGCCGTATCACTACCACGTGAAAGACGTCGCCGGATTGCTCTTTTCAAGCATGAATTGCGCGATCCGTCGCCGCGACGTTTTGCGCTTTGTCCGCATCTACGCGCAAAAGCCGTTGCGCGAGGAATTTACGCAACGCGCGAAATTTTATCGCGACGTGGCGCGCGCGGCGGAAAAACTCTACCGCAAGGAATTCAGAAAAGAGCCGCCGCGCTGGTTTTAGCGCGCCGCCGGAAAATGGGCGACTTCCACTAAAAAGTGTGCCGCAAGTTGCGGCCACTGCCCCGCATCCGGCACCGAAGTCCCCAGATCCTTGCCGTGACCGCCGAAGGGGAAAATATGCACTTCCGCCGGGAGTTTGTGCGCCCACATCGCCCGGGCAAACTCGATGCTGTTTTGCACCGGGACCGTCTGATCGGCGGCAGTATGCCACAAAAATGCGGGCGGCGTACGGTCGTTGACGCAATTTTGCAGCGATAATTTTTTCAGATTTTCCTGATTCGCCTGATCGCCGAAAAGCTGCTGCCCGCTGCCTTTGTGGGCGAAATCGTCGCCGAGCGAGATGACGGGGTAGCAGAGAATCAGCGCGTCGGGGCGGGCACTCATCAAGTCCGCCTCGTCGCCGATCTTGACTTCCAATTGATCGAAAAGCACGCCGGCGCATCCGGCAAGGTGTCCGCCCGCCGAAAAACCGAGGACGGCGATATGCGCGGGATCGATCTGCCACTTTTTTGCATTGGCGCGCAACAACTTTATCGCGCGCAGTACGTCGCGCTGCGGAGCCGGATAGCGCGCCGGGGCGACGCGGTATTCCAAAACGGCGGCGTTGAAACCGAGCTCGATGAATTTTTCGGCGACGCGCGAGCCCTCTCTTTCCGATGCGCGATTGCGATAACCGCCCCCCGGCAGAATGAGGATGGTGCCTTTTTTTTCACTGGCGGGGTAAAGGCGCAGGCAAGGGGCGAATTCACCGGCTTGGATTTCCTGGGCGGTTTCCGGATAGAGCATAATCGTTTGAGGTTCGGCGGCAAAGAGCGACGCGGCGAGGCAAACGCCGAGTGAAAAAAGCGTTTTTTTCATGATGGTTCCCTTTCGGTTGTCGGATATAATATAATTTCCCCGAAACGCTTTTGCAAACAGGGGTTGATTTCCGTCGTAATGCACCTTATATTATGTTGTCATAATATAAAGGATTTCTTTCTATGCGACAGACGATTTTTCCCGAACGGACGATCTTTTTCGTCGGCGACCGGGTGACGATCCGCTTGACCGGCATCGGCAAGGCGACGCCGGGACGCGCGATTTTGCGTACGAATTTAGGCCATGCCGTCGAGCACCGTGCGGAAATGATCATGGAAGCCGAGGAGGGAATCCCCCCCGCCGGTCAGGATTGGCACGATCTTGAAATTCCCCGCATGGGGGACGACGCCGAAATCACGCTCGGCTTGCCCGAGGTCGGCGTTTTTGAGGCGAAATGCTGTTTCATCCCGGCGGACGGTTCATCGATCATCTGGGCGGAAAACGACAACTTCCGCTTGAAAGTCGAAGCGGCGGAATCCGTTTGCGGCAACTCGATCTATTCGGCGTTTGTCCGTCAGTTCGGCAAGGGGATCGACTGCGCGGTTTCCGCGCCTGCCGACCGCGCCGAAGCGACGCTGGATCAATTGCAGTACACGGTAATCCCGCCGAGCGGCACGTTTCGTCAGGTGATCGCGCATCTCGACCATATTTTCGGCGAGATGCACTGCCGGATCCTGCAACTGCTGCCGGTGCATCCGATTCCGACTCAATACGGCAAGATGGGGCGTTTCGGCAGTCCGTTCGCCGCGCTCGACTATTTCAACGTCGATTCAAGTTTGGCGGACTTCGACGAGAGCGCGACGCCGATGGAGCAGTTCTGCGAACTGATCGATGCGGTGCACGCGCGCCGCGGGCGCATTATGATGGACATCCCCGTCAACCATACCGGCTGGGCGTCGAAATTGCAGTCGGAGCACCCCGAATACTTTGTGCGCGAAGAAAACGGCCGTTTCGTCAGCCCCGGCGCGTGGGGCGTGACCTGGGCGGATCTCTGCCGGCTGGATTACAGCAAAGAAGCGGTCATTGCGATGATGGCGGATGTCTTCCTTTTCTGGTGCCGCCACGGCGTCGACGGTTTCCGGTGCGACGCCGGCTATATGGTGCCGGAAAAGGCGTGGAATTTCATCGTCAGCCGTGTGCGGATGGAGTACCCCGACACGATCTTTATGCTCGAAGGACTGGGCGGCCCCGCCAAAGTGCAGGAAAGCTTGTTGCAGAATTCAGGGCTCGATTGGGCGTATTCGGAACTTTTTCAGAATTACTCCCGCGATCAGATTTCGGGATATTACCCCTATATGCTCTACGCCGCTTCGCAATGCGGCGCGATGGTGAGTTTCGCCGAAACGCACGACAATCTGCGCTTGGCGGCAACTTCCAAACGCTATGCGAAAATGCGCTTCCTCGTCTGCGGACTGCTCGCGCTCGACGGCGCATTCGGCTTCGTCAACGGCGCGGAATATTTTGCGACCGAAAAAATCGACGTCCACGGTTGCGGCGCTTTGAATTTCGGCGCGACGGAAAATCTTTTGGATCTCATTCGCCGGATCAACGACTGCCACACCAGTTTGAGCGCCTTTGCTTCCGGCGCGAAAATCAGTTTGATCCAGCGCGGAGGCGGCAACGTCGTCGCGTTGCGGCGCATCGGCGCCGACGGCAAGCGCGTGGTCGTTTTGATCAATCTCAACTGCGACGGCGAGGAAGTTGTTTCGTTTGAAGCCGCCCAGCTGCCGCAGGAAGGCGTCGACGTGCTCAGCGACCGCACCATCCGCTTTGCGAAGCACGGCGATCTTTACCAGTACCGTCTGCCGGCGGGGGAGGGCGTTTGCGTTTCCTTTGACGAGGCGTTGACGACCAGCGGCAAGGAACCGGCGCGAATCTTGCATCAGCGCAGTATGGCGATGGCGCAGCGGCTCGCTTTCCGGCTGAAAGGATTTGCCGCCTGCAGCGAAGTTTCGGGCGATGAAATGATCGCTTCGCCGATCCAGTTTGTCCAGACGCTGACCGGGATCACCCCTGCGCCCGTCACCATCTGGAATGCCGATGTGCGTGATGAGCGCCGCGAAGTGATGATCCCTTCCGGCGACGCGTTGCTCGTGCGCAGCAAGGCGCGCTTTCACTGCACGATCTCCCAAGCCGGTCACACCGTTTCCTCTTGCGAGAGCCTTCCGGGAAGCGACGGCAGTGAATTTATTCTGGTTGCGTTGCTCCCCAATACGGGGGCGGAAATCTGCGTGCTCGACATCGAGGTCTGCCTTTTCCCCGAGGGCAAGCGCGCGCGCCGCTATCACGGCAATCTCTGGCAACTGCCGCAGAAAAACAGCGACCGCGTCGAGATGGTCTGCGACACCCGCAAGGCGGAAATCTGTCAGTTTTTCGCCGCCGACAAGCGCGGCGGGTACACGCTTTTTCCGGCGGATTGGAGCGCCCCCGGCAGCAAGTACAACGCCTTGCTCGCGGTCAACTGGGAAAAGCGTTTTCCCACCGACCGCAAGGTCGTTTTCAGCAATTTCAAGGCGTGGTTGGTCGTCGACGATTTTTCGCAGGAAATCAACGGCAATTCGCTTTTGCAGTTCCTCGCCGGTTGCGACCGCAGCGGCAAGTGGCTCTTTTTCGTGCCCGCGGGGCAGGGGCGCCGCACTCAACTGGAAGTGACGATGACGCACAGCGTTGAGAACTGCGCCGTCCGGATCTCGTTTTTCCGCCCGACGACGGCGAATTGCGGTTTGCTCCCCGACGACACCTGCGCAAAATTGATTATCCGCCCGGAAGTGGAAAACCGCGTCAACCACGAGTTGACCAAGGCCTATCTGGGGGCGGAAACGTGCTTTCCCGAAGCGGTGCACGCGCGCAAAAACGGATTTGAATTCTGCGGCGTTGATTTTTCCTTCCCTGCCGGGAGTTTTCACCACGAAGCCGAATGGCACTACTGCAACGCGTTGAGTTTGGAAGCGCACTACGGGCAGGATTGTCAGACCGACCGCTTCAGCCCCGGCTATTTTCAGGTCGACCTGAAAGGGGGCGGTTCCGCCGAGCTGACCGTCGGCATTGCGGGCGAAAAAGCCCGCTTCGACGAGAGCCGCGTCAAGGAATACCCGACGCTTCGCGAGATCGAAAAAAACAGTCTTGACGCCTTTGTCGTTCACCGCGACGATCTTTCGACGGTGATGGCGGGTTATCCGTGGTTCCTCGACTGGGGACGCGATACGCTGATCGTGTTGCGCGGATTGTTGAAATGCGGTTTTATCGAGGAATCGGAAAAGATCATCTGCGCTTTTGCCCGGTTTGAGAAAAACGGCACGATCCCCAATATGATTCGCGGCAACGACGACGGCAACCGCGATACGAGCGACGCGCCGCTTTACCTGATTGTCGCAACGCGCGATTACATTGACGTGACGCACGATCAGGACTTTCTGTCGCGCGACTGCGGTTCCGGGCGGACGCTCGGAAGCGTGTTGCGCTCGATCGTCCAGCATTACCGCACCGGCACGCCGAACGGGATTAAGATGGATCCCGAGAGCAAGCTGATCTTCAGCCCCGTGCACTTCACGTGGATGGATACCAACTACCCCGCCGGCACGCCGCGCGAGGGGTATCCGATCGAAACGCAATCGCTCTGGTATGCGGCATTGAAGTTTTTGCATTACGACGAACTCGCGAAACAGGTTTCCGAGTCGATCGAAAGATTTTATTTCCGCAAGGAGTTTGCCTTTGCCTCGGATTGTCTTCACGCCAAGCCGGGGCAGTCGGCGGCGCAGGCGGTGCCCGACGACCATCTGCGGAGCAACCAGTTGCTCGCGCTGACGCTCGGCGCGGTCAAGACGCAGGCGTTGCGCGAAAAGATCCTCTTTTCCAGCGCCGAATTGCTGGTGCCCGGTGGTATCCGCACGCTCGCCGACCGCGACGTCGTTTACGAATTGCCGGTCGATTTCCACGGTCAGCGGCTCAACAACGCGCGTCACCCCTACCGCGGCCGCTACGAGGGCGACGAGGATCACTGCCGCAAGGTCGCCTATCACAACGGCACCGTCTGGTGCTGGCCTTTCCCCGCGTACTGCGAAGCGCTCTACCTTTTGGGCGGCGAAGCGGTGCGCGAACGGGCGCTCGCGCTGTTGCTCTCGGGGCGCAAATACCTCGAATCGGGCGTCTTGGGGCAGATACCGGAAGTCGCCGACGGCGATGCGCCGCACCATATGGGCGGCTGTATCGCACAGGCGTGGAGCACGTCGGAGTTTTTCCGGGTTTATGAGATCCTCGCTCAAAATCGCTGACGCCTGGATTGCCGACGGGAGCGGTGCGCCGCTGGTCAAGGGCGAAGTCCTGATCGACGGCGGCACAATTTCCGCCGTCGGACGTGACGTTTCCGGCGGATGCGCCGCCGAACGGACGATCGATCTCGGCGGGCAGATTCTCGCCCCCGGCTTTATCGACGCGCACGGGCACTCTGACCTCGCGCTGTTCGCCGAACCGGGCGGATTTTCCAAAGTTTCGCAAGGCGTGACGACCGAGATCGCCGGTAATTGCGGGCTTTGCGCTTTTTGTCTTACGCAATGCAATCAATCGCATTTGAGCGATCTCTACGCCAATTACAATTTTCCCTTGACGTGGCACGATTATCGCTCGTATCAGGAAAAGTTGGCGCAACGCGATGCCGCCCTGCATTTGCCTGCGCTGTGCGGACACAATACGCTCCGCGCGGCGGTGGCGGGGTATGAAAAGGAAAAGCTTTCCGCCGGGGATTTGGCAAAAATGAGCGCGTTGCTCGATGCCATGCTGGAGCAGGGGGCGTTGGGGCTTTCCGCCGGATTGCTCTATACCCCCGGCATCTTTTCAACGCCCGGCGAATTGGTTGAATTGATGAAAGTCGTCGCGCGGCACGATAAAATTTTCACCACGCATTTACGAAGCGAGGGCAAAATGTTGCTCGAGTCGCTCGAAGAAACCTTTGCCGCCGCGCGCGCCGCGAATCTGAAACGAATTCAGATCAGCCATTTCAAAACCGCAGGACGCGCCAATTGGGGAAAACTCGACGCCGCGATCGAATTGATCGAGCGCGCCCGCGCGGAAGGGATCAAGGTCACCGTCGACCGCTACCCTTATACGGAATCCATGACGCAATTGAGCGTCATTCTGCCGGAAAAGTGGGATGCGCTTCCCGACCGGACGATCCAGCAGAAATTAACCTCTGTTGAGGAGTGCCGGCAACTTGCCGCCGCCTTGCGCGCCAGCCGTGAAAAGGATTACTGGCAAAGCGTCCGCCTCGTTTCGACGACGGGTGTTCATTGCGCCGACGCGGGGAAAACGCTCGCGGAAATTTCCCCTGATCCCGCGATGCTCATCGTTGAACTTCTCGCGCATGACGCCCCCGGGACGACCGCCGCTTTTTCCGGTATGTCGCCAAGCAATATGGCGCGCATTCTCGACCTTGAGTACTGTATGGCGGGCAGCGACGGCAACGCCTTGGCGATGGGCTGTCGCGATTGTCACCCCCGTTCCTTTGGCGCCATCGCCAGATTTTTGCGCTTGCGTCTGGATCGCTCCGGCGACATTCCTGAAAGTGTCCGCCGCATTACCGCTTTTCCCGCGGAAACCTTTCAATTGCCGGCGGGCAAAATTGCACCGGGCGCCATCGCCGATCTCGTCGCTTTCAACCCCGATACCGTCGACTGCCGCGCCGATTTCACGGACCCCTCTCGCGTCGCCACCGGCATTATCACGACGATCTGTCAGGGAAAAATCGTCTATCAGGCGTAAAGAGAGAGATGAGAGATGAGAGATGAGAGATGAAGCAATTACCTCTCGCGAAGTCGCGAGCACCAACGGAGCGGAGCGCGGGAGCGCTGGGGGTGCCCCCAAAAATCGACCGAAGCCGCGAAGCGG
>DCFZ01000028.1:0-14423 GCA_002314455.1 Lentisphaeria bacterium UBA1791 | reverse complement strand
GATTTTAAGGGGGAAATAGAGATGAGAGATGAAAAGGCATTATGCCAACGTTTGTCTTGGTCATGATGCGAACGGGTTGCCCGTGAGCGCGCAGTCTGATATGGAGCGGACCATTTTGCCATCGGCAAAATGGCGCGAGCAAAAAATTGCGAAGCGGCGACTGAAGACGAGCATTAAGGGCGCGAGAGAGGGGGCTTTGTCCCCCGAACGCAGCCCGCAGTAAATCAGCGGGGAATTACTCGAGACGCCCGCGTCGCCACAAGCAAAAGGGTGCCCGAGGGGAAAGCGCAATGCGCTGTCCCCTCGGCTCCCGCTTATTTCGCGGCATTGCCGCGAGACCACCCTTTTTCGTATGCTCACGTTGTTTTAGTCAGACATGTCCGACCTGTCTGACAAGTCTGACGAGTCCGACAAAGACGCCCTTTTCGGGGCGGCGCCGGGGGCGGCGGGCAAAAAAAAATGGCAACCCCGCCAGGATTCGAACCTAGACTAACTGGACCAAAACCAGTTGTGCTACCATTACACCACGGGGTTACCGGAACAAGTTATAAAATAGCCTCATTTTGAAAAAAATTCCATTCGGCAATCGCATTTTTTGCAAAAAAAGTGTATATTAGAGAAAAGATCGGTAATTTTATTGCAAAAAGGAGGAATTTTTATTCTATGAGTCCCATTGCATTTCAGATCGGAGTGTTGCAGATTCGCTGGTATGGCGTGATGGCGGCGTTGGGGTTTATTGCCGGAAGTTTCATCATCAACCGTTACCGCAAACACGCAAATCTCACGTCGGATCAGGCGTCGACGATGCTTTTCATCGCGATCATTTCCGGCATCATCGGGGCGCGGTTGTTTTATGTGATCCAGTTTTTCGATCAATACCGCGACAATTTGTGGGAGATCATCCGCATTGATCACGGCGGATTGGTCTTTTACGGCGGCTTGCTGGCGATCCCCGTGCTCGGCGTATGGGCGAAAATGAAAAAACTTGACTTCATCCGGTTGCTCGACCTGGCGGCTCCGGCATTGGTGCTCGCGCACGCTTTCGGGCGCATCGGGTGTTTCCTCAATGGTTGCTGTTACGGCAAAGTGACGAAATCGTGGATCGGGGTGGTCTATCCGGCGACTTCCGGCGAGGCGTTTGCCGACGGCTTGGCGCGTTATCCGATCCAGCTCTTTGAAACGGCGGAAAATATCGTCGTCCTCTTTGTCTTGCTCGCAATTTTGAAGAAAAACCGGCGCGGCACGACGATGGCGGCGTATCTGGCGATCTACGGCGCATTGCGCTTTGTCAATGAATTTTTCCGCGGCGATAATGAACTCTTTTTCAATCTCTTTACGATCGCGCAATTGATCGGCATCGTGCTGGTGCCGACGGGGATGATCCTCTTTGGATATTTTACCTATGCCGCAAGAAAAAAGGCTTGAGTTCTGCGTCGGCGTGCAATTTGCGAAAAGCCGTCTCGACAAAGTTCTGGCGGAGCAGATCCCGTCGAGTTCGCGGAGCTTTTTGCAGAAATTGATCAAGGAGCAGTGCGTTAAGATCGACGGCGTGCCCTGCGATGTGCCGCGCCGCTTGCTTGCCGGCGGTGAAACGATCTCGGTCGCATTGCCGGAGGAGCCCGATCCGACGCCGTCGGCGGAACCTTTTCAATTCCCAATCCTTTTTGAAGACGAGGCGATGCTCGTCATCAACAAACCGGCGGGGGTGGTCGTCCATCCCGGGGCAGGCAATTACGCGGGGACGGTCGTCAATGCGCTGATCGGCCGTTACCCCGATATGGTGACGCGCTTTGACTGCAGCGACAGCCGCCCCGGCATCGTTCACCGCCTGGACAAGGAAACCAGCGGCGTTCTCGTCATCGCCAAGACACCGGAAGCACAGTTCAAGTTAAGCCGCTCCTTTGCCGAACGTGAAACGGCGAAAACCTACCTCGCGCTCCTTTGCGGTATTCCGGCAAAGCGGAGTTTGGAGATCTCAACGCTGATCGGCCGTCATCCGGTCAACCGGCAAAAGATGGCGGTCGTCGAACGCAACGGCAAAACGGCAATCTCGCGTTATACCGTCGTCAAGTCCGGAGTTTTAGCCGGCCGACCGATCTCGCTTGCCGAGATCGCGATCGCCACCGGGCGGACGCACCAGATCCGCGTCCATATGGCGCACATCGGATTTCCGGTGCTCGGCGATGCGCTGTACGGCGGCGCGAAATCGCACCTTGAGGGGATCGGCCGTCAGATGCTTCACGCGTGGAAACTTTGCATTCCCCATCCGTTGACCGGGGAAACAATGCAATTTATCGCTCCCGTGCCGGAAGATATGGAAGCGGCGATCGAAAAGATCGAGGAATAGTTTCCCCTATTTCTGCTGATACGCCCAGTCGATCAGCTTGCGGCAGAATTTGTCGCGCTCTTGTGCGCTTTTGAAGCCCGTGACGCAGCCGATGATGCGTCGATTATTGCGCACGACGCTGAACGTGAGACAGGAGCCTGCCTTTTGCGTGTAGCCGGTTTTCATGCCGTCGACGCCGGGGTAGTGCGGATTGATCAATTTGTTGGTCGTGACGAATTTGGTTTCCTTGGGCGTGCCGCAACGGATGGCAAATTCCTGCTGTTTCATGAAATCCATAACGACGGGGTATTCCAGCAACCGTTCCCCGAGCAGGACCATGTCGAGCGCGGAAGCGGTTGAGGTGACGCCTTTGATTGTCAATCCGGTCGGATTGGTAAAGGTCGCCGACAAGCCGAGCTCCTTGGCGCGCTGATTCATTCGGTCGACAAACATATCGACGCTTCCCGCGGAAACTTCGGCGAGCTGTTGCGCCGCATCGTTGGCGCTTTTGACGACCGTGCAACCGATGAGGTCGCGGAATTTGATCTTCTCACCCGGCGTGAGATAGGCGAGCCCGGTGCGTTCGATTTTCATGACGCATTTGGTGATCTCGATCTCGTCGTCGAGCGAGCGGTTGAGATCGGCTTCAAGCGCCTCCATCGCCAGAAGCAAAGTCATCATTTTGGTCATCGAGGCAATCGGCACATCTTTGCGGCAATCGCGTTCCCAGAGGACTCGGCGCGACGTCATATCGACGATGATGCCGGTTTTCGCCCCGGCGGCAAAGGGAATGGTCTTGTTGAGCGCGTCGCCGTGCAACGCTTGAGAAAAATCAAGCGCTTGCCCGGTCGCCGCAACTGGTTGATGGAAACGGGGAGCAGGCGGCGTCGGCGTCGGCGCGTTATTGGAGGTTGCCGCCGTTTCGCTCGAACTTTTTTTCTTGCCGGAATTGGAAACCCAAAAAATGATCACTACGGTAACCACTGCAACGATGGCAAAGATGATGAGAAAACGCGGGATCGGAGAAGAACTCTCTTTCATCAACGGGTTCTTTTGCGATTTCTTGTAGAGTGAATCATTCAGCATTTTTTCCCCTTAAATATGTAAAAACAGATGGTTTGAAAAAGAATTGATAAAATATACCTTTTCGGCCCTGCAATATCAAGCCGGATTGCAGAAAAAACTGATTTTTCCCGATTTTGAATAAAAATAACGAAAAAACGTCTCTTTTCTCTGCGGCAAGTGTTGATTATTTGCAAAAACTTTGCTATAATATATCAGAGTAGCGTTTTATCTGTAACAAAAGCGCCGATATCAAGCGCAAAACCATACGAGGAGGTTCCTATGGCAGATTTCAAGATGAATGCACCCGTTAACCGCTATTACAGCGCGATGCCGAAAATCGGGATTCGCCCGACGATCGACGGCCGTCGTCGCGGCATCCGCGAAAGTCTGGAAAAACAGACGATGAACATGGCGAAAGCCGCCGCAAAACTGATTTCGAGCAAACTGCGCCACGCCAACGGTATGCCGGTTGAATGCGTCATTTCCGACGTGACGATTTCCGGCGCCGCCGAAGCGGCGATCTGCGCGGAAAAGTTCCGCAAGGAAAACGTGATGGCGACGTTGAGCGTCACGCCCTGCTGGTGCTACAGCGCGGAAACGATGGATATGGATCCCCTGACCCAAAAGGCGATCTGGGGCTTTAACGGCACCGAGCGTCCCGGTGCGGTCTACCTCGCCGCGGTGCTGGCGGCGCACACGCAAAAAGGGCTGCCCGCCTTTGGCATCTACGGGCACGACGTGCAGGCGGCGACGGACACCAAGATTCCCGCTGACGTCGAGGAAAAGATCCTCCGTTTCGCCCGGGCGGCGATCGCGGCGGCGACGATGCGCGGCAAATCCTATCTGTCGATCGGTTCGGTCGCGATGGGCATCGGCGGTTCGATCGTCGATCCCAATTTCTTTGAGGACTACCTCAATATGCGCTGCGAATCGGTCGATATGACCGAGATCATCCGCCGCGTCAATGAAAACATCTACGATCCGGAAGAGTTTGCGCGCGCCCAGAAATGGGTCAAAAAGTACTGCAACCAGGGCGCCGATTTCTACAACGGTAAAAAAGGCAAGAGCGCCGCAGAGCAGAAAGCGATCTGGGATTACTGCGTTAAGATGACGATGATTGCGCGCGACCTTTTCGTCGGCAATCCGCGTTTGGCGGAACTCGGCTTCGGCGAAGAGGCGATGGGGCACAACGCGCTCGCGGGCGGCTTCCAGGGGCAGCGTCAGTGGACGGATCATATGCCCAACGGCGATTTCATGGAAACGATCATGAATACGAGCTTCGACTGGAACGGCATCCGCGAAGCTTATGTGCTGGCGACCGAGAACGATTCGCTCAACTGCGTGGCGATGCTTTTCAGCCATCTGTTGACGGGGCGCGCTTCCGGTTTCAGCGACGTGCGCACTTATTGGAGCCCCGAAGCGGTCAAAAAGACGACCGGCATGAAGCTCCCGGTGCCCGGTATGATGCACCTGATCAACTCCGGCGCGACGACTCTCGACGCGACGGCGCGCGCGGGCAAGAACCCCGAAATGAAGCATTTCTGGGAGCTCACCGAAGCGGACGCCAAGGCGTGTCTTGCGGCGACCGAATGGGTGCCGGCGAACCTCGGTTACTTCCGCGGGGGCGGCTTCTCGAGCCGCTTCCTCACCCGCGGCGGTATGCCGATCACGATGAGCCGCGTCAATCTGGTCAAGGGACTTGGTCCCGTGCTGCAGATCGCCGAAGGCTTCACCTATGAGCCGCCCAAGAAGATCCACGACATCCTCGATCAGCGCACCGATCCGGGCTGGCCGACTACGTGGTTCGTGCCCAATACGACGGGCAAGGGCGCCTTTGCCGACGTTTACAGCGTGATGGCGAACTGGGGCGCCAACCACGGCGCGTTCACCTACGGTCACGTCGGTGCGGATTTGATCACGCTCGCGTCGATGCTCCGCATTCCCGTCTGTATGCACAACGTGCCGGAAGAAAAGATTTTCCGTCCGAGTGCGTGGGCGGCATTCGGTATGGACAAAGAGGGCGCCGACTACCGCGCCTGCGCGAACTTTGGTCCGCTCTACCGCTAATTGACGTAAAAGTCAAAAGGCTGTTGCAAAAATTGCAACAGCCTTTTTTTTTTGCCGCGAAACGGGCGATTAAGTCGGACCAGTCGCGGTCGGGACGGCGCCGCAATCCGGCGCCGTAGGAGACTTTTTGGGGAAGGGGGGATATCAAATCAAAGACAACAACTACCTTTCGCGCAGTCGCGAGTACCGTAGCGTAGCGAGGAACGGAGCGCGATAGCGCGGGGTCCCCGGGAAGTCGACCGAAGCCGATCCGCGGAGCGGTCGGGACGGCGCCGCAATCCGGCGCCGTAGGAGACTTCTTGGGGAAGAAAAATTGTCCACAGCGAGCCGACGAGTACCGGAGACCTTTTGCCGCAGGCGGCGAAGCGGATGCGAGGCGCCGGAGGAGCTACAAAAGGTCGAGGAACGGATCGAGGGGAGCCGGGGTCCCCGGGAAGTCGACCGAAGCCGATCCGCGAAGCGGTCGGGACGGCGCCGCAATCCGGCGCCGTAGGAGACTTCTTGGGGAAAACTAATATTGGATTTTCCGCTGATCTGCTTTCGGGATCGCGGCGCCGATGCAGTCGTTGACGTAGGCGCGTTCGGGCAGAACGATCATCACATCGAGTACTTGATTGTCGATGGCGTATGCCGCGTGGTGCCAGACGCCGGGGCGGAAAGAGAGCAACGTGCCGCGGGGGACGAGAAAGACTTCGATCTTGTCGACCGGCACGGTTTTCGAACAGTCGGCGGGGGCGACCCAGACGAGCGCGTCGCCGTTGAGCGGCATGGAAACTTCGCAGGTGTGGTTGTGGTATTCGCCGGCGTCGATGACGAGCGGACGCGGTTTGACGCGCAACGTGGAAAATGCGGGGATCTCGCCGCCGAAAGAGGGCAGCACCATGTCGCGGAAAAAGACGAGCGAAGCATCCTTGGGGCCCGTGGCCTCGCCATCCGGGTTGATCAGCGCGGCGAAACTGCCGTATTTGGCGAATTTTTCAACGGTGAGTTTCTGGACTTTGACGTTTTTCATGGTGCACCTCTTAAGTTAATTGGGGGAAAAGTTCAACGACGTCTTGCGCCGGAGCGGGGACGACTGCCGCCGCTGCGACGGTGACTTTCTTCGAAATGATGCTTGGCGCCGGGAACTTCGGCGGGCAATTGTAACATTTCTTCGGTCGGGAGCGTACTGGGGAATTGCGTTTTGAGCATTTCCTCGATCGCGGGCAGATAGTACGCGCCGTATTCGCAGAGAAAGCTGATGGCGATGCCGGTATGGCCGGCGCGGCCGGTTCTGCCGATGCGGTGGACGTAATCCTCGGCGCGTTCGGGCAAATCGTAGTTGATGACCATGGAAACATCGTCGACGTGGATGCCGCGTGCGGCGACGTCGGTGGCGATGACGATTTTTTCCTCGCCGGTGCGGAATTTTTCGAGGATCTTGATGCGTTTTTCCTGGGCGATGTCGCCGGAAAGCACCGGCACGTTGAAGCCGAAGCGGGCGAGGTCGAACTGCAAGCGCAGATTGACGTCTTTGCGGTTGCCGAAAATCATCACGCGGTCGTAACTTTCATGGTTGAGCAAGTAGAGCAAGAGCGCGAGTTTTTCGTCGCGCAAGACCGAATAAAATTCCTGACGGATGTTTTCACTGACGAGCTTTTCCGGTTCGCTTTCGACGACGGCGGGGTCGGCGAGCCAGCCGGAAGCGAGACGCAAAATGCTCTCATCGAGCGTCGCCGAAAAGAGCAGCGTCTGGCGGTCGCCTTTTTTCGGCAGTCGGCTGACGATCCGCTTGACGTCGGGGATGAAGCCCATGTCGAGCATCCGGTCGGCTTCGTCGATGACGAGGATCTCGACCTTGGAAAGATCGAGGTCGCCGCTTTGCGTGTAATCAATGATGCGCCCGGGGGTGCCGACGAGCAGATCGAGTTCCTTGTTGAGCGCGCGGCGTTGTTTTTCGTGATCCATACCGCCGAAAACGACTTCTTTGGAAAGTCCGGTAAAGACGCCCAGCTGTTCGGCATCTTTGTGGATCTGGGCGGCTAGTTCCCGCGTCGGCGCCAGCACCAGAATGCGCGGCGCATTGCACTTGCGCTCCGCGAGCGGATGATTCAACAGTTCCGTAAATGCGGCGAGCAGAAACGCCGCGGTTTTGCCGGTACCGGTCTGCGCCCGGGCGGCGAGGTCGCGCTTTTCGAGCAAGACCGGCAACGCGAGCGACTGGATCGGCGTGCAGTATTCAAACCCCGCATTCTGAACGCCGAAAAGGACGTCCTTGTGCAATGCGAGATCGGTGAAGCGCATTTTCCCCTCGACCGCGGGGGCGATCTTCAATTCAGCGGGACGTTCGGGAATGACCGGCTTGACAGCAGCGGCGACTTCCTTTTTCTGCCGGGGCGTCTTCTTTTCCGCCGGGGCAGGGCGCTTGCCGGCGTTGCGCGATTTCGCCGCAACGGGGGCTTTCGCCGTCGGCGCTTTGGCGCTTGGCCGCGCGGTTTTTTTGTTTTTCTTTTTTGGGGCTTCGGTTTTTTCGGCGATTCCGAAAACTTTCCGGATCATCCGGCTCAACATTGTCAACACTTTTCTACCTCTTTCGCTGTACGAAACTTACGGAATATCCGGCCGCCGATACTCCCGAATGCAAAAATATGATCGATCCAAGCGACCGCAAGAGTCTTATAATATATATCCAATTAAGGCGTTTTACAAAAAAACGGCGATTTTTCCCGGTGAAAAATTTTGTTTGAAAGGCAGTTGACAAAGCAAAATCAAAGTGCTATTTTATAACAGATATAACAGATTGAGGCTGGTTATGCGGCAAGCAAAAAGCAGACAAGTATACGATGCGCTGAACGAGATGTTGCGTTCTGGCAAATATGCGCCCGGCGCCAGGTTGCCCTCGATGCGGCAGCTCGCCGAGCGTCTCACGGTCAGCACGATGGCGGTGACGCAGGCGGCAAAAATGCTCGAAGACGAGGGGGCGATTGTGCGTTCGAGCCGCGCCGGACTTTTTGTCGCCGACCACCGCAAACAGTATGAACTTACCGGCGTCATCACGTCGATTTCGCCCGCTTCGGGGGCGGCGTATTACGCCCAGTTTGTCGCCGGTTGCTCGCGCGCCAAAGTGATCCCGATGATCGTCGGCAACCGGATTGAGGACATCGAGTCGATGCTGGAAAAGAAACCCTCGCGGCTCTTTCTCGATTTCAGCAACGCCGATATGCCTTACCGCGAAATCTGCCGGACGACCCGCAATTTCGAGACGGTCTTTTGCCACCGTTTCGAGTGGACGGACTGCGCGCCGGAATCCGCCGTCATCACCGACTGGCGCTACATCACGCTGGAAACGCTCCGCCGCTTTTTGTCGCACGGTCACAAGCGCATATTGTTTGTCAGTCACGATACGGTGATCCACGAGCACAAAAGGCGCGATTTTCTTTTTGCCGCTTCGGAGCTCGGCATCGAGTTTGAAACGCCGCAATTCCAGTGGTGTTGCGCGCGGGACTTCGAGGTGAATCCGGAGCGGGTGCGGCGTATTTTCCGCAAAGACGCGCCGACGGCGATTTTCAGCCGCGGCGATTTCCCGCTCTATCGCTTCATGCAGAAAATCCGGCTCTTTTTCCCCGGATCCGCCCATGCCGAGATCATCGGCGCCTACGACACGGAGTGGGCGAACATTCCCCAGCAGGAATTTGCCTCGTGGCACTGGGATTGGGAAAAGTTCTGGGATATGGTTTTGCACCATCAAGGCGGCATCGAGTATTATCGGCCGCAATTATCGATAAAGGAAAAATAAGATGACATCCACTCCTCAATTCGATCAGCTCTTTCCCGATGAATGGCGTGCTTTCGGCAACGGCACGCTCGCGGTGCAGGTTGAGCGTTTCGGCGGCGTCAACTCGGTGATCCAGATCGACATCCGCGACGAAAAGGGCAAACTTTTTCCCGACCGCGAACCGACGCAGTGGATGTCGCGCGCGGGGAGCAGTACGCTTTTTCGGCCGCTGACGGGGCCGGGCTTGCGTTTTCTTGCGGGCGATCGGCAATACTGCCCCGTCGATGCGGAACTTTACCCCTTTGGGTTTCTTTCCAAGGCGATGTCGATGCTCGTCCTGCACGAAGCGATCGCGTTTCGCTTTGTCGATGATGAAAACGGCGAATTCAAGGCGATTTTCAGTCGCAATCATATGCGCGAGGGAAAATTCCCGTCGCTGCAGAATCAGCTTGCCGCCTATCACGCGAGCAACATCCGGTTGCTTCCCTACGAATTGCGCGGCAAGGAATTTGACCCGAATTTGCCGTTTCCCGACGACGGCATGATCTTCGACCGGGCGGAGCCTTGTTTTGACGCCGCGCAAAATTGTCTTTTGTGGCGCGCGACGAAAACTTACGCCGACCGCAAGGTCAACGCCGTCTGGGCGTTTACGGGCAATTTGAAATTTTCCTTTCACGAGATCCCCTACGGCTGGTATCTTGCCGGAAACGCCAAGGCAAACGAGCCTGTTTTCGTCGGGAGCGGCTTCGGCGCGACCGACGAGGAAGCGATCGCACGCGCCAGAAAGAGCATTGCCGATTTCGAGAAAAACCTTGCGCGCGAAAAGCGCGATTGCGCGCCCGCGCTTACGGTCAATTTGGAAAACCTTCCCGAAGCGGGCCACTTCTTTGAACTTTTTCCCGGCTTTCAGCGCAAACTCATCCTCGCCGAGAGCGATACCGAAATGATGGTGCGCGCCGCCAATTTCAACTATCACTTTTTCGCGCTGTGGGATGACATTTACCCGATCCGCGATTTCTTGCTCAACGGCGAGCCGGAACGCGCAAAAAAGATGATCCGTTATATGCTCAATTACCCGTGGGCGGAAACGTGTCCGTGGGTGACGATGCACCTCATCGTCACGCTCGGCGAATACCTCGCGTTTGCCGACGACCCCGAATTTGAAAAGGAGTGTCTGCCCAATTTTATCAAATTTTTCCATTTCATGGAGCGGTTTGCCGATCCCAAAACGGGCTTGCTGAAAATGAGCCTCAATTGCGGCGTCGACAACAGCGAGGAAGTCGGGATGACCGATCTCTTTTACCCCAGTTGCCTCAACGGCTGGTGGTACGACGCCTTGCGGTCGCTCGAAAACTTCGCCCGCGACCTCAACGAGGGGGAAATCGCCGAGCGGTGCAGAGAACTTTCCGCCAAGGTCGAAGCGAATTACGAAATGGCTTTCTACAACGAAAAAGAGGGCTATTTGCGGCAGGCGCGGACGGACTCCTTTGAATTGCCGCGCGTCGAAGTCTTTCACTACACGCATACAATCGGGATGGATTACAATTTCGGGCGTTATCTTTTCCGTAGAATTCTGCCGCAGCTCGCCCGATACCAGGCGACGCGGCTCTACCACGCAATGGGCCACACCGCGGTGGCGTGGGACAGCGCCGTGCCCTGCGAGGCGTGGAAAGGCATCCATATGAGTCAACACTACGGCCACGAAGGCAAGACCGCCCGTTGCGGCGGCCGTGCCGACGAAGCGGTGCGGATCATGAATGGCTTCCTCGCCTATTTCAAACATCACCAATTGGCGATCGAGACGTTGAACCTCACCGGCGACGAGCGCGACGTGACGATGACGACGCGCTGGCAGGGCTTCGGGGCGACCGGCATCGCGCAGGGCATTTTGCGCGGCGCCTGCGGCTTGGATTGGACGCGCGGCGGTTTCGCGTGGCTTCCCGCCGACGAAGCGGGGCGCGTCGAGGTGAAGAACCTCCTTTTCCGCAACGTCGTCTGCGACGTCGTGGTTTCCGGCAAGGGTAAATATATCGATTCCTTTACCGTCAACGGTGCGGAAGTGAAAGGCGCCATGCAGATTCCCGTTGAGCTTTTCCCCGCATCGGGCACGGCAAAGATCGTTTTGCACCGCAGTGAGATCGCGCCGGAACACCCCGTACTTTTGCAGGCGACCGATCTCGCGGTCGGCGAGGTGAAAGTGCAAAAGAAACGATTGTCGTTTACCGTCAAAACTTCTGCGCACGCGCCGATCCTTATTCAATCGGCAAAAGCGCCGCAGATTTTGGTCAACGGCGAGCGGCAGAATGTCGAATTTGACGCCGATCAGCAGCTTTGCTGGCTCGATCGCGTCTTTGCCGCCGGCGACCGGATCATCGTCGAGGAATAGCTCATAATTCTTTAACCGAAAGGAAAATACAATGAAAAAATTCTTTCTGTGCGGCGCCGCGCTGGCGGCAATCGTTTCGCTGGCGGGACCGGCGAAAATGGCGCCCGAAAAGGGCACTCGCGGGTCGCGGGTGTTGCTTTTCAACGGCGGTCGCCCGTGGCAGGGCGATGAAGTCACCAACTTTCTCGTTGCCGGCGGCTTGCGCGTCGTCGATTTCAACAGCGCCTACCTCGACGGTTTCGGCGGCGCGACGATCAAGGCGCACCCGACCGATCAGGTGGAACCGGTCGCTTTCGACGGTTTCACGCCGGCGTTTCAGAAATTGAAACCCTACCGCGACGCGGTCGTCGTCTTTCACCAGATCCCGGCGGAAAACTACGCCAAGATCCTGACGAAAGAACGCGTGGCGCAGTTGAAAGCCTATCTGGAAAAAGGCGGCAATCTGGTTGTCATGCGCCCGTTTGCCCCCGGCGTGATCGACGAATTGCTGCCGGTCGTGCTCGGTGAAGATACGACCGTCGACGCCGGAGAAAAGCTTTTCGCCGACCGTCCCGCCGGCAAATTCTACAGCTGTATGCCGGAAACGATGCCCGTATACGGCTTTTATCAGATGGCGCAAGTGCGCCCCGGCGCGGAAGTCCTCAGTATGATCCGCGATGAAAAGGGTCGCGAAGTCGCGCCGTTTATCGTGCGCATCAAAGTCGGCAAGGGCACGGTCACGTTTTTCAACGCCGAACGCCGGTTGCAGAAGCAGATGCTCGAATTCGCCAACTGGGCGTATCACCGCGCGCTGATGATCGCGGTGATTGCCGATTCCGCCAAGGCGGCCAAAGCCGATCCCGAATCGGCGATCGCCCGTCCGGAAAAAGCGCCGGAACGCGTGCAGCTGGGGGAAGTTTCCGCCTCGTTGCAACTGCCGGAACTCGGCATCGCCGATGAGGAAATAGCCGTCGTCCTTGCCGGCAAGGTTGTGACGTTCGGCAACGGTTACACGCTGGAAATTCTCGCCGACGGCAAAGTCAACATCACGGCGCCGGGCAAGCAGAAACCCTATTTGAGAAACTACGGCATCTCGCAGATCAAGTATTCCGAAAAACAGGCGGTTTTTGATTCATCGACCGCCGAGGCGACCGAAGTCAAGGAGGATTTCAAAGCCGCCGACATCAAGTGGAAACTCGACAAAGTCGAAGCGCGCGGCAATGAACTTTGCCTCACCTATGTCGCCAAGGATTCGCGGATGCGCTGGATCTTCAAGGCGGGCACGCTCAAACTCGACGGCAGAACTTTTTCCGGCATCGGCGATCGTGCGGAACTCGAAAAAACGCCTTTTCTCGTCAGCCAGCTCGAATTTTCCGGCGATCTGGATCTGCCCGAACCGCTTTTCGCCCACCGCAACGACTGCTATCAGCCGCCGCGCGGCTATACCGCTTTTGACATGACGGGCAGGACGACGGTGACGACGCGCGCTTATACGGGCCAGCCCTTTGAGATGGTCGTCTGCAAAAACGCGCTTTACATCGGCAACCGCTCGTACCCCGAATTCACCCACGCCAAACTTGACCGTCAGCAGGGGGCGCCTTTCATCAAGACGACCTATATGACCCACTTCGGGCGGGTTTACGCGCCGCTTGCCACGCACACCTACTGGCATTGGTTCGACGACGGTACCGAACGCGCGCACAACGATTATCTGGCGATGTACCAATTCATGCGTCAGACGCTCCGCCGTCAGGCGGGATTGAAGGAATTGCCCGCTTGCCCCGTCGCCGGGTACGGCTATCTGACGCCCGAGGAGGCGAAATATTTTTCGGAAGAGGCGGTCAAGCTCGGCTTCCGCTACATCTATCCGCCGATGCCGGAAAGTCCGATCGAAAAGATCGCCGACGAGCAGAATCTCGAAGTCTACCGGATGATCAAAGCCGCCGGCGCGAGCGCCCGCATCTGGACGGCGGGCAGCTACGTTCAGGGCGACGGCGGCGAAATCTATCGGGAACACCCCGAATGGTTCATCCGGGACGAAAAGGGCAAGGTTCAGCAGTATTTCGGCACCTATCCCGTCATCGACCTCAATGCGCCGGGATTTTATGAATTCTGCGTGCCGATCTTTGAGGAGGCGATGCGCAACGGCGTCGGCTGGTTCTACCGCGATATGGATGGCGGTGCGGCGAGCGGCGTCAACTTCGGCACGCCGACCAGTCCCAACGGATTGCCGGCGCAGATCAAATTCTACAAGTTTTTCCACGATCACAACTGCCGCGTTTCGGTCGAGGGGATGAATGCGCTCGTCATCGACGAATATCTCTACCGTCCGGAACTTTACACAAGTTTCGTCGGCAAGGAGTTTTCGCTCGTCGGTCAGTTCCCGAGCAGCGGCATCTACGGCGCCTTGACGCTCGACCAGTTCCGGCTGGCGATGTACGGTTGCTTCCCGAACTGGGTGCCGGAAGGGTTGATCTTCGGCATCGAGCGCGTGCCCGATGAGATCAAACTTTCCAAGCGCGCCTGCAGTTTCATCCCGAAATTCTACGAGGCGCTCGATCTTGTCGGAATGCCTTTTGTCCGCGAGACGTCTTTCGGCTCGGTGTGGGTGAGTGAGCAAGGCGGCGCGCTCTTTTTCTGGAATCCTGCGAAAAAGGTGACGGTCGATCTGCCCGCCAACTGGAAGATTCGCGGCGTCGAGGGCAATGTCCTCACCGAGGTAAAAGGCGACAGCATCTATCTCATCGACAGGAAATAAGTTTCCAAAAAGCAAAGTTGCCCGCCAACGCGGGCAGCTTTTTTTAGGTTCTTCGACGCTTTATAACCTAAAAATCGTCTAAAGCAAA
>DCFZ01000039.1 GCA_002314455.1 Lentisphaeria bacterium UBA1791 | reverse complement strand
TGTCATAAACCGTCGAAGAGGCATAAAAAAACTGGTGCAAACTCTTTGTTTGCGACCAGTTTTTGTTTATGCGGATGATTTTTGCCGCCCGGCTATTTACAAAAAAATTGGCAGTCCCATAAGGATTCGAACCTCAACTAAATGAACCAGAATCACTTGTGCTACCGTTACACCATGGGACTGCGTGTCCTATAATATAGCTTGCGCTTTTGGCTTTTGCAAATTATTTTTTGTTCTTTTTCATCACGAGGTGCTGGATGAATAAATATACGGCGATAAAAACCGCGAGGATGACGAGGATCCAGATATAGTGATTCTGGATTGCCTTTTTGCCGGCGGTGATCAGTTCGGCGTACGACATATTTCCGGCGAGGTGGCCGAACCACGCGCCGACTGCGGTCAGGATGATGATCCAGATGCCCGCGCCGAGTGCCGTAAAGAAACTGAAGCGTTTGAGATTCATTTTAGCGAGGCCGGCGGGGATCGAGATCAACTGGCGGATCCCCGGGAGCAGACGGCAGACAAAGGTCGCGAGATCGCCGTATTTGCGGAAAATTTCCTCCGATCGCTCCAGCGTCGCCGGCTTGAGGAAAAAGTATTTGCCGTAACGGTAAAGAAAACTTCTGCCGACCGAGCAGGCAAGGTAATAATTGATATACGCCCCCGCCATCGAACCGGCAAGTCCTGCCAGCACGGCGAGCAATGCGTCGAGCCAGAAAATCCCCGTCGTCATTTCACCGCGGAAAGCGAGAAATCCCGCCGGGATCATCACGACTTCACTCGGGAACGGGATGAAACTGCTTTCGATCGTCATAAAAATGAAGATCGTCAGCAATCCCCAGGTGCTCGCACTGGCGGCAAAATATTCGATATGATTGACGATGGTTTCGGTCATAGCATCTTTCCTTTATTCTAAAATTGGATTTTCGGCATAACAAACGAATAGCTCGGGCGCGACACTTTCACCGCTTCCGGCACGTAAAGCCGCACGGTTTCTGGGATCTCAAACCACTTCCGGTACGCCCGGT
Organism: Lentisphaeria bacterium UBA1791; assembly: GCA_002314455.1. Taxonomy (GTDB): domain Bacteria; phylum Verrucomicrobiota; class Lentisphaeria; order Victivallales; family Victivallaceae; genus UBA1784. The sequence goes on along the minus strand of DCFZ01000039.1, from coordinate 23,415 downwards.
CGTGAAGTTCGGCAAATTCCGGCGGGATCGCGAAGTTGCGCTGCGACAGAATGTTAAGATTGAAAAGCAGCGGCAACTGCCGGGAAACGTCGCCGGGGAAGTGTTGGAGCGCCGTCCGCAAATGATCCAACGCTTCCGGCAAATTCCAGCAGTGAAAGCCGAAATAGAGAAAATGCTCCCACGCGCCGTAGTCGTCGGGGAAGTTATCGACGGCGCTTTGCAGGATCCAGAGCGCAAAATCCTGATTTTTCTGATAGAGAAAGAGCGCGGCGCCGGCGATCGCGGCGGAAATGCGCCGTCTTTCCGGCGGCACGACGGGAACTTTGCGCGCGAGCCATTGCCGGAAAAGATCGATGTCCCGCTCCGCCATCGCCCGCGCCATATAGCGGAAATCGTCCTGCTCCCCGCCGTAGACGTGGCAGACGCTTTTGTTGTGGATGCGGTAAAGACTGCGCCCCTCGCGGCTGAAGTAAAGCTTCGACTCGCGGATCATGCGATACATCAGATAGACGTCTTCGTTGATGTGGCTGCCCGGTATCTGGCGGAAACCGTGACAGAGATCGACCAATTCGCGGCGGATCAGCATCGCGTTGATATTGACTTTGGGCGTGAAGTAGCTCTGGAAATCGGAAAGCGGCGCGCCGTGATTCATCCCGGTGAGGCCGTTTTCGTTGAAAAGGTATTTCTGCGCGTAACTGGCGCCGTATTCCCTATGCTGATCGAGAAAGGCGATCTCGCCGTCGAGGTCAAAGGGCAAAAGAATGTCGTCGCCGTCAAAGGGCATCACATAGCGGCCGGAACTTTTTTTGATCAGATTCGTCCGGGTGCGGCCGATGCCGCGGTTGAGCGGAAAGTGAAAGAGTTTGACCAGCTCCGGCGCCAAGGCGGCGCATTCGTCGAAAATATGCCATTCGTCGGCGGGACTGCCGTCGTTGCCGAGCAGAAGTTCGACCTTTTGATGACTTTTTTCCACCAGTCGTTTGGCGGAAAGGATCACGTCGCGCAAATAGACGGGGTCCGGGTGCAAAACGGAAACGATAATACTGACGTCAAAGTTGTAGTTCATCAGTTTTCCTCGCTTTCCGGCAATTCGAGCGATTGCGGGAGTTTTTTCTCCTTGCTCATTTTGACGCCGAGTTTTTTCAGTTTTTCGCCGGCTGAAACGACGCTGCGGGCGCGTTCGCTTTCCTTGAGGCGGTGCGCCGCGTTGTCAAAGGCGCCGCGCGCCGCGTCGAGCTGTTTGCCGATGTTGTCGAATTCCTCGTAAAAGGCGTAGAGACGCTCCAAAAGCTGGGCGCCGGTCTTGAGAATTTCCTGCTGGTTGCGCGATTGATCTTCGCGCGTCCACGCGATCTCGATCAACTGCAGAAGCGCCATCAGATTAACCGGACTCACGATCAATATTTTGCGATTGAAAGCGTAGACCCAAAGTTCGGGATCGTGGATCATCGCCAGCTGGAAACTGCCTTCGTTGGGAATGAACATCACGGTGAAACCGCAGCTTTCATGACCGGTTTCCGGCACGAAACTTGCGTAGTTCTTTTTGGCGAGTTCGTCGACGTGACTGCGGACGCTTTTGAGGTGATTTTTGAGCGCGGTTTCGCGATTTTCGGGATCTTCCTCATTCATGTAGGAAATGTAGTTGGTCAAACTCACCTTGCTGTCGATGACGACGTCCTTGCCGTCGGGGTAGTGGACGATCACGTCGGGACGCAACAAGTTTGCCGTATCGTTTTTGAGCAAGGCGCCGTCGGCGTCGCGCATCGTTTTCTGACATTCGTAGTGGACGCCGTTTTTCAATCCGGAGCGCTGTAAAAGATCGTCGAGGATCATCTCGCCCCAGTCGCCCTGCGTTTTCTGTTCGCCGCGCAGGGCGTTGGTCAACATTTTCGCCTCGTTGCCGAGTTTGCCGGTCTCGGTCATCATCCGGGCAAGTTCGGTGCGCAACGCCGCGTGCAATTCGATGTTTTTGCCGCGCGATTCGTCGACGCTTTTTTTGAATTCCTGCAACTTTTCCTTAAAGGGATCCATCAGCGCGGAAAGCTGTTCCTTGTTGGCGGCGTTGAGTTTGACGCTCTTTTCCTCAAAGATTTTGTCGGAAAGCGCTTTCAATTCCAGTTTCAACTGCTCCGCCTGCTGATTGCGCAACTTTTCGATCTCGGCGGCGTGGCGGTCAAGTTCCTGCTGACGCGCGGCAAAAACTTCCTGCTGGGCGGCGAGCCGGGCGCGGTAAAGCGCGCGGCACAAGGCGGAAACGACAAATCCGCCGCCGGCAATGCCGACGAGCGCGCCGGCGAGAAAAAAGATCCAGTTCGTCATGAAAAATTCTCCAGCATTTCGACCGGAATCTGCTGGGCGCGGCGAAAAATTTCCCGATCCGGGATCCCGGTAAACGTAAAAATCCTTTGATCCGCGACCGCGACGTTGTCGAGGAAGTGATCGAAATTTTCATCATCCAATTCGCCGGTGACGTCGTCGATCAGCGCGACGACCGTTACCGACGTGTTTTTGCGCACCAAGTTGAAGTGCGACAAGCGCAACATCAGACTCGACAACCGCTGTTGCCCGGTCGAAGAAAAACCGCGCAGCAAGCGACCATCCAGACGCATCTCGAATTCATCAAGTTGCGGCCCGATCAGCGTACATTTTTTCAACGCTTCCCGCGGCCGCGAAATTTTCAATTTTTCCAGATACTCCGCCGCATCGGCGGGAAACGCCCGATTGTAGCGCAGATCAAAGCGGTATTTGCCGCCGAAAAGATGATTCATCTCATCGACGATCATTTTTGCGCCGTTTTCCCGGAAATTGCCGATCTCGGCGCCACAGCGTGACAATTCCTCTTCAAACGCCGCGGCGACCGGCAGATGGTTCTCACGCAACGCGCGGTTGCGCTGGTCGAGCGCGCGCGCATAGTTGACGAGCAAACTGAAATACTTTCCGTCGAGCGCCGAAAGCAGCACGTCGAAAAATTTCCGCCGGAAAGCCGAATTGCCGGAAACGATCATCCGGTCTTCCGGCACGAACGGGACCGTCTGAAATTCGCCGATGAATTCGCTCGACCGGCGCAATTTCGTCTCGCCGATGAAAAGTTCCCGGCGGCCATCCGCTCTTTCCCGCACGGAAAGAAACTCCGTGAAGTTTCCCTTTTTCAGCGTTCCGCCGAGAAAAAATTCGCTCTCGTTGATCCGCACCAATTCCCGGCTTCGCGCGCCGCGGAAACTGCGCAGAATCGACAGGTGATTGACCGCTTCCAGCAGATTGCTCTTACCCGAACCGTTTTTGCCGAAAAGGACGACGTCGCGCCCCGAAAAATTCAGCTGCGCCGTGCCGAAGTTGCGAAAATTAACGAGCTTAATTTCCTGCAACATCGCCAAAAACTATTTTTTTCGGATCGGCATGATGACGTAAAGGAAACCTTCGCCGGCTTCCATCGCCACCGGATTGATCGGATCGTTGACTTTCATGCGGACGCTTTCGACGTCGGTCGCCATCAACGGTTCGATCAGAAACTGCGGATTGAACGAAATCTCAAACGGCGTATCGCTGTAGTTGATGTCGATGCTGTCGCTGCCTTCGCCGACTTCGGCGCTCGACGCGGAAATCTGCAGTTTATTCTCACTGAAACCGAGGATGATGAAACTGTTGGTGTCGGGCAGCAGCAGCGACATCGTCTGGATACGGCTCTTGAGCAAGTCGGTCGGCACTTCGATCTCTTTGGCAAACGCCGCCGGCACCACCTGACGGTAGTTCGGGTAATTGCCCTCGATCAATTTGGTCGACATCTCGAAATCGCCGCCCTGGAAAAGGCACTGCTTGTCGCCGATGAAAATTTTCATTTCCGCATCGCCCTCGGCAACGCGGCGCAATTCGTTGATCGCGCGCAACGGAATGATCGCTTCAAGATCGCCGCCCTCGATACTCGTCGGCGCGCCTTCCTGCAGCGCCATGCGCTTGCCGTCGGTCGCCACGAGCGTCATATTGGTATCTTTGAGATTCATCAGCACGCCGGTCAGAACTTTGCGGGAATCATCCGCGCTCACGGCGTAATTGATCTGCGAGATCATCTTTTTGATCGCGCTTTCCTTGATCGTCACGATGTGGCTCGTCTCGTTGACCGAAGCTTCCGGGAAATCCTTGGCGGGCAGACCGAGCAGCGTGAATTTACCGGTGCCGCAGAGGATTTTTACGTGATCCGCTTCGTCGACGTCGAATTCGACTTCCGCGCCCGACATGCAGGAAATCAGCGAATTGAGTTTTTTCGCCGGCGCCGTCGTCTTGCCCGCTTCCTCGACGGTCGCTTCGATTACGGTGCTCATGCGCAATTCGAGATCGGTGGTCGTCAGTTTGAGCTTGCCTTCCTCGCATTCGAGCAAAACGTTGTTGAGCAAGGGCAGGATCGCGCGGTTGTTGGTCATGTTGCCGACGCGGCCGAGAGCCCGGTGAAGTTTTTCACGATCGACTTTGAATTTCATCTTATTCTCTCCCATAATATGAGTTTTGTTTCAACCTTTTCGAGCGACTTCAGCTTGAATGCCGGAAAAAGCGCTCCTTCTTATACCATCTTATTTAAAGAACTTAATATATAATAATAATCAGAAAAAGCAAATTTTGTTAATCGTTTTTTTTGAAGCGTTGATTATCAACGGTTTAATTTTACTTTTTCCTTGTTAATAACGCGTTGACAGCTTGTTTCTGCGCGGTTGAGAAAAAAGTTTTCAACCGTCTTTCAACAACTTATCAACAACTTGTCAACGAACTTATCATCAATCTTATTTTCCGGAAAAGTGCGCTTTTTTGCGTTTGCGCCTTGAAAAAAAACGGCTTTCCGGTTATCTTAAGTTAAAATATCTTTGAAAGGGTGGAAATGCAAACGAAAAACGCTAAAATCGAAGAACTTTTTCAACGGATTCCGGAATTATCCTGTCTGCGTGAAACGTTGTACCAGGTTTTGGAGGAATTGCTCGCTCTTTACGAACGCGACGGCATCCTGTATCTCGCCGGCAACGGCGGCAGCGCCGCCGACTGCGACCACATCTGCGGCGAATTGATGAAAGGTTTCAAATCAAAACGGCCGCTGCCGGATTGCGCCAAGGAAAATTTCGTTTCGCTTTTCGGTGAAGCGGGTCAGGATACTGCCGACAAACTGCAGTCGGGCTTGCGGGCGATCTCGCTTTTGTCGCATCCCGGGTTGCTGAGCGCCTTTTGCAACGACGTGGATCCGGAACTGATTTTCGCCCAGCAATTGTGGGCGCTCGCGCGTCCGGGGGATCTCTTTCTCGGCATTTCAACGGGCGGCGGTTCCAAAAACGTCTTGCGCGCACTGATGGCGGCGCGGGTCAAAGGGGTCAAATCGATCCTGTTGACCGGCAACCGCAACGGCATTTGCGCGAAATTTGCCGACATCGTCGTCGCCGTGCCGGAAAGCGAGACTTACAAGATTCAGGAATACCATCTGCCGATCTACCACGCGCTCTGTCTTGCCGTGGAAGAAACTATTTTTGCATAAAGGAAAATATTATGTTAAGGTACCGCATCATCAGTTTTCCAATCCTGCTGGCGTTGCTTTGTGCGGTTTTTTTCTGGAAATACGGTGTTTTGCTCTTTATTTTCGGTGCGGCGATCGTCGTCGCGCTGACGCTTTTTGAAGCGGGAAAACTCTGCAATCACTTCCATTTGGACAACGATCCGCTTTTTACCGCCGAGATCGGCGGCATCGCGGCGTTTCTGACCTATTTAAGTTTCGGTTTCAGCGGGCATACCGATCTTTTCAGTCTGATGCTGGTCGGGATCCTTCTCGGCAGCGTTCTGACGGTGTGGGGCACGTTGCTCTTTTGCAAGGATGAGATGAAGTTCCGCCGAATCTTCACCAGCATTGCGCTGGTGATGATTCTGGGATTTCCTTACATCCTTTTCGGTTGCTTTTACTTTAGTTCCCTTCCGTATCTTTTGCTCTATCTGATGCTGACCGCCAAGGCGATGGACACCGGCGGATATATTTTCGGTATGCTCACGTCGATGCTCCCGGGCGGCAACCACAAGATTGCACCGTCGATCAGCCCGAAAAAATCGTGGGAAGGATTTTTCGGCGGCATGGCGTGCTCGGTTTTGGTCAGTTTCATCTTTTATTACTTTAAGCCGCTTTTTCCGTGGTTCGTTTACCTTGCGGGCGGATTGTTGCTCGCGTTGCTGAGTTTTGCGGGCGATCTGACGGAATCGGCGCTGAAGCGGCGCGCCAACGTCAAGGATTCCGCCGCGTGGATTCCGGGCATGGGGGGCGTTTTCGATGTCGTCGACAGTTTTCTTTACATCGGCCCTGCGGTCGGACTGATCGCGTTGATCAATTTACTGCTTTCACTTTAGGGAGTCATTTATGGATAAGTTGCTGAAAATTCTTACTGAAAATGCGCCGATCGACCTCGCCAAGGTTGCCAAAGCGGCCAAGATGACCGAAAAGGAAGTCGCCAAGGAGTTGAAGGCTCTGGAAAAATCCGGTCTTTACCGCGGCTGCACCGCGATCCTCGACGATGCCGCTTACGATCAGGAACAGGTACGCGCGCTGATCGAAGTGCGCATCACGCCGCGCCGCGAAGGCGGTTTCAATCAGGTGGCGCGCCGGATCGCGAAGTTCCCGGAAGTGAGCGATCTCGCGTTGGTTTCAGGCTCTTACGATCTTTTTCTGACCGTCCGCGGTTCCAGCTTGAAGGAAGTCGCCAATTTCGTCGCGGCAAAACTTGCGACCATCGACGGCGTGATCTCGACCTCGACGAGCTTCCAGCTGAAAAAATACAAGGAATCGGGGCATATGATGGAGGACGACGAGGAATATGAGCGGCTCAAAGTCTGTCCGTAAAGATCGCGTCGCGCGCCATATCGCCGCCTTGCCGCCGAGCGGGATCCGCAAATTTTTCGACCTCGTCAGCACGATGGACGACGTCATTTCGCTCGGCATCGGCGAACCCGATTTCACGACGCCGTGGACGATCCGCGAAAGCGGCATCTACTCGATCGAGCGCGGCCACACCAGCTACACCAGCAACCTCGGCATGCTCTCGCTGCGCCGCGAAATCTGTCAATATCTCGCGCGCGACTACCGCCTCGCCTACCACCCGGAAAACGAGTGCATCGTCACCGTCGGCGTCAGCGAGGCGCTCGACATCGCGATCCGCGCGATCACTTCTCCGGGCGACGAGATCATCTACACTTCGCCCTCGTTTGTCAGCTACCCCGCTGAAATTTTAATGGCGCACGGCGTGCCCGTGCCGGTCGCGACCAAACGGGAAAACAATTTCGCCCCCGACGCCGACGCGATTGAACGGGCGATCACCGGCAAGACCAAGGCGATCCTGATCAATTTTCCCTGCAATCCGACCGGGGCGACGCTTTCCGGCGCGGCGCTCAAGCGTCTTGCCGACGTCGTGACCAAACACGACCTTTTGCTGATCACCGACGAGATCTATTCGGAGCTCACCTACGGCGAAGCGCACGTTTCGATCGCGACGCTCCCCGGCATGCGCGAGCGCACGATTTTCCTGCACGGTTTTTCCAAGGCGTTCGCGATGACCGGCTGGCGCATCGGCTACGCCTGCGCTCCCGCAGATCTGATCGACGCGATGAAAAAGATTCACCAGTACGCCATCATGAGCGCGCCGACCGTCGCCCAGGAAGCGGCGCTCGAAGCGCTCCGGCGCGGCGGCGAAGCCAAAGCGGAAATGCACGCAAGTTATCAGGAACGCCGCGACTTTTTCGTCGGCGGACTGAATGAGATCGGTCTCGACTGCGTCTTGCCGCACGGCGCCTTTTACGCTTTCCCGGCGATCAAAAAAAGCGGTCTTTCCAGCGAGGAATTCGCCGAAAAACTGCTCGAAAAAGAACACGTCGCCGTCATTCCCGGTTCGGCATTCGGCCCCGGCGGCGAGGGTTTCGTGCGTTGCAGTTACGCGACCAGTCAAGAGGAACTCGGCGAAGCATTGAAGCGCATCAGCCGCTTCGTCGGAAAAATCGCAAAAAAATGACTTCGCTCGAAGCGCTGAAGCACTATTTCGGTTACGACCGCTTCCTCGACCATCAGCAGGAGATTGTCGAGCGCATCCTCGCAGGCGAGGATCTCGGCGTCATCATGCCGACCGGCGCGGGCAAATCGCTCTGCTATCAACTGCCGATCCTGATGAGCGACGACTATGCGATCGTCGCGTCGCCCCTGATTGCCCTGATGCAGGATCAGGTCGATCAGCTTTTGAAGCGCGGCATTGCGGCGGCGTTTATCAACAGCACGCTTTCGCTCGCGATGCAGCAGGAGGCGATTTCGCGTGCCGACCGCGGCGAAGTGAAACTGCTCTACGTCGCCCCCGAAAGGTTTCAGGCGGCGCATTTCCGCAAATTTCTTTACCGCCACCCGCCCAAGATGCTGGTGGTCGACGAAGCGCACTGCATCAGCCAGTGGGGACACGATTTCCGCCCCGCCTACCGCAAAATGGGACAGGTCGCCGACGATTTCAACATCCGTCAGGTGTGCGCCTTTACCGCGACCGCGACGCCGATCGTCCGCGAGGACATCAAAAAGCAGCTCCACCGCGATCAGATGAAGTTGCTCGTCGCCGGATTCCGCCGCGAAAATCTCTCGTTTCAAGTCAAAAAATGCCGCACCGATGCCGACAAGTTCGACGCGTTGCGCAAATTGCTGGAAACCCCCGCGACGACCATCATTTACGCGGCGACCCGTCAGGCGGTCGACAAGATCACCGAAAATTTAGGCATTCTCGGCTACCATGCCGGAATGAGCGACGACGAGCGCACGGCAGTGCAGAACCGCTTTATGAGCGATCCTCACCCGGTGTTGGCGGCGACCAACGCTTTCGGTATGGGCATCGACCGGCCCGACGTGCGGCGGGTGATCCACTTTCAGCTGCCGGGGAGTCTCGAAGCGCTCTATCAGGAAGCGGGGCGCGCCGGCCGCGACGGCGAAAAGGCCGACTGCATTCTGCTCTTTTCCTTTGCCGACCGCTACACCCAGCAGTTTCTGATCGAGATGAACAACCCCGGCCCCGATACGATCCGCCGCGTTTACGCGACGATCCGCCGCCTCGCGAAAGAGCGCCAGAGCAACGTGCTCGAAGTGACCGCCGCCGAATTGCAGACTTTTTTGCCCGAAGTCAAACAGGAAGGGCAAATTTACGCTTCGCTCGGCATTCTCGACCGGCTCGATCTGATCCGCCGGCTGCCGCGGAGCAACCGCATCGAATTGCGCTTTACCGCCGATCCCGACCGGATTGCCGTGATCCATCAGGCGGAAAGCACCCAGCGGTCGCGCTTTTTGAGCCGGCTCGCGCGCCGCTACGGACGCACGCTCGTCAATTTTCAGGAGTACGACCTCGAGGAACTCGCGATCACCTCGAATCTGAATGTCGAGCAGTTGCGCCGCGTGCTCAATGCGTTGAACGGAAACGAGATCGAGTATAAAAACTCCTTCAAGGGGCGCGCGATCGAATTGCTTTCCGACGCGACCGCGGTGCCGCTCGACGACGCGGCGCTCGGCGCCAAGCTCGACCGCGAACTCGAAAAGCTCGACGACGTCATTTCCTACGCCGAATGTCCCCCGGAACTTTGCCGGCAGGGCGAATTGATCTCCTACTTCGGCGAAGAAGTCAAAGATTGGAAATGCGGCTCCTGCGACCACTGTGCGCGCGATCTCGGGAGCGATTTCCGCGCGCCGACGGCAAGCGAAAGCGTCGTCCTGCGCAAAATTCTGCTCGCTGCCGCCGACTTCGAGGGGCGCATCGGCGCGGGCAAGCTCGCCAAGCTCCTTTCCGGCGCCAAAAGCGCCGAGATGACGCCCTATTTCAAGCGCTCGCCCCACTACGGGAGTTTAGCCTATTTTCAACAGACGAAAGTGTTGGAATACATCCGGATCCTGGAAACGGGCGGTTTGCTCGAACGCGTCGACCGCGAGGGCTTCCCGTGTCTGATGGTTTCCGGTTACGGCGCGACCGCGCTCGGCATGGAGGAGCTGCCCAAGCTGCCGCTGCCCAACGTCCACGCCGGCGACCTGCGGAAAAAACCGGCGAAGGAAGCGACCAAAAAAGCGCTCGGCGAAAATGCCACGCTGCTCGACGTCCTCAAGGAATTGCGCCGCCGCATCGCCGCCGAACGCCACGTGCCGCTCTATGAGATCTTGAGCAATCACGTTTTGGAGGAACTTGCCGCAAACGAGATCGACAACGTCGACGACGCGATGCGGATCAAAGGGGTGGGCCCGGTCAAGGCGGCACGGGTGTTGCCCGGATTTTTAAAGGCGATCGAATTATGGAAAGAACGCGAAAGATCCTGACATTTATCCGGAAAGCCGCCGCAAGCGTCATCGACGCGGTGGTGCTCAAATGGAAAATTCCGGCGAAGCCGAAGACGAAAGGCCAAAAGGTCATCCTCGCCGTCGGGAGCGCCCTCGTCGCGCTTTTGCTTCTGGCGCAGATTGTCGCGATGCTCATTTTGCGTCCGGTCATCCCGCCGAAGCCGTTGTCGATCCCGAAAGAGGAATTGCAGAGCATTCAGAAAACGTCGGCGAAATTTTCCGGGGCGATCCTCCGCGGCCGCCGCCAGCCGCAAAAAAGCGTCGTCGTTATGCTTTCCGCACAGGAAACGCAGGCGTTGCTCTCATCGGCGCGCCGGGTCTTCAACCCCCATTTGCGGAAAAAAGTCTATTTGCGCGACGTCGTTCTGCGCGACGGCAAGTTGCTCTGCCACGCCGAGATTCCCGTCAATTACCGGTGGATGATCCCCGTCGAGATCACCGCCGACGGCAAAATCGCCGACGGCAAGCTCCGATTCGATCTGAAAAGCGTGCGGATGGGGATGATGCGCGTGCCGGTCTTTCCCTTTCAAGGCTACGTCGACCGCGAATTGAATCGTTTCGGCGAGACCGACGAAGGGAAAATCCTCGCAAGTTTTGTGCGCCGCGCCGATTTCACGCCGGAAGGCGGCATGAAAATCGAGGCGACGTCAGAGGGATTTAAATTCCTGCGCGAAAAACTCTGCAATCATTAACTTATTTGATGAGCAGTTTTTTGATCTGATGATCGCCGTTGGGAAAAATGGCGATCTCAAGCGCAATGGATCGGGCGCTTTCCATTTGCGTCAGCAATGCCGCCGCTTCCGCCTGATTTTCCGCGAAATAGGAAAAGTGAAGCGTGATCTCGTAGCTTTTGCCGTCCGGCGAAAGTTTGAGGTTGCGCAAATTCAGATAAGGCGCGTTGTCCGGCACGTTTTTACGCTTGTCGGCAACGCCGGCAAAGCGGCCGTCGGCGTGAAAGTAGACGAAACCGCTTGCGAGAGCGGTCGCATCCTTGCCGGCGGGCGCGTATTTTTCAACGCATTCAAATTCGATGCGGTTGCCGTGGCTCTTTGCCGGAAGCGGCTTCACCTGCAACACGATGTTGCGCCCCTTGGTGTATTCGAGCATCCAGTATTTATGGACGGGCAACATCAGAAAAACGGCAAATCCAACGAGAAAAACCGCGAGCCGGATCCATTGATTGCGCTTCATTTGGTTTCCTCCTCCGCAACGATTTCGGCTTCTTCCGGCGCGGCAGAATCGTCGATCTTGTCGGCGGGAGCCGCCGTAGCTTCCTGCTCTTTTGGAGCCCCGGCGAGCGCACCCTTTCGCTTTTCGCGATAGGCGAAAACAGCGTTGGCGACGATGACCGCAATCCCGAAAATCACCAGTCCGCCCGCACGGAAAACGAGCGGGAGCGAATCATTGAAAAGGTGACAGCCGACCATCACCGCGAAAACGAGCACGCCGCTGTTGAAAAGCATAACGTTGCGGCGGCGTTCGCCATCCAGCGCAAGGGCGATCGCAAACAACACTCCGCAGACCGTGACGAAGATCCGCATCCAGATCGCATTGAAGTCATTGTAAAGCGGATAGGTCATGCCGACGACCAGCACGACCGGAATGATCCGCTTCGCATCCCAGTGACGACGCGGAAAGACCAGCGCAAGCAACGCGAGCAATCCCCCCGTCGCCACCCAGTAAACCGCACGGATCTCGGTGAGTTCCGCGGCGTTGCGCACCTTGCCGAAAGGCAAAATCGCATAAAGATCACTGCGCGTCGCGGCGGCGGCAAGCAAGATAACCAAGAGCCCGAAAGGCACAAGCAGCCACGGATTCGTCAGATGACGCGAACGCCGTTCGTAAATTTCCCAGCCGCCGAAAACGAAAAGCGTCGACAGCGTGAAAAGGTAAAGCACATAATAGTATCCGGCAAAACTGACCGCACCGAAAATACCGACCGCCAACGCCGCATAACGCATCACGACACGCACCGGATCGTTGAGCTTGAGGTGAAAGAGAATAAACGGCACCACCGCCAGCGATAAGAGCAACCGGTAGGTGAGATTGCTCGCTTCAGAATCGGGAATCAACGCGAAAAGTCCAAGCGAATAAAGCATCGCCAACGCCGAACTGTTGAAAACGTAGATCAGCGGAATACACGCCACCAGAATGGGCAACGCCAAATCACAGATCGCCCCGTTTAAATGGTAGACATATTGGAAAATCGCATAAAAAACACCGGCGCCGATCGCGTTGCAGAGCGCCGCACATTCCGCGAGCGCACGATTGTTGCGGACCAACGCGGTGATCCCTAATGCCAACGCCAACACAAGCGGCATCGCGCCAATCACCAAGTGCATCGTCTTGCCGAACATATCCCAGTGATAGTGGAAGAAAAGCGCCGCCCCCGCAATAATCAATACCGCACCGATAATCGACGTCATCCATAGAAAATAAGTCAATTCCCGCCGCGCCGGATCCGCACCATAACGGGATTGCAATCGCTGTATCGCCGATTCATCGAGAATGCCCTCTTCGCGCAACTTCGGCAGTTCATTTAAAAACCATTTCGCATCGTTCGCCATAGACAAACCTCCAACTTTACAACTAATATACATAACTTTTGCCGAAAAGTCAAAAAAGTTTTCCCGTAAAATAAAGAACCGTGCGCAAGCACCTGAAAAACCCCGCGCAAGCGGGGCGGCGTGAGCCCTCTCGCAGGATAGAGGTTTGATTGCGGTCAGTACGTCACGCTCGCGGCTGGTCCGACAAAGACGCCTATTTCGCGGCGTTGCCGCGAGACATCCATCAGCGCTCTTTTTTTTGCTCAACGCACGGTATGACGTCGTCGTTTATGTTGTTGAGAAAATCGCCGAGATCGTCGCGGGTTTTGCCGCGCATGGCAAGGAGCACGAGGACTTTCTGACGTGCCGCAAGTTGAAATTCGCTTGGCGCGTGTGTGAGGTGGGCGAGATATGCCATCGCGTAAGCGTTGGTGATGCTGAAAGGATAGCGCCGTTCTTCGCGTTCAAAAAAACGTGCGGCTTCCCGGTAACGCCCCTGATTCATTGCGGCGACGCCGGCGCAATAGTTGCTGTGGAAATATCCGCGCAGGTGATGTTCGGTATGGATGCGGGTGAAAAAATTCTGCGCCGCCGGGAAATCCCCTTGCCGAAAATGTGCCCAGCCGGCGAGGTAAAGCGTGCGGGCGTCGGGCCGGAAATAAAGTGCGCGCTGCAACGCCTTGTCGCACGGTTCTCCTTTCTGATAAAGGATCATCGCCTGGCGGTAGGCACTTGAGCCGAGCAAGTTCAAGATGGCGCAAAAGAGGGCAAAGTAAAAAGAAGCGGCCAGGCATATTCTGCGCGGCAAAAGCCATTTTTTTTCGTCGGTTGGTTCGAGTTCGATCAGTGCGCCTGCGCAAGCGTAAAAGAGTACGCCCGGCAACGCTTCGCTGAGCAACACGTCGACGGATCCGTGGAAAAAGAGCACGAAAATCGTCCAGCGCAAAAGATTGGTTGCGCCGTCGCTTTTAGACGAATGCATCGCCGTTGCGAGCAGTGCGGCGAGGAAAAATCCTCCGGCGATGCCGAATGCGGCGAGAAAAACGAGCGTTTCGTTGTGGGGGTGCGGATGGCGTGGCGCAAGATGGCGGGTATAGTAGAATTCCGCCGGCAGCGCCTCTTGAATCCGGTCTTCGAAATTTCCGGCGCCGACGCCGGTCACCCAATTCTGTGCGACTAAATTGTTGGTGCCGCGCCAGAGTTGCACCCGGCAGTCGCGGCTTTGCGGATAACTCTGCGGCAGAACGAGGATTGCGACGGTGCTGAGCAATACCGCGACGCCGACGCAGAGGCCGCGTTTCTTTTCGGGGATCTTGTTCACCAGCACGAGCGTGAGCGACGCAAATGCGATGGCGAGCCAGCTGCCGAGGGAAAAGTAGTTGCCGCGCCAGCTTAATTCGACGACGAGATTGACAGCCAAAAGGAGTGCCGCCGCGATGAAAATTTTGCGTTTCTCGTGTGGAAAGAGCCGCAACGCCAGCGCGCCGATGCCGATTTTGACGATTGTCGAATTCCAGTTCCAGTTGAGGAGGAATCCATAGCTGCACGGCGAAAAAAAGCCGTAAATGGCGGCGAGTGCGCCGAATCCGATCAGGGCGCCGGGCAGGATCTTTTTCAATTCGTCGCCGACGGCGATGCAACCGAGCGGCAATGCGGTGTAAAAGAGCGAAAGCTGAAATTTCGTCATCGCGTCAAAGGCGAGTGTGCGCGTCAGCGACCAGAAAAGAAAAAGCACGCAGAGCAGCACGACGAGCCGCCCGAACCACGCTTTGCTTTTGCCGAGTGCGATGATCCTTTCCGGAAAGGTGATCGCGACGCCGAGTGCAAAAATGCCGATGACGCCCGGCGTCACCGCTTCGACGAACCCAAAATTTCTTCCGGCGAAAGTGCCGCCGAAAACCAGCGGATAGGCAAAAAGCGGCGCAATGAGCAAGATCCACGCCGCAAGACGTCGGGCGTTGAATTTGAAAACCGATGTTTTTTCCATATTTTTTGATCTCCTTGATTATAAAGTAATGCGCCGCGGGAAAAAAAACAAGTGCGCCAAGCGGATCGCCGCGCTTTTCCCAACGGTGCGCAAAAAGATGCTTTTTGCCAAAAAGGACCATTGAAAACTCCATATTTTTCAGTTGACGAAAGCGCCTTTTGGAGCTATATTATATGAAAAGTGTGTACGACTCCAAGAAATGAAAAGAAAGCGAGTGTAATTATGCCGCAACGCAAAGACATCAAGAAAGTTCTCATCATCGGATCCGGCCCGATCATCATCGGTCAGGCGTGCGAGTTCGACTACTCCGGCACGCAGGCGTGCAAGGCGTTGCGGGAAAGCGGTTATGAAGTGGTGCTGGCGAACTCCAACCCGGCGACGATCATGACCGACCCCGACATGGCGGATCATACCTACATCGAGCCGCTGTGCGTTTCTTCGGTCGAAAAGATCATCGAGCGCGAGCGTCCGGATGCGTTGCTGCCCAACCTCGGCGGACAGACCGCGCTCAATCTGGCGATCGAGCTGCAGGAAGCGGGCGTGCTGGACAAATACAACGTCAAAGTCATCGGCGTCGACCTCAACGCGATCAAGCGCGGCGAAGACCGCATCGAATTCAAAAAGACGATGGCGGCGCTCGGGATCCCGATGGCGAAATCCGAGCCGAGCTACACGGTCGAAGAGGCGGAAAAGATCGCCGCTGAACTCGGTTACCCCGTGGTGTTGCGTCCCGCCTACACGATGGGCGGCACGGGCGGCGGCATCGTCTACAACGTCGAGGAACTGCGCGAGACCGTCCGCCGCGGTTTGGCGGCGAGCATGATCCACCAGGTGCTGGTCGAGGAGTGCGTCTACGGCTGGGAAGAGCTTGAGCTTGAAGTCGTTCGCGACGCCAAGGGCAACAAGATCACCGTCTGCTTCATCGAAAACGTCGACCCGATGGGCGTTCACACCGGCGACAGCTTCTGCGTCGCCCCGATGCTCACCGTGCCGGAGTCGGTGCAGAAGCGTCTGCAGGAATACAGCTACAAGATTATCGACGCGATCGGCGTGACGGGCGGCACCAACGTGCAGTTCGCGCACAACCGCAAGGACGACCGCATCATCGTCATCGAGATCAATCCGCGCACGAGCCGTTCGAGCGCGCTCGCTTCCAAGGCGACCGGTTTCCCGATCGCGCGCGTTTCGACGAAACTCGCCGCCGGGATGACGCTCGACGAGATTCCCTACTGGCGCGACGGTTCGCTCGACAAGTATACGCCGAGCGGCGATTACGTCGTCGTCAAGTTCGCCCGCTGGGCGTTTGAGAAGTTCCCGCAAGCCAAAGACCACCTTGGCACCCAGATGAAGGCGGTCGGCGAAGTGATGTCGATCGGCAAGGACTTCAAGGAAGCCTTCCAAAAGGCGATCCGCTCGCTCGAGATCGGCCGCAGCGGCGCCGGGCTCGACAAGGATTTCGAGAAACTTTCGCTCGACGAATTGCGTCCCCTGGTCGCGAATCCCTCGAGCAAGCGTTTCTTCCACCTCTACGAGGCGTTCAAAAAGGGTTTGAGCGTCGACGAAGCGCAGAAACTTACCTGCATCAGCCGTTTCTTCTTGCAGGAAATCAGCGAACTCGCGCACTTCGAGATTGAACTTGCCAAGCACAACTTCATGGCGTTGCCCGACGAAATGCTCATTCAGGCGAAAAAGTTCGGTTTTGCCGACAAATATCTCGCCAAGCTTTTCAAGGTCACCGAAAAGGAAGTCCGCAACCGCCGTATGAATCTCGGCTGCATCGCCAGCTATTGCAAGGTGCCGGTTTCCGGCGTCGAAAACGCCGATTACTACTACTCGACCTACTCCGGCGCGCCGGATGAAGTGCCGGTTTCCGATAACCGCAAGATCATGGTGCTCGGCGGCGGCCCCAACCGCATCGGTCAGGGCATCGAATTCGACTACACCTGCGTCCACGCGGCGTTGAGCTTGCGCAAGGCGGGTTACGAGACCGTGCTGATCAACTGCAACCCCGAAACGGTTTCGACCGACTACGACACGAGCGACAAGCTCTACTTTGAGCCGCTCACCACCGAAGACGTGCTGACGATCTACGCCAAGGAAAAACCCGAGGGCGCGATTGTCCAGTTCGGCGGTCAGACGCCGCTCAACATCGCGCAGGAACTCAAGGATGCGGGCGTGAACATCCTCGGCACCCAGCCGGAAGGGATCCGGCTCGCCGAAGACCGCGAATACTTCCGCGAACGCATGATCGCGTTGCACGTCCTCCAGCCCGAGAGCGGCACGGCGCGCAGTCTCGACGAAGCGATCGCGCTCGGCCGCAAGATCGGCTATCCGGTGATGGTGCGTCCCTCGTTCGTGCTCGGCGGCCGCGGTATGGCGGTGCTTTACGATGAAGAAATGCTCAAGCGTTACGCCGTCGAGGCGATCAAGGTCAGCCCCGAATACCCGATGCTGATCGACCGTTTCCTCGATCACGCGATCGAGTGCGAAGTCGACGCGGTCAGCGACGGCAAGGAAGTTTTCATCGCGTCGGTGATGGAGCACATCGAGCTTGCCGGCATCCACTCCGGCGACTCCGCCTGTTCGATCCCGCCGGTGACGCTTTCCAAGCGCCACATCGACACGATCAAGGAACACACGACGGCGATCGCCCGCGACTTCAAGGTGCGCGGCATCCTCAACGTGCAGTACGCCGTCTGCGAAGACGACGTTTGGATCATCGAGGCGAATCCGCGCGCTTCGCGCACGGTGCCCGTGGTCGCCAAAGTGACCGGCGTGCCGCTGGCGCGCATCGCGACCGAATTGATGATCGGCCATTCGATGGACGATGTGCGTCCGCTTTTCCGCGAAGCGCCGACGACCTACTTCGGCGTCAAGGAAGCGGTGCATCCTTTCAATATGTTCCCCGAAGTCGACCCGGTGCTCGGCCCCGAAATGCGCGCGACCGGCGAAGTGATGGGCATGGCGGACACCTTTGGTATGGCATACTTCAAGGCGCAGCAGGCGGCGGGTTCGCGTCTGCCGCTCGAGGGCAAAGTGCTGGTCTCGGTCAATCAGCGCGACCGCAAATACCTCGCGCCGATCGTCAAGACGCTCCACGATCTCGGTTTCGAGTTGCTCGCGACCGAAGGCACCTGCGATTTCATCCGCGAAAACGGCATCGAATGCAAGCTCGCCAACAAGATCAATGAAGCCCGTCCGAATATTCCCGACCTCATCCGCAACCGCGAGATCGCGTTGATCATCAACACCCCCGCGGGCAGAATGAGCAAGATCGACGACAGCTACATCCGCATGTTGGCGATCCAGTACAAGATTCCCTATATGACGACCATCGCGGCGGCGAACGCCACTGCGGCGGGTATCCGCGAAGCGCGCCACGGCGCGCCGCAGCTCAAGTCGTTGCAGGAGTATTTGAAAAAGTAATCCGCTTTTTTCAGGCGGAAAAGAGAGGTCCCGTCATGCCGTGTTGCTTCACCGCGTTGATCGTCGCCGCGTCCACCGGACGTGCGCGCCCTGTCGGCGGTGAAGTGCTGGTGGCGGGACTTTTGCTTGCCGGCATCCTGTTGCTGGTCTTATGGCAGCGCGCGCGCCGCAAAAAGCACGAATTGATGACCCGGCTTGCCGATCTCACCGACGAACACGAGGAACTCGCGGGCTTTTTGAGCCGCTTCGCCAGCGGCATCCGCGGCGACGGCGGCATCGAGGGCGCGTTGCACGTGACCGCCGCCAACGTCGCCGACAAGATCAACGCCGAGAGCGTCGCGATCTATTCGCGCGTCGGCAACGAATTGATCTGCGTCGGCGTCAGCGGCAAATATCTTTTGGCGCACGTCAAGGATGCGAAACTTTTCAGCAATCCCGAGCGCTTGCAGGAGGCGCTTCACCGCGAACGCATCGTCATCGGCAAAGGATTTCTCGGCGTGCTCGCCGACTGCGGCGAAGGCGCGTTGCTGGCGGACGCTTCGGTCGATTCCCGTCTGGCGGATTATCCGCAGGCGGCAAAAATGGAAAGTCTGATGGCGGTGCCGATCCTGCGCGACGGCACCTTGCGCGGCTACGTCGTCGCCCTCAACAACCGCATTCAGCAGTGGGAACCTTTCAGCCGCGCGCAGTACAAGCGCCTGGAAAGTCTTTCCGCCGAAGTTCTGATGGTCGGTCAGTTGATGGACGTTTTCAGCGAGATCACCAAGCGCGACCGCATCGATCAGGAACTCGGTTTCGCCCGCAGTCTGCAGCAGACGCTGTTGCCCCCGGCATTCCCGCCGTGGGAAGGTTTCACGATTACCGCGCGCACGCGTTCCGCCAAAGAGGTCAACGGCGACTTCTACGATTTCATCCGCATCGACGACGACCGGATTCTGGTGTTGCTCGGCGACGCCTGCGGCAAGGGGATTCCCGCGTGTCTGCTCGCGCTGATGACCCGCAGTTTCGCCCGCAGCATCGCCGACAACTTCACGACGCTCACCGACTTTTTGCAGGATCTCAACGCGAAGCTGTTTCGCGACACCGAAGCGGATCGTTTCATCACGCTCGGCTGTTGCCTGCTCGACCGCCGCCATGCGCTGATGGAGTACGGGCGCGCCGGTCACACTGATCTCATCAGCTACATCCACCGCCACTTGCGCATGCTGTCGCCCGACGGCGCCGCGCTCGGGATCCTGCCCCGCGACATCGCGAGTTTCGAGACGATCTGCATCGCGCTCGACCCCGGGACGCATTTGCTCCTCTTTTCCGACGGCTTGACCGAAGCGGTCGACGCGCGCGGCGAGGAATTCGGCATCCGGCGGCTCGGCGACGCCTTTTTCGACGGATGCAACGATTTCGACGACCCCGAAAAGATCCTCGACGCCGTCCTCAACCGCATCGCGATGCATGAAAAAACCCAAACGGACGATCAGACGATCGTATTGATCAGCCGTTGCGGAGAGCGCGCGTGAAAAAATCCCAATTGCTCTGGTTGCTCGGCGCGGCGCTCGTCTTGCGCGGCGCGTTTGCAATAAGCGCGTTGCTTTCCCAAGGGGGGCAGCGTTTGCTCCGCCCCGACAGCGACTGCTATCTCGCCGGTATGCGGCAGTTGGCGGAAACGGGCAAACTTCAGATATTGGAGCGTGCGCCCGGCTTTGCCGGCTTTACCGCGCCGATCTGGAAACTTTTTCACGCTTACAGCGCCGTCGTCGTTTTTCTCGTGCTGGTCAGCGTCGCGGCACTCTACATCCTCTATCTCGCGTGTCGCGAATACGCGACGGAAAATCAATCGCTCATCGCCGTCGGATTCGCCGCGTTTCACCTGACGCTGATCGCCAACGCGCCGCTTTTGCTGTCGGATACGCTCTTTTTCTTTTGGGCGACGCTCGAATTTTACTGGCTGTTGCGCTTCTGGAAGCGGAAAACGCTTTCTTGCGCCGCGCTCGCGGGGCTGGCGGGGGGCATCGGCGCGCTGGTGCGCCCGATCAACGTCTTACACGTTTTCTGCCTCGTCGTACTCGCTCTTTGCACGGCGCAATTGAGTTGGAAAAAGCGGCTTGCCGGCGCCGGCTTGGCGATGGCGGGATTCGCGGTAGCGGTCCTCCCGTGGATGAGTTTCAACGCTGCGCGCGGCGCGGGAT
Source organism: Lentisphaeria bacterium UBA1791 (assembly GCA_002314455.1). Lineage (GTDB taxonomy): Bacteria > Verrucomicrobiota > Lentisphaeria > Victivallales > Victivallaceae > UBA1784. The sequence goes on along the minus strand of DCFZ01000039.1, from coordinate 2,928 downwards.
TCGCGATCGACACCAACACCGGCGCGATGCTCCACCAGAATGGCGCGATGTTGCAGGCGGAAGTCAACCACACGGGTTTTGAGTATGAAAAATTCCGGCTGTTGCAAAAGGAGCATTTGGCGTTTCGCGACAAAAACCGTTTTCCCGATGCCGCGGCACGGGAAAAATACCGGAAAAACGAATACCGCAAAATGGTCTGCGAACACCCGTGGATCGCATTGAAACAGCAAATTTGCAATTTCGCCATCCTGTTGCCGGATGCGCCGACGGCGTTGGAAGATCTCGGCATTTCAGTGCCCAATCGCGGCACGATGGGGGTGCTTGCCAAAAACGGTTTCGTCGCCGCGTGCCGCCATTATTTCGGCAAACGCTTCGGGGCGTTGTTGCTGGTCGCGCCGTTTCTGCTGGTCGCGCTCGTCGTGCTGATCTACGCCGCGCGGCGGCTGATCTACGCCGCGAGAAACGGGAAAACGCATTACCGCGAATGGTTGCTGTTTGGCGCATTTGCCCTCTATTATTTGTGGCTGCCCGGAGCGATTGTCGCGCCACGTTATCAGATACCGGCGTTGCCGGTGCTCTGTCTGCTCGGTGCGCTTTGCGTCAACGACCGTAAAAAAACGACCGAAGTTCCGGCGGAGAAAGGATCAAAATGAAAACATTGGTCATCGGCGCGGGAGCGGTTGGACTCTACTTTTCCAGCCGTCTGGCGCAAGCGGGCGCGGACGTTGCCGTCGTCGCGCGCCGCGATTATGAAGCGGCGACCCGACAAGGCGGTTTTCAGATTCACAGCGACCGCGGAGAATATTTCTTTGCCCCCCATGCGATCCTGCACGATCCGTCGGAATATGAGGGTATTGCCGACGTCGTCATCGTCGCAAGCAAATTGCTTTCCGGCACCGACCGGGTCGGTATGCTGAAAAAGTGCGTGCGCGATGATCGTACTTCAATTATGCTGATCTGCAACGGAATCGACGTCGAACGCGAAGTCGCCGAAGCATTCCCAAAAAATCCGGTCTTAAGTTGCGTCGCCTATATCGGAGCGTCGCGTCCGGCGCCCGGAAAAGTCCTGCAGACCGGAGCAGAACGATTGGAATTCGGCTTGTACCCCTCGGGAATCTCGGATCGCGCACGCGAACTCGCCGCGCTGTGGGAGTCCGCCGGAATCAGATGCGCCCTGAAAGAGGAAATCGCATGGACGCGATGGAATAAACTTTTGTGGAATCTGCCCTATAATTGCGTTTCCGTATTGGCGGGCGGTTTGGATACAAAGGAAATGTGCGACGACAACGAAATCGCAACCCTTTGTCTGGATCTGATGAAAGAAACGATTGCCGTCGCCAATGCCTGCAAGGTCAAACTCTCTCTTGCCGACGCCGAAGCTCAAGTGCGTTTGACCCGGAATTTCCCGCCTTACAAGACCAGTATGTTACAAGATGTATTGGCTCATCGACATATTGAAGTCGAAGTGATCTTGGGCAATATGGTGCGTTTGGCGCATCTGTATAAGATCACGGTACCGAAAGCGGAAACGTGTTACGCCTTGTTGCGCGCCTTCGACAAAAAAATAAAATAATGGTGCGCAAGCACCTTAAAAATCCCGCGCAAGCGGGTTGAGGGTGTGAAACAAGCCCCTCTCTTTGCTTTTCCGGCGCCCGTCCCGACTGCTTGAGGTATGTCACAGGGGAAAATATGCCGTCGGTTGTCCGACAAAGACACCCATTTCGCGGCGCCGCCGCTACCCGTTATCCCGCCGGTATGATCTGTATTATAAGCACTGGAAACGGTCAACCATTGACCTGATGGAGCGGTTTGCCGGCGAGAAATGCCCGGATCACTTCGCCGAGGATGGCGATCAGACGCTTGCGCGCTTCCAGCGAAGCCCAGCCGACGTGCGGCGTGACCAGACAGTTTCTGGCGTGAAGCAACACATGATTTTCCGGCGGCGGTTCCTGCGTTAAAACATCGATCCCGGCGCCGGCGAGTTTGCCGCGATTCAAGGCGTCGGCGAGGGCGTCGTCGTCCACAAGTCCGCCTCGCGCGGTGTTGATGAGATAGGCGCTTGGTTTCATCAGCGCCAAGTGTTCGCGATCGACGATCTTTGCCGTTTCCGGCGTCATCGGCGCGTGCAACGAAAGGATGTCGCTTTCGGCAAAGAGTTTTTCCAGCGGGACGAATTCGGCGAAATCCACCGTCTTCGGCGACCGCGAATGGTAGATCACGCGCATCCCGAAATCGGCGCCGATGCGGCCGACCTTTTGCCCGATCGTGCCGAAACCGAAAATGCCGAGCGTCTTGCCCGCAAGTTCCCGAATCTGGCGCGTGTAAAAGGTGAAATCAACGGCGCGGCTCCATTTGCCCTGATGAACGGCTTCGCTCTGCTGACCGACGCCGGCGAAAAAGTCGAGGATAAACGCAAAAGTCAGCTGTGCGACGGAATCGGTACTGTACCCGGGCACGTTGCAGACGACGATCCCGCGACGCGACGCGGCGGCGGTGTCGATGATGTTGTAGCCGGTCGCCTGAACGGCGATCAGTTTCAATTGCGGCAACGCCGCCATGATCTCGTCGGTGAATTGGACTTTATTGGTCAATACAATATCGGCGCCGGTGCACCGCCGGATAACTTCCTGCGGATCATCGGGACAATGTTCGTAGATGGTCAAAATTCCGCAATTGGCGACGGGATCCCACGCGAGGTCTCCGGGATTGGTGGGATAGGCATCCAGAATTACGATCACGGGTGTTGACATATCTGTTTACCTTATATGAAACAAGTTAAAGCTTTTGACGGATAATATACTGTGAAAAAGAAACAACATCAAGCTTGTTTGCCTTCAAAATTGATTTTTTGCACAAATATAAGCTGACGAGGGGGCGGCGTGAGCGCCCCTTGCATAATCTAACGTTGGTATATTTTCCCCAGCTACT
>DCFZ01000061.1:2098-43232 GCA_002314455.1 Lentisphaeria bacterium UBA1791 | reverse complement strand
GAAATTTTTACCGGACAGTAGTGTAATTTTATAAAAATTTTTCATTTTTCGATTTGACTTGCGCTTGACACGATGCTACGTTATGCAATGGACACATATAATTTGTGTCGGTGTAACCAAGGAGAAATCATGGCTGACAAGAAAGAAATTTTCGCTGACGGGATCGGGCAGATCCACTTTGCGGGCAACATGGTGCGTTTTGATTTCATGACGCTCCAACCTGCGGAAGACGGCAAAGCGCCCGTGCCGCAAGCCAACGTGCGCGTCATCATGCCGCCGCAGGGTTTCCTTGGCGCGTTCAATTCCATGCAGCAGCTGATCGACAAACTGGTCGAAGCGGGCGTGCTGCAGAAAAATGAGAAGGCCGCCAAAGGGAAAAAGTAATGACGGAAAACGTTATCAGCTTCTTCGACTGCACGCCGGCGTCACGGGAAGGACTGCTTTCCGTGATGCCCGTTGCCGTTGAAGAAACGGTCATCACCGTCAAAGAGACCGCGCAGACCGCCTATACTTATATAGAAAAGGCGGCGCACCGGCTTCTGCGGTGGATTACGGTCACGGCGAAACAGTTCCGCCGGACTTTGACCAACCGGGTCCGCGCGTTCGTCCGGCATGTCGTTTGCATGACCGGCGTGCAGATCCTGCGTAAGTGTGCAATTTTAAGATCTTGAAACCACAAGCCAACAACCAACAAGGAGAAAAAAATGGCTGAAAAAATTCAAGCGTACTATTTCATCGGAACCATGAGCGGCGTCTACACGAAGGTCTACGACGGCAAAAAGATGCAGGCTGACGCAACGACGTATTATGGGTATCTCAATGACGACAGTTACCAGACGCAGATCACCGATGGGAATATGACCCACGTGAACGAGTACGGCACCATGGTGTATGACGAAACCCTGGGCAAAAACAAGGGCACGTTGGATTTGCACTATGATGACGGTTACCCGAAAGTCTCCCGCGAGGGCGTGGATGTGACCAATCTGTACAACCAGACCCAGGTCACCGATTTCGATTTCTCGACCAAGACTCCCGGTTGCATGACCTTCACCATTATTTCCCGCGACGTCACGCTCAAGAGTGCGACGATCTCCAAGGAATACGATGGTACCGTTCTGACCGCTTACAGCAATCCTCCGGGCGGCGGCACGGTCGTCACCGACCTCACCGAGGGACAGACTGACAAAGGTTATGCCTCCGGCGAAGAGTTCAACTACACTTTCACCGGTTCCCAGCTTTTCGTCGGCAGTACCGACAACGAGTTCAGCGTTTCCGACAAAACCGCTTTGACCAGCGACTACAATGTCACCAAGCAGTACGGCCAACTGATCGTCACGAAGCGTACCGTCCCCGTGACCATCACGGTCAAAGATCAGGAGAGACTCTACGACGGCACCGCCGACATCAAAACCGGCGACACCTGGTACACCGTTGAAGGTGACCTTGCCACCGGCGATACCATCACCGTTACCCTCATCAACAAGAATGGCTCGATCAACGCCGGCACCTACACCGACGGCATCACCGCCACCTATAAGATCACGCACAGCGACGGTACCGACGTCACCGACATGTATGCCAACGTCACGGTCATCGCCGGCGATCTCATCATCGACAAGCGCAACGTGACCATCACCTCCGGCAGCGCCACCAAGCCTTACGACGGCACGCCGCTGACCAAAAATTCGGCCAAAATCACCGGCGGCGAAGGCTTCGTGGGGGGCGAAGGCTACACGGCGAATGTGACCGGCAGTCAGACCGAGGTCGGCACCAGCAAGAACTACTTCACGGTTTCCGCCGCGGAAGGCACCAATCTCAACAACTACAACATCACCAAGATCGAGGGCGATCTCACCGTCACCCCGGCGGCAGCGATCACCATCACCGCCGACAGCGGCAGCAAGATGTACGACGGCTCGGCGCTGACCAAAGGCACCTACTCCTACACCGGAACCTTGAATTCGGGTGACTATCTCTCCGTGACCGTTACCGGCTCCATCACCGATTTCGGCACCGCCGCCAACAAGGTCAGTAGCTACAAGATCTACAATGCGGCAGGCAAGGACGTCACCTCCAGCTATGCGCAGGCGGAACTGATTGACGGCACCCTCTCCATCACGAAGCGCGATGTGGTGCTCACTTCTGACAGCGCCAGCAAAAAGTACGACGGCACGCCGTTGACCAACGACACCATCATCGTCACCGGTTCCGGCTTCGTTGCCGGCCAGGGCGCGACCTACGATGTGACCGGCAGCCAGACTGCGGTCGGCTCCAGTGCCAACACCTTCACCTACGTGCTCAACAGCAATACGAAAGCTGACAACTACAGCATTTCCACGGAACTGGGCACCCTGACCGTCACCCCGAACGACACGCTGATCACCATCACTGCCAACAGCAAGAGCAAGATGTATGACGGCACCGCGTTGAGTGACAGCGGCTACACCTACACCGGCAAACTCGCTACGGGCGACTACTTCGCCAGCGTGACGGTCGTCGGCGAGCAAACTCACTTCGGCGAAGCTGCCAACGTGGTCACTGGCTACGTCATCAAGAATCAGGCGGGCGACAACGTCACCAGCTTCTACACCAACATTCAGACCGCCAACGGCACGCTCAGCATCACGAAGCGCGACGTGACGCTCACTTCCGAAAGCGACAGCAAGAAGTACGACGGCACGCCGTTGACCAACGACACCATCACCGTTTCCGGTTCCGGCTTCGTCAGCGGCGAAGGCGCGACCTACAATGTGACGGGCAGTCAGACCGCTGTCGGTTCCAGCAAGAACACCTTCAGCTACGACCTCAATCAGGGTACTTACACTGCCGACTACGCCATCACCACGAAAGAAGGCACGCTGACCGTTTACAATGCTGACGCCATCACCATCACTGCCAAGAGCAATTCCAAGATGTACGACGGCACCGCGTTGACCGACGACGGTTACACGGTTTCCGGTACGCTGGGCGCGGGCGACCATGTCGAAGACGTGGTGATCAACAGCTCCATCACGGATGCCGGCACCGCTGCCAACAAGATCTCCAGCTACAAGATCTACAATGCGGCAGGCGAAGACGTCACCTCCAGCTATGCGCAGGCGAACCTCATCGACGGCACTTTGACCGTCACCGCCCGCAACGTGACGATCACTTCCGGCAGCGGCGAAAAGGTCTACGACGGCACCCCGCTTACCAACGATTACACCTACGTTTCGGGTGACGGCTTCGTCGGTAGCGAAAACTACACGGCGACTGTGACCGGCAGTCAGACCCTGCCCGGCACCAGCAAGAACACCTTCACCTACGACCTTGTCAACGGCGCCAAGGCGCAGAACTACAACGTCACCACGGTCGAGGGCGATCTCACGGTCACCAAGGGCACTCTTACCATCACCATCGGTCTTGACGCCACCACCGGTCTCAGCTACCTCTACGACGGGACTGCCACCAAGGCTCTTGTCGAAGGCGAGTATCAGGTCACCGGACTTCTTGGCGGCGACAAGGTCACCAACGTCAGCATCACCACCGAAAGCTCCAATGTCGGCATCTACAATGACGATCAGGCGATGACCTATACGGTCAAATACGATCTGGTCGATGCCGCCGGTCAGGATGCCAGTGGACACTATGACACCATCACGCTCAATAAGAACGACGTCACCATCACGCCGCGCTACATCACCATTCAGGCGGGAAGCGATTCCAAGGTCTACGACGGCACCGCGCTCACCTGCAATGAGTGGACTCTCGCGGAAGGCGGCGACGGTCTTGCGCCTTACGAAAAGATCGACGGCGTCAAGATGACCGAAGACAGCACGATCACCCACGTCGGCAGCACCGCCAACAAGGTCGATCCCAGCGGCGTCACGATCTCCAAGGCGGACGGCTCCGACAGTTCCATGAACTACGTGGTCGACACCCTTGACGGCACGTTGACCGTGACTAAGCGCAGCGTCCTGCTGATAAGCACCAGCGCCGAGAAGTACTATGACGGTACGGCGCTTCAGAACCGTCAGGTGATCGTCACCGGTCTCAGCTACCTCGAAGGCCAGCCCGTTCAGGGCGAAGGCTTCCTGCCCGGCGACGGCTGCACCTACGACTTCGTGAACGACAACATCGTCATCGACGCCGAAGGCAACATCATCAGCTGGACCGTTTCCGAGCAGAGCGACACCGCATACGGTCAGACCGATGTCGGCACCAGCAAGAACGAGTTCAACTACCACAACTTCACCTCCGTCTACGCCGGCTCTTATGAGTCCGACTACGAGATCATCTACGGCAATAACACGCCGGAGTGGTTCGTTGACAAATACGGTCAGAAAGTTGCGGATGGTCTCTTCGGCGATCTGACGGTCTGGGGCGGCCCGGTCGAAATCGACATGACCGACTACAGCTGGACCTACGACTATCAGTCCAAGAGCAACGGCTACTTCGATGACGGCTACACCGTGGTATTTACCACCAACGAAGAAGGCACCGAGCAGACGATCACCCAGTTCGCGCACAACAGCGAAGGCTCTGCCGTCGCCCTCTTCGGCGATGACACGATCGTTGTCACCGTGACGGGTCAGGGCGGCAGCGTCGAAACCGGCAAAGTTCAGCACGTCAGCGATGGCGAAAAGCAGAACAAAGCCACCTACACGATCTACCGCAAAGGCGTGGATGTGACCGCTGAAGTCGCGGACTACTACCAGATCAGCATCGACGGCGGTGTGCTCAATATCACCCCGCGCAATGTCCAGTTGGTCAGCACCAGCGCCAGCAAGCGCTATGACGGCACGGCGATCGCTGACAACACCATCACCGAAGGCAGCGAAGGCCGCCTCGAAGGCTTCATCTACGGTGAAGGCGCCGCCTACGAAGTCACCGGCAGCCAGACCGAAATCGGCACCAGCGACAATACCTTCGCGATCAGCGAGCTCCTCACCGACACGCAGGCGACGGACTACAACTTCCAGAAAACCTACGGCAAGCTGACGGTCACCGGTGGCCCGGTCTCCGACTACAACTACACTAACAAGAGCGACATCATCCAGTTCTATCAGAACAAAGTCTATGTGACGTACGACAACGGCGACGGCAAATACGTGCAGTCCGCGGCGATCAACGACGTGACCGGCTGGGAAGTGGTGGAAATGCGCCGCGACCTCACCGGCGACAGCCTCTGCGACGTCCAGATCATCGCCGACGACAAAGTCGGCAGCACCTGGGTCGCCACGCTCCGCAACGATTTCCTGAAGGACGGCGCGCTTACGCTGAACTATCAGTTCATCGGCGCGTACGACAACGAGCTCTGGCGCTACCTCGGCTCCGCCGACGTCAATGGCGACGGCAAGGCTGAAGTCCTGATGGAACAGACCAAGGACGGCGCCGACGGCGCCTACCGTCACGTCGCCGCGTGGGTCACCGATTCCGAAGGCAAGTGGGTCGACAACGAGTGGGTCGGCAGCATCCACAATGGCGCGTTTGACATCGCCGGCACCGCCGACCTCGACGGCAACGGCACGGACAACGTGATCCTGCGTCGCGCTGATGGCACGATGGCATACTGGAGCGAAATGGGCACCAACGAAGTGATCGAGATCGCCGACGCCAACAAGAGCACCATGCTCACGAGCGCCGATTTCTCGGGCGACGGTGCGGATGACATCCTCTTCACCAACACCAAGGGTGATTTCTTCACCTGGAGCGATATCGCCACCGGTGTTGTCGCGGAAAAGATCGGCAATCTCGACGATCTCGGCGGCAACTGGGCTTTCGCCGGCGCCGGCGACTACAACGGCGACGGCAAGGAAGAAATCCTCTGGTGCGACGGCGTCCAGACCGCCTACAGCGATGCCACCAAGGAAAACTTCAAGAACCTGACGGTCATTGCGTAGTTAACGCTACACCCCAAGGGCGGCTGGCAACAGCCGCCCTTTTTTTGTCGCCAAACGCCGCAATGCGGCGCGCCCGCGCGCCATTTTGTGCGATACCATAACGATCGGCAGGTTCACAATTTTTCCCGTAAAAAACGCTTCTTTTTTGAATAAGCGTTTGACTTTTTCCGCAGTTATGGTATTATATGAAAAAGCTCTTCATATTTTGTCATTTTACGGGATTTCTATGTATTATATTGCTTCCACGTTGTTTGCGCTTTTTCTCAAGTTGCGCTATCGCGTCCGTTTGCACGGAGTGGAAAAAATCAAAAAGAACGACAAGCGGGGATTGCTCTTTCTGCCCAACCACCCGGCGTTGATCGACCCGATCATCCTCGGCAGTTTCCTCGTCCGCAAATTTCACCCCTACATCCTCCTCCACGACGAACAGGTCAACGGCACGGCGCTCAAACATTTCGTCAAAAAGCTCAAGTTGCTGCCGATCGGCGACCCCGCCGTCGAGGGCAACGCCATCGAGGACAAGGTCAGGGAGCAATTCATCCGTTGCCGCGAGGCGTTGAAGCGGGGCGAAAACGTCTGGATGTACCCGAGCGGCCACGCCTACAGCAGTCGCTACGAAAACCTGCGCGGCAATTCGGGAACGTTCCACTTGCTCCAGGCGTGCCCCGACGCGCGCGTCATTCTGATCCGCACCACCGGACTTTGGGGAAGTTCGTTCAGCCGTTGCGACGGCGTCAAACGCCCCTTCCCCGAGATCGCCAAGAGCAAGATCAAATACTTCTTTACCAATTTCCTCTTTTTCATGCCGCGACGGCATGTCGACATCACTTTTGAGGAAGTCGCCGATCTGCCCCTCAATGCGGGCAAGGATGCGCTCAATCGCCATCTCGAAAACTTCTACAATCTCGACGCGCCCCCCAACACCTATGTACCCTACTCCATCTGGGAATCCGGCACGACGCGCACGGTCGCCGAACCGCCCTCGGAATTTTCCGCCGTCGATACGAGCGCCGTCCCCAACGACGTCCGGCAAAAAGTCTATGCGCGCTTGCGCGAAGTTTCCTCCGTCGCAGAGATCCACGATCAGGACAAGCTCGGCAAAGACCTCGGTATGGACAGTTTGCTCGTCTACGGCAGTGTCGTCTGGGTCGAGCAGACCTTTGGCCAGCGCGTCAGCAATCCGGGGAGCATTCACCTCGTCGGCGACCTTTTGCTCGCCGCCATCGGGCAGACGCAGGCGGAAGAAGCGTTAAAGCCGATCCCCGTTTCCTGGTTCATCCCGGAAAATCCGGTGGAAACGGCGATTCCCCGCAACTGCAGAAAGATCACCGAGACCTTTCTGGTTCTCGCCAAGCGTCAACCCGATTTCCCGTTGCTCGCCGACCAATCGAGCGGCGTGTTGACCAACCGCAAGATTATTCTGGCGATTCTCGCGCTCAAAAACGTCATCGAAAAAGTCCCCGGCGACCGCGTCGGCATCATCTTGCCCGCGTGCGCGGCGTTTTTCCCCGTTTTCATGGCGACGCTTTACGCCGGCAAGACGCCGGTCCTTTTCAACTGGACGGTCGGCGCGCGCAGTTTGGCGGCGTGTGCCAAGAAATCCGGCGTGCAACACATTCTTTCCTCCAAGCTCGTCATTCAGAAGCTCGCGGAGCGCGGCACCGACTTTTCCCCCGTCGAAGACAGCTTCCTCTTTCTGGAGGATTTGAAAAAAGAGATCACGCCGGGTATGAAGCTGCTCGCGCTGTTGCGCAGTCGCTTCTCGTGGCGAGTCCTCCGCAAGGCGAACGTGCCCGAAAACGTCGCGATCATCTTTACCAGCGGTTCGGAAAGCGAGCCCAAGGCGGTTCCCGTCACCCACTGGAACGGTCTGCAGGACATCGAGTATTCGATGACGCCGATGCATTTGCGCCGCGACGACAGCATCATCGGGATGTTGCCGCCCTTTCACTCGTTCGGCTTGCTCATCAACGGCATTTTGCCCGCGCTCACCAATATCCGGATCATCTATCACAGCGACCCGACCGACGGCAATATGCTGAAGCGGCTGATCACCGCCTATCGGGCGTCGATGATCGTCGGCACGCCGACTTTCGCCGAAGGCATCTTAAAGGATGCGCTCCCCGAAGAAGTCGAAACCATCCGCATCATCATCACGGGGGCGGAAAAGTGTCCCGCCAACGCGCTGGCGCTCTTTCGGCAGAAATGCCCCCGCGCCTACTTCCTCGAGGGCTACGGCATCACCGAGTGCGGGCCCATCGTCGCCGTCAACGAGCCGGAGGCGATGAAACTCGGCACCGTCGGCAAGATCCTCGGCTGCACCAGCTGGATGATCTGCGACCCCGATGGGAATCCCCTGCCCCCCAATACGACCGGTATGCTGTACGTCAGCGGGCCGACCGTTTTCCCCGGCTACCTCGGTTACGACGGCGTTTCGCCCTTTGTGGAAAAAGCGGGCAAGACGTGGTACCGCACCGGCGACCTCGTGCAAGCCGACGAAGAGGGCTTCATTACCTTTATGGGGCGGCTCAAACGCTTCATCAAGGTCGCGGGCGAAATGGTCTCGCTCCCCGCCGTCGAAACGGCATTGCTGGCAAAATTCGGCAAGGACGCGAAAAAAATCCCCCTCGCCGTCGAGGCGCAAGGGCCCGACAACGCCCCCGAGATCATTCTCTTTGCCACCATCGGGATCGACAAGGACGCCGCCAATCAGGCGTTGCGCGAAGCCGGGTTCTCGCCGATCCATTACATCCGCAAGGTCGTCCAGCTTGAGGAAATTCCGTTGCTCGGCACCGGCAAGACCGATTACAAGCAATTAAAGACGATCGAAATTCAGAAAAAAACAGCATAAAATGCTCATTTTTGTCTTATTTTGTGAAAAAAAACCTTGATTATTGAATATAGAATGTTATATTTTATAACAGGTAAACCGATTGCGGGAGCAAATGTACTTCCGCCGGAAAAAATAAAAAAAGGAAAAATATGAAAAAGAGCATTCTCGCCCTGTTGTTGGCAGTCGCCGGCGTCTGCACGCTTGCCGCTGCCGAGACCGCGCAGGCCAAGCCGGCGGATCCCGCCGCCAAAGACATCTATGAAACGTTTATGTTCACCATCTGGGAAGACACCCCCGAGTATCAGATGTACACGCCGACCTACGGCGTCAAGCTCGGCATTCTCGGTTGCGGCGGCGCCCCGGTTTACGGTGCGGAAGGTGCAGTCGTCTGCGCCGGCAGTAAGGAAGCGACCGGCTTCAAGGGCGCGATCGGTTACACGAACGGCGAAAAGCTTTCCGGCGCCGCGCTCGCGGTCGTCAATCTGGTCGATGAGATCAACGGCGTGGAAATCGGCGTCGTCAACGTCGCCAAAAAGGGCGGCATTCAGATCGGCATTCTGAACTTTATGGAAGACGGCTTTCTGCCCTGTTTCCCGATCGTGAACTTCTCGTTGAAATAACGCAAAAAAGGGATAAAAAAATGAAAAAAATTCTGATGCTTCTCGCGCTTTTCACCATGGGGATCGTCTTTGCCGAAAATGCGGCTCCGGCGGCGGCTCCGGCGGCTCCGGCGGCGACCTCGTATGAAAATTACCCCGTCAGCTATTTCCAGATCGGCATCTGGTACAAATTCCCCCGTTCCCAGATGGAAAGCAACGTCATCGGCGTCAAGTCCGGCTGGCCGATGTGCGCCGGCACCGGCTCGGTGACCGGTCTGGAAGCTTCCTGGCTCGGCTCGCTCACCCAGCATATCATCGGCGCCCAGCTCGGCTGGACCGTCGCTTACAACCACGACATCGAGGGTTTGCAGGCGACGCTGATCACTTGTATCAACCGCGACAAGTTCGACGGCGTTCAGCTTTCCCCCATTTTCAACAAGGCGGGCGATATGACCGGTCTGCAGGCGAGCAGCATCAACGTTTCCAAGAACTTCACCGGCTTCCAGCCGGCGGCGATTATGAATATTTCCGACGACCTCGTCGGGTTTCAGGCTTGCTTTATCGTCAACGTCGCCAAGAATGTGACGGGCCTTCAGGCTTCCATCATCAACAAGGCGGAAGAAAGCGATTGCCAGCTCGGTCTGATCAACGTCTCGAAAAAGGGCTTCCAGGTCGGTCTGCTCAACTTCATGGACAACGGCTTTTTGCCCTGCTTCCCGATCGTGAACTTCAGCTGCGGCGACTAAGTTCCATTTCTAATCACACGCAGAGGGTTTTGCTCTCTGCGTTTTTTTTGCCCTCCAAACGGCGTAAAACAAGATAAAATGCGGTTTTTTTCTTTTTGTCACTTGCAAAATCGCCAAACGGGCTTAATTTAAGGAAGGGGATTTCACGTTTCACCAAATGGAAAGGATCTAAAATGAGTTTTCCCATTGAATACAGTTGCCGCAGTCTGACCGAGGCCATCGGCAAGAACCCGAACGATTTCACCAAGGCCGACATCATCCGCTACATCCGCGCCAACAACATCCGGCACGTCAATTTCCAGTATCCCGCCGGCGACGGCAGACTCAAGACGCTCAATTTCGTCATCAACAGCGCCGCCTATCTCGAGGAGATCCTTTCCTGCGGCGAACGCGTGGACGGTTCGAGCCTTTTCCCCTTCATCGAAGCCAGCAGCAGCGATCTTTATGTGATCCCCCGTTTCCGCACGGCGTATATGGATCCTTTCTGCGAACTGCCGACGCTCAATATGCTCTGCTCCTTTTTCGACAAAGAGGGCAATCCGCTTGAAAGTTCCCCCGAGCACACGCTCCACAAGGCGTGCGAATCTTTCCGCGAAGCGACCGGGATGGAATTTCAGGCGATGGGCGAGCTGGAATATTATGTGATCGCCCCCGACGACGAATGTTTCCCCGCCGTCGATCAGAAAGGCTATCACGAATCCGCCCCCTACGCCAAATTCGGCGAATTCCGCCAGCTTTGCATGAACTACATCGCCCAGGCGGGCGGGCAGATCAAGTACGGCCATTCCGAAGTCGGCAACTTCACCCTCGACGGCAAAATCTATGAGCAGAACGAAATCGAATTTCTGCCGGTCAACGCCGAGGAGGCCGCCGACCAGCTGTTGCTCGCCAAGTGGATCATCCGCAACCTCGCTTATCAGTCGGGGTACGACATCACCTTTGCCCCCAAGATCACGACCGGCAAAGCCGGTTCGGGCATGCACATCCACTTCCGGCTGATGAAAGACGATTGCAATCAGATGCTCTGCGACGGGGCGTTGAGCGACGACGCCAAGCGCGCGATCGCCGGCATGATGACGCTCGCCCCCTCGATCACCGCATTCGGCAACACCAACCCGACCAGCTATTTCCGGCTGGTGCCGCATCAGGAAGCCCCGACCAACGTCTGCTGGGGCGACCGCAACCGCTCCGTCCTCGTGCGCGTACCGCTCGGCTGGACGAGCCAGAAAGACCTCTGCTCGCAGGCGAATCCGCTTGAGATCGCCGGAAGTTTCGACACCCGTCAGAAGCAGACCGTCGAAATGCGTTCGCCCGACGGCTCCGCCAATATCCATCTGCTCCTCGCAGGGCTCGCCGTTGCCGCGCGCACCGGCTTTGAAATGGAAAACGCACTCGACGTCGCCCAAAAAACCTACGTCAACGTCAACATTCACAAGGACGAAAACAAAGCGTTGCTCGATTCGCTCTCGACGCTGCCCGACAGCTGTGCCGCCTCGGCGGACTGCCTCGAAAAACAACGCGCCTTCTACGAAAAGAACAACGTTTTCAGCCCCGTAATGATCGACGGACTGATTTCCGGACTTCGCAGTTTCAACGACCGCACGCTCCGCGCCGACATCGGCGGCGATCAGGAGCAGATCCTGAAACTCGTCAAAACGTTCTTCCACTGCGGATAGTTCAACGGGCTGTTGCAATACCTTGACCGGCAGGCAACAGCCCTTTTTTTACCTTGATCTCGCGGCGCGGACGTGATGGAAATAAGAGGAGGCGTTCACGCCGCCCCCCTCTTAACTCCCCCTGTGTCGCCTTTGTTTCCTTGCTTTACGCCGGAATCATCCGGTGTGGTTCCTCTTTTTGATGTTTTTTTCGATCCGCAGTTGATTATGGCCCCAACTTGTGGTATTTTAACGCGTGCAACCTTAATCAAAAAAAGGAGTAAAAAGATGAATGACATTGAAAAAATGAGCTACGCGCTCGGGATGAACGTCTACGGCAATCTGGCGGAACTGCCGCTGAAGATCGATTTTTCGCTCTTTCTGAAAGCGGTCAACGATGCGCAGAACGGCAAACCGGAACTCCCGCAGGAGGAGTATGCCAAGGCGATGCACGCCTTTCAGAGCGCGGTTCAGCAGGCCGGTCAAAAGGCGCTGAACGAGGCGGTTGCCGCCAACCGCGAAGCCGGTAAGAAATTTCTCGCCGAAAACGGCAAAAAATCGTCGGTCAAGACGACGGCGAGCGGTTTGCAGTACGAAGTTCTTGCCGAAGGTACCGGCAAACAACCCGCCCAAAGCGACAAGGTGCGGGTCCACTACACCGGCAAACTTCTTGACGGCAAGGTTTTCGACAGCTCCGTCGCGCGCAATGAGCCGGCGGAATTCGGTCTCAATCAGGTCATCGCCGGTTGGACGGAGGGCGTCGCCTTGATGAAAGAGGGCGCCAAGTACCGTTTCTACATTCCCGACAACATCGCTTACGGCGAGCGCGGCGCGGGGGCGGCGATTCCTCCCGGCGCGACGCTGATCTTTGACGTCGAATTGATCAAAGTGCTTTAGGGTTGGTGAAGCGAGGAGCGCGTATGATTCCGGACGAAAAAGCGTTGCGTGAACTTTTAAAACAGCTCACGATCGACGAAAAGATCACGTTTCTTTACGGCGACGGCAAAGTCAGCACCCACGCCGTGCCGCGGCTCGGCATCGGCAGTGTGATGATGGACGACGGCCCGCGCGGCATCCGTCTGGAAGACGGGCGCACTTCGACCGCGCTGCCCTGCGGCATCGCGCTGGCGTGCAGTTTCAGCCGCGAGGCGGCGTACGCCTACGGGCAAGTGCTCGGCGAAGAAACGCGCGCCGCTGGCTATCAGGCGATCCTCGGCCCCGGCTTGAACTTGATGCGGACTCCTCTGTGCGGCCGCAACTTCGAGTATTCCGGCGAAGACCCGGTGCTCGCCGGCAAACTCTGCTCCGCCTACATCAAGGGCGTGCAGTCGACCGGCGTCGCCGCTTGCCCCAAGCACTTCGCGCTCAACAATCAGGAAACCTGCCGCCGCATTTCCAGTTCCAACATCGACGAACGCACGTTGCGCGAACTTTATTTGCGCGGCTTTGAGATCCTCGTCAAGGATTCGACTCCGTGGATGTTGATGTCCAGTTATAACCGCATCAACCAGATCTACGCGTCGGAGCACCGCCATTTGCAGCAGGAAATCCTCAAGGACGAATGGGGCTTCGACGGCGTCGTCGTTTCCGACTGGGGCGCGACGCACAGCAGTTACCGCGCCGCCGTCGGCGGGCTCGACCTCGAAATGGCGGGCGGCGAAGGGGCGTATTTCAACAAAAAACTGCGCCGTCTGGTCGAGCTCGGTCTTGTTTCAGAAAGCGTGATCGACGACAAGGTGATGCGCATTCTCCGCCTCGTCGCGCGTACCGGCAGGTTGACCAACGACGCGCCGAAGCAGGACGCCGTCATCAGTACGCAAGCGCACCGCACGGCGGCGAAAAAGCTTGCCCAGTCTTGCACCGTGCTCCTCAAAAATGAAAAGATTTTGCCGCTTGACAAAGCCAAAATCAAGCGTCTCGCCGTCGTCGGCCCGAGCGCGGATTACCGCCACGACATCGGCATGCTCTTTATGTGCGGCGGTTCCGGTGCGGTGCATCCGGAATACGAGATCACGCCGCTTGCCGGTTTGAAAGAGTACCTCGGCAAAGACGTTCAGATCGACTACTTCCCCGGCGACGAATTTACGCTGACGCGCATCATCCCCGGCGATCTCCTGCAGAGCGCCGACGGCAAAAAAGGTCTGCACGCCGACTATTTCGCCACGCACGCCGAACTCGACGATCCGGCGGCGAAACCCTTGTGGAGCAATCAGATCGAAAGTTTCGACATGCGCTGGGGCAATATGTCCAACTGGGTCGCGCTCGAAACGGAAAACACGCCGATCGACCACGTCGCCTTTGGCGGCAGACTGACCGGCTTCCTCGTGCCGGAAAAGGACGGCAAAGGCGAACTCGCCATCTTTCAGGGGGGCGCGTCGCACACGCGGCTCTACCTCGACGGCAAACTTCTGATCGACAATCTCGACCCCAAGTTCATGAACGGCAAATCGACCTTTGCCTTTGAAGGCAAAAAGGGCGTGCCGATCCCGATTGAATTGCGCATCGAAAAGAGCTGGGCGGATTCGCAGTTGAGCATCCGTTTGCTCTATTTTCAGGAAAATCTCCTCGACGAAAAGGCGATCCGGGACGCCGACGCCGTCCTCTATTTCGGCGGCACCAACCACACCTACGACAAGGAAGCGGTCGGCTGTGTCGACCTCTCGGCGATGGCGGACATTCCCGATCTCGAATTGCCGGGAAAGCAGAACGACGTGATCCGCCGTCTCGCCGAACTCAATCCGAAACTTGTCGTCACCTTGATCGGCGGTTCCGTGATGAACGTCGAGCCGTGGATCGATCAGGTGCCCGCCGTCCTTGACGCGTGGTATGCCGGCATGGAAGCGGGGCGCGCGCTTGCCGAACTTCTTTTCGGCGATGCCGAGCCCGGCGGCAGGCTCGCCTGCACCTGGGGCAAAAAGCTCGACGACTATTTGTGCCATCAGCTCGAACTCGTTCCCGGTCTGACCGATCCCTACTGCGCGATGACCGATTACCTCGACAAGCTCTTGATCGGCTACCGCCATTTCGACAAGGCGAAAATCGAGCCGCGGTTTGCGTTCGGTTTCGGCTTGAGTTATACAACGTTTGACTATCAGGTCAAAAACGTCGATGTTGCCGCCGGCAAAGTCACGGCGCAAGTTGAAGTCGTCAATACGGGCAAACGCTCCGGCAGCGCGGTCGTTCAGCTTTACATTGCCCCGATCGACTCCGCCGTCGAACGGCCTTTGCAGGAACTCGGCGATTTCGCCAAGATCGAACTTGCTCCCGGCGAACGCGCGATGGTTTCCCTCGAGCTTGTCAACCGCGATTTCGCCTATTTTTCGGAAAGCGAAAACAAGTTTGTCGTCGCCCCGGGAAAATACGCGCTCCGCTTCGGGACGTCGTCGCGCGCGATCTTCGACGAACGCGTGATCGAGCGGTAACAGGGCGTTTGCGATTGCCATCGCGGGCGCATTCCGCCCGCACGGCTTTTCGTCAGACGATATGGGGCGCTGTGCATAATTTGAAGGGCAAAAGCGCTTCTTTCGGTTCTTTTTTTTACATAAAAAACAAAAAGCGCTTGAATTTTTGAGATAAGGCGTTAAATTATAGTACAGACTTCCTGAAATATCTTCATCATTCGTCGCGTCAACGAAAGGCGCCGCTGTTTCTCTTGACTTATGATTTTAGGCATTACCGGTGCGATTGGCAGTGGAAAGAGCTTGGTCACCCAATCCTTTTCCCGCCGCCAATGGTACGTTTTCAGCGCGGATGAGTGTTGCCGCTTGTTGTGGCAGTCGCCCGATGCGGCGATGCTCGAAAAGGTGCGGAAACATTTCGGGGAAGCGCTTTTCAACGAAGCGGGCAAGCTCGACCGGCAGAAAATCGCCGATGCGGTTTTCGGCGATCCGGAAAAGATGAAAACGTGGCTGGCACTGCTCTATCCCGCGCTGAAAAAAACGATCGACGCGGAAATCGCTCGTTGCCGGGCGGAAAAGCGAAACGGGGCGTTTGAAGTCCCGTTGCTCTTTGAAAATCACTACGAAACAGAATTTGACGCCATTCTGGCGGTGTGGAGCGGCAAAACATTGCGCCACGCGCGGCTGCGGCAGTACCGTCAGCTCGACGAAGCGGAAATTGTTCGCCGCGAAGCGTTGCAGATGGCGGAAGATCAAAAACTTGAACTTGCCGACTTTGCGGTGGTCAACACGGCAGACGAAGCGTGGGTCGAGTGTCAACTCGACGAATTGGAAAAGATCATCAACCAACACTAAAACGGGTATATCAAGATGAACGACGATTACGAAAACGAAACGCACGACGAACGCGCGGATTACGAAGACGAATTGCGCGAGGAGCGCCGCATGGCGGCGGAATCCGACCGCGACGATTATGAGTTCCGCGCTTCCAGCGATTACGAAAACGTTTCCCCCACCGCCAATCCGAAAGACGGTTTCCCCGTCGACGACATGCCGCAAAAAGGGCAGAGTCGCCACTACAACAACCGCCGCAACAATAACAACAGCGGCAACCGCAACAACAAATTCAAAAACAAGTCGCGCAACAACGGCAATCGCGGCAATCGCGCCGGCAACGGTTATCCGCAGGAAGATGCCGCCGTGCCCGCCGGTGCTCCGCTCCCCGAAAATGACGAAGCGCAGGAAGCGATCGTCCACGATCCCACCGCGCCGAGCCTCAACATCAGTGAACTGCAGGAAAAGTCGATGCAGGAATTGACCCAGATGGGTACCGAGCTCGGCATCGAAGGCATCGGCGCGTTGGAAAAGTCGATGCTGATCTGCGAGATCTTGCGCGCCAACGCTGAAAAGAACGGTCAGATGTACGGCAGCGGCTACCTTGAAGTGCTGCCCGACGGTTTCGGTTTTTTGCGTTCCCCCTCGTACAGCTATCTGCCGTGCCCCGAGGACATCTATTTGAGTCCGTCGCAGATCAAGCGCTTTGCGCTCAAGACCGGCGATTACGTCGCCGGGCAGATTCGCGCCCCTCGCGAAAAAGAACGCTTTTTCGCGATGCTCAAGGTCGAAAACATCAACCACGATTCCCCCGAACGCAAAAAGAACATCATCCCCTTTACCAGTCTGGAACCCTACTTCCCGACCCAGCGGCTGGTGTTGGAACGCGAACCCAATGAGATGTCGACGCGCGTCGTCGATCTCGTCACGCCGATCGGCAAAGGTCAGCGCGGCTTGATCGTCGCGCCGCCGCGCACCGGTAAAACGGTGCTGTTGCAGAAAGTCGCCAAAAGCATCCGCGCCAACAATCCCGAGGTGACGCTGATCATTTTACTGATCGACGAACGCCCCGAGGAAGTGACTGATATGAAGCGCGTCATCGACTGCGAAGTGGTGAGTTCCACCTTTGACGAACCGCCCGAACGTCACGCCCAGGTCGCCGAAATGGTCGTCGAAAAGGCAAAGCGCATGGTCGAGTATGGCAAAGACGTCGTCATTTTGCTCGACAGCATCACGCGTCTGGCGCGCGCCTACAACACCTTGCAACCGCACAGCGGCAAAGTCCTCACGGGCGGCGTCGATGCGGCGGCGCTCCACAAGCCGAAACGCTTTTTCGGCGCGGCGCGCAACATCGAGGGCGGCGGCAGTCTTACCATCATCGCGACGGCGCTGATCGAAACCGGCAGCAAGATGGACGACGTGATCTTTGAGGAATTCAAGGGCACCGGCAATATGGAGCTTCACCTCGACCGCGCGGTTTCCGACCGTCGCATTTACCCTGCGATCAACATCGAGAAGTCGGGCACGCGCAAAGAGGAGCTGTTGCTCCACCCCGACGAATTGAGCAAGGTGTGGCTGTTGCGCAAAGCGGTGAGCGGCGTCCCGTCGGTGGAAGCGATGGAGCTTCTGCTCGGGCGGCTGAAAAAAGTGCATAACAACATCGAATTTCTGTTGACGTTGCAACCCGGGAAGTGAGGTAACTTATGGTCGGCGGCATATTGGAAAAAAGATCGTCCGGTTCCGGACTTTGGCTGTGGGTATTGATTGCGATCATCGTGATCGGCTCCTTTTTTCTCTTGTTGCCGGTCTACCGGGAGTACTGCAAACGGCGCGACGAATACGCCAGTTTAAAGGCGGAACGCACGAAACTTGAGGCCGAACTTTTGCAGAAACAGCGCACCGTGTACGGACTGGAAAAAAGTCCCTCCGAGGTGGAAAAGGTTGCCCGCGAAAAGTTCAATCAGGGAAGAACCGGTGAAACCACCTTGCGCTATACCGAGCAGAAGTAACCGGTCAAATATATGATCAGGGGCTGTTGCTTGCCGGTCAAGGTCTTGCAACAGCCCCTTTTTTTGTGTGAGTGGACTTATTGACCGACTTCGATCTTTTCCACCGTGAGCACGTGCGGATAATCGTCTTTGCTCGCCTTGTCGGTCGAGAGTTTGCCTTCAAAGCGGTAGTTCGCCGCCGATTTGACGGCTGCGGCAAATTTTTCTTCCAATGCGGCGGGCACGTCGAGGCGGATCGCCGCTTTGCCGTCGGTGACGAATTTCCCTGCCGGCGTCACGTCGGCGCGCCCCTTGAGGATGACCTGTTTGCGGTCAAACGAGCGTCCCGTGGATCTGGCAAGCTGTTCAAACGTCGGCTCCGAGGCGCGATCGGGCATCAAGGGATTCAACAGCAACAGACATCCGGTGCAGATGACCCCCGAAACGATCGTGCAGAGCAAGCCGACTTTCAGCCAGCCGAAAAAGGAGACGTGGTCACCCGCGCGTTTTTCGAGCATGCCCAATGCCACGATGTTGGCGGTACTGCCGATCATCGTGATGTTGCCGCCGAAACAGGCGCCGAAAAGAAGCGCCCACCAGAGCGGCAGATCCTTGGATGCAACCGAAAGCTGTTCGATGATCGGGCTGAATGCCGCAACGAAAATCACGTTGTCCACCAGCGCCGAACCGAGCGCGGAAACGGCGAAGATGAAGGGGATCAGCACCAGACTCGAACCGCCGCAGACGCCGGAAAACGCCTTTGCCATCACCTGATCGACGTGGGTGTATTCAAGGGTTCCGGCGACGGCAAAGAGCAACATGAAAAAGAGCAACGTCCACCAGTCGACTTCGTGCTCGACGTAGTGCCGGGCGCGGTTGGGCTTGAGAATCATCACGATTCCGGCACAGATGAGCGGCGTGATCAATAATACGCTGTTTTTGGAAAGGTGAAAAAGCTCCTCGAGCGCGTGGTGCGAAGCGATCGCGCAGATGGTGAAAATAATCAGGATCAAGCCGCGCTTGTAAGGCACGTGCACCGCCGGCGCAATGGTCAGCCCCTGACTGAGGCGGTCTTTGAGCTGTACGTCAAAGTTGGCGAGTTCCTTGCGGAAGTGAAAGAGCAAAAGCGCGATCACCGCCGTCAATGTGACCAGCATGATCGGGAAAGCCCAGATCATGAAATCGCCAAAGGTCAATCCGCCTTTGGTGCCGATGTAGATGCCGACCGGGTTGCCCATCATCGTGCCGGAACTGCCGATATTGGTCGCCAAAACGGCGATGACGATGTAGGGCGTCGGGCGGATCTTCAAGCGGTCGCAGACCTGAAAGATCAGCGTCGAGATGAAAATGATGCTGGTGACTTCGTCGACCGCGCACGCGAGCAACGCCGCGGCGAAGCTCGTCACCGCGACGAATTTGATCCCGGTCAGCCGGGGAATGGAAACGATCAGCTGGACGATCCAGGTAAAAAAGCCGAGGTCGCGCAATGCGCCGACGATGACCATCATACCGACGAGGAAAAGAATGACCTCCAGCGACGATGAACTGACAAATTGCGGGATGTTGAGCGAATTGGTGAAAATCAGCACCGCCAATCCGAGAAAGGCGATCGCCAAGCGGAAGGTCCAGAAAAAGAGCGTTCCGAAAATGATCGAGATGAAAACGGCGCAGGCGACCGCCTGATGAACTTCCAGCCCGACGGCTTTGCCGCCGAACCCGACGAGAAATCCGGCACCGAGCAAAATGGCGAAGCGGCCGATCATCGCCTTGAGCGACAACGTTTGAGTGGTTTCTTCCGACATGGTCAATATCCTTTATTGCTGAATGAAGCTCAATCCCAGAAAAGTTTACCGCAGAAATCCTTGAGTTCGACGATGCCGGCAAGTTTTCCGGCGTCATCGGTAATGATCATCTGCCGCACCGGATGAACGATGAAAAGTTTCGCCAGCTGGATCGCCGGGAGCGTTTGCGGTACCGCCAGATATTCTTCGCGCATCACGTCGGCGACTTTGGTGTCGGACGCCGTTTTCAGCAGATCGGCGAAGGGCTGGAAACGGTCGATCGGGGTCAGATCCTCCATCCACAAGAGGTGCTCCGGCAACGTGAATTTGAGCAATTCATTCAGCCCGAAAACACCGCGCAGATCGCCGTCCTTGTCGATCACCGGCAATTCTTCGCTGCGGCTGGTGGTAAGTTTTGCGATCGCCTGCTGGATGGAGTCGGTCTCTTTGAGCACGTGCGCCGGGGGGCGCATCATGTCGGCGGCAGTCAGACGGGGAGAAAGCTCGACGTTGTTGCCGTGGAAAAATTGCAACACCGCCGCCGGCGTGGAAAGCGCGGCGAGCCGTTCGACGCTGTCCGCTTTCAGAAACGTGTTTGCAAGCCCGGAAATGAGCTGGATGTGCAAATTGGGTTCCGCCATCGGCGTCAGCAACAGGATCACCACCTTGACGCGCGTACCCTGCGCATCAAACGGAACGCTGTCGGGCAGGATCGCCATCGCGACCAGCGGTTCCACGATCTCGTCGAGCCGGGCGTGCGGCACGGCAAGCCCGTCGCTGATGATCGTCGGAAAGATCTCCTCGCGGGCGAGCACTTCGTGCGTCGCCTTTTCCACATCCATCGTCGGGACGTGGCGCTTGAGCATATGGAGCAATTCCTGAAGCACTTCAATGCTGTTGGCCGCCGTCATATTGCAACGGATGTTGTTGGCAAACAAATATTTGTGAAAAAGATCCTTCGTTTCCGGCATCGCGGCGCCTCCTGAATGGGTTGCACTTCAACATGGATAATGATAGTTTCAGTTACTATAACGCCGAAGAAATTTTTTTTCAAGTTTTACTGCGGCACTTTGCGGAAAAAACGGCAAAAAAAATGGGATAAAAAATTGACTTTGATCTTTTTTGCATTATTGTATATAATATATCGCAAAAAAGGATGTCATCATGAAAAAACTTTCGCTGTTTTTCGTCGCGCTCGGCGCGAGTTTTCCGCTTTTTGCCGCCGATACGCTGTTTGCCGATCTCGTGATCCCGCCGGAGTGCTGCAAAGCGTTTGCCGCAGTCAATCCGACAGAAAAAAAAGAGGCGGAAATGGTGCTCGTCGAGGAAACGACCCGTTTGTTGTCGCGCGCTTACAAAGGCGCGGATGTTTCCCAGGATTTTTCCGCACTTTGGAACCGTCACCAAAAAGAGGTGCAAACGCTCGGCGCATGCTTTTTGAAATCGCCGGAAGTCGCTTTCCCGGAACGGGAGAAACTTTCCTATAATTCCCCCTGCGGCTACTTGCCGACGTGGCGCTTCGCGGCGAATATGTTGCTTTTGCAGTCGATCGAGGAACCGCACAAGGCGGTCGAAAATCTTTCGCAGGCGATCGCGATCGGCAAAAAAACGCTTCGCTACCCGGTAAGCATCGTCAGTTATTTCGGTTCCATCCGGATATTGGCGGACTCGGCAAAAACGCTGGTCTTGCTCAAGCGCCGCGGCGAGCTGGACGCTCAAAACTTTGAAGCGCTCGCCGCGCAATTTCCGACGCGCGACGTCTATGTGACGGGATTCGCGTTCGCGCTCGACGGCGACTATATGCTTGTTTCCAATCTTCTGGATGATTCCAACTTTGAAAAAGAGATCGCGCGCTGGAGCGACCACCGCGTCACCGCCGTCGACAATCTCAACCGTGATCTCGTGCGCAAGCTGATCGCCAGCCGCTATCAGGATTTGCGGCGCGACTTCGCCTTGGGATTGCCGGTGCAAAAGATGACGGTGCCCGCTGATCTCGGCAAAAGCGACCGCGAATTTCTCGCCTTTGCGATGCTTCCCGCCGATATGTACAACCGGACGCTGCGCATCGTAATCGGCATCGACTTGCTGTTGCAAGGCAAGATCGGAATCAATTATCGTTAAAAAAGGGGCTGTTGCCTATCCAACAGCCCCTCGTCTTGCTTTCCGCCCGGGGAATTACAGTTTTTCCTCTTTTTTGAGCGCTTCCAATGCTTGTTGCGCTAGAGCATCACCTTGCTCTGCCGCCTTGCGGAACCAATAGGCCGCCTGCGTGTAGTCCTTGTCGACGCCGTAGCCGTAGTGATAGCATGCTCCAAGAATGCACTGCGCCTTGGCATGACCTTGCTCCGCCGCCTTGCGGTACCAGTAGACCGCTTGTGTGTCGTCCTTGTCGACGCCGTAGCCAAAATGATAACATTTGCCGAAATTGCACTGCGCATTGGCATCACCTTGCTCCGCCGCCTTGCGGTACCAATAAGCTGCTTGCGTGTCGTCCTTGTCGACGCCTTCGCCTTTCATATAGCATTTGCCGAGATTGTACTGCGCCTCGGTTAATCCTTGCTCCGCCGCCTTGCGGTACCAATAAGCTGCTTGCGTCATATCTTTTGCGACGCCTGCGCCATTCATATGGCATAATCCGAGATAGAACTGCGCCTCGGCATCGCCTTGCTCCGCCGCTTTTCGAACCCAGTAAACCGCTTGTGTGTCGTCCTTGTCGACGCCGTAGCCATTTTCATAGCATACGCTGAGATTGTACTGCGCTTGGACGAATCCTTGCTCCGCCGCCTTGCGCCACCAATAAGCCGCTTGTTTATAGTCCTGTGCGACGCCTTCGCCTTGCGCATAGCATACGCCGAGATTATTTTGCGCCGCGGCATCACCTTGCTCCGCCGCCTTGCGGTACCAGTAGACCGCCTGCGTGTAGTCCTTGTCGACGCCGTAGCCAAAATGATAGCATCCGCCGAGATTATTCTGCGCATCGGCTAATCCCTGCTCCGCCGCTTTTTTATATGCGAGGAACTGCGATTGTGAGATCTGTGGCGAGGATTTTCCACCCGCATCATCTTTACCATAACTTTCGGCAACACACATTGCGAATGCTAATCCAAAGCAAATGATCAGATTTCTTTTTTTCCGCCCAAACATATTTCCCTCCTCGTTTGCGGTGGTGGGTTCATAATATTACAATATACGCTGTCCCTTTTTAAAATACAAACAAAACTACAATATTTTGCATTGCCCATAGCGAGTACAAGATTCAAGGGGACGGGGGCGTTTCGTCCGCAGTTTTGCCCGACCAACAAAAAGGGGCTGTTGCAAAACCTTGACCGGCAAGCAACAGCCCTTTGATGGAAAAATGATCGTTTATTTCTTTTCCAAAATGTAGATTGAATCGGCTTTGACGTCGGTGAGGACGTTGCCTTCGACGCCGCGAATCTGCCAGCCGGCGGGAAGATCGACGGTCACTTTTTTGGCGGGATTCCAAAAAAGGAGAGCGCCGCCCTTGTCGCTGATCCACGTCGTACCGAATTCCGTTTCGCGGATATAGGGCATTCCGACGTGATCGAGAATCTCGTTGAATTTCGGCACCAGACTCACCATGCGGTTGGCGCGCACGACTTCGTCCTTGACGCGGTCGAACTGGAAGGTGTAGCCGGAAAGTTCCGTCCGGGGGAAGCAGCCGTACATACCCGTGCGGAAGAAATCCAATTCCAATCCTTCGTAGAAATTCGCGCTCGGCACGCTCCCCACGAGGCAGAACTCATTGCCGGCAAAGGGCGTGTACTTTTCGGGGCGGTACCAATACTCGTCGAGCGTCAGGGGATTCATTCCTTCGATCGCGACGAGACAGTTGTTGTCGTGGAAGAAGCGGTAGAACCTGATCTGCGATGCGAGGCCGTGCGGACTTTGCTTTTTCGCATAGTTGACGCAGTTCGCCGCCGCGCCGTCCATATCGCGGTAGACCCAGCCGATGCCGGCTTCGATCGCGGGCCTGGCAAGTTCGCAGAACCACTTGTAGTATTCCTCGTTGTTGACGTCGATCACGGGGTAGCGCGTACCGCCGTAGCAGAAAATTTTGCCGTCCTTGTCGCGGACGAACCACTCGGGGTGAGTGTTGTAGATCCAGCCGCCGTCGCCCTGGACATAGCTGCCCGCCGTCCAGATGTGCGAACGCATGCCCAGGTCGCGCAATTCGCGAACGAGCGGGAAGCGCTTGGCGCGGTAGGAAACGTCCGCCGGCTCTTCGCACCCCGTCAACTTGAAGTAACGGTAGCCCGCCTTTGCGGCAGCCTGCTGCACTTCTTTTTGTTCCGCCGCGGTGATCTGATGGGTCGCGTGACAACCGGGATAAGCGGGCAGTTCAGAAAGCCCCGCCTTGCGGCGAAGCTGTTGACGCTGAAGCTGATACATCGCGAGGTAGTCGTTGTGGCCGCGTTCGGCGCCGACGCTGTACCAGTGCCAGTAGTTTTTGCTGGCGATGGGGGCGAGGAGGCGACCGAAGCCGTGACGGCGGGTGCGCGTGATGGATTTCTCACCTTTCTTGCGGACGATGCGAACTTCGATGGATTCCGCCTCGTCGATGTTGCCGAGGAAACAACCGTTCTCGCAGGCGACCAGTTCAAACGGCTGGCCGCTGCCGAAGTAGCTCCAAACCGAAGTATCGCCGTCGTTTTTGCCCGTCATATCGAATTCCTTGTAGCCGCGCGGCGGCGAATAGCAGGAATTGCGGCGCGCAAAGAGCGGTTTTTCCGGCGTCAATTCCGACGTAAAAGCGACCTTGTTGATGTAAAGCGGGCACTTGACCACGTCGATGCGGTCGGCGAAGCCGAAATATTCGCGGCCGTCAAGATCGAGTTTGCCGGCGGTGAAGATCCAGCGCATTTCGGATTCCTTGGCGGTATAGGTGATGACGACGTTTTTGCCGTCGACGGCAAAGTTGGAAACCTGCCACTTGATGTCGGCGGGCGTCACTTCCGCCGCCGCGTCGGTCGCTTCCGCCGTCGCATCGTCAAAGAGCGTGCGGTCGGTCGAATAGCTGATCTCGGGGATCCGGTAGTTGCGGATCAACGCGTCCGCCTTGCCGGGGAAAACGACGCTCACGCTGCCGTTGTCGGCGAGCGTCAAGCGGCAACCGTTGGCAAAGGTCGCGGTTTTGCCCTCGATTTTCGGCGCGTCGGTGCATTCCGTCACGCCGATTTTCGGCTGTTGCGCGGAAACGGAAACTTCGCCCACTTCCCTGCGTTCGGGGATATCCTGCATCTTGACGATGAAAAGATCGGGATTGACCTTGATCTTGGCGCTGTCGCCGACGACGGCGATGAAAAACGCCTTGGCGTACGCCCAGTTGGAAAATTCTCTCAACTGCAACGCGTAGGCAAGCTCGGCATTGAGGAACGTGACCGTACCTTTGCCGATTGATTTACGCACGAGAAAAGGCGCGATCTCGTTGCCCTTTTCGTCGCGGATCATACTCAACACGGTCGCCCCTTCGACCGCCTTGCCGCGGTGAAACGCGCGGTAGACGGGGATCTTTTCCGGAAAGAGCGAATAGACTTCGCCATCCGGACGGTTGGCGAAAAGCGTCCCCTCGGGCGCTTCCATCTCATCCATCACAAGCGGCAAAAGATCGCCGACTTCGGTCGGGCAGTCGAGCGTAAAGAGGATGTTGCCGCCCTCTTCGACGTACTTGCGAAGCTGGGCGATGCGTTCATCGGTCAGCATTTTCGCCATCAAGCCCGCCGGGATATCCTGAAAGATCACGAGCTTTTTGCCGGTCAAATTGTTCAGCACCGGCGTAATGCCGTCGGCGGCTTCAGGTTCGACTTTGTCGGTCATATTGACCTTGATCGTCGCGCCGCAGAAGCCGTCGAGGTAGGCGCCGTTGGCGTTGATGCCGCGGCACCCCGCCTTGATGAGCATATTGCACAAATCGGCGCCGCGCCACGGACGACCGCCGTGAAAGACGACAACAAGGGGGCCTTTCTTGCCCATCGTGGGCGGCATTTTCTGCGGTCCCGCCGTCAGCAGAACGGCGCCGAGCGCAATCGTTAAAATCCCCAATAATTTTTTCATGACTTCTCCTTTGGTTGAGAGTTGATGTTTAAAACAATTCGCCCTGCTCCATCGCAGATGCGGCACTTTTTTCCGCCACCGGGAGCGGCGCGGCAAAGAGATCGTCTTCCTCTTGCACCGCTTCTTCCGTTGCGGGAAGCTCCTTTAAAATGCTCTTGAAGCCCGCTTCTTCGCAAAGCGCGCGCACCTTTGCCCAATCGACCGCGCGACGCGCCAACATCTGATCGAGGTCGGCAAACGTTGCCGGCAGTTCGCACTTGAGGCGGACAAGTCCAAGATTGCGGCGCAAAAGTTCCCCCTGCCCTTCGAGCTTCGCCGCGAATTTCGGCTCGGTCAAACAGGCGGGGTCGGCGATGTATTCTTCGAGCGTGATATTCTGCAGAAGTTGCGCCGCGCTCTTGGGGCCGATGCCCGCGACGCCCGCGATGTTGTCGGCGGTGTCGCCGACGAGTGCAAGGTAATCCGCCACCTTTTCCGGCGGAATGCCGAATTTTTCCCTGACGAAGTCGATGCCGCGCTCTTCAAAGCCGCCCCCCTTGGCGGGCGAAAGCATTTTGACGTGCGAATTGACGAGTTGCGACAAGTCCTTGTCGGAAGAAACGATGCGAATCTCGCGATCCTTCAGGTGTGACGCAATGCCGCCGATGAGATCGTCCGCCTCAAAGCCCGTTTCGGCGTACTGCGCCCAGCCGAACGCCGACGCCATTTCCTTGAGGCGCGGAATCTGGCACTTCAACTCTTCCGGCATCGGCGGACGGTTCGCCTTGTAATCGGGGTTGAGTTTGAGCCGGAACTCCACCTTGCCGCAGTCAAAGAGCATCGCGCCCTGCGGCGACGGGTAGTTTTTATCGAGTTCCAGCAGAAGTTTCGTAAAAATGTAAAGCGCGTTGACCGGCTTCCCCTGCGGGTCGGTCAACATCCGGATCGCGAAAAACGACCGGAATATCTGACTGTACGCGTCGATCAGAACGACGTCGATGTTGGACATAGCGAACCTCCATAAAAAAATTCAGGATCGGGAAAAGCCGTCTATGGGGAGGAGGGTAAAACAAAAAGGAGAAACAGACTGTTTTGCCGACCGCTTCCCCCGATCCTGAAACGTTTATACTATATGGCGAAAATCGCCTTCTGTCAATACGCAACCCTCAAAAAGCGGCGTTTTTCTTGAAACAATAATACAAAATCGTATCACAAAACGCGAAAATTTAAGACAAAACAGGGCGATCGCGTCAAAATCAAAGAGTATCTTCCGCTTTCTCTCGAAAAAGTCGCCTGCTGCAGACAGGGATTTCGTCGTCGAGACGAAACGACGCGTTGAAAAAAAATGGGCTTCAGCCTTCCCGTGTCGGCGCCCAAACGACCGGCAGAACAAAAATTTCGCTTTTTTTTCCAAAAGAGAAGTTGTTTTTCTTCCCCTGACGTATATATTACAATTAAACCCAAGTACATCACCTCTCAAACAAGGAGAATATCAATTATGCTTGCAAAACTGATCTGGGATCCCAAGAGCACCCCTGCCGAACTCGTGCCGATGCTCCAAACCATCGCCGAGGAATACCCGATTTCCGACCGCGGCCGCGGACTCAAAATCAACTTCAAAAAGATCAAGTCGAAAAAAACCGTTTCACGCGTCTCGCGTTCGCGCGGCGAAGTGACCGTCGAATACACGAGCCTTTCCGCCGCCGGGCGCGGCATCAGCAACGCCTTTCTCAAATTGGAAACCGAGGAAAGCACGACACTCGAGACCGTCGGCATCATGCTCGACTGCTCGCGCAATCTCGTGATGAAAGTCGAGCACGTCAAACAGTGGCTCCGCAAACTCGCGCTCTCGGGCTACAATCTGTTGATGCTCTACACCGAGGAAACCTATGAGCTCGAGGACGAACCCTTTTTCGGCTATATGCGCGGCGCCTACTCGATGGACGAAATCAGAGAAATCGACGACTACGCGGCAAAACTCGGCATCGAGGTCGTCGGCTGCATCCAGACGCTCGGCCATTTGCGTCAGTTCCTCAAGTGGAACCCCTCGGCGAAATACCGCGACACCCCGAGCGTGCTGCTGACCGACAGCGAAGAAACTTATGCGCTGATCCAGAAAATGCTCGATTTCTGGAGCAAGGCGCTCCGCAGCCGCCGCATTCACGTCGGTATGGACGAAACGCACGACCTCGGTCTCGGCAAGCACCGCGACCTCCACGGCTACGAGGATCCGGCGAAAATTTTCAATCGCCATCTCAACCGCGTCAACCAGATGTGCCTCGACAGCGGTCTCAAGCCGATGATCTGGTCGGATATGTTCTTCCGCATGGCGTCCAGCGATCACGGTTACTACCACGCCGACTGCAAGATTCCCAAGGAGATCGTCAAGACGATTCCCCAAAACGTCCAGCTCTGCTACTGGGACTATTACCACGCCGACGAAGCGACCTATCGCGGCATGCTTCAGGCGCACCGCAACATGGGCTTCGAGCCGGTGATGGCGGCGGGCATTCACACCTGGGGCACTTTGTGGTGGAATTCCGAAGCCGACAAGCAGACCAATCCCACCTGCGTCAACGTCTGCCGCGAACTCGGCATCAAGGAGATCCTTTTCACGATGTGGGGCGACGACGGCGCGTACTGTGAGTTCGACTCCGCGCTCGCCGGCATTTTCTACGCGGGCGACCTCGTTTTCGGCACCGACGATCACGACTACACCGAAACGCGTTTCAACGCGCTCTGCGCTTCCGACTTTGAAGCGCACTGGGCGATGGGGCACCTTTCCACGCCGCTGGTCAACGATCAAGGCAAGCAATACTACATCTTTTCGACCGATCTTTTGTGGGACGATCCCCTTTACGGCATCGCCTTTGACGACCGCAAGCGTCAGGATCCCGAGTTCGACCTCAAGGTGCTCGACTTCTACGACGAATTGCTCTGCCGCGTGATGCCGCACCTCGACCTCTGCGGCGCGGGCGATCTGGAGCACGCCGTCAACACGATCAATCTCATCATGCGCAAAGTGGAATTGCGCGGCGCGCTCGAAGCCGCCTACGACCGCGGCGACCGCCTCGCCTTGCGCGACATCGCCGTCACGATGATCCCGGCGACTGTCGCCGCCGTGTGGGAATTCGATGCGAGTTTCCGCAACCAGTGGATGGCGAAGGCAAAGCCTTTCGGGCTCGAACACATTCAAATGCGCAATGCGACCATCGCCGCGCGGCTTGAGGAAACGGCGCTGCGCATCCGCGAGTACCTCAACGAGGAGATTCCCTCGATCGAGGAACTCGACGCGCGCATTCCGCTCTCGGCGCCTGCCAGTTGCCATACGAACTGGTTCGCGCACTACATTTCCCCGTCGCTGATGATGGTCAATTAAGGAGAATTCGACTATGGTCAACGTCGTCGCCCGGATGGAAATCAAGCCGGGAATGCTTGACAAATTTCTCGGCATTCTGCTTGAAAACGCCAGGATCGTCCGCAACGAGGATGGCTGTCTGCGCTACGACGTCTGCCGCGATCTCGAGATCAAAGACGGCAACGATCGTTTCGTCACCATCCTCGAATCGTGGGAAACGGAAGAAGCGTTGCGCATCCACCAGAAAGCGCCGCACATGCAAGCGTATCGCGAAAACGTGCGCGAACTGCGGCTCTCCTGCACGGTTAACGTGCTTTATCCACTTTAACATCAAAGGTTTATCATGTCTTATCTCGTCAAAAAAGCCGCCGGCAAACTCACGCCGGGGGCGTCGTGGGACGATCCCCAATGGCAGAATGCCGTCGAGGTGAAACTCAACTATCACATCGGCGAAGGCACCACGCACCACCCCGACACGCGCGTCAAGATGCTCTATGACAACCACGGTATCGCCGGCGTTTTTCACATCGACGACCGCTACGTCCTCGGCAAGACGACCGGCGATCAGCAACCGGTCTGTCACGACAGTTGCGTCGAATTTTTCATTCATCCGGCGGGCGATCCGAAGTATTACAACTTCGAGATGAGCTGTACCGGCAATTTGTTGCTCTACCACGTCACCGACTGCCGCGCCGAAATTTTCGACGTGATGCCGCAAAGCGAGCTGGATACTATCGTGCGCAGATCCTCGTTGCCGAAACAGGTTTTCCCCGAAATCACCGACCCCGTCGAGTGGGAAATGAGTTTTTATATCCCCATCGACTTTTTCGTCCGCAACTCCGGCGTGTCGCCGAAACTTGCGGGGCAAGTGTGGCAGGGCAATTTCACCAAGTGCGCGGACGATTCCTCGCACCCGCACTGGCTGACTTATCTGCCGCTTTCCCAGTTGGATTTCCACTTGCCGAAAGAGTACACCGACTTTATTTTCGAGGCGTAAATGAAGTACATCGCGCTCGACATCGGCAACGTCTGCATCAAGATTGACCCCCTGACTGCCTGCGTCAAAATGGGCTTCAAGACAATCGACCCCGTTTTGCTCAAGGCGGAACTGAAATTTGAAACGGGCTACTCGACGGAAGAGGAATTCTGCCGCGCCATTCTGGCGACCGACGCCGCCAAAGACAAGAGCGTCGACGAACTGCGCGCGATCTTTGACTCGATCCTCGTCGCGCCGGTGGAAGGAATGCCGGAATTGGTCGCAAGTTTGCCCGCGCGGGGGATACAGCCGGTTTTCTTTTCCGACATTTCGACGCGCCACCTCGCGTTGACGCGCAAGATGTTTCCGGCGGCAAAGTTTGTTCCCTGCGGTATTTACAGTTTCGCCACCGGCGTGATGAAACCCCACGAATGGATGTTTCGCGCCTTTGAAGGGCGTTTCGGCAAACCTTTTCTCTACACCGACGACCGCGCGGATCTGATCGACGCCGCGCAGAAATTCGGGTGGAAAACCCACCGTTTCATCAACGCGCAGGAATTGGAAAGCGCGCTCTTTTCATGAATACCACCGATACCATCGCCGCCCCGGCAAGCGCGATCGGCGGCGCAATCACCGTCATCCGCATCGCGGGTCCTGACGCGCTCAAGATCGGCAATGCCGTATGGAGCGGCAAAACGCCGCTCGGGAATGATTGCGTCCGGCTGATGAAACTTGGCAGGATTGACCTCGAGCCTGCGCTTGCCGTCTATATGAAAGCGCCGGCGAGCTACACCGGCGACGACGTCGTCGAGATCCAGTGTCACGGCGGCGCGGCGGCGGCAGACCGGGCGTTGCGCAAAATTTTTTCCGCGGGGGCGCGTTGCGCCGAACCGGGGGAATTTACCTTTCGCAGTTTCGTCAACGGCAAGCTCGACCTCACGCAGGCGGAAGCGGTCGCCGATCTCATTTCCGCCTCGGGCGACGCCGCGTTTCAATTGGCGGCGCGACAGCTCGGCGGCGCGCTCGGCAAAGAGTTGCTCGCGCTCTACGAAATTTTGAACCGTCTTCGCTCCGAGTGTGAAGCGCGGCTCGATTTCCCCGACGAAACGCTCGATTTCGAGGAATATCCCGCCGACTTTGACCGCGCAAAAGCGCAGATGGAAGCACTGCTTGCGACGCGTGAAATTTCCGACAAGATGCGCAACGGCGTCGAAGTTGTCCTCGCCGGCAAGCCCAACGCGGGCAAATCCAGTTTGCTCAATCGTCTTTTGGGCTACAACCGCGCGATCGTGAGCGACATCCCCGGCACCACCCGTGACACGGTCGATGCGGAAACGGTCTTGCGACAACTGCCCGTCCACCTCGTCGACACCGCGGGGTTGCGCGAGACTGCCGACCCGATCGAAAAACTCGGCGTTCAGCGCAGTTTCGACTCGATCAAACGCGCGCAGGTGACGCTCTTTCTGCTCGATGCGTCAAATTGCGATCTCGCCAGTGAAATCGCCGCGTTTGAGCAAATTTCCGCCCCCAAAGTTATCGCCGTCTGGAACAAGATCGACCTCGCAAAAGACCGCGAATTGCCCGCGTTGCCCTGTCCCGCAGTCCGAATCTCGGCGACGACGGGCGACGGAATCGAGGAGTTGTTGGATGCGTTGCTCGAAAAAGTTTTCGGCAGCCGGAGCGTCAACGTGCCGGAAGTCGCCCTCAATGCCCGCTGTGCCGCGCTTCTCGCGCAATCCAAGGGAAATCTCGACGCCGCGATCGCGCGTTTCCGCGACGGGGAATTTGAACTTGCCGCCGAGGAGCTTGCCGTCGGCGCCCGTCAGGTCGGGCTTGCCGTCGGCAAAACGGTTGACCCCGATGTGCTCGATGAAGTTTTCCGCAACTTCTGCATCGGGAAATAGCCCCAAAAGCTATTCCTCGTCGTTGTAGAAATTTTCCAGTTTCCGGTTGAATTCCAGACGGGAAAGGCGGCTCCACGCCACGACGTCGGCGGTGCGCTCCTCGATGTGGATCGTAACCGTGCGGCGTTTCCGGAAAAAAGTCCCGAAATAAAGCGCAAGACTTTTCAGCAACGTCGTGCCGAAAGGCGGCGAATTGCGCCGCTGGTAGCGGCTCCAGATGCTCCCCCACAACCCCGTCGTCCGCACGAGGAGCACGCGCGTATTTTCCGGCAGTTGCCGGGCGACGAGGTAGCCCAGCTGGCGGTTGCCGAGCGATTCCCTGCCGTCGGTGTAGATGTGTCCGGCGGGATAAAGCAACACGTTGCCGCCTTTTTTCAACGCATCGAGGACGACGCCTTCGAGCGATTGGACGCGCGCAATGGATTCGCGACTGCGGTGCAACGTCAAATCGGGCACGGCGACGCAATCCATCATTTTGAGCACGTGCCGGGTCAGGGGATCGCGGAAGAAATCCTCCGTGACCAGCGGCATCAGTTTATGGCGGTAAAATTCGCCGCGCAACAAAACAGGGTCGATCAGGGCGGGGTGGTTCGGCATCACGAGGTAACTGCCGTTTTCGGCGACCAGATCGAGATTTTCCACCTTGACGCGGTAGCGGCGGTGGAGAAAGAAGCGGCCGACAAAACAGAAGCTCCCCGGATGGACGAAAAAGAAGACGATCGACGCCCCCGTCAGCAGCGTGCCGCCGGCGGCGAGAAACGCCCGCGGTCCCCAGAGCGCGCTGACTGCGACGTACACGCCCGAAGCGGCGAGAATGAAAAGAAACGTCACCTGATTGAAGTACGAAAGGATCGTATTGAGCATCGGCCCCTTGACCATTTTCTGAATTTCCGCATCGAGCGGCAGTTTGAAAAAGCCGACGCTGAAGGCAAAAAGTCCGAGCACGACGCTGAAACCGATCGGCGAAAGCGACGCGCCAAACAGCACAAAGAGCAGGATGCCGGAAAGGATTCCCGACAGCGGCAAGGCGCCCAAAAGGTAAACCCTGCGGTCGACGATCCCCGCGATGACGTTGCCGAGCGCAATGCCGACGGCGGCGAGTGCGAGGATCAGCCCCGTTTGAAAGGAGGAAATTTTCAACACCTCCGTGCCGTACAACAGCAACCCCATTTGCATCATCCCGGCGACCAGCCAGAAAATGCCGGAAAAGCCGATGATCAGATTGAGATGGCGGTAACGCGACGCGAGGTGATAGATCGACGTGAGAAAGCGGACGGGGCTGATCGGGTAGTGCGTCGTTTCCTTTTCCTCGTCGGCGGCAATGACATAGCACACCGCCACGCCGAGCGCCGCAAAAAGCAAAAGCGAGCCGAAATAAACATATTGCGGCACCCGGTCGACGAGAAACGACGCGCCGACGGTGCCGAAAAGGACGCCGAGAAAGGAAAGTCCATCCATCCACCCCAATCCGACGGAAATGCGTTCTTTGCCGCCGATGTCGCGGATCAATGCGTATTTGACGGGGCTGTAAAGCGCACTTTGCAACCCCATCAGAAAGACGCTCAAAATGACGACGGGCAGCGATTTCAGCAAAAATCCCGCGATCGCGATCCCCATGATCGGCAGTTCCGCCCACTTGGCGACACGGAAGATGTTCTTTTTGCTGAAATACTGCATCAGCCGGTCGGCGAAAGGCGAAAAGAGGATGTAGGGCAAAACGAACATCCCCGCCGTCACGCCGAGCAAGGTCGAACGCAATTTCTCGTCAGGGATCCAGGCGCTGACGATAAACATCGTCAGCGTTTTGTGAAAGTTGTCGTTGTAAACGCCGATAAAATTCGTCGCGAAAAGCGGAATAAAACTTTTTTTGCGCATAAGAGTGTCCTGATCGTCGTCAAGCATTTTCCTAATATAGTAAAGAAATCAGGTTTTGTCAACCGCGCAATTGACAAGTGTGTGTTTCGATGGTATAATAAAGCAAGGTAAACGAAAGAAGTCTGTATGAAAGAAAAAGCGCCTCTGATCTTTGTTTCCGGACACCGGAATCCCGATATCGACAGCCTCGCCGCCGCTTCCGCGCTGGCGGAATTGCGCCGCCGGCAGGGGTTCAACGCCGTCGCGCTCTGCCCCGGCGTGATGCCGGCGCGCGCCCGCTATTTATTCGATAAATTCCACTGCGCGATCCCCGAATCGCGCAACGACGTCTACGTGCGCGTCGGCGACGTGATGGATACCGAAACGCCGGTAATTTCCGGTAAAAGTTCGCTTTACGCCGCCGTCGAGATGTTGCGCAAGTCCGGCTGTCCGCGGCTCCCCGTCGTCGGGGAAAACGGCGTTTTTCTCGGCATGTTGAGTCCGCTTGCGCTGCTTTCCAATTTGCTCGACGTCGGCGCCGAGGGGGGACTTGCGGGGCGCGCGGTGACGACGACGCTCCGCTTGATCGCCGAATTGATCCAATCGGAATTGCCGCCGTCACAGGATTCCGACGTCAGCCGCAACTTTCTCGTCTACGTCGGCGCGATGGGGGTCGAGAGCTTCGACGCGCATCTGCCGCAGACAGGCGACCTCGTCGTCATCGTCGGCGACCGCCCCGACATTCACATGCGGGCGTTGCGCCGCAAGATCCGCGTTCTGATCGTGACGGGCGGCAAGCCGGTGGAACCGCTGATCCTTTCCGAAGCCGAACGCACCGGGGTCGCCGTATTGCGCACCCATTTTGACTCCGCCACGGTCATCCGGCGGCTCAAATTCAGCGTCCCCGTCGCGGAATGCGTTGAAAATCAGACGTGTTTCAGTTTATCGGCGCAGAGCCGGCTCCGCGTCGTCGGCGCCAAAGTGCTGAATCAGCCGGAGGACGTCATCCCCGTGCTCGACGCCAAAAACCGCTACGCCGGAGTCCTGCTCAAAAAGCACGTCAGCGCGGAACCGCCTTTCAAGATGATCCTCGTCGACCACAACGAGATCACGCAGAGTCTGCCCGGCGTCGAAGAACTGCCGCTTGTCGAAATCGTCGATCACCACCGCATCGGCATGCCGGCGACTGCCGCCCCGATCAAGTTCACCGGCGACGTCGTGGGCAGTACCTGTACGCTCGTCGCATCGATGTTCAAGAGTTCCGGCGAAAGCCTCACCGCCAATCTGGCAGGGCTGTTGCTCGGCGGCATCATTTCCGATACGCTTAATCTCGCCTCGCCGACAACATCGTCATTGGACCACAAAATGGTCGAGTGGCTGGAAAAACTTTCCTCGGTCAAAGGCAGCGATCTGATGAAAGAATTTTCCAGCATCGCCTCGCCGCTTGCCGCCCGTCCCGCCGACGAAGTGATCGACGGCGACCGCAAAAGCTACGAGGACGGGCGTTTTCGTTTCGCCTTGTCGCAGGTCGAAGAAAGCAACTTGTCGCTTCTGGCGCGCCGCCGCGAGGAATTGGAATTGCGCATGCGCGACGTCATGCGCGACGAAAATCTTCAATTCATCGGATTGCTGGTCACCGACGCCGTCCGCGGCAATTCGCGGCTTTTCATCCTCGGCGACGAAGCTGTGCTCGAGGCGCTGCCCTACAACCAGATCGCCGACAACGTTTTCGATCTGCCCGGCGTCGTCAGCCGCAAAAAACAGCTTTTGCCGCAGATCCTCGCCGTGACCGCCGCATTAAATCGCATTTAGCGTTTGAAAAAGACACTTCCAAACGGTATATTATATCACAGAATCTTCCGAGTCGTCGGGTTCGCCCGGCCACGAGGGGAAAAAACGATGTGTTAAATGCCAAAGCCCAAGGGGATTTCCCTGCGGCAGAGGTTTGACCAGGCAGCAGTTGAACGCTTTTCCCCTACCCGGGGAAAGGCGTTTTTTTATGGAGAAAAAAGCTGTGGAACATCGGATTTCGCTTGTCGGTATCATCGTCGAAGCGCCGGACGCGGTCGAAAAGGTCAACCGCATCCTGCACGAATACGCCGATTTTGTCATCGGCCGGATGGGGATCCCCTACCGGCAGGAAAAACTTTCCATCATCAGCGTCGTGCTCGACGCCCCGTCGGAGATTGTCGGGGCACTTTCCGGCAAGCTCGGCATGATCGAAAACGTCAGCGTCAAATCACTGCAATCCAAAGTTTTAAAATAAAGGAAGCTCGTTTTATGTACGACGTCAAATCCCCCAACGCCAGCGAATTCATCAGCGATGAGGAAATTCAGGCATCGCTCCAATTCGCCGACGAAAACCGCAACAACCGCGAAATGATCGAGCGCCTCATCGAGCGCGCCCGTGACTGCAAAGGGTTGTCGCACCGCGAAGCGCTGCTGCTGCTCGACTGCACGCTCCCCGATCTCAACGAAAAAATCTTTGCCCTCGCCCGCGAGATCAAGGAAAAATTCTACGGCCGCCGGATCGTAATGTTCGCGCCGCTTTACCTTTCCAATTACTGCGTCAACGGTTGCGTCTACTGCCCCTATCACTATAAAAACAAGCACATCCGCCGTCACAAATTGACGCAGGAAGAGATCAAAAAAGAGGTCATCGCATTGCAGGATATGGGGCACAAGCGTCTCGCAATCGAACTCGGCGAAGATCCCGTCAACAACCCGATCGAATATGTGCTCGAAAGCATCAAGACCATTTACAGCATCAAGCACAAAAACGGCGCCATCCGCCGCGTCAACGTCAACATCGCCGCGACCACCGTCGAGAACTTCAGAAAACTCAAGGACGCCGGCATCGGCACGTATATTCTCTTTCAGGAAACGTACAATAAAAAAGAGTATGAAAAACTTCACCCGACCGGCCCCAAGAGCAATTACGCCTATCACACCGAAGCGATGGACCGCGCCATGGAAGGCGGCATCGACGACGTCGGCTTGGGCGTTCTTTACGGCTTGAGCCTTTACCGCTATGACTTCACCGGCATTTTGATGCACGCCGAGCACCTCGAAGCCTACAAGGGGGTCGGTCCTCACACGATCAGCGTGCCGCGCATCCGCCCCGCCGACGACATCGACGCGGAAACTTTCAGCAACGCCGTGCCCGACGATATTTTCCTCAAGATCGTCGCCGTGCTCCGCATCGCCGTGCCTTACACCGGGTTGATCATTTCCACCCGCGAATCCCCGAAAGTCCGCGCCGAAGTCATCAGGTGCGGCGTTTCCCAGATCAGCGGCGGCTCGCGCACCAGCGTCGGCGGCTATGCCGAAGAGGAAAAGGAAGAGGATAATTCCGCTCAATTTGAACTTGCCGACCACCGCACGCTCGATCAGGTGGTCAACTGGTTGCTCCGCAACGGCTACATCCCGAGCTTCTGCACCGCCTGCTACCGCGCCGGACGCACCGGCGACCGCTTTATGAAACTGGTCAAATCCGGTCAGATCGCCAACTGCTGTCAGCCCAACGCACTGATGACCCTCAAGGAATACCTCGAGGATTACGCCTCGCCCGACACCCAGAAACTCGGCGAAGCCGCCATCAAAGAGGAACTCAAACGCGTCCCCGACGAAACGGTTCGCGCCAAAGCCGCCGAGTATTTGCAGGAACTCCACGACGGCAAGCGGGATTTCCGTTTCTGACGATTGAAGACAATGAGGATCGCGGGGGGCGCGCGCGACACCGCCCCCCCCGCAGTCGCTCGTTTCGCGGCGCCGCCGCGAAATCATCGCGTCCGATGGAGCGGATCACCGCCCCCATTTTTGACGCGCTTTTCTTTCCTTTTTTTATTGCAGTTGAGCACTTTTTGTGCTATATTATGTAAATCACAATTTTATCAAAACAAGGGTGTGGAAAAATGGATGCAATTACCCTTTTTGTCATACAGATCGGCGTCATTTTGTTTGCGGCACGCTGCTGCGGAAATCTGATGCAGAAAATCGGAATCCCGTCGGTATTGGGCGAATTGATCGCCGGTATTCTGATCGGGCCATATTTCCTCGTCGGCGTCTGCCATATGCCGTGGTGGGTTTTCCCGATGCCGGCGGCGGACGCCGCAGTCGTTTCCGCGCCGCTTCACGCGCTTGCGACAATCGGGTCGATCCTGTTGCTTTTCATGTCGGGGCTGGAAACCGACTTGCGGATGTTTTTCCGCTATTCCGTAGCGGGGACTCTGATCGGTCTCGGCGGCGTGATCTTTTCCTTTGTCCTCGGCGATCTTGTCGGCGTCTGGATGCTCCACACCGGCATGATGGATCCGCGCGCCCT
This sequence comes from Lentisphaeria bacterium UBA1791, assembly GCA_002314455.1. GTDB lineage: Bacteria > Verrucomicrobiota > Lentisphaeria > Victivallales > Victivallaceae > UBA1784. The sequence goes on along the minus strand of DCFZ01000061.1, from coordinate 5,046 downwards.
TTTCCTCGGCGTGCTCTGCACGGCGACGAGCGTCGGCATCACCGCGCGCATCCTCTCGGAACGCAAAAGCATCGACTCCCCTGAAGGCACGACGATCCTCGCCGCCGCCGTCATCGACGACGTGCTCGGCATCATCGCGCTGGCGATCGTCACCGGCATCGTCGGCGTCAGTTCCTCGGGCAGCGGCATCGACTGGGGTAAAATCGGGATCATTTCCGCCAAAAGTTTCGGCATTTGGCTCGGGTTCACCGCCGTCGGACTTTTAAGCGCCTACCGCTTTGCGAACTTCCTCAAACTTTTCGGCTCGGCGGCGGTCTTTTCGACGCTCGCGTTCGGCGCGGCGCTGATCCTCGCCGGCGTCTTTGAAGCGTGCGGACTTGCGATGATCGTCGGCGCGTATGTGATGGGGTTGAGCCTTTCCAAAACCGACATCGCCTTTTCCATTCAGCGTTCGTTGCGCGGCGTATACGGCTTTCTCGTGCCGGTCTTTTTCGTCGCGATGGGTATGCTGGTCGACGTGCGGGTGATGGGCGATCCGAGCGTTCTGCAATTCGGATTGATCTACGTCGCGGTCGCCGTCGCCGCCAAAATCATCGGCTGTGCATTGCCGGCGCTTTTCATGAATTTCAATGCGCTCGGCGCGCTCCGCATCGGTTTCGGCATGATCCCGCGCGGTGAAGTCGCCTTGATCATCGCCGGCATCGGCGCGACGACGACGATGACGCTCAACGGCAAGGTCGTGCCGATCATCGACGCGCGGCTTTTCGGCGTCGCGATCATCATGACTTTGGTGACGACGGTCATCGCACCGCCGCTGCTCGCCCTATCGCTCGCCATCCGCAAAAAGGGCGTGCGCAAGGAAAAAGCCGCGGCGGCGATGACGCACACGTTTTTCCCGCTGCCCTCGACGATTTTCCGCGACTACATGGTGCGCGCGCTGATCGAAAATTTCCGCAAGGAAGGCTACCGCCACTCCGATCTGGACGGGCACTATTCGATCATCCACTTCCGCCGCGAACGCCGGACTTTCATGCTTTCGCTCGCCGACGGCAAGATGGATTTTGAATCGACGACCGATATGGTCGGATTGATCAGCACGGTCGTCTACGAGACGACGATCGAATTGCACCGCGCGCTTCAGGTATTGAAAGATGAAGTCGCGCCGGAAAAGTTCGATCGCGAGATGATCGCGGGCCCCCAAACTTCCAACAAGACCGCCGCCGAGATCCGCGCCGCGAAAATCATTCCCGCCGACTGCGTCATCTACGATATGCAATCCTCCAATCAGGAAGAGGCGATTCGTGAACTCATCGACGTGCTCGACCGCTCCGGTTATTTGCAGGATGCAAAACTTTGTCTTTCCGACGTTCTGGAGCGCGAACATCTCGTTTCGACCAACCTCGGCGGCGGCGTCGCACTGCCCCACGCCCGCACCGCCGGCACGCGGGAACTCGTCGCCGCGATCGGCATCAGCCGCAACGGCTGTGAAGCTGATTCCCCCGACCACAGCAAAAGTCGCTTTTTCGTTTTGAGCCTCTGCCCCAAAGATTCCGACGAACCTTATCTGCAATTCGTCGCCCACGTCGCCGGCGTGCTCGGCAAGCCGGGCAACCTCGACGCCATTTTGCACTCCTCGCCCCATGAGATCCGCAACTTTTTCATCGGGCGGCAGAATTCCGGGAAATCAACAGTTCTTTAACATAAGGAAAATTTTTATGAGCGAAGACCGCACCCTGCCGCGGGCATACGAGCCGGCGGAAGTCGAAAAGAAATGGTTCCCGATCTGGGAAAAGAACAACTGCTTTCACGGCACGGCGAAATCGGCGAAACCCGGTTATTCGATCGTCATTCCGCCGCCCAACGTCACCGGAATTTTGACCCTCGGGCACGTACTCAACAACACGTTGCAGGATATCCTCTGCCGCCGCGCCCGCATGCAGGGCAAAGAGGTCATCTGGTTCCCCGGCACCGATCACGCCGGCATCGCGACGGAAGCGCGCGTCGTCAAGTTCCTCAAGGAAAAGGAAAACGTCACGCGCGACGAACTCGGCCGCGAGGAATTCATCCGCCGCGTCTGGCAGTGGCGCGAGGAATTCGGCGGCAAGATCATCCGCCAGTTGCGCACGCTGGGTTGCTCCTGCGACTGGGAACGCGAACGCTTCACGATGGACGAAGGTCTTTCCGAAGCGGTCAAGCGCGTTTTCGTCGCCCTCTATGAAAAAGGCTACATCTACCGCGGTCAGCGCATGATCAACTGGTGCCCCGCCGCCAAAAGCGCGCTTTCCGACGAGGAAGTGATCTACAAGGACGTGCCCGGCAAGTTCTATTATTTCCGCTATCCCCTTTCCGACGGCAGCGGGAATCTTTTGATCGCGACCACCCGGCCGGAAACGATGTTCGGCGATACCGCCGTCGCCGTCTCGCCCGATGATCCCCGTTACAAGCATCTGATCGGCAAGATGGTCAAACTCCCCTTGACCGACCGCGAAATTCCGATCGTCGGCGACGAACACGCCGACCCGACCAAGGGTACCGGTTGCGTCAAGATCACCCCGGGCCACGATCCCAACGACTTTGAAGTCGGCAGACGCCACAACCTCGAAGTCATCAACATCATGAATCCCGACGCCTCGCTCAACGACAAGTGCCCCGCGGAATTCGTCGGCCTCGACCGCTTCACCGCGCGCGATCTCTGCGTCAAAAAGATGGAAGAACTCGGACTTCTCGAAAAGATCGAAGAGATCACCCACAGCGTCGGCTACTCCGAGCGCGGCAACGTGCCGATCGAAACGCTCGTCAGCAGTCAGTGGTTCTGCAAGATGGGCGAACTCGCCAAACCGGCGATCGAAGCTGTCCGCTCCGGCAAGATTAAATTCTACCCCGAGCGCTGGAACAAGACCTATTTCCACTGGATGGAAAACATTCAGGACTGGTGCATCAGCCGTCAG
>DCFZ01000061.1:0-2083 GCA_002314455.1 Lentisphaeria bacterium UBA1791 | reverse complement strand
TCTGGTGGGGACACCGCATTCCCGCTTATTACAACGATGAAACCAACGAGATCTACGTCGGCATCAATCCCCCGACCGCCCCCGGCAAGTGGCGTCAGGAAGAAGACGTGCTCGACACCTGGTTCAGCAGCTGGCTGTGGCCGTTCTCGATCATGGGCTGGCCCGAAAACACCGAGGAACTCAAAAAGTTCTACCCGACCAACGATCTCGTCACCGGGCCGGACATCATTTTCTTCTGGGTGGCGCGCATGATCATGGCGGGCGAGGAATTTCTCGGCGACATTCCCTTCCGCAATGTCTACTTCACCAGCATCATCCGCGACGACCTCGGGCGCAAGCTCTCGAAGTCGCTCGGCAACTCGCCCGATCCGCTCGACGTGATCGCGACCTACGGCGCCGACGCGCTCCGCTTCTCGATCGTCTACATCGCCCCCGTCGGGATGGATATCCGCTACAGCAACGAAAAGTGCGAGATCGGTCGTAACTTCGCCAACAAATTGTGGAATGCGTGCCGCTTCCGCCAGATGCAGGGCGATGTTTCCGCGCTCGGCGGAAAAAAGCTCCCGGCGGGCGAACTTTCCGGCGATGAAGCGTGGATGGTCGCCAAACTCGACGCCGCGATCGACGCAATCGAAAAGGAACTTGCCGGATACCGTTTCCACGGCGCCGCACACGCGCTTTACGATCTGGTCTGGTCGGATTTCTGCGACTGGTTCGTCGAAGCGGAAAAACTCCCGCTCCGCGCCGGCGGCGCCGACCGCGAACGCGCACTCGCCGTGCTCGACTGGGCGCTTTTCAACATCCTCAAACTGTTGCATCCTTTCATGCCCTTTATCACCGAGGAACTCGCTCACCGCATGGGCTTTGTCGCCGACGGCGAAATGCTCGATTTCGTCGATTATCCGACGGTCTCGGGCGTTTCGGGCGATCCCGCGCTCATCGCGCAGATCGACGGCAAGTTTGAACTCGTCCGCGGCGGCCGCTTCCTCCGCTCGAGCTACAATCTGCCCGATGGCAAGAAACTGAACTTCCACGTTCAGGCGCAGGATAAAGTTGCGCTCGATTTCCTCAAGTTGCAGAGCGATTCCCTCAAGAGCCTGCTCAACGCCGAAAGCATCGAATTGACCTGCGAAGCCTACGACGCCGCCAAAGGCGCCGCGCCCTCGCACTTGTGCGCGCTCGGCACCATCCGGTTGCCGCTCGCCGGCTTGATCGACGTCGCCGCGGAACTCGCAAAACTCGACAAACAGCGCGCCGACCTTGTCAAGTGGATCAAATCCACCGAGGGTCGCCTCGCCAACGAGAAATTCGTCAACAGCGCGCCCGCGCAAGTCGTCGCCGACGCCCGCGCGAAGCTCGCCGAACTTCAGGAAAAACTCGGTCGTACCGACGAGTTGATCCAGTCGTTGAAGTAAATCTGAAAAATACTATCCAAGAGGCTGTTGCAAAACCTTGACCGGCAAGCAACAGCCTTTTTTGTCGCTTATTTGATCTCGCGGCGCGGACGAGATGGGAAATAAGAGGGGGCGCTCACGTCGCCCCCCTCTTACTCCCCCAAGCGCCCGCTAATGCGGGATTTTGTACTGGTATGTGGCGATGCCGTGTGTGATGAAGGACCGATTCGGCACGATCCGATTTATTTCCCCGCTTTTCTGCGGAAAAATAAATCGGCTCGCGCCTCCAGGTGTCACATCGGGCGCAAACCAATCGGTGACCCGATTGGTTTTCCCCGAACCCCTTTCCACGTACCCCCCTCCCGTTGGTCGGGCAAGAGTGCGGACGAAACTCCCCCCCGTCCCCTGTATTCCCTTGAGTTCCGTGTCCGCGCTGACGGCGCGGTACGCAGCCTTTGTTGTTTAACCTTGGCAAGTTTTGCAACAGCTCTTTTTTATATCGCCCTCGCCCGAGATGCTGATTTATTTGTTTTTTCCGCAAACGCCGCTTGAAAAGATACGACAACGGCAATATATTATATAACACGATCGGGATATAGCGCAGCCTGGTTTAGCGCGTTTGACTGGGGGTCAAAAGGTCGAGAGTTCGAATCTCTCTATCCCGACCATTTTTTTGCCTCTTCGACGGT
>DCFZ01000029.1 GCA_002314455.1 Lentisphaeria bacterium UBA1791 | reverse complement strand
AATCGAAATATGATGTGCTATGATAAAAGCAGAATCTGATTTCAGAACCAAGGGAAAGGAGTCAAAATGTTGAAGTTCAATGTATTTTGGATCGCGGCTCTGACGGGAGTGTTGCTCGCCGGATGCGGATGTGCGGGTTCCCAAGGGGAAACTCCTGTCGCCATTCCCGCGGTCGCCACGGAAAAGGCGCCGTCGAAAAACATCCGGCTTGCCGCCGTTTCGATCGATAAAATGCTCTACCGCCCCGGCGAAGTCATCACCGTTTCCGCCGCCGTCGAAAACGTGAGCGCCGAACCGCTCGTTGTGACGGCGAAACTGATTCGCGAAAGCGATCTTAATCGTCGCGAAGTCGTTGCGGAAAAAGAATTTACGCTTGCTCCCGGCAAAAGCGCGATCGCCTTGAACGACACTGCCAAAGAGGAATACGGTTATTGCTATGTGATCGAACTCGCCGAAAAAGATTGCGCGCCGCTCGCGGCGTCGGATCTTTGCGAAGTCTACTTTGTCGCCAACAAATTCGTCCGCATCATCGTGCTCTGCCCCGATGCCGGGATGTATCCCTCGTTTCCGGAAGAAAAAGTCATTTCCCGCGTCGCCGACCTCAAGAAGAACCGTTGCAACGTGCTCGAATTTTTCGAATGGGGCGAGTTTTTCAATCTGATGCCGCAGGGCGCGGAGTGGATGCACCCCCGCTGGAAGCACGATATTTCCAAGCGCCGCGCGTCCGAGATCGAAAAATTCCGCATTTCCGAAAAGAAGATCGCCGAATGGCGTCGCGAAACGAAAAAGAACGGCATTCTGCTCATCAGTTACGATGAATGCGCCTGCGCGCACAAGGATATCTGGGAAAAGTCGGGGCGCATCTACAACGCGCAGACCGGCAAGGTGATCCGCAATTTCTATCTTTGGGACGATATCTACGCGCCCAACTGCGACAAGGCGGCGCCGCTTTATGCCGACGTTATGCTCAACACCACCAAACGCTTCGATTGGGACGGCAACTTTCACGATTCTTTCGTCGGCTGGAGCCGCCGCACCGCCAATGCCGTCGACGAGTACGGCGACCCCGCGACGAAGCTCACCTACGATCAGGTGCAGGGGCAATGGGTGCGTCTGATCAACGAAAAAGTGTTGCCGCTCAAGCCCTACTTCCTCCACGTGCTCAACGGCATGCCGGGCGAAGCTTCGACGCTCCCCCACGAAGTCTACGGCGCCAATTTGTCGATCGACAACCGCAAGGCGCTCAAGGAAAAAATTCTTGCAACGCGCGACACGTTCGACCCCGACACCGCCAAGCAGAAAAACTGCGTCTGGATGAGCGAAGTCGTGACGAGTTCGCCCGCCAACCGCCGCTACGAAACGTTCGGCTTGCTCCACCAGTCGGCGCGGCAATTCTGCCGTCAGGGCATCAGCAACAGTTTCATCAGCTATCACAAGTGGAGCCGAGAGGAGGATTTTGCCCCGATCATGGCGCTTTACTACGCCAACGGCATGGGAACTTTTGCGTCGCTTCAACTTGCTGAAAAGACCCTTCCCGTCTACCGCAACTACACCGATTTCGCGATCCGCTACGCGAAATATCTCTTTGACCTCAACCTCGCGTGGGTCGACGAAAACGATATTTCCTGCAGCGATCCCGCGCTCTATTATCAGGACGTCGCGTTTTCGCGCGACAACGGCGACGGCGAGATCGACTACTGCGTCAACTTGCTCAACTTTGCCGCGGATCACAACATCCTTGCGCCGCACGAGAAACCCGCCGTGCGCGAAAATGTGAAGATCACGCTCAAGGTGAAAGCGAATCTGAAGGAATTTTCCGCCTTTGCGGGGAGTCCCGACGTCGCCGCTGACAATATGGTGAAACTCGACGTCAAAAAGCTCGGCAACGATACGATCGAAGTCGTCGTGCCGCGCGTTGAATATTGGACGTTGCTCGTCATTCAGGCTAAATAAGCATAAAGGAAGCAATCATGAAAAAGATCCTTTCGATGGTCGCCGCCGCGACGGCGTTGAGCATTTTCGGCGGAAATTTCCGCGTCGAAGCCGAGCAGTTGAAGCAGATCGGCGAATGGAGTTCCGAGAGCGGCAAGGAGCTTTCCGGCGGGCGCGCCTTGCTCTCGGTGCAGAATGGCTTGAAACTTTCCGACGAGATCATTGTGCCCTGCGCCGGCAAATATTACGTGTGGGTGCGCACGAAAAGTTTCGGCGAGGGGTGGCGCAATGTGGAAGTGAGCGTCAACGGCAAAAAAGTCGGTATTTTCGGCGACGAGCCGCTCAACGGCAAGGCGCGCGGCAGTTTGCTCTGGAAGCGCAGTTCCGCCCCCGTCGAGTTGGACGGCACGGCAAAAATCGACATCAAGGCGCCGCGCGGTTCGACCCGGCTCGACGTGCTGGTCTTTGCCGATGATGAAGCATTTGTCCCCGCGGACGACGCGGCGGCGATCGGCGCCATCGAAGTCGCCAAATTTGCCGACGGCCGCGTCGCCGCCAAACCGCAGACCTTGCGCATCGAAGCGGAAGATCTGACCCCCACGGGCACGTGGAATACGCTCGAGGGCGTCGTGATGGCAGGCGGCAAGGCGATGCAGCCGACCGCCGCCGGCGATGAACTCAACGGCACCTTTATCTTGGAGCGCGGCGGCGAATTTTCCGTCTGGGTGCGCGTTCTGACTTTCGGCGAAGGCTACCGTCAGTGCCGACTTTTCCTCAACGACACGCAGATCGGCGTTTTCGGCGATGAACGCAATCAGCTCAAGACCGATCAGAAAAGCGCGTGGGTCTGGGTGCCCGCCGGACGGGTCGTCAAACTTCCTGCCGGCGAACTCAAAGTCAAAATCGTCGCCAAACACAGTCTGGCGCGCTTTGACGGCATCATCATTTCCGACGATCCCGATTTCTCGCCAAATTCAATGCGCGAAGTAAATGCACTCCCCGTGCCGGAAAAGAAATAGAATGCACGCGATGCATCGCATCGGCTAAAAAAATTCACGGGCTGTTGCAAAAACCTTGACGGGCAAGCAACAGCCCCTTTTTTGCCCCCATCGCATTTGCGGACAAAAAAAGGGCATTTAAACCGGCACAGTTTGGGGATGGCGGAGGGCGTGCCTCGACCCAAAATTATTTTTTCGTATAGACTTTCCCGAATTTTGCCATCACCTTTTGGAGGTCGCTCCACGCTTCGCGTTTGGCGGATTCCTGACGGAGCAGAAAAGCGGGGTGATAGGTCGGCATGACGGGAATGCCCTGATAGTTGAGGAAATTGCCGCGCAATCTGGTGATTCCTTCCTGACAATTGAGCAGATACTTTGCCGCGCTTGCGCCGAGCAGAACGATCACTTGGGGCGCGATGAGTTCAATTTGTTTTTTCAGAAAAGGCGCGCACGCTTGAGCTTCTTCCGGCATGGGGGCGCGGTTGTTCGGGGGGCGGCATTTGACGACGTTGGCGATGTAGACTTCCTCGCGGGTGAACTGCATTGCGCAGATCATCTTGTCGAGCAGTTGACCGGCGCGCCCGACAAAGGGGCGGCCTGAAGCGTCTTCGTCCGCGCCGGGGCCTTCGCCGATGAACATCAGTTTCGCGTGCGGATTCCCTTCGCCGAAAACGACGTTCTGCCGCGTCGACGACAAGATGCAGCGTTTGCAGTTTTTTGCTTGCGCGCAAAGTTCGTCGAGATCTTTCGCGTCGCCGTGCGGACAATTCGGCACGGTCTGCGGCGTATCGGCGCAAAAGGCCTGCCACGCCGGGTGGTCGGCGGCAACCCAGCGCCGTCGCGGCGTCGCGGCGGCAAGCTGACACAATTCGTCAAAAAAATCCACGAAAAAATCACCTTTTTTTGATTATTCTTTAACATAGATGCCGTTTTTCGCTTATTCAAGTCGAATTATTGAGGAAATTCGTCGTAAAATTTGCAAAAAAGACTTGACGGAACGGCGGAAACTGTGTATACTATGGTTAGGAAAGAAAGGAATCCGTCTGGTACGGGAATAATATTTATGAGCGAAGCCGAAAAAAATCCGATTTTAGTCCACGCCGACCACTTGAAAAAGGTCTATCACGGCCGGACGGTTGTCAGCGACGTTTCGATCTCCGTCCGCGCGGGTGAGGTCGTCGGTCTGCTCGGGCCCAACGGCGCCGGCAAAACGACCAGTTTCTATATGGTGATGGGGCTGATCCGCCCCGACGGCGGTCAAGTCTTTTTCCGTGAAACCGAGATCACCCATATGCCGATGTATCAGCGCGGCAGGCTCGGAATGGGCTACCTCGCGCAGGAGCCTTCCATTTTCCGCAAACTCACGGTCGAGGAAAACATTATGGCGATCCTCGAGACGCTCGATATTTCCGGCGCCGAGCGGCGCGAGCGGTTGGAAAAACTGCTCGAGGAATTGCAGTTGGCGCGTCTGCGCAAGCAAAAGGCGATGACGCTTTCCGGCGGCGAACGGCGGCGGCTTGAGATCACCCGCGCGATGGTGACCAATCCCTGTTTCATTATGTTGGACGAGCCCTTCAGCGGCGTCGATCCGCTCGCGGTTCAGGACGTGCAAAAGATCATTCTGCAACTGCGCGACCGGGGCCTCGGGATTCTGATCACCGACCACAACGTGCGCGAAACGCTTGCTGTGGTCGACCGTGCTTATTTGATGTGTATGGGCAAGATCCTGATCGAAGGTCCCAGCGACTTCCTCGTGCGCGATCCCAAGGCGCAGGAAATCTATTTGGGCAAACAGTTCACGATGTAAGACGGGGGGATTCGCTCCCCGGAATCATAGGAGGTGTTTATGGCAATCACGGTCAGCGGTCGTCAGTACGAGATGTCGGAAAAAGAGCGTGCCTATTTCGTGGCGCAATTGACTCCGATCTACGACGATCCGATGCTGAAAGCGGCGTCGATCAACGCCGTCGTGCAGCAGGAAAAAAACCGGTTCATGGTGAATCTGGTCTACAACTGCAAGTACCATGTTATTACCGCCAAGGTCGAAGATTTTGACGTCTACAAGGCGTTTGACGGCGCGTTGCAAAAGATCGAAACGCAGATCAAGAGTCTGCGCGAAAAGATCGTCCAGCATCAGGTGACTCCGCTTTCGGAATCGGAATTGAAAGCGCAGGAAGCCGAAGCGCTCAAATAGGATTTTTACAATGACGATTGCCGTTTCCACCCAGTGGGGAGAGAATTTTTCCCGCTTCGCCTACTACCGGATCGACGCCGGCAAGGTGCGCGAGGAAGAAGAAGCCCCCGTGCCCGAGGGCGGGGTGGAAGCGCTCGTCAGGCAGTTGGTCGGCCTCGAGGTCGATCTGCTCATCGCTTCGCGTATGGCGGAAAACGTCGAACGCCGTCTGCGCGAAGCGGGAATCTCGGTCATTTCCGGCATCGACGGTCGCGCCGCGAGCGTGATGTCGGCGTATTTGCGCGGCGAACTTTCCTTTTAGAAGAGTGTTTTTATGAGTGCCGCCGGAAATGTTGCCGACTTTATGAATCAGAATGACGAATTCTGTCGGCAGAATCATATTCAGATCACCAAAAATTCCCCCGGTTACGCCGAAGCGGAACTTGTCGTGAGTTGCTCCTCGCTCAACGGCAGCGGCGTCGTTCAGGGGGGCGCGATCCTCACGCTGGCGGATTTCTGTTTCGCCGGCGCCGCCAATGCGGGCAATATGCAGTGCGTGACACAGTCGGTCAATTGCCAGTTCCTGCGTCCCGGCACGCCGCCCGTGTTGCGCGCGATTGCCCGCGAGGTGTCGCGCAGTAAGCGCAGTTGCCTTTACCGGGTCGAAATTTTCAACGCCGACCAGGAACTTGTCGCTTACGCGACGTGCAACGGTGTTTATACGGGAAAGGCTTTGATCCCGGAGGAATAGGCGATGAGCCGGAGGATTTTTTCCATCACGGGGATGCACTGCACGGCGTGTGCCGCCAATCTCCAGCGCAGTGTTGCCAAGATCGCCCCGGATTGCGACGTGCAGGTCAACTTTACGGCGGCGCAACTGACGCTCGAGGGCGGCCCCGACGAGCAAATCATTTTAGAAGCGATCCAAAAAGCGGGCTTTGCCGGTCAACTTTGGACTCCGGAAGCCGAAAACAAGCCGGAAAAAGAAGAATTTTTCACATTTTCCCGCTTCGTCTGTGCCGCCATTCTGGCGATGCTGCTGATGGCGCTGATGCATTTCCCCTTTTTGCCGCCGCGCGTCAATGGCGTCGCACAACTGGTGCTTGCGCTCGGCGCGATCGCGATCGGCTGGCGCTTTTATCCGCGCGGCGTCCGCAATTTGTTGCGCGGGGTGCCCGATATGGATTCCCTGATTGCCCTCGGCACCGGCGGCTCCTTTCTTTACAGCGTGATCCACCTGATTTTGGGCGGGACGCTCTACTTTGAGAGCGGCGCGATGATCCTTGCGCTCGTCTTGCTCGGCAAGATGCTCGAAAGTTCCAGCCGGTGCCGCATCACGGGCGCGATCGCGCGTCTGATGGAGCAGTTGCCCGAAAAGGCGGTCAAAGTGACCGGTTCGACCGACGTCGAGATCGCGTTGCGGGAAATTTCCGTCGGCGATCTTCTGCGCGTCTGCCCGGGCGAACGCGTCCCGGCGGACGGCGTGGTCGTCGAGGGGAATTCCTCCGTCGACGAAGCGCTGTTGACGGGGGAGTCCGCCCCCGTCGCCAAGACGCCGGGCGACGCGGTGGTCGGCGGCTCGGTCAATCTGGACGGCGTTTTCGTGATGAAAGCGCAAAATGTCGGGAAAAAGAGCATCGTCGCACAACTTGTGCGTCTTGTCGCCGAAGCGCAAGCAAGCCGCCCCGCCATCGCGCAGAGCGTCGATCGTTTTGCCGGATACTTCACCTGGATTGTCCTCGGCGCGGCGGCGGTCACGTTTGCGGCGTGGAGCATCGCCGGAGCGCCGCTTGAAAGCGTGCTCAATTACACGTTGAGCGTCCTCGTCATTTCCTGCCCCTGCGCGCTGGGGCTGGCAACGCCGATCGCGGTCGCTGCGGCGATTTCTTCCGGCGCGCGGCGCGGGCTGTTGATCCGCAACGGCGCGAGCATTGAAAAACTTGCCGGCGTCAGGATGGTTGTTTTCGACAAGACGGGGACTTTGACCGACGGTCGTTTTGAGATCAAAAAGATCGTTTGTTGCGATGGCTTTACGGAAAACGATCTCCTGCGCGCCGCGCTCGGCGCCGAGCAGAATGTGCGCCACGCGATCGCTTTTGCGTTGATCCAAGCGGCGCAAAAACGCCACCTGTCGCCGGGCAAGGTCAGTGACTGGCAGTCGCACCCCGGGCGCGGCGTTGCGTGCCGGATCGACGGCGTCCGCTGGCGCATCGGCACAGCGAAATTCGTCGAATGTGCGCACTTGCCGGAAAATTCCCCGTCGACGGTCGCGGCGTTTTCCTGCGACGATCGCTTCGCCGGGTGGATCGAGCTCGGCGACCGGCTCCGCCCCGGGGTGAAATCGCTCTTTGCCGCCCTTGCCGGGCGGCACGTCAGGACGGTGATCCTTTCCGGTGACCGCGCGGAAAATGTCGCACAGCTCGCGCGGGAAGTCGGCGCCGATTCGGGGCGCGGCGATCTGCTCCCCGATGAAAAATTGCGCGAGATCGTTTTGTTGCGTCAAAGTTTGCCCGAGGGCGCATTGCTGATGATGGTCGGCGACGGCGTCAACGACGCCCCCGCGCTGGCGCAATCGGACGTCGGCATCGCGCTCGGCGGCGGTGCGGCGGTCGCGCTGGAAAGCGCCGACGTCGTGTTGCCCGGCGACGATCCCGCGGGGGTGCTTCGCGCGCTTGATCACGGCAGAAAGTCGCTCCGCATCATTCGCGAGAATCTCTTTTGGGCGTTCTTCTACAATCTGCTGGCGATCCCGCTTGCCGCCGGACTTTTCGTCGCGCTTTGCGGCGGGCCGCGTCTGACGCCGGTCGTCGCCGCCGCCGCGATGAGCGCAAGTTCGCTCTGCGTGGTGATCAATTCGCTGCGCTTGCGAAAATAAGCACTTTTTTTCTTGCATCTTGCCCTCGCGCAATGTATATTAATACACGTATATATATCAACGCGAAAAATTCAGGAGGAAAAAATGCGTTTTATTGATGAATTCATGGCGGCGTTTCCGTTCGAAGGGATCACTTTTGACGATATTTCACTGGTGACGCTCTACGCGGACTTCTTGCCGCACGACACCGATGTGCGCACCAAGTTTTCGCGCAACGTCACGCTCAACGTGCCCTTTGTCAGCGCGGCGATGGACACCGTCACCGAGAGCCGGATGGCGATCGCGATGGCGCGACTCGGCGGCATCGGCGTCATTCACAAGAATCTCACCGCCGACGCGCAGGCGGAAGAGGTGCGCAAAGTCAAGTCCTACCTCAACGGCAGGATCGACAATCCCGTCACGTTCCGCCCCGATCAGACGATCGCCGAAATGATGAAAGAGCGCAAACGCAAGAATTATTCCTTCACCGGCTTCCCGATCGTCGACGACAACAACGTGCTCGTCGGCATCATCACCAGCCGCGACATCAAATTTTTGAGCGACTACAAATTGAAGATTGCCGACGTGATGTCGCGCAAATTGATCACTTCTTCGGAATCGACCTCGATCAACGACGCCTACCGCATCATGCGCGAAAACAAGATCGGCAAGCTCCCGATGATCGACGCGGCGGGCCACCTTAAAGGCATTTTCAGCTACGCCGACGTCCGCAGTCTGATCGAGCGCGACACCCCCGACTACAACCGCGACGCCGACCACCGTCTGCGCGTCGCCGCCGCGGTCGGTCCCTACGATGAAAAGCGCATCGAGGCGCTCTACAACGCCGGCTGCGACGTGCTCGTGCTCGACACGGCGCACGGTCACAGCAAGGGCGTGATCGAGACGCTGCAATTGATCAAAAAGACCTACGGCGACAAGATCGACGTCGTCGCCGGCAACATCGCGACCAGCGAAGCCGCCAAGGCGCTCGCCGACGCGGGCGCCGACGGCGTCAAAGTCGGCATCGGGCCCGGTTCGATCTGCACGACCCGCGTCGTCGCCGGCGTCGGAGTGCCGCAGGTCACGGCGATCTACAACGCCTGCAAGATGGTGCCCAAGGATCTGCCCGTCATCGCCGACGGCGGCATCAAACTTTCCGGCGACGTCGCCAAGGCGCTCGCAGTCGGCGCTTCGTGCGTGATGATGGGGTCGGTGCTCGCCGGCACCAGCGAAAGCAACGGCGAAGTCGTCCTCCATCAGGGGCGCAGTTACGTCGCCTATCGCGGTATGGGCAGTCTCGAGGCGATGAAAGCCAACGCCGGCAGCCGCGAGCGTTACGGTCAGGACGACGTCGACAATGACGCCGACATCGTGCCGCAGGGCATCGAAGCGATGGTGCCTTTCCGCGGCGCGGTGCGCGACGTGATCCATCAGTTCGTCGGCGGCTTGCGCTACAGCCTCGGTTACTGCGGTTCGCACAACATCGAGGAACTCCACGAAAAGGCGCGCTTTGTCCGCGTCAGCAGCGCCGGTCTGCGCGAAGCGCATCCGCACGACGTCGTCGTGACCAAGGATGCTCCGAACTACACCAGCCACTAATGCGAGGCGTCAAATGAAACGTTTTTTCACGGTCGTTGCGGCATTGCTGCTCTGCGGCGCGCTTTCGGCGGTCGACCGCATCGCCTGCGTCGATCTGGAAAAGGTTTTCCGCGAATACTACAAGAGCCGGATTGCCGAAGACGCGATCAAGCAGCAGGCGGAAAGCTATCGTTCTTATCTGACGCGGCTGAATGAACAGCTCAACGCCGCCGTCGAAAAGGCGCGCACGACCCGCAGTAACGCGCTCAACGTGGCGCTTTCCGACAAGGAGCGCGAAGAAGCTGAAAAACTCGCCGCTAAGGCGACGACTGAAGTCAACGAAAAAAAGGCGGAAATCGAGCTCTACGTGCAGGCGCGCACTCAGGATATGCGCAACCTCGAAGCGAAAAAACGCGCCGAGATTATGGCGGATATCCAAAAAGAGATCCGCCGCCGCGCTTCCGCCGAGGGCTACACGTTTGTGATCGACGTTTCCGGCAAGACGACCAACGATCAACCGGTCGTGCTCGTCTACCCCAAAGGCAATGACATTACCGAGAGTGTGATCAGCGAACTCAACCGTACCCGTACGGTGACGCATCCCGCCCCCGGTCAGGAAAAGAAATAAGCAAGGAGATTTCCCGATGAAACAACTGACGCTTAGTGCAACGCAAATCGCCGAGATTGTCGGCGGTGAAGTCAAGGGCGACGCCGCGCGCACGATCAACCGGGTCGAAGGGATTCGCCACGCCGGCGCCGATGATCTGAGTTTTGTTTCCAACAAACGCTATCAGAAACAACTGGAAGCGTCGACCGCTGGCATCGTGCTCGTCTGCAAGGATCTTGCGGAAACCGATACGGCGACGCGCACGCTGGTCGTTTGTGACGACGTGGATCTTGCGTTCAGCAAAGTGGTCGCCGTCTTCGCCGAGGAGCCGCCGAAATACAAGATCGGCGTCCATCCGTCGGCGGTGGTCGATCCGTCGGTCAAGCTCGGCGCGGATGTTTCGATCGGCGCCAACGCCGTGATCGAAGAGGGCGCCGAGATCGGCGACCGCACGGTCATCGGCGCCGGATGCTATATCGGCCATCAGGTGAAAGTCGGCGCGGATACGTTGCTTTACCCCAACGTCACCGTGATGTACCGTTGCAAGATCGGCAACAAGGTCATTCTGCACCCCGGCGTCGTGATCGGCGGAGACGGTTTCGGCTTCTACCCGACGGCGCGCGGATTGGTCAAGATCCCGCAGACGGGATTCGTTCAGATTGACGACGACGTTGAGATCGGCGCCAATACGACGGTCGACCGCGCCCGCTTCGGTCGCACTTGGATCAAGAGCAACGCCAAGATCGACAACCTCGTGATGGTTGCCCACAACGTGATCATCGGCGAAAGTTGCATTATGGTCGGTCAGAGTGCGGTCGCCGGGAGCGCCGAACTCGGCCGGGGCGTCGTCCTCGGCGGTCGCGCCGGCATCAACGGTCACACCGTCATCGGCGACGGCGTTCAGGTCGCCGGCACCAGCAACGTGCAGAAAAGTCTGCCCGCGGGCGCGATCGCGCTCGGTACGCCGGCGGAGTCCCAGCACGATTATATGTGGCGCTTCACCGCGCCTTCGCGTCTGGAGCGTTTGAGCAAGAAATTTGAAGCGCTTCAAGCCGAAGTTGAAGAACTCAAGAAAAAGTAAGCTCCTTTGTGCGCTCGCGGCGGCGTGGACTTTGTGCGCCGTCGCGGCGGATGGTGGCGCCGACCCGTTGCGCGAAGCCGCGCAGTCGGGCGACGCCGCTTCGCAATTAAAGCTCGGCTACGCCTTCTTTTTCGGGCAGGATCGGAATGTCAATCCGAAACTTGCCGTCTACTGGTTCCGTCAGGCGGCGGAGCAGAATCACCCCGAGGCGATCTACAACCTCGGTATGTGCTATTTGAATGGTTGGGGCGTCGACGCCAGCCGGCGGATGGCTTACTTCTGGCTTGAACGCGCCTCGGATCGCATTCCCGACGCCCGCGCGCAACTGGCGGCGTTGATCTACACCGGAGTCCCCGCCGAAGAAAACGAAGCGGGGCGTTTCGCCGCGTTGCCCGCCGAACCGGAAAAGGCGTTGACGATCTTGGATTCTCTCGCCCAAAAGGATGTCACGACGGCGCAGACGATCCTCGCCACCATCTATTACCGCGACCCGAAATTGCGCGAGGAAAACGGGCAGAAAATCCGCCATTATCTTGAAAAAGCGGTGCAAAGCGGTCATTGCCCGCTGGACAGCTATCTGCTTTACGTCACCGTGTTGCAGGATGGCATCGGCGGCTTGCCCGAAATGCAGCAAGCCGCCCGGATCCTTGAAAAACTTGCGGCGACGGGCGATCCCGAAGCGATGATCCGTTTCAGCATCGCACTCGACGAGGGCTTCGGTTGCGCGCGCGACCCGGAGCGGTCGCTCTCGCTGTTGGAACAGGCGGTGGCGAAAAATTCCCCGCGGGCAATGGTGCGCATGGGCAAAGTTCTGTTGCTCGGCGAAGCGTTGCCGCACGACCCTGCGGCGGCGTTGCGCTATTTTGAACGCGCCGCCGAGATGCAGTATCCGCCGGCATGGCGCGAACTCGGCATCTGCTACAGCGCCGGGATCGGCGTGGAAAAAGATCTCAACGAAGCCTTTGACTTATTTGAACGCAGCGCCCGCGCCGGCGATCCGGAAGGAGCCTATTTGCTCGGCGTCGCCTTTCGCGACGGGCAGGGGATCGCGGCGGATCCCGAAGGGGCGTTTTACTGGTTCCGGACGGCGGCGTTTGCCGGTCATCCGGGGGGGATGCGGGAAACCGGCGTCGCGTTGTTTCTCGGCCGCGGCACCAAGGTCAACCGGGAAATCGGGGTGAAGTGGTTGCGGCGCGCCGCCCGTGCCGGAGACGCCGCGGCGGAAAAGTGGTTCCGGGAAAATCAGGAGTTCAAAAAATGAGGTATCCCGATCTCGGCGTTGTCGTCGTCGCGGGCGGCAGTTCGGCGCGTTACGGCAAAAACAAATTGTTGGAAATGCTCGGCGATGCGCCGGTATTGATCCACCCGTTGCGGAATTACGCCCCGGTCGCCGGCGAGCTGGTGCTGGTCGCTTCCGCGGCGTATCAGGCGGAATATGAGAAAATGCTTGCGCAATATCTGCCGGGCGTGCCCGTCACGGTGACGACGGGGGGCGACTGCCGGGCGGAATCGGTGCGCAACGGGCTTGCCGTTCTGTCGAGATCAATCGCATACGCCGCCGTCGCCGATGCGGCGCGGCCGCTGGCAAGTTGCAGACAGTTGGAAAAACTTTACGAATTTGCCATCAGACACCACTGCGGCGTGATCTCCGGCAGAAAGATCGTCGATACCGTCAAGCGGATCGATGCCGCAGGCAGGATCATCGAAAACGTGCCGCGCGAAGGACTTTTTTGCGCGGAAACTCCGCAGCTTTTTGCCGTTGCCGAATTGAAAAAGGCGCTCGCTTCTGCCATCGACGCGTCGGTGACCGACGACGCCGAAGCGATGCGCCGCGCCGGATTCGACGTCGCCGTGCTCGCGGATGAGGCGGCAAATCCCAAGCTGACGCTGCCCGGCGATATGGACGCGCTGAAAGAATTGCTGTAGCGCACTTTTTTATTAAGTTTTTGATAAAAAAGCTTGCTTTTTCTGTCTTGAGATATTACCTTATTTTCTGTACACTCTTCTGACATCAAGATCTTTTCATGCAAAGCATTCTGACAAAAACTTTTGGTGAGGAATTGCGCGCGGCACTGAAAGCCGCGCACGTCCGCCAAAACACGTTGGCGCGTCATTTGAATATGACGCCGAGCGCGATCTCGCAGACCATCAGCGGGGTGCTGGTGCCGTCGCGCGAGCGTTTGGATCAGATTGTCGCGTTGCTGGAGGGCAAGGCGGACGTCGTCCGGCTCCGCCGTCTGTGGCAGCGCATCCGGCTGGGGGAAAGCGAAGTGCATTCCGCCGCCAACAAGGAGCTTCTCGAACGTCGCCGCAAGCGTCATCTTTCGGTGGTGACGCTCGCCAATTTAAGCGGCATTTCCGCCGCGCGCATCCGCGAGCTGGAAAGCGATCCCGGCGCGTTGCCCAGCGCGGAAGAAGCGGAAAAACTTTCCGGCATTTTAAAGTGCGATCTCGGCGGTTATGCGACTTCCGACGGCGATGCCGATGTGCGTTATACGCCGGTGGTGACGCCGATTCTGGAAGTCGCCGACCGGGCGATGGATCTGCCGTTGCTCTCGGCGGAAATGCTGATGCATTACCGTGACGGCGAACCGCTCGCCGATTTTGCCGCCGGGCACGCGTTGGAAAATGTGCGGTGCGGCGTCTTGAACCGGGGTGCGGTCTGTGCCGTCGTGCTCGACGCCGGGATGATGAAAATCAATGTGCCGGGCAAATTGCGGGTGTTTTTGAGCGAAGGTTTTTTCGGTGAACTCTCGGCGTTGACGCTGGCGTTGACCGAAAAAGGATTGTTTTTTTTGCCGTCGTCGCCCTCTGCGTCGGCGGAAAAGACCTATTGGCGTTTGCCGGTCACCGAGGTTGTTTTCCACCCCGGCAAAAATTTTTTGTAATTAAGGAGTCAATATCTTGTCAAAAGTTTGCGGATGTCTGGTCGGGATCATTTTGGGATTCCTCTTTGCGGTCGCAGTTGCGCTGTTGATCGCGTGTACCGTGTTTAAGAGCAAGCCGGAAGATGTCATCAATTTCTGCACCAGACGATTGCAGAAAGTGACGATCAAAGTGGAAAATTCCGCCGGCTATATGGATCATTTAAAATTGAGCGGGATGCAAGAATGAGTTTGTGGATCTATGTTGTTTTACTTGCCGTCATTCAGGGATTGACGGAATTTCTGCCGGTAAGTTCGTCGGGACACCTCGCCGTGCTCGCGGCGTTTTTCGGCTTCAAGGGCGAAGAAAGCGCGACGCTCGGCATTATGCTTCACGCGGGGAGTTTGCTGGCGATCATCGTTTTTTACTTTCAGTTGCTGCTCGGGTTTTTCAAGCGCGATCAGTTCCACTTGCTGTGTATGGTGATCCTCGGTTCGATCCCCGCCGGCGTGGCCGGCGTGGTGATCAAGCATTTCAAATGGGATGAATGGCTTTTCGGCGATCTCGCGGTGATCGCCTTGGGATTTCTCATCACCGGTGCGCTGTTGCGCTTGAGCGGCAAAGAGAAATTGATCCGGCGCGACACGCCGCCGACGCCGATCAAGGAGATCACGTGGAAACAGTCGCTGACGGTCGGCGTGGTGCAGAGCGCGGCGATTCTGCCCGGTATTTCGCGCTCCGGTTCGACGATCGTCGCCGGATTGCTCGCCGGAATCGAACGGGAATCGGCGGCGGCGTTTTCCTTTTTGCTCGCGTTGCCGGCGATTTTCGGGGCGACGCTTCTGGAAACGCTGGATCTCGTGCGCGGCAAAGCGGCGTCGGCAATGACCGTTTCGTATTTGCAACTCGGCGTTGCAGTCGCGGTGTCGGCGATCGTGAGTTTTGCCGCGTTGCACTTTTTGGTGAAAGTGGTGAAAAAGGGTAAGCTCTGCTACTTTTCGTGGTATGTGATCGCCCTTGGTTTGTTGTTGATCTGCAAGTATTTTGCACGTTACGCAGGATAGGAGTGTTGCGATGGGTAAGATCTTTTTTATCGGTGCCGGAAAAATGGCGACCGCCATTGCCGGCGGTATGGTTTCTACGGGGGCGTTGAGCGCGGCGGAGCTCGCCGCTTTTGACGTTTCCAGCGAAGCGGCGGCAAAGTTCACCGCCGAAACGGGGATTTCCTGTGTCGACGATCCCGGCAAATTAGTGGACTTTGACGCGGTGTTGATCGCGGTGAAACCGCAGATGCTCGCGAGCGCCTTGACGCCGCTTGCCGGCAAGTTCGCGGGCAAACTGGTCATTTCCATCGTTGCCGGCGTGACGCTGGCGAAACTCGGTGAATTTTGCGCTGATGCGCGGTTGATCCGCGTGATGCCCAACACGCCGGCGCTGGTCGGCGCGGGGGCGGCGTGCTATGCGCCGGATCCGACGGCGACTGCCGCAGACCGTGCGCTGGTCGAAAAGATTCTTTCGAGCGTCGGCATCGCGTTGCAGGTCAAAGAACACGACCTCGACGCGGTGACCGCCTTGTCGGGCAGCGGCCCCGCTTATGTTTTTGAATTCATCCGCGCGCTCGCCGACGGCGGCGTCGCCGAAGGGTTGACGCGCGACGTCGCGCATCAGCTTGCTGTACAGACGGTGCTGGGGTCCGCCCTGATGGCGCTCAAGACCAAACAGCATCCGGCGGTGTTGCGCGATATGGTCACCAGTCCCGGCGGCACGACGATCCGTGCGCTGGAAGTGCTCGCCGACGGGGCGTTTGACAGCACGGTCATCCAGTCGGTGCGGGCGGCGGCGGAGCGTTCCCGCGAACTCGGTAAATGAGTACGGCAGCGCGCGTTTCCCCCGTGTTGTCGGTGGTGATGCCGGTTTTCAATGAGGAAAAGCTCGTTGCCGGCGTAATCGAACGCGTTTTGGCGCAACCGGCAGTCGCCGAATTGATCATCGTCGACGATGCTTCGACTGATGGCACGAGCGACGCACTGCAGTCTTTCGCCCGTGATGCGCGGGTCAGGGTCTTTCGTCAGAAGCACAACTGCGGCAAGGGGGCGGCGCTGATCGAGGGATTTGCCCGGGCGACGTGCGATTTTGTCGTCGTCCAGGATGCCGACTGGGAATATGATCCCGCGGATTTCGACGCGTTGCTGGCGCCTTTGCTCGCCGGCCGGGCGGACGTGGTCTACGGATCGCGTTTGCTCGGCAATCCCGATCTTGTTTTCGGCAACCGCACCGCCAACGTGGTGCTGACGAAACTTTTCAATTTCTTTTCCGGCTTGCGACTCACGGATATGGAAACCTGTTACAAGATGTTCCGCCGTGAAATCGTCCAAAAACTGATCCTCACGTCGCCCCGTTTCGGCATCGAGGTCGAGATCGGCGCGAAACTCGCCAAGATCAAAAATTTACGTCTCGTCGAAGTGCCGATATCCTACGCGCCGCGCAAACGCGACGAGGGCAAAAAGATTTCCTGGCGCGACGGCGTGGCGGCGCTCTGGCACATCGTCCGTTTCAACTGGCTGACTTCCCGGCGGCGGTCGCTCAAATCGTGAGCAGAAAAATTTGATTTTTCCACCGAGCCAGCTATATTCATAGAGAGGAGTCGGAACGATGGAAAAAAAGGTTGAATTATGAATTTGCTCAATCCGGTATTTCTCGCCGTCGCGGCGGCGGACGTCGAAAAACTTTTCCCATCCGATCTGTGGTAAAGACGATGATCTCAACGCAGTCGACCGACTTCTTCTGGAGCGTGCGCCGCCGCCGTTACTGGCGGACGTGCCGCCGGAAATACTTTTTGTACTACTACGCCGCCCGGGGCGGTTTTGATCTCGCATCGCCGCAACCGGTGCGCGAATTCTACGCCGCGAAAAGATTGATCCCGCTCGCCGAATTCGTGCGGCGCATCGCCAACTTTGCGATGCGCGAAAGTTTTTACGCGGCGCAGGACGATGAAGCTCCTGCGGAAACATTGGAACTTTTCCCGCTTGCGGCGCGGCGCGCCGAATGGGAATTTTCCCGGATGCTCGCCAACGACAACCGCGTCACGTTGCTTGAACTGGTCGCCGGTGAGGAAAGTGCAGGCAATGTCCATCACCGGATGCTCGCATTATTGGATGCCCTTTGCGGCGAGATCACCCGCAACGCATGGAGCGCGCTTTCCAACATCCCGAAATGCGACCGCCGCCCGATTGAATCGCCGCTGGAACTTGCCATCGCCGAATTGAAATGTTTTCTCGTCCCGGTCTTGGCGGTGCGCCGCGCCGGCGAGATCTGGCTGTTGGAAAATACGGCTTCGACCGATGCCGGCAACGAGATCGCGGTGCTCGGCAAATTCGCCGCCGCCAAATTGTGGGGCGCGCCGCCGCAGACGGTGCGAAGTTTCGTCCTCGCGGGCGACGGCGCAACCTTTACCGAGATCGGCGCCGACGCCGACGTCAGCGAGGTCTTGCGCGGCATCCGGCGCGACGTGGAGGAAATGAGTCAGCTCATTCATGAAAACGGTACCGTCGATGAAGACGATTTCCCCGCCGATGCGTCGCACTGCGCAACGTGCGTTTTTCGCTTTTTCTGCCGTCAAAACTGATTGATTTTCCATCAGTTTTATGGTATCTTATATGCCATGAATTACTACTTTCACATTCCTTTTTGCCGGCAGAAGTGCGCCTACTGCGCCTTTTACAGTTTGCCGCACCCGGAAAATGCGCAGTTTGACGCATATTTAACGCATCTTGAAAAAACTTTGTCGGCAACGGCAAACCCTTGCGCCGAAACGATTTATCTTGGCGGCGGCACGCCGACTTTGCTCGACGCCCCGCGCTTGAAAAAGCTGTTTGACCTGATCCGGCAAGCGATCCCGCTGGCAGAAAATTGCGAGATCTCCATCGAGGCGAATCCGGAAACGCTCGACGAAGAAAAAATTTTTCTCATCCGGGATTTCGCGACGCGCATCAGTGTCGGCGTGCAGAGCTTTTTTGCCGAAAAGCGCACCCGGCTCGGGCGCGTTTGCTCCGACGGTGCACTGCAACGCGCCCTGAAGCTGATTTCCGAGGCGAAGTTCCCCCACTTTAATTGCGATCTCATTTACGGCGTGCCGGGCGAAAGCAAAGCGAGTTGGGCGCACGAATTCGATTTCCTCGCCGACTTGCCGGTCGATCACCTTTCCTGCTACGCCCTGACGCCGGAGGAGGGGAGCCGCCTCGGCGGAAATTATCCCGTCGACGACGACCTCGCCGACGATCTGTGGGAACTTACCGCAACGTTTGCCCGGGAAAAACTCGGCTTGACGCGCTATGAGATTTCCAATTACGCCAAACCCGGCGGGGAATGCCGTCACAACGTCAACGTATGGAGGGGCGGTCTGTTGCGCGGTTACGGTCCCGCCGCCAGCGGGTTCGACGGCGTCGACCGGATGACGCAAGTCGGCGACTTTGCCGCGTGGCTTGCCGGTGCGCCTGCGGAGCTCGATCACATTTCGATCACCGAACGGCTCAACGAGATTTTTGCCGTCAATTTGCGTACCACCGGCGGGTGGACGCGCGAGATGTGGACGCGCGTCCCGCATGCCGACGCATGGATTTTGCGTCAAAATCGCGCGCGCGATTTGCAAAATCGCTACTCCGGCGTTATACTTATTACGGAACAGAAAATCGCACTCTCCGAAAAGGGGTTGCGCTATTGGAATACGATTGCGGAGGAACTGCTTGAATGACCTTGGAAGATACCCCGTTTGTCCCGTTTAAACGCTATCGCGTCGTCATCTCGTACGACGGCACGGCGTACAGCGGCTGGCAGATACAGAAACACTCGCTGGCGATCCAGGAGGTGATCCAGAAAAAGCTCACCAACTTGTACGATCGTCAGGAAATTCACCTCGTCGGTTGCAGCCGCACCGACCGCGGTGTCCACGCACAGGGCTTCGTCGCCAGCTTCCTCGTGCCCGAACGGCCCGACATTCCGCCCGAAAAATTGATGAAGGCGATCAACCATCAGATGCCGCCCGACATCAAATTGCGCATGATCGAGGAGGCTCCGCTTGAATTCAACGCCCGCTTCGACGCGCGCGGCAAGGCGTATACTTACCTCATCAACAACGGCGCGGAATCGCCTTTCATCGACCGTTACGCGTGGCACCCGATCCACCATATGGATCCGAAATTGATCTACGACGCCGCGCAGGTGCTGACAGGCACGCACGATTACTCGAGTTTCGTCGTCGAACGGCGCGAGATCGACGACGCCGTGCGCACGATCTACCGCATCGAAGTCGACACCTTTGGCGATCTGATCGCGGTGACGTTTGTCGGCAACGGCTTTTTGTACAAAATGATCCGCTGTCTGATGGGGACGCTGGAATGGGCGGGGGCGGGCAAGCTCGCACCCGCGGACGTCCGCCGCATTCTGGAAGCGAAAAACCGCCTCGCCGCGCCGGAAACGGCGCCGCCCAACGGATTGTTTCTGATGCGCGTCTTTTACGACGACGCGGCATTGCAGAATTTCCATTTGAAAACGCTGCCGTTTCTCGAATTCGGCGCACCCGACCGCACGGAAATTTTCGGGCAGGAAAGCCCGTCAACGGACCAAGGAGATAGAAAATGAAGATCGATCCCAATTCCAAGACCGCCAAAAATCTTGCTTACGCATTTGCCGGTGAATCCCAGGCGCGCAACAAGTACACTTATTTCGCCAGCAAGGCGAAAAAAGAGGGCTACGAGCAGATCGCCGCGATCTTTCAGCAGACTGCCGACAACGAAAAGGAACACGCCAAGCTCTGGTTCAAGGAGTTGGACGGCATTCAGGACACCCTTTCCAACTTGCTCGCCGCCGCCGCGGGTGAAAACGAGGAATGGACTTCGATGTACAAGAATTTCGCCGACGAAGCCGACGCCGAGGGCTATCACGACCTCGCCGCGCAGATGCGCCTGATCGCCGCGATCGAAAAACGCCACGAGGAGCGTTACCGCAAGCTCGCCGCCAACATCGAAAAAGGCGAAGTCTGGGTCAAGGTCGGTGAACGCCGCTGGGAATGCCGCAACTGCGGCCACGTTTACATCGGCGATCAGGCTCCGGAAGTCTGCCCCGCCTGCAAACACCCGAGAGCTTATTTCCAGCTGGAAGCAGATAATTTTTAATTGGCTTTTCGACGTGCCGGAACGGGATAAAAACTCCGCTCCGGCAGTGAAACAGCAGCAATAGGCAACGAAATCAACGAAATGAAAAAAATCTGGATCATGGCCGGGGAATCTTCCGGCGATTTGTATGGAGCCCGGCTCGGCGTTGCATTGAAAAAACTCGGCGCCGCGCGCGGTGAGGAAATTTCTCTTTCCGGTATGGGCGGCGCCAAGATGATCGAAGCGGGGATCCCGGTCAAAGTCGATTCAACGGAACTCGGCGTGATGGGGATCTTTGAGGTCGCCAAAATGCTTTTCACGTTTGTGAAAATTTTCCGCAAACTGGTCAAGCTCGCCGAGGAGGAACGCCCCGATGTTGTGATCCTGATCGATTACCCCGGTTTCAACTTGCGCTTTGCCAAGGCGATGTACAAACGCGGCATCAAGGTCATCTGGTACATCTCGCCGCAGGTGTGGGTGTGGGGCAAAAAACGGATCCCCGTATTGACGAAGATCTGTTCCGAGATCATGGTGATCTTTCCCTTTGAAGCTGATTTTTACCGCGAAGTGGCAAATTATCCGGCGAAATTCGTCGGCCACCCCCTGATCAACATCGTCGACGAACGCGCCGCCGCAACGCCCGATCTCGTGCGCGATCCCGACGATTTTCTGTTGTTGCCGGGCAGCCGCAAGTCGGAGATTACCCGGTTGCTCGTTCCAATGCTCCGTTCTGCGGTCTTGATCGCGAAACAGCATCCCAATTTGCGTTTCCATTTGTCGGCACCGCGTGAATACGTCGCCGATTTCTGCCGCAAAACGATCGGAAAATTCCGTAAAAAACATCCTGATCTGCCGGAAATTTCGGTCACGGTCGGCGATACCGGATACTGGCTCCGCAAGGCGGGGACGGGGATCGCCGCCAGCGGCACCGTGACGGTCGAAGCGGCGATTTCAGGAATCCCGCTGGTCGTCGGGTACAAGCTCAATTACTTCACCTTGCTGATCGCCGCCGTGCTGGTCAAGCTTTACCGCGGCTTTTTCGTGATGCCCAACATCATCGCCAACAAGGAAATCTACAAGGAGTTGCTCCAGTACCGGTTCGCACCTTACCGCATCATCCCCGAAACGGAAAAGATCCTGCCGGGCGGCGTCCGCCGCGCCGAGGTCGAAAACGATTTACTGCAGATACGCGCATCGCTTGCGGGCGACGGCGGCGACGCCGCCATGCAGGCGGCGACAGTCTGTTTGAATGCCATCTTAAAATGAGAGGTTGAGTATGAGCGACGAAAAAATCAAAAAACCGATCCGTTGTAACTGCAATTTGTTCGACGGCTCGGGGACGGCGGTAACCGACAGCTGGCGCGTCCTGCGGATGATGGGGGAAATGATCGAATCGTTTGATTCGCTTTCCAACCTCGACCGGATGATGGTTGCCGTTTTCGGCTCGGCGCGCACGCTCCCCGACTCCGACGAGTACAAGTCCGCCTACCGTTGCGGCGAACTGCTCACCAAAGAGGGCTACGGCGTCATCACCGGCGGCGGTCCCGGCATTATGGAAGCGGCGTGCCGCGGTGCCTTTGATGCGGGCGGCAAGACCATCGGCTTGAACATCCGTCTGCCGATGGAGCAAACGCCCAATCCCTATCAGACGCAGTCGCTTTATTTCCGTTACTTTTTCCTGCGGAAACTCGCGTTTCTCAAGTATTCGTCGGCGATCATCGTCTACCCCGGCGGCTACGGCACGATCGACGAATTCAGCGAAGTTCTGACGATGGCGCAGACGCAAAAGATCAATCTGATCCCCGTGATCTTTGTCGGCAAAAAATTCTGGAAAGGCTTTGCCGACTGGCTCAACCGCTCCGTGCTCGCCTCGAAAAAGATCGACGAGGAGGATCTTCTCATCTGTCATCTGGTCGACACCGCCGAAGAAGCGGTCGCCTATTTGAGCGAGTGCCACCGTTACGGCAGGTACGGTACGACGTTGCAATGAGTTTTGCCGCCGACATTCAGTTTTTTGTCGAATATTTGACGCTCGAACGCAATTTGAGCGCCAACACGACGGCGGCGTACCGCCGCGATCTCGCCGACGTCGCGAAATTTCTCGCCGCGCGCGGCATGACGGAATTCGGTCAGGCAAATTACGATACACTGCTCGACTACCTCGACGATCTGCGCGAACGCGGCGCGGTCTCGACGACGACGGCGCGCCATCTGATCTCGCTCAAAATGCTTTTCCGCTTTCTCGCGTCGGAAGGCAAGATCACCTGTGATTGCGCGGAGCTGGTCGATTCGCCGAAGTTGTGGAAAATGTTGCCCGATTTCCTCAGCGAGGAGGAGGTCGACCGGCTTCTCAACGCCTATTCCGGGCGCACCGGCGATCCGCTGGAACTGCGCAACCGTGCGATTCTGGAATTGCTTTACAGTTCGGGGCTCCGCGTTTCCGAAGCGGCGAATCTGCCGCTCAATGCAATCGACTTCGAGAGCGAATTGCTGCGGGTCACCGGCAAGGGCACCAAGACGCGGATTGTCCCGGTCGGCGCGCCCGCATTGCGGCTGTTGCGCCGCTACATCGAATGCGCCCGGCGCGATCTGCAGGGCGATCATGCGCCGTCGCCCAAACTGTTTCTTTCGCACAACGGGAAACCGCTCGACCGCGAACGCATCTGGCAGGTCGTCAAGCAGGCGGCGCAGATTTCCGGCATTGACAAAAACATCCATCCTCACACGTTGCGCCACAGCTTTGCCAGCCATTTGTTGAGCCACGGCGCCGATCTGCGCGTCATTCAGGAAATGCTCGGTCACGCCGACATCGCGACGACCGAAATCTACACGCACGTCGACAAGAGCAAGCTTCTCGCCGTGCACAAGATGTTTCACCCGCGCGGATGAATCCAACCGATCAGTTGATCTTCAGCAATCGAAAGAGTTGCTTGCGGAAAAAGTCAATCGCCGAGCACGCAAGGTAGATCGCAAGCGGGATCCCCAATAGCGCCAGTCGGAATTTCCATACCGGCAAACCTGCGCACTGGACAAAGGCTCCCTGAAAGACGAACTCCCAGATCTGACGTTGGTTTTGGATCAGATAGACGCTGAATGCCAGCGGACTTGCCATGCCAATGATCGCTTTGCCGTGCGTGATTTTAAGCTGGGAAAAAAACATCAGCAATGCGACGGCGGCGATCAGAATAAAGGGCGTATTGTAATTGACGAATTTCTCATCCAGATACGCCAGCTTGATGCAGAGGATATAGACGCCGATCCACGCCCAATGACGGACTTTGGGGGAGAAACGGTAGAGCCACGTGTTTTCCCAGTTGAATTTCGCGGAAAAGGTCAACAGTTCCCCGATGCCGTAAATTTTGATGAAGCCGCCGAGCATGTATAAATAGGCAAGCCAGATTGCGGAATAGCCGAGTTCGACGATTTTGGTGATGGTTTCGACGATCGGGATCACGGAAAAAAGCGAAAACAAGACGAAAAAAGTCCAAAGCATCGCCTTTAAAACGTTTTTTCCCTGATTCCGCAACAAATAATTCATCTGCGGGATCAGAAAGAACATCAACGCGTACGCCGTCAAATACCAGTATTCCCCGGTGCAAACAGGCAGAAACGCCTGCACGAGATCCATCTTGCCGACCGAACCCGGCTTGACGAAATAAAAGATCAGCGCGATCCCCGCCGAGTAAAAAAGCGCCTGTAGCCACAGCCGGAAAAGATTGCGGTATTTGAATTTTGCCTGGTTGCCGACGTAGCCGGAAATCAGCGCGAAGCAGTTGACGGCGCAAAATGCCGCGATCTCAAATTTCCATGCAATGGCGTGCTGGCGGGGGAACGCTCTGGACGCATAGAGGATGCCGCCTTGCCCGATGAAGTGCAACATGCAGACCATATACATCGCGAGCATACGGAGCAGATCGATGCCGTAATTGCGGCTGTCGCCGCCGGAAGTCGGGGGGGAGGAAGGGTTCATTATCTTTTCCTTACAACTTTTTTTCGGATGTAATCGCCGTGGTTGAGCCCCATCAGCGCGTAGATGATTTTGGTGCGGCCGGTGACGATGCGCACTTCACAGCCGGCGCCGAATTTCAGGGGATGCGCTTCGTTGGTCAGCAAGATCTTGACCGGGTAGTATTTCTGACCGTCGACGATCTGCGGCAACTGGTCGACGTATTCGACGCGCCCCTCGAAAAAACCGTAGTCGAGGTAGTTGTACTGATTGCAGTAGATGCGCACGACTTGCCCCTGCTGAACTTTGTAGATCTGCTTTTCGCTGATCAGCGCGACCACTTTTTTGTGCTGATCGGCGGCGAATTTGACGACGACCTGTCCCTTGTCGAAGTAGGTGCCCTCGCGCGGCGGAATGTCGGTGACGACGCCGGCGTCCGGCGCTTTGATGAGATAATCATCGAGGTGCGCTTTTGCCATATCGCATTCGGCGCGTTTGTTGGCAAGACGCTGCTCCAGAAGTTTCAATTCTTCTTCCGCCTTTTCGATGATCTGCTTTTCCATGCCGCTCTGGAGCCGCGCCCAGTCGGCTTCGAGGCGTCGCACTTCCATCTGATTGGCGATCTCTTCCAGCTCGATGGCGAGAAATTCGCGCCGGGTGACGGTCTTTTTTTCGCAAAGGTCGCGGTAGACTTCAAGTTCGTGACGCGTGCGTTCCTCGCGCGCCCGGGCGCCGTCAAGCAGATTTTTGGTGTTGCGGTAGTATTCCGGCAACGGATCTTTGCGCAAAAGTTCGAGGTCGAGCTTTTTGGTGTTGATCTCAAGTTCGAGCGCCTTGACGTCGTTTTCCAGCGCGGAAATCTGATCGCGCAGATCGCGGGTGTCGAATTCCACGAGCAATTCGCCGCTTTCGACGCGGTCGCCTTCCTGATGGTAGACCTTGCTTATTTTGGCGGAAACGAGCGTTTTCAACTGGTATTCGCGAATGCCTTCGATGGTGCCGTTGCCGGTGACTTGCTCTTCCATCGTGCCGAAGCAAAGGACGGCAAACAGCACGAGGATCGCCGCTCCGATGAGGAGCAGTAATTTTCTCATGGTACTGAGCTTGCGCTGGAAGCCGACGCGCAGTTGTTGCGGGATCTCCGTTTTTTCCGTCATAGTTTTACGCTCCCGCCCTGGGCGAGCTTTTTCTGGTTCAGATAAAGATTCTGATAAGCGCCCGGCGCATTCAGCAACTCCTCGTGCCGCCCGGTCTGAACGACGCACCCTTTGTCCATCACGACGATCAGGTCGGCGTTTTGCACGGTGGACAAGCGGTGCGCGATGATGATGGTCGTGCGGTGTTGCATCACGTTGTCCAACGCTTCCTGAACGAGAAATTCAGAAACGGTGTCGAGCGCGCTCGTCGCTTCGTCGAGCAGCAGCATCGCCGGATCTTTCAGGATCGCGCGGGCGATGGCGATGCGCTGTTTCTGACCGCCGGAAAGCGTGGTGCCGCGTTCCCCGATGACGGTGTCGTAGCCGTCGGGCAGATCCTTGACGAATTCGGCGACGTTGGCGATTTTTGCGGCATTTTCGATTTCCGCATCGGTCGCGTGCTGTTTCGCATAGCCGATGTTTTCGCGGATCGTGCCGGAAAAGAGGAAAGGTTCCTGCATGACGACGCCGATGTTGTCGCGGAAGGTGTGCACCTTGTACTTGCGGATATCGGTGCCGTCGACCTTGATGAAGCCGGAATCCACGTCGTAGAAGCGCAACAGCAAGTTGCTGATCGTCGTTTTGCCGGAGCCGCTGGCACCGACGAGCGCCACTTTCTGCCCCGGTGCGATCTTCAGAGAGAAGTGCGAGATCGTCTCTTCGCGATTGCGGTCGTAGGAAAAGCCGACGTCGTGAAATTCAATCTCGCCGCGGAGTCTGCCCGCCGGCACGGCGCCGGGAAGATCCGTCACTTCCGGCGTGATCGACATCAGTTTGTTGATGCGGCTGGCGCCGGCTTCGCCGCTGGCGAAAACCGCGCTTAAATTGGAAAGCACATTGAGCGGCGACTCGATCATCGACAAATAGGTGTAAAGCGCGACGAATTCGCCGAGCGTGATGCGGTTTTGCGCGGTGGCGGCAATGCCGATGCCGATGACGATCATCCGCGTGAACATCGCGATGAAATCAAAGACCGACCACAAGCCGACGTTGTCCCGCGTCAGGCGCATCGTCCAGTAAAGTTGCGGCCGCATCGTCTGAAAGAAATGGTGACAGGCGCTGTGTTCCTTGGCAAAGGATTTTACGACGCGCGTGCCGGAAAGCGTTTCGTTCAAATTGGAGGAAATCTGCGAAAAACTTTCGGCGATCTCTTTCGATTTCGCTTTCATTTTTTTGCGGAAAAAATTGTAGTTCATCCAGTGAATCGGCAAAACGGCGAGGACAATCAGTCCGATCTGCCAGTTGAGCACCAGAAGCAGCGCCGAGATCAGCACGACCATCAGCAACTGGTCGAAAAGCTGCGCGATTGCCGAGAGCGCGGAGTGGATCGAGTTGACGTCGACGACGACGTTGGAAATCAGGCGCCCCGTCTTGTTTTCATCGTAAAAGCGCATCGAGAGCGTCTGCAGATGGCGGAAAAGCTTTTGCCGCAGGTCGATCAGAATGCGGCAGGCGGAATAGGTCAAAAGAAAACTGTAGATGTAACGCAAGACGTTGCGCATGGCAAAAATGATGATCATCACCGCAAACAAAATGAGATAAAGCGGATAATCCGCCCCCGGGAAAATGCGGTCGATCGCGATCTTGAGCACCCACGGCATCGTCGCGCCGAGAATGTCGCAACTGATCAATGCGAGGATCGCCATGACCATCACGCCGCGGTAGGGGCGCAACAAAAAAAGCAGATCGCGCAAGGAATGCTCGTCTTGAGTCGTTTTTTCCATGATGAAAATTTAAGATCCGCGACAAGTTGATGAAACATTGCGGGGAAAGAGAGCAAAAAATCTCTTTTTCCCCGCAAAAAATCCGCGATTTCAACTTATCGCTTGATGTGTTGCTTCATGTAATCGCCGAATTTTTGATAGTAGCGAGAGGTGATGTCGACGTCGAGAGAAACTTTTTCCGCATCCTGCCAGGCGGCGTCACCGAGCGCGACGCGGGCTTCCTGATAACGCCCCGCATCGCTGACGGAAACGACAACGCCGACGAATTCGCCGTCGTTGGTCAGGATGAAATCGCCGACCTGCGCCTTGATCTCATTGGCGTTGCGGGCGTTGTTGCGGATGATCAGCGCCGTCGATCCCGGCTGCAGGTCCAGCGAACAACGGTCGCCGAGCGGCGTGCTGTCTTTGCCGCACGTCGCCGTCTTGAAAAGCGTCAGCCGCTGCACGCCGCGCTGACGGAGTTTATCCGCCGGGACGCACTGAAGCGGCGTGACGCCGTCGAGCGCGGGCAACTCAAATGCCGCAAGATAAGGTTCCTTTTTGGAAACCAGCAACGGCAGTCCGATCGTCATCTGCGCAACTTTTCCTCCGGCGAGAATATACGCCAGTTTGGTCACTTTCTGATAGTGGTACGGCTTGTCTTCGCCGCCGGCAAACATCGGCAACGCGCCGATCAGGTAGTTCTTTTGCCCGATTTTCACCAACGGCAGATAATGAACGCTGTTGGTGCCGAAATCCTTGACTATGCGCTCTTCGACGATTTCGATGCCGAGTTTGACCACCGAGTTCTGGTAGTGCGCAAAAAGATCGGTGCCGGTCTGCTTCTGCAGGAACTGCAATTCCTGCTGGACGGCATTTTTCTCTGCTTCCGATTCGATCAACTTCTTTTGGGTGTCGGCGAGCGCGGCTTCCGCCTTTTTCGCGGCGGCGCCTTTTTCCGCAAGTTCAATGGTGGTCGCTTTGGAAAAGCTTTCCGCATTGCCCTTGGCGATTTCCGCCTCGCGGCGCAGGACTTTCTGCTGCTCGAGTTCACGCTCCAACTTGCTCGCTTTGTCCTTCATTTCCGCAAGCTCCCGGGCGGTCGCGGCGTTTTGCCCGCGCAAACGGTTCAATTCCTCCTCGCTCTGCGCACTGCGACGCAACGTGAGTTGAACCTGCCCCTGCGTTTCTTTCAACGCCTGTTGCGTGTGCGCGAGCGTCGTTTGCGTTTGGGTCAATTCAGTCTGGGATTTTTCCGCCGCCGCGCGGTTTTCCGCCGCGCTCTTGCGGGAAGCGTTCAATTCGGTCTCCAAACGGGTGGCTTGAGTCTTGCTCTGATCGAGCGCGGCTTGCGTCTGCGTGAGGTTTTGACGGGAATCCGCCAACGCCTTTTCCGTTTGAGTCAGCGTCGTCTGGGTGCGTATCAAAGCCTCGGTTTTCTTTGCGTTTTCCTGCGTCGTTTGAGCCAGCGACGCATTGATCCGATTGACATCGTAGCGCAATTTCGCTTCGCTTTCACGCGATTGCTGAAGCGCGCCTTGCGTTTCCTTGAGCATGTCGCGGACGATGGCGATGGATTCGTTCTTTTCCCGTTCGCGGGTTTCCGCTTCAATACGGCGCAGTCTTTCCGCTTCAAGGCGCTGGGCGAGTTCCTCCCGCGAGAGAATGCCGGTGTTTTCCGGCGTTTCGTTTTTAAGCGTCTGAAGCTCTTCCAGCTTCAACTCGTTGTGGGCGAGCTGCTTGTTGAGCTCATCCATCTTTGCCAGATTTTCCGGCGTCGCGCCGTTGCGCTCGATGTTTTCGCGCAAGGCGTTGCGCAGTTTCAACAATTCACTGCGACTGCGCTCCAACTCGACGATCAGCACCCGGGTGCTTTCGTTATCCAACCCGATGCTGTTGCCGCTGGTGTTTGCCGGGACCATCCCCGTCATCATCGAAAGCATCGACGAGACGAGAAAGTCGCAGATGACGATTAAGATTGACCGGTTCACTTGTTGCTCCCCGCTTTTTCACTTTCAAGTTTCTGCCGCAACGGATAGTGGAGCGAGATCCGCAACACCAAGCTGAAAATAATGCCGATCAGCGTCGAACTGTAGGCGATCAACCGACTGCTCTGAGGCGAATAGGACATCACGAGAAATGCCAGGATCGTACCAAAAAGTCCGACGTAAAGCGGCACGTCGAAAAAGATTTCCGACCCTTCCAGCCGCACCAGTTTCAGCGCGGGGGATTCGTCGCTCTTGCGGATGGCGTTGACGACGGCGTAGCCGATGCCGAATGCCAGCACCTGCAATGCGGTGATCGCGACGAAAATCGTCATCGAAATGCGCGCCGCCATCGCGTTGCGCGCGGCGAGCGTCTGCCCTTTGCCCTCCGCAACTTCCCCGACGGGATTGCTGCCGGAAAAAAGATCGCGCAACCACGCCGCGTGGCTGAAAATGAGATTGGCCGCAATGACGACGACAATGCCGGCGGCGGCGATGATGATGAGCGGTTTCCAGTTGATTTTTGCATTTGCCATAATAATTTCCCTCCGCCGGATGCCGGCTTGGTTGGTTGGTTTGTGTTGCCTGTTGCCATTAAAATAGCTCATACGCGCGCACATTTCAAGTAAAAAGAGGTTTTTTTTTACAACGTATTTGCCAAATGCGTCTTTGGCGTGTATTTTATAGGAAACAAAATGGAGAGACGCTTTCGCCGATGAAAATTCTCAACTGGTACATTTTACGCGGATTTCTGGTCGCTTTCTTTATGGCGATCGGCATTTTGACCTTTGGTCTGACCGGCGCCAATCTGATCAAGGTGGTGGATTATCTTTCACGCGGTATCAGTTTGTGGACGTTCTGCAAATTCACCGCCTATATTTTGCCGAACATCCTCACCTTTACCGTGCCGTGGGCGGTGATGGTCGCGGTGATGCTGGTTTTCGGGCGAATGTCCGCCGACAACGAGATCACGGCAATGCGCGCGTGCGGCGTGTCGATTTTGCAGATCATCTCGCCGATCGTGCTGGTTACGCTGTTGCTCACGGGGCTTTGCCTTTATCTGCAAGTCGAAGTCGGGCCGCCGTTGCTCCTGAAATCACGCACGATGATGGAAGACGCCGTCATGGATCAGCCGCTGGCGATCTTTGAGCCGGGGCAACCGGTGATGTACGACAACAAGCTCATCTACATCGACCGCAAGGAATCCAACGGCAACATCTACGGCGTCCAGATGTATACGCTCAACGCCAAGGGTACGAAAGTCGAACAGGACATTTCCGCCGAAAGCGGCAACCTTTCCGCCGATCCCGAGACCCATATTCTGACCATCAAGCTCAACAACGCCATCGCAACCAGCAAAACCGGCGACCTCGGCGCGGGCAACGAAGGCATCGGCGATTCGATCGACCGTATTTTCGCCGGCGATATGGAGATACCGATCAACTACGGCGGCAAAGCCAACGCCCAGCGTTTGTCGATCCGCCCGAAATATATGCGTTTGCAGGATCTGATGGCGCAGATCCATATGACCAAGCAACTCGGCAAAGATACGACCCGTATGGAAGTCGAACTCAATCAGCGTATCGCTTTCGCCTTGGCGCCGATCGCCTTTCTGTTGCTCGGTTTGCCGCTGGCGATCCGCACCAACCGGCGCGAAACTTCAATCGGACTCTTTTTGAGCGTCATTCTCGCCGGCGTCTTTTTCCTGTCGATCATCTTGTGCGAATCATTCGGGAATTATCCGAAGCTTTATCCGCAATATCTTTTGTGGTTGCCCAACATCATCTTTCAGTTGCTCGGCGCCCATATGATTATGCATATTTCGCGGCGCTGACATGCGGAAAAAATTCCTGATCCAACTGATTGCACTCGCCCTTGCCCCCGTTCTGCTTTTTTTCAGCTGTGTCGCCTGGCGCGCCTGCCACCGGCAGATCACCAAAGGTCAACGCGGCCGCGTCGGCCTTTACGGCCCCCCGAAGCATCTCGACGTGCCGATTGCCAACCGGAAATTCTACAAACTCAACGCCCCCGACGGCGGCACCATGACCCAGGCGCTCGCCGCCGAACCCGCGCATTTCAACACCATCATCCTCAACGAAGCAACCGCCGCGGAAATCACCGGACTTTGCAACTCTTCTCTCGGCGAACGCGATTGGGAGCACCCCGAGGAATTTCTGCCGCTGCTCGCCGAGTCGTGGCAGATTTCCGAAGACCACCTCCGCTACGATATCACCCTGCGCAAAAATGTCTGGTATTGCGATTACCGCGACCCCGACTCCGGCGAAATGGTGCGCAAATTGGAAGTGACTGCCCACGATTTCAAATTTTTTATCGATGTCGTTCAAAATGAAAGCGTCAACGCCGCACCGCTTCGCGTTTATTATCAGGACCTCGACCGCATCGAAGTCCTCGACGATTATCACTTTACCGTCTACTGGAAACGCCCCTTTTACGGTTCGTTGTCGGCAACGCTCGGTATGTCGCCCCTGCCGAAAAAATTCTACTGGAACTACCCCGGTCCTTTCGACGGCAGCCGCTTCAACCAGGATCACCAACGCAACCGGATGATCGTCGGCTGCGGCCCCTACCGCCTCGACGAGTGGAAACGCGATCAATTCATCCGGCTCGTGCGCAACGAAAACTATTTCGGCAGCGACTATGGCATCGCTCCGCGGATCGACATCTTGGAATTCAAAATCATCAAGCACCCCAATACCCGTTTTCAGGCGTTGCGCGCCAAAACACTCGATGCGCTCAACCTGACCCCCGACCAATGGGTCAACCGCGCCCGCGATCCGATGTTCAACAACGGCAGTTTCCACCGCTATCGCTATCTCACCCCCGTTTATACTTATATCGGATACAATGAGAAAAATCCGATTTTTCAGGACAAGCAAGTCCGTCAGGCTTTAAGTTCCCTCGTCGACCGCGAAAAAATCCGCCGCGACGTCTATTTCGACCTCGCCGAATGTGTCAACGGTCCCTTTTATCTGCAAAGCGCTTACTGCGACAAAACACTGCCGCCATGGCGCTACGACCCCGAACACGCAAAGCATCTCTTATCCCAAGCCGGATGGCTCGACACCGACGGCGACGGCATCCGCGAAAAATCCGGGCGCAAACTTTCCTTTACCATCCTTCAGGTCGCCAACCACCCGATCCAGCAAAAAATGCTCCCCCTCCTGAAAGAAAGTTTCGCCGCCGCCGGCATCGACATGCAGATTCAAACCGTCGAGTGGTCCGTCTATGTACGCAAACTCGATGAACGCGATTTCGACGTCTGCACCCTCGGCTGGAGCGGTTCCTTTGACCCCGATCTCTATCAGATTTGGCACTCCTCCCAAATCGCCGGCTCCGGAAGCAACTTCATCGGCTATCACAACGAAGAAGTCGACCGCCTGATCGAAGAAATGCGCGTCACTTTCGATCTCAACAAACGCATTGAAATCGCTCACCGCCTCGAACGCATCCTTTATGAGGATCAACCTTACACCTTTTTATTCACCCCTTATGCGTTACGCGCCATTTCCGGCAAATTCGGCAACGTTCGCGAATTTCCTATCGGTATTCCAGAAATCATTTTTTATGAGAAGTAAGAGGGAAATGCGAGGGGCGCTCACGCCGCCCCCCCCCTCTTGTATTGTTCACTTAAGATAAGGGATCAGGAATTTGCCGGTATGTGATTTTCTGCAGGCGGCGACATCTTCCGGGGTGCCGCAAACGACGAGTTTGCCGCCGGCGTCGCCGCCTTCGGGACCGAGGTCGATGATATAGTCGGCGGTTTTGATGACGTCGAGATTGTGTTCGATGACGATGACGGTGTTGCCGAGGTCGCGGAGTTTGAAAAGGACTTTCAGAAGTTGGTCGATATCGGCGAGGTGTAAACCGGTGGTTGGTTCATCGAGGATGTAGACCGTATGACCGCGGGGGACGCGGGCGAGTTCGGCGGCGAGTTTGACGCGTTGGGCTTCGCCGCCGGAGAGGGTGGTTGCGCTCTGACCGAGTTTGACGTAGCCGAGGCCGACTTCCTGTAAGGTGGAAAGTTTTCGTTTCAGACCGATATGAGCGGCAAAGAGTTCGACTGCCTGATTGACGGTCATATCCAGTATTTCGGCGATGTTGTATTTTTTGTAACGGACGGATAACGTTTCGCTGTTGAAACGCTGTCCGTGACAGGCGGCGCATTCGACGTAGACGTCGGAAAGGAATTGCATTTCGATGCGTTTGATGCCGTCGCCGCTGCATTCTTCGCAGCGGCCGCCTTTGACGTTGAAGCTGAAGCGACCGGGGCCGTAGCCGCGCACTTTGGATTCGGGCAGTTCGGAAAAGAGTTTGCGGATCAATCCGAAAGCGTCGGTGTAGGTCGCCGGATTGGAGCGCGGGGTGCGACCGATGGGGCTTTGGTCGATGACGATTGCCTTGTCGACGAAATCGAGTCCGTCGATGCCGGCGCACTTGCCGGGGGCTTCGTCCTGAATGCCGCAGTGCGCGTTGAGTGCGCGGACTAAAATGCCGTTGATGAGCGAACTTTTGCCGGAGCCGGAAACGCCGGTGACGCAAGTGAGCGTGCCTAAGGGGATGGAAACGTTGACTTTTTTGAGGTTGTGGTGTTCGGCTTTGCGGATCGTGATTTTTTTGCCGTTGCCGGGGAAACGCGTTTGCGGCACGGCGATCTCGCGGCGTCCGGCGAGGAAGTCGGCGGTGGGGGAACCGGTCACCTTGGCGACTTCGGCGGGTTTGCCGCAGGCGACGAGTTCGCCGCCGTGGCGTCCGGCGCCGGGGCCGAGGTCGAGCAGATAGTCGGCGCGGCGGATGGTGTCGAGGTCGTGTTCGACGACGAGGACGGTGTTGCCGGCGTCGCGCAACTTTTCGAGCGTGTTGAGTAACTTGTCGTTGTCGCGCTGATGTAAGCCGATGGAAGGTTCGTCGAGGATGTAGAGTACGCCGACGAGCGCGCACCCGAGTTGGGTTGCCAGCCGGATGCGCTGGGCTTCGCCGCCGGAAAGGGTGGAGCTCACGCGATCGAGCGTGAGATACGTCAGCCCGACATCGGCGAGGAAGCGCAAGCGCGAGGTGATTTCCTTGATCAGATCGGCGGCGATCAATTGCTTTTCTTCATCCAGTTTGAGGTGGGTGATGAAATCGAGTGCGCGTTCGACGCTCAGTGCGTTGAATTTGTCGATGGCGAGTCCGCCGACGGTTACGGCGAGCGAAACCTTGTTGAGACGCGCGCCGTGACATTGCGGGCAGGGGCGCGGCGAGAGGTCGGCGCTCAAGCGTTCGCGGACGGAGTCGGATTCCGTTTCGTTGAGGCGGCGGCGCAGATTTTCCAGTACGCCCTCAAAAGGCTTGCTCCAGTGATATTTCCGCCCGTGCATGTAGTAGTCGAATTCGAGCGGCGTGTCGCCGCTGCCGAAAAGGATGAGGTGCTGGATCTTTTCGGGCAGTTTGCCGAAAGGCGTCGTCAGCATTTCCGGCATCTGGTACTGCTCGGCGAGTTTGCGCAACAACATATTGTAATAAATGATCAGGTGACGCGGACCGCGCCGCCAGTCGGGGATCGCGCCGTTGCGGATTGATTTCGAGGGATCGGGCACGACTTTTTCGGGGTCCATGTACTGCTCGATGCCGAGTCCGTTGCAACAACTGCAGGCGCCGTAAGGCGAGTTGAAGGAAAAGTCGCGCGGTTCGAGTTTGCCGAACGAGATTCCGCAATCGGGGCAGGCGAATTTTTCGCTGAATTTTTTGCTTGAAAAGGGGGCGTTTTCGCCTTCGAGCAAGACCTCGAGTACGCCGTCGCCGCGTTGAAGCGCGGTTTCGACGGAATCAATTAACCTTGAACGGTCGATTTTGCCGGTGACCATGCGGTCGACGACGGCGTCGATCGAGTGGCGGAGCGTTTTGCCGAGTTTTGGGATCCCGTCGTCGAGCAGGAGGATTTCGCCGTCGATGCGGACGCGGACGAAACCGTCGTTCAGCAAATTGTTGAGCACGTCGCGGTGTTCGCCTTTTTTGCCGTTGATGATCGGGCTTAAAATGCTCATTTTCAATTTTGGCGCAAGCGCGAGCAACTGCTCGGCGATCGCCTCGGCGCTCTGACCGGACAATTCCTGACCGCACTCGGGGCAGTGGGGAATCCCGGCGCGGGCGTAGAGCAAACGCAGATAGTCGTAGATTTCGGTGACCGTCGCCACGGTCGAACGCGGCGTGCCGCCGGCGGTGCGCTGTTCGATGGCGATCGCGGGCGAAAGGCCCTCGATGTGTTCGACTTTGGGTTTCTGCAACCGGTCGAGAAACTGGCGGGCGTAGGCGGAAAGACTTTCGACGTAGCGGCGCTGTCCCTCGGCGTAGAGCGTGTCAAAGGCGAGACTGCTCTTGCCGGAACCGGAAAGCCCGGTAACGACCACGAGCTGATTGCGCGGAATCACGACGTCGATATGTTTTAAATTGTGCTGGGAAGCCCCTTTGATGACGATATTTTCAAGCATAAGATCCTCAAGTGT
The DNA here is from genome assembly GCA_002314455.1 of Lentisphaeria bacterium UBA1791. Classification (GTDB taxonomy): domain Bacteria; phylum Verrucomicrobiota; class Lentisphaeria; order Victivallales; family Victivallaceae; genus UBA1784. The sequence goes on along the minus strand of DCFZ01000029.1, from coordinate 33,717 downwards.
TGCCCGCATAACCGGCGCGGGCGCGTCATCTAACATAATATGGCGGGCGCCGCTTTTCAAGAGGGCGTCCGACAAATTTTTTCAGCAAAAAAAAGTGATTTTTAATAAAAAAAAGCAAGATTTACCTTATTTCATAAGGAAAATCCTTGACAAATGATGTTTTAGGGTTATTTTATTGATAGAACAACTGCTCCGGCTTGGAGCGGTGCGTTTGCTTTTAGTCAAAAACCAACATTTACAGGTTTTATTTTTTTGGAGTAGCTATGATGAACAATGATTTCGCCCAATTCGTCACCAAGGAATCGATCCTGGCGCTCAGTGGTCACAACAAACTGGAAGTGATGGATCAGCTGATCTCCCGCGCCGCGGAACTGACCAAGCTCGATCGCGATATGATCTTCCGTCTGATTTGGAAGCGCGAGCAGATGATGACCACCGGCGTCGGCGGCAAACTGGCGTTGCCCCACATCCGCGTCAACGATATTCTGCACCCCTTTGTGCTCATCGGCATCTGTGAAAACCCGATCACCGATTATCAGGGGCAGGACGATCAGCCGGTGCGCGTGATCGTTTTCACGGTCGCTCCCGATGAAAATCAGGAAGCCTATCTGCAGCTTTTGAGCAGCATTTCCCGCCGTTTCCGCAATGCGGAATTGATTGAAAAACTGATCGATACCGACGGCAACGTCGATCAGATTGACGCGATGATCCACGCCGAGGCGTAAGATGGCTCAAGACAACACAATCGGCGCCAAAGCGCAACTGGATTTCGTTTGCGTTGAAACCGACTGTGGCGGCGTGGTGAAGTTCAATCTGGCGGAAATTTCCGATCCGGATTTTCAGGTCGTCTGCCCCAAATGCCACCGTGCGTACGCTTTTGACGAGGCGTTGCGCGGCAAGCTGGAAAAGATGGTGACGCTGATGACGGCGATCCGTGATTCGCAGGATATTCTCGGCGACAGCGCGGTTTCCGTCAATGTCGCAGGCGGCGAAGTCCGCGTGCCCTACGCCTTGCTGTTGACCCGTCTCAATACGGTCATCACGCTTGATTTCGGCGGCAAAAAAGTGGATTTCTGCTTCCGCGCCGAACCGATGGCGGAAAAAGCATTCCGTTAATCCAATCCCGGTACGCACTGATCTTGCGCCGGTATTTCAAGAGGTATTTTTATGACAGAACAGGAAATTATCGACATTCTCAAATCGTCCGGCGCCTTGCTCACCGGTCACTTTCAACTTCGCAGCGGACTGCACAGCGACCACTTCTTTCAGGCGGCGCTGCTGTTGCAATACCCCGATAAGGCGGAAATCGTCTGCCGGCACATCGCCGAGTCCTTTGCCGGTTGCGGCGCGGAAACTGTCATCAGCCCTGCGGTCGGCGGCTTGATCGTCGGTCAGGAAATGGCGCGTGCGCTCCATTGCCGCGCGATCTTCGCCGATAAGGAAGACGGCAAACTGATTCTCAAGCGCGGTTTCGCGCTCCGTCCCGGGGAAAAGGTGCTCGTCGCCGAAGACGTCGTCACCAAAGGCGGCCGCGTACAGCAGACGATCGACCTCGTCCGCAGTTTCGGCGCGGAAGTCGTCGGCGTTGCGGTCATCGTCGACCGTTCGGGCGGCGAGGCGAAATTCGACGTGCCGCTTTTCAAGAGCGCGCTGAAGCTCAATCTGCCGACGTTTGATCCGGCGGCGTGCCCGCTTTGCGCGAAAAATCTGCCGATCGACCGCCCCGGCTCCAAATAAAAACTTAAACGCTTTATGATCAACTTCATTCTCAAGCTGATTTTCGGCAGCAAGTCGAAGCGCGACCTCAAAAAGATGTGGCCGCTCGTTGACAAGATCAACGCGATCGAGATCGAATATCAGAAACTTACCGACGCCGAACTGCAAGCCAAGACGGCAGAATTCAAAGCGCGTCTCGCCAACGGCGAAACGCTCGACGACATTATGTGCGAAGCATTTGCCGCCGTCAAGAATGCCTGCCGCCGTTTGGTCGGTCAGGAGTTCGAGGTCTGCGGTCAAATGGTGCGTTGGGACATGGTTCCTTTCGACGTTCAGCTGGTTGGCGGCATCGCGCTTCACCGCGGAAACATCGCCGAAATGGCGACGGGCGAAGGCAAAACGCTGGTTGCGACGTTGCCGCTTTACCTGAATGCGCTGACCGGCAAGAACTGCCAGTTGGTGACGGTCAACGACTACCTCGCGTTGCGCGACTCCTCGTGGATGGGGCAAGTCTTCAAGTTTCTCGGTCTTACGGTCGGTTGTCTGCAGAATATGCAACCGCCGGACGTCCGCCGCGAGCAGTACAATTGCGACATCACCTACGGCACCAACAGCGAATTCGGTTTCGACTACTTGCGCGATATGGGTATGGCGACCGAAAAGGAACAGCTCGTTCAGCGCGATCACTACTACGCGATCATCGACGAGATCGACAGCATTTTGATCGACGAAGCGCGGACTCCGTTGATTATTTCCGGCCCGGTGCCGAGTTCCGACAGTCAGTTCGATCAGTTGCAGCCGCTGGTGGCGGCGCTTTACAACAAGCAGAACCTCTTTTGCTCGCGTCTTGCTAACGAAGCGCGCAGCGTTCTCGCCAACGAGTCGGCGACCGCCGATGAGCGCGACGCGGCGCTGGTCAAGTTGCTTCAGGTCAAATTCGGCATGCCGACACACAAGCAGTTGTTGCGCATCCTCGAGGACGGCGAGATTCTCAAGGAACTCGAAAAAGTCGAGTCGCGCGTGCACAGCGATAACAACCGCGGCTTGTTGCAGGAAGTTCAGAGCGACCTCTTTTTCGTCATCGACGAAAAGACCAACGAAGCCGACCTCACCGCCAAGGGCCGTCACGAGATTTCCCCTGACGATCCAGCGGCGTTCATCGTGCCCGACTTGCTCGGCGAGATCCACAAAATCGAGACCGACGAGAATTTGACCGATGAAGAAAAGGTGACGCGCAAAAACGAATTTCAGGAGGAATTCGCTGACAAGAGCGAGCGGCTTCACGACCTCTCGCAGTTGCTCAAGGCGTACTGCCTCTTTGAGAAGGACGTCAATTACGTCGTTCAGGATCGCAAAGTGTTGATCGTCGACGAGCACACCGGCCGTCTGATGCCGGGGCGCCGTTTCTCCGACGGGTTGCACCAGGCGCTCGAAGCCAAGGAGCAAGTGCCCATCGAGCAGGAAACGCAGACGATGGCGACGATCACGATCCAGAACTACTTCCGCATGTACAAGAAACTCGCCGGTATGACCGGTACGGCGGAAACCGAAGCCGCCGAGTTTCAGGAAATCTACAAGCTCGACGTCATCGTCATTCCGACCAACCGTCCCTGCATCCGCAAGGATGAGAACGACTCGATTTTCAAGACCAAGCGCGAAAAGTACAACGCGATCCTCAAGGATGTGATCGCGCGCCACGCCAAAGGTCAGCCGATTTTGCTCGGCACGATTTCGGTCGAAGATTCGGAAATTTTGTCGCGCATGCTCAAAATGCGCAACATCCCGCACAACGTGCTCAACGCCAAGAACCACCAGCACGAAGCCGAGATCGTCGCCCGCGCCGGCACGGTCGGCGCCGTGACCGTCGCCACCAATATGGCGGGGCGCGGCACCGATATCAAGCTCGCGCCCGGCGTCGCGGAGCTCGGCGGCTTGCACGTGATCGGTTCGTCGCGTCACGATTCGCGCCGCATCGACCGCCAGTTGCGCGGCCGTTGCTCGCGTCAGGGCGACCCCGGTTCCTCGAAATTCTACGTTTCGCTCGAAGACAACTTGATGCGTCTTTTCGGCAGCGACCGGATCGTCAAGATCTTTGAGCGTTTCGGCTTGGAAGAGGGCGATGAACTTCAGCATCCGTGGCTCAACAAGTCAATCGAAACGGCACAGCGCCGCGTCGAGCAACAGCATTTCGCCATCCGTAAACGCACGCTCGATTTCGACGATGTGATGAATAAACAGCGCGAGATCATCTATCAGTTGCGCCGCGACGCGCTCCTGTCGGAAAAGCCCGGCGACGTCCTTTTCGGCGTCATCGAGCAAGTCGTCGAGGACGAGGTGTTGCAGGCGGCGGAAAGCGCCGCCGACGGCAAAAAGGCGGACTTCGATTACTCGAAGCTCCTCGCCTACCTCAATACGACGTTCCCGCTCAATTTCCAGCAGTCGGATTTGACTGCCGGAGTGGAAGGCGGCCGTCTCGTCGATGCCGACAAGTTGACGTTGCAGATCGTCGACCGCGTCGAGAATGCCTACAACGAACGCAACCGCGAACTCCCGGAATCGGAATTCGATTATTTGCGCCGCCATACTGTGCTCGAGGCGATCGACCGCTTGTGGCAGGAGCACTTGTACGCGATGGACAATCTGCGTTCGAGTATGTCGTTGCGCGTCTACGCCCAGAAAGATCCGCTCGTTGAGTACAAGCACGAGGCGTTCGGCATTTTCAAGACGATGATGAATCAGGTTTACCGCGATATCGCGCACAGCCTTTTCCGCGTGACGATGACCCGGTTGTCGAGTATCGAGGAATTGCTGGCGTCGATGCCGCAGGAAATGATCCATCAGACATTCGGGCAGTTTGCCGCCCCGCAGGAGGATGCGCCCGCGCTTCCCGACGAGGAGGAAAAAGCGCCTGAAGTCATCACCTTTCACCGCGAAGCCCCCAAGGTCGGCCGCAATGACCTCTGCCCTTGCGGAAGCGGTAAAAAGTACAAAAAGTGTTGCGGCAAAAACGCGTAAATGCGATTGATTCCCGGGCTGTCGTCAAACGGCGACAGCCCTTTTTTTACGCCGATTTCCGTGTTCGGGGTCTTGAAAAAAGGTTTCCGTGATGCTATTATATATGATCTTGAAAACAACCTCAAAACAAGGAGTTTGGGATGAAAAAATACGCGTGGATCTTGTTGATGTGCGCCGCGATGTTTTCGCTGGCGGCGGGACCGCAGAAAAAAGCGCCGGTCGTCGGTAAAAAAGGCCCTTACGTCGTCCTTTTCAACGGCAGTCGCCCGCGCATGGGCAACATCGTGAGCGAGATGTTCGAAAAGGTCGGTTGCCGCGTCGTCAACGTCAACGGGACTTACCTCGACGGTTTTTGCGGCACGACAATCAAGATCAATATGACCGACAAGGTTGAGCCGGTGGCGTTCGACGGCATCACGCCCGCGTTGAATCAGCTTGCCAATAAGAAGCTGGTAATTTTCAACGACATTCCGGCGCCGATGATGGAAAAGATGCTGACCCGGGAGCGCATCGATGCGTTGAAAACTTACGTCGAAAACGGCGGTCACGTGCTCTTTACGATGACGTGTCCCGAACGAGTCGGGGATCTGTTGCCGGTCGAAGTCGGCGAACTTCAGGACGTCGAGATCCCGCTTTTTGCCGACCGCCCCGCCGGCAAGATCTTTGAGGTATTCCCGGAAAAACTGCCGGTGCTCGCCAAATACCGTCAGGTTGTTCCCGTTGACGGCGCCGAGGTGTTGAGCACGATCCGCGCCAACGGCATGGAAGTTGCGCCGTTTCTCGTGCGCAAGACGATTGGCAAAGGTACGGTGACTTTCCTCAACGCGGAGTACCGCTATGCCAATTCGCTGCAGGTCTTTTCCAACTGGGCGTACAGCAAGGCGTTTCTGATGGCGGTCGCCGCCAACTCCGGCGATTATCCGGCAAATGTCGACAAGCTCATCGAAAAAATGCAGGCAATCCCGGCGCGTCAGGAAGTCGGCGAAGTCGCCGTTTCCGTTCAGCCGCCTGCGCTCGGCATCGTGGAAGATTCGCGCGCGCCGCACATCGACGGCAAACAAGTGACCTTGGGCAACGGCATCGTCCTGAATGTTGCCGACAACGGCAAAGTCGAGATCACCTATCCCGGCGAAAAAACGCCTTTGATCCGCAATTACGCGATCCCCGAGATCGGCTTTTCCGAGGAACGCAGTTTCTTTGACGCCAAGACCGCCGAGGCGACCGACGGCGAAGCGGTGGTCAAGGCCGCCGACATCAAGTGGCAACTGCAAGGCATTGCCGCCGACAAAAACGCCGCCGTCATCACCTATACGGCGAAAAATGCCGAAATGCGCTGGATCTTTACGGCGGGTACGCTTCACCTCGACGGGCGCGACTTCGCCGGTTTTGCCGACCGCGTCGAAGTGGTCAAGAGTCCCTTGCTCCTCAACGAGATCGTTTTCCATTCGGAGTTGACGCCAGAGAAGCCGCTTTTCGCACGCCGCAATTCCTGCTATTCGCCGCCGCGCGGCTACAAGGAATTCGATATGACGGGCAAACAGGACGGCGACACCTACACCTGGCGCTACTTCGGCTCGGGGCAGCCCTTTGAATTGCTCGTCTGCGAGGACGGTGTCTACCTCGGCAACGTCGAAAGCGCCGAAGCGGTCATCGTGCGTTTCACCCGCAAGAAAGGGGCGAAATCGATCGAGAATCTGCGCCGTCATACGCTCGGCCGCATTCTCGCTCCGTGCTCGACCAAAAATTACTGGCACTGGTTCAGCCGCGGCGCGGAGCGCGGTCACAATGATTATCTGGCGATGTATCAGTTTGTCCGTCAGGACTTGCGCCGCCGCGCCAATTTGAAAGAGTTCCCGGCTTACCCCATTTGCAGTTACACGCATCAGATCAGCAACGAAGAAGCCGCCATGGTGCGCGAAGCCGCGCTCAAGGCGGGGTACCGCTATATTTCGCACCCCGGCTGTGAACAGCCGGCGGACGTTTCCTACAGCCCGAAGCGCTTCCCGCTTTTCAACGAAATGCTGCAAAAGAACGTCGGTTCGCGCATCTGGACGGCGGGCAGTTACGTTCAGGGCGACGGCGGCTGGATCTACAATACGCATCCCGAATGGTTTGTCCGCGACAGCAAGGGGAAGATTTTTGCCTACGGCAACGGTCGCTACCCGGTGATCGACGTCAACAACGAGGAATATTTCCAGTGGTACTGCTCGATCGCCAAGCCGGCGATCGACGCGGGCGTGCGCTGGGTCTACCGCGATATGGACGGCGCGGCGGCGAATTGCATCAACTACGCCAAAAAAGAGAGTCCGCACGGCATGGAAATGCAGATCAGAATCTACCGCTTTTTCCACGACAACAACTGCCGCGTCGCGATCGAGGGGATGAATCCCCTGACGCTCGACGAGTACTGGTACCGCCCTGCGCTTTACACCCCCTTTGCCGGCAATGAATTCTGCCTCGTCGGGAGCGTGCCGAGCGCAAACTTCTGGGAAGGGCTGGAACTCGACTTTTTCCGCACGGGAATGTACGCGTGCTTCCCCATTACGGAGTTTTCCGGCTACACGTTCCGCTTCGAACGCGTCAAGGATGAACTTGTGCGCGCCGACCGGATGGTGAGTCTGGTGCCGAAATTCAACGAGGCGCTCGACAATACCGGGATGCCTTTCGTCCGCGAAACGCCTTTCGGCACGACGTGGATCGGCGACAAAGGCGGCGCGCTCTTTTTCTGGAACCCGGCGAAAAAAGTGACGGTCGACTTGCCCGCCGGTTGGCGGATCAAGGGCGTCGACGGCAATGTGCTCACCGACGTCAAAGCCGACAGCATCTATTTGTTGGAGAAAAAATGATGAAATCGTTGTTGTCTATGTCTCTTTTGACGGCAAGTTCGATCCTGCTCGGCGCCGATCTTTATCTTTGCGGCGACTCGATCATGGCGGATTACCGCGCGCGCGATCCGCGCCCCTGCTACGGCTGGGGTGAATTCATGCAAGCTCATTGCCGCGAAAACGTGCGCGTTTTTGACCTCGCCGTGCCCGGATCCAGCACGGCGTCGTGGCGCAAGAGCAACTTGTGGCAAAATGCGCTCAAACGCGTCCAAAAAGGCGATTTCGTTTTCCTCGGTTTCGGTTTAAACGACAGCGATGCGGAAAACCCCGCCGCGTTTTGCACCGACAAAGAATTTGAACAGAATCTCCTTGAGATGGCGGAAAATGTGCGTTCCAAAGGGGCGACGCCGCTTTTTCTCACTTCCACGGTGACCTATCAGGAACCGCCGGAAAAACGCGCGCGCCACGCGCTTTACAACGATGCGACGCGCCGCGCCGCGGCGGCGGGCAAGGTGGAGCTTGTCGATCTCAATGCGAAATTCCTGCCCTTTATCGACGCCGCGCCCGACGCCGGGCGTTATTTCGTGTTGAAACGGGGATTTCCCGTGAAAAACTGGCTTGATTACGACCCCGTTCATTTGAGCGAAGCCGGCGCGCAATGCGTCGCCAAAATGGTCGTCGATCTGATCGCGGAAAACCACTTGTCGGCGCAGAAGCTTTTCCAGTGATCCGCAAAAAAAGGGGGCTGTTTCCGCCCCCTGATCTTTGATTTTTTTTACAACCCGCCGGTTCGGCGGGTTTTTTACGTCTTGCGCAATTACTTTTGCGCGACTGTTTTTTCCGGCGGTCTGGGGTATCCAGGTTTGCCTTCCTTGAAGACGGAAAAATCGGCAAAGGCGGCGTAGATGAGCGCGATGATGACCAGCAATGCCACGCCCGCGATTTTGGCATACTTCCACGGCGTGAGATCGACGACCTTGGCGTCTTTGGGAACATAAGGATTCTTGCGCGGGGCAAATTTGCCCATCGCCAGCTGAAAGACGATCAGCAATACCATAACGAGAAAGGCGAAATGGTATTGACCGATCTTGTTCACGCAGGCGTTGAACGACGGTACGAAATAGCCCAGCGCGATCAGAAGCACGCCCCCGACCAGACTGATACCGGCGGCAAATCCCGGTACGCGTTTCGTGCAAAAGCCGATGAGCACGACCGAGAGGATCGGGATGAACGTGATGGCATTCATCGATTGCAGATAGTTGAAAATGCTCTCGGTCTTTGCGAGTTGCGTGGCGCAAATCACCGAGCCGATGGTGATGAAAAAGCCGAAAATCTGCCCGATCACAACGACCCGGCGGTCAGATGCTTCGCAATTGATGTAGCGTTTGTAAATGCCCAAACTGAAAAGCGTGCAGGTGCTGTTGAGCACCGAGTTGAAGCTTGAAAGGATCGCGCCGAGGAGGACGGAGGCGAAAAAGCCCAGCATCACCGGGTGATGCAAGACGTTGCGGACTAATATTCCGTATACTTGCGCCGTATCGGGGCGCATTTCGTCGCCGACGGATTTCAGCGGAATATCCAGCCGACCCTGCGTGTAGAGCGCGGCGGCGATCAAGCCGGGCAACACGAGAAACAAGGGCCCGATCAGTTTGAGAAAAGCGGTGAGCAGAACGCCCTTTTGTCCTTCGGCGAGATTTTTCGCCCCCAGCGTGCGTTGAATGATCTGCTGATTGGTGCACCAATAAAAGACGTGGATCATCAAGATGCCCGTAAAGAGCGCGAAAAAGGGCGCTTCCGCATCGTTGGCGCCGATGGAATTAAGCCGGTTGCCGTCTTCTGCGCCGGCGCGGGCAAGCTCTTTCAGCCCCGCCGCGACACTGCCGTCGCTGCCGAGCATCTGCAACGCAAAATAGGAAACGAGCAGTCCGCCGATCAGCAGTCCGATGCCGTTGAGCGTATCGGAAACGGCGCAACTGCGCAACCCGCCGACGAGCGCGTAAAGCGAACCGATCACGGCGACGATGATGATGACCAACAGCAATTCGTTTGCCGGATCCTGCAGGAATGCCGGATTACCGAAAAGGGCGGCGACATTCATCATTCCGATCATGCCTTGCGCGCCCGTGTAGAGGATGATCGGCATCAGGACGATCATATAAGCGGCAAGAAAGATGATGTTGCAGATCAATTCCACGCGGGGGTTGAAACGCTGCGCCAGAAATTCCGGCACGGTCGTCACGCCGCTTTTCAGGAAGCGGGGCAGGAAAAAGAGCGCCATTGCCACCAGCGCGACGACCGCGACGACCTCCCACGCCATAACGCTCAAGCCGTCCTTAAAGGCGGAGCCGTTGAGCCCGACCATCTGCTCCGTCGAGAGATTGGTCAGCAAGAGCGAGCCGGCGATGATCGGAAACGTCAGCGATCTCCCGGCGAGAAAGAATCCCTCCTGCGTTGAGTTTTCCGTTTTGCGGGTGAGCAGCCACGTGCCGACGGCGACGAGCGCGGTAAAAAAGACAAGCGTGAACAATGCGATCATCTTTCAACCTCCTTGCTGATCTTGACGATTCTATTTTTCCGGGATCTCGATCCAAGCGCCCTGCCAGCCCTCCATTTCGGGGAGCGTGACGAGGGCGAATTTTCCCTGATGCGTGACGGACAGCGTTTTTGCGTTTTCCGCCGGAATGTGCCATTTGACTTCGGTGATGTGGGGCGACACGCCGCGCATTTTAAGCGTAAAGGGCTTCTGATGACCGATCGTCGGATTGATGACGGTGACGCTCTTGAGCCGGTCGTCTGACGTCACGCGCGGCGCGAGAAAGATCTGCGCCGCTTCCGCCGTCAGGACGGGAAGTTTTTCGTGCGACACCCAGTCGACGATGCGCGTCAGAAATTCAACGCGCGACGTCGAAACGAAAATCGTCTGAAATCCATCCAATCCGATCAAAGCGACGCGCGTTCCGTCGGGGCGCGTCAACAGCACCGTCGCCGGAAATTTCGGGTCGTTCCGGTAGTAAGAGAGGATCTCGATGCCGTTGTTTTTGGGGCATTGGAAGGAATATTTGAAAGGCGTCGGCAAATGGTAGGCCTTTCCCGCAAGAGTCTCGTTGAAAGTCACATTGGCGTAAACTTCGCCGCCGTTCGCGCCGGGAATGCTCTGGATGTTGCCGATCGCGTCGGCAAAACCGCGTTGGACGATTGCTTCCGCCGCTTCGCCGTCGAGGATCAGATCTTTTTTAAGCGTTTCCTTGAGTTCCGTATCGCTCAAGGCATCGATCATCGTCTTGTTGAGCAGCGTTGCGCACGCCGCAGGGGAGTGCGAAGCAAAGGGGATGCCGATCAGGAAAAGACCGAAATCAAATTGCTGCAGATAAACGTTGCCGATGCCGACGCCGCCGGGGGCGGAGCCGAGGTTGTGATCGGCGATCTCCCGGTAGCACGCCGCTTCGTTGGCGAGCGGTCTTAAAATGTGTTCGCCGTAAAACTCCGGCGTTTCGAGATTTGGTGTGATCGAGTAATAGGAAAGGCTGTCGCCCCCCATTGTGAGGTAGAACAACGCCTCCAGCTGGTGACCGCGCTCCGTTTTGCTGTTGAAAACGCGCGGAAAGTCTTCGATTTCCGGCGCGATCTGGTCGAGCAACTCGTAGCCCGGTTGGTTGTAGACCTGATAGGCGATCTTGTCGCCTTTGAGGAGGATCTGAAAGGGGTCGCGGTCGGTGTAAGTCGAGCCGCCGGGACGTGAAGCGGAACGCTTGCCGCTGGTTTCGGCGAGCGTTTTCAATACGGCGATGCGTTCGGGGGTTTTACAATGTTGCAAGCCGAGCCGGGTTTCGGGGGAAATTTCCTTAAAACCTTTGGCAATCGCTGCCGCCACCATGGCGAGGCTCTCTTCGCCGAATTTGATCCAACGCGCGTAAAGCGCGGCGTCCTTTTCACAGGCGGAAACGAGTTCCTCGCGCGTGTAGTCGTGTTTTTCCTGCTTGGAAAATTCGGCGAGGCAATCCTTGCAGTAGCAACCGCCGTATTCCACCGCGGGCGCGTGGTTGTCGAGCCGCAGATCGTCGTCGATCCAGACCGATCCGGGATGCCACGCGGCATAGATTTTTGCCATTTCGTAGAGGTACTTGTGAAACGCCTTTTGGCGCGGACAGTTGTTCGTTTTGCAGACAACGCCGTTTTTGCCGACGTAAGTGCCCCACGTCAACGCGCTGTTGTCCAGTAAAACATTGTCGCCGTGACCGACGGTTGCCTGGATTTGCAAGCTCGGGATGATGCCGATCTTGCGCAACTCTTGTGCTGCCTTTGCCATCAATTCCGAGCGTTTGCGGTGCGTGTCGAGCGAAACCATGGAAATGCCGTTGGAAAACCACACTTCATCGCAGGAAGCGCGGTATTTTTCAAGTTGCGGCAGCATTCGGCTCCAAACGTCGGGATTTTCTTCGCCCGGACTGAAACGGATGATCATCCGCGGACGCTCGGGAGCGGGGGTGGCGGCAAATGCGGCCGAAGCGGCAAACAAGGAGGCAAACAGGAAACTTTTTTTCATCATCATCACCTTTTTCTTTTTTGTATAGACACCTGGCTCAGAGGCAAACAGGAAACTTTTTTCATCATCACCATTAGAGTTTTTCATCCACATTGAGCAGATCGGGCAAATTGACCGGACTTGTCGCGGTAAAGGGCACTTCGCCCCACAGCAGTTTCGGCAACGCGCGGTAGACCGCTTCGCCGGCGGAGTGGGCGTTGACGAGCGTCGGAATGACGGGGCTTTCCATCAGCAGATAGGGCGACCCCATCGAAACGGCGATCGGATGATGCTTGGTCGTATTGAGCATCGTCCAGAGGCATTCCGCCTGACTGCCGCGGGGGCGGCAGGGATAGGTGAGTTCGACGTGAACGTCGAAAACGAAAATCACCGCATCGAATTTTTCGCATTGTTTTTCCAATTCGAGCAACTCCAGACAGTTGCCGTTGTTGCGGATGACGACTTCGTCGCAATGCGCTTTTATGCCGTCGATGAAAGTCTTGTACTTTTCTTCCAGTTTCTCGGGGTTGGTGAGGGCGAACCAGAGCAACACCTTTTTCGTTTTTTCGCGATCGAGCGGGAGCGTCTTTTCCTCGTTGCGGATCAAGGCGATGCCCTTTTGGGCGACTTCATCGGCAAAGGCGCGCCCCGTCACCGTGTAGACTTCGGCGTCGGGCGCAGGGCGTTCCGGCTGAACGTCGTCGAAAAGTCCTTCGCGGTCTTTCATTGCCAAAACGTGGCGCACGGCGTCGTCGAGGCGGGATTCGGAAATCTCGCCCCGGTCGATCGCGCGGTCGACGAGGTCGATATAGTCCAAGTCGGGCCACAGCATCACGTCGATGCCGGCGTTGAACGCCTGAATGATGCGCTTTTCATACGGCTGAATGCGGGTAAAGCCCCCCATCACGAGCGCGTCGGAAACGATCACGCCCTGAAAGCCGAGTTCTTTGCGCAAAAGATCGATCATGATCTTGGAAGAAAGCGTCCCGGGGAGCGGGTAGGGCGATCCGGGATCCTGAAAGGGCAGCGAAATGTGCCCGACCATGATCGAATCGACGCCCGCGGCGATGACGTTGCGGTAGATCGCGCCGTAGATCGCCATCCAGCGGTCGCGTGACAAGCGGTTGATCGAGATTCCGGTGTGCTGGTCGCGGTGGTCGCTGCCGTCGCCGGGGAAGTGCTTGGCGGCGGCGGAAAGTTTTTCCTCCTGCATGCCGCGAATGATCTGCACCGCAAGTTCGGAAACGAGCGCGGGGTCGTCGCCCATGCCCCGGTGGTTGTTGATCGGGTTGAGCCAGTTCAACGCGACGTCGCATTCGGGCGAATAACTCCACGTGAACCCCGCCGAACGCCCGGCGCGCCCGATCCATTTGCCGTATTGGTATGCCATTTTGGGATCGTGCGTCGCCGCGAGCGCCAAGGCGTCGGGCAGATCAAGCGTTTTCGTGCCGTGCTCCAGGTCGCCGGCGACGGCGAGCGGGAGTTTGCAGAATTTCTGACAGCTTTTCAAAATAGCGCACGGATCGTCGCCGCTGCTCCACTTGGAAATGACGTCCAGCCCGGCGAAAAGACTGCCGACGGGATATTGCGAAAAAAATTCGCCGATCTTTGCTTCGCTCGACTTGTCGATTTTGCTGAGGCTGAACTGCATGGTCTGGCCGATTTTTTCGCGGCGGCTCATGGTTGCGAGCATCGCATCGAGTTGTGGCGTCGAAAGCATGGTGCGTCATCTCCTTTTGGGACGTGGTAAATGCATATAGTAATATATCATTTCCGGCGGAAAAATCAAGATGAAAAAGGAACTACAACTTGAATTCGCGGCGGTAGTCGAGCAGCGTTCTGCCGCGGTGTTTTTTGAAGAGCCGGTAAAAGTAGCTTTCGTCGTCATAACCGCACCGGCGGGCAATTTCGGCGGCAGGCAGGATCGTGCCGACGAGGAGCGTTTCCGCGAGTTTCAAACGGCATTCGATCAGAAATTGCGTCGGGGCAACGTGCGCCATTTCCTGAAAGAGCCGCCGGAAATGCGGTATGGAGATCCCCATTTTGCGCGCTTCTTCTTCGAAATCCCACGCCTTTTGCGGTGCGGCGATGATGCCGTCGTGCAGTTTCATAAGCTTGTCGCCGTAAAATAAATTGATGCACGGTTGCGGCGCATTTTCGCGCAGTTGCAACAACAATGATTCCAGCAACTGAACGCAATGCGCTTTCTCTTCGGGCGACAAATCATTGAGGCGCGACAAAATTTCAAGGATCGTACGGTAGAATTTTTCCGGATCGGCGATGGGAAAGACCGGTTCCGCATCGCCCGGGGTAAAGAGTCCGCCCGCGAGGAAGCGGTCGACGCGCGGCCCCTTGAAGCAGAGAAAAACGTGGTGACGCACTTCCGGCGCAGTACAGCCGTAGCTGTAGACTCTGCCCGGCATCGTCAGAAACGCGTGGGGGCCATGGTAAAGTTTTTCCTTGCCGTGGTCGATCGCGAGGTGAAGCGGCCCCGCATGGTTGTACTGGATCCCGTAATAATCGGCGAAACGTTTGTCGCGGATCATCCAGTTGTGGCCGGGGAAATTCCCCGCGGTGACGAAATCAATGCCGTCAAAATAGGTCAACATCGGTGCAACTCCTTGCCTCTTTCTCATAATATATCACCGATCGTTCCGAAAGCATAGTCCGGCACAAAAAAAGCTGTTGCAAAATTTTGCAACAGCTTGAAACCAATGCCGCAAGCGTTATTTGAAGACGCTGTCGAACTGCTGTTTCGACGGGGCGAAATCAAGTTGGCTCGTGAATTCGTACGCGTCGCGCGCGCCGAATTGGCGGTCCATGCCGCAATCTTCCCACTCGACGGAAAGCGGTCCCTGATAGCCGATCTGATTCAGCGTGCGGATGATCGCCTCAAAGTCAATCTCGCCGTGACCGGGACTGCGGAAGTCCCACCCGCGGCGGGGATCGCCGAAATTGAAGTGCGAAGCGAGAATGCCGCTTTCGCCGTCGCAAGTGACCGCCGCGTCTTTGATGTGGCAGTGGTAGATGCGGTCGGGGAACGCGCGGAGGAACTTGACCGGATCGACGCCCTGCCAGAAAAGGTGGCTCGGGTCGAAGTTGAAGCCGAATTCCTTACGGTTGCCGATCGCGGCGAGGGCGCGCTTGGCGGTGTAGAGGTCGTAGGCAATCTCGGTCGGATGGACTTCGAGCGCGAATTTGATGCCGTACTTGCCGTAGGCGTCCATGATCGGGTTGAACTGATCGGCGAAGAACTGATAGCCCTTTTCGATCTCGTCGGGCGCGACCGGCGGGAAACTGTAGAACAAGTGCCAGATCGGCGAACCGGTGAAGCCGGTGACGACGTCGATGCCGAGGTTGCTGGCGGCTTTGGCGCTCGCTTTCATACACTTGATTGCCCACGCGCGCTTGGCTTTGGCGTCGCCGGCGCACTTGGCGGGGGCGAAGCAGTCACTGCGCGCGTCGTTGTCAGGATCGCAGACGAGCTGCCCCGCAAAGTGGTTGCTGATCGCCCAGAGTTTCAGGTGGTAGTGGTCGAGCTTTTTGAGGAGCGCATCGCAATACTTCTTGCTTTTTGCGGCCTCTTCGATGTCGAGATAGCCGCCCATCGTCGAAATCTCCAGCCCGTCGTAGCCGCAGTCGGCGGCGAAACGGCAGAGCTTCTCAAAGGGCATGTCGCTGAATTGCGCGGTAAAGAGCGTGATTGGTCTTGCCATAACGATAGTTCCTTAAAGTTGGATCCATTTCTGTTGAAGTTGCGCACTCCGCACGATCGCGTGGATGATCTTGATGCCGCGCACGCCGTCGTCGACAGTCGGGTACTGCGGCGTGTAGGGCTTTTTCGCATTGAACGCGTCGATGTGCTGGGCGAAATCGTTGTAGAGCGACGCAAAAGCTTCGATGAAGCCTTCGGGGTGCCCGGCGGGGAGGCGGCTCCAGTTGGCGGCGGCGCCCGCCCAGTTGCGGCGGTAAGTCTGCATTGCGCCGTTGTTGTACTTGACGATGAGACTTTCCGGATTTTCCTGCCGCCACTCGAGCGCGGCGCGCGTTCCGTAAATGCGCAGTTTCAGCGCATTTTCCTCGCCGACGGCGATCTGACTTGCGGTCAGCACGCCGATCGCGCCGTTGTCGAACTTGAGCAACACGTCGCCGTCGTCATCGAGCGCGCGGTTGGGCACGAACGTTTTCAAATTGGCGCACAACTCGGTGATCCTGAGTCCGGAAACGAATTCCGCAAGATTTTCCGAGTGACTGCCGATATCGCCCATGCAGCAGGTGATGCCGCTCGTCTTGGGATCGGTGCGCCACGCGCCCTGCTTGTTGTCCTGCGTGACGGCGTCGGCGAGCCAGCCCTGCGGATATTCGACCATGATGCGGCGGATCTCGCCGAGCTTGCCGTCCGACACCAGCTGTCGCGCGAAACGCGCCATCGGGTAGGCGGTGTAGTTGTGCGTAAGACAGAAAAGGAGCCCCGTGCGCTTGACCATGGTGGCGAGACTTTCCGCCTCGTCGACGGTGAGCGTCATCGGCTTTTCGCAGACGACGTGAAAGCCCAGCTGGAGCGCTTTCATCGCGATCGGGTAGTGCAGATGATTCGGCGTCGTGATCGACACGAAATCCATTCTCTTGTCGGCGGGCAGTTTGCTCTCTTTTTCGAGCATTTCTTCGTACCCCGCGTAACAGCGCTCGGGGTCAAGATAGAGCGATTTGCCCATCGCGCGGCTCTTTTCGCCATCGCGCCCGAATGCGCCGCAAACGAGTTCGATGTTGCCGTCGAGCCGCGCCGCCATCCGGTGCACGTTGCCGATAAAGGCGCCGGCGCCGCCGCCGACCATCCCCATTCTGATCTTGCGTTCCATAACGAGAACTCCTTTTCCATCAATGGTTTGTGATTAGCCGCGGAGCATCGCGTTGAGGATGTACCAGTTCAACTCCTCGTAGTCGCGTTCCGCCGTCAACTGGGCGATCTTGGCGTCGTCGAGCGAACGCGAAATTTCCAACAGCTTGAGGAAGATCTTGCGGCTGTATTCGAGGTGTTTGAAATCGACGCCTTCCTTTTGCGTGCGCATCACCTTGACGTCGAGGCCGACCCACTCGCCGTTGTTGCCGAAACCGTGCTGATCGAGCACGCGCACCTGGTTGAGGGCGCGGCGCGGATCGACGGCGCCAAAGGTGAGATCCTGGTCGAATTTAAGACCGTTCTGATCGTTGAGGTGAACGCTCCAGAGTTTCTTGTGCGCGAGCGCAAAGCCCATTTCGTCGGAGGGCGACAAGTTTGCGAGCAGCGCGTGCGCCGTTTCGATCAGACATCCGACGCGGCTGGGATCGCTGGTCATCAATCCCATCGCGATCGCGTGACCGATCGTCGGGATATAGGTGTGATCCATCGGTTCATTGGGCTTGGATTCGATCATGACGCGGATGTCTTTGTCGTAATCGAGCATCATCTGCAAGGCTTCGCCGATGCGCTCCGTCGCGACGACGGGGTCTTTGGCTTCGCGGATGTAGGTGCCTTCACGGGCGAGCCAAAGCACGATGTTTTTGGTGCCGAGCGCCTTGGCGATGTCGATCGTGCGTTTGGCGCGGTCGAGCGCGTACTGACGGCATTCGGGGCAGTTGTTGGTGTAGCCGCCGTCGATGGTGCGCGGATCGAACCACATGCGCGGCGCGACGAATTCGGCGACGAGACCGTGATCGTCGAGCGTTTTCTTGAGCGCCTGCGCCTCTTTGATGATTTCGGGCGCCGAGAGCTTCGCCATGTTGGGCACGGCGTCGTCATCGTGGAACTGGACGCCGTCGAAGCCGAGTTTCTTGTAGAGTTCAAGCTTCTGGTTGAAAGGGATGCTTCTGCGGACTTCGGGGCCGAAAGGATCGGCGCCTTCGTGAATGTTCCACGGTCCGAACGAAAAACGGAATGTACCCTGCATGATGCTTTCTCCTTTTGTTGTACACATTGCAGTTTTCGGGCGACACTTTTAAAATAAGGCCTTGCAAAATAAAAATCCTTGACTATATTATGAAAAAGTAGCATTTTATTACGAAAGAGACATCCGATGCAGACTGTGATCGCCAACCGATGCGATTTTTTTACCGGCAACGCCTGTCCCGTCGCGTTGCGCACCATTCACGGCGACGCGGCGATCCAGCACGAAGGCGACCTCACCGACGTCCGCCATACGCACGATTTTGCGGAGCTGATTATCATCACGGGCGGCGGCGGCAGTCACTGGATCAACGGCGACGTTTACACGGTTTCGGCGGGCGACATTTTTCTGATCCAGGGCAACACGGAGCATTATTTCACCGAACGCCACAAATTGGATATGTACAATCTGATGTTCGACGAGATGTTTTTGCGCGGCCATCTGGAAAATCTGCGCAATCTGCCCGGTTTCAACGCCTTTTTTCTCTTTGAACCGACCTACCGCCGCCGCCACAAGTTTCAGAGCCGGTTGCACCTCGAGCGTGAACCCTTGTTCGCACTCGAATCGCTGTTGCGCCAGATGGAAAACGAGTGGAAACAATTTCTGCCCGGCGTCGATCTGATGCTGCTGGCGCGACTGCTGGAAATTTTTGTCCTCATCTCGCGGGAATATTCGCAAAACCGCAACCCGATGGCGCGCCATCTGGTTCGGCTCGGCGACCTCATCACCCGGTTGGAAAACGAATACGCCAAACCCTGGAGCATCAGCCGCATCGCCAGTTTGACGGCGATGGCGCCGAGCACGCTGATCCCGATTTTCAAAGAGGTGACGGGGCATTCCCCGATTGACTATTTGCTCAATGTGCGTCTATCCAAGGCGGCGGAGGCGCTGTTGCGAAGTTCCGCCCCGATTTCCGAGATCGCCGAAAGTTGCGGTTTTGCCGATTCCAATTACTTCTCGCGCCAATTTCATAAAAAATACCTCTGCTCGCCGCGGGCGTACCGTATGAAGGGGGACAAATAAACGCATCTTAAAGATCGCTTTTTGCGATAAAGGATTGCGTGGCAAGTGTTTATCTCTTTTGTGGCGGCGGTTTTACTCCAGCGTCACCGAAATGCGGCGGATGAAGTACTCCCCCTCGTCGGCGGAGTTGAATGCGAGCGTCGGCGCAACAACGTCCGGCGTCAGGCAGGGGCGGTAGACGGTAAACGTCTGCCATTGATCGGTGAGGCGGCAAAGCGGCGCGTTTTCGTAATCCCACTCGAGGTGACGGCGCTGCCACCAGATGCCGGTGCGGAATGCGCCGCGCCCCTTGGCTTCAAAAGTGAGCTTGACGTAATGATATTGCGGATCGGCGGGGAATGGCTCAAGTTCAAGATATGGGTAAACGTAGTCGTTGACGTGCCGCACGATACGAAGCGCCTTGCCTTCGCCCGGAAGTTCGATGACTTCCGCCTGAACGTCGCGCCACTTGGCGGCGTTGGAACCATTTCCTTTATGCATCAACTGGAAATTTCCTGCGGGAAAGCGATCGAAATCATATTTCCCCGCAAGGTTGGTCGCGCGGATCGCGGGCGAAGCCGTTTTCATTTTGCCGACTTTTTCGATCGACAAAGTTTCCAGCAAGGCGATGGAGCCTGAATTCATCGTGCCGCTGCGGCTGAAAAAAGTGATGCAGGGAATTGCTTTGGTCGCGCCGGGCGTGACGGCGAAATCCTTTTGGAATTGGGTCATCCCGTTGGCGTTGAGAAAGAGCGTTGCGCGCAACAGATTTCGGTCAAAGCGGAGCGTTTCGCCGTGATATTCGCTTAAAAACGCGGCGATCTCAAGCCCCTCGCGACCGGCGGCGCGCATCGTGAAACGATAGACGTTGCCCGGCGCCAGCGGCGCTTCGGCAAAGCCGACGGAAAGAAACTTGCGCTTTTCGGGATTGCAGACCGCCGTCAGATCGCTTTCGCGCTTCAACACCTGCGAAAAGGGGAGCATTTCCCCTTGCGGCATCGTGGGGTGATAGGGCTTTCCCTGACCGTTTAAAGTCAAAAGATCATACGATTCGCGCGAAGCGCACCCCGCGAGCAACAGTACGGCAAAAAACGGCAGAATTTTTTTCATTTGCTCTTTTCCATGTCGAGCGCCTGTTGGGCGAAACCGCGGAGCTTTTCGACGCGCTGACGGTCAAGTTCCGGGGGATAAAGCGTGATCTCGGAAACCGGCTTCTGAAAGAGAAAGCCGAACCAGACGCAGGCTTGGAGATATTCTCCGTAGCGGTTGAGGTGAATGGTGTCGGCGTGGGCGCCCGTGGTGCCGTCGGTTCGCTTTTCCCAAACGCACTTCCCGACGACGTCGGTCGTTTCCGGCAGATTGTTGGAGCTTGAAATGCCCGCGAGGAATTTTTCGTTGCACACGGGCAATTGCACTGGCTTTTGGACGCGCGAAAGCTGAATGGCGACGCCGACTGGAACAATGCGGAAGTTGTTGTCTTTGGCGAGCTTACGATAATTTTTGTCAAGCGCTTCAAACATGGAAGTCTGATCGACGCTCCACACTTCATTCAAATTGGCGAAACGGGGATCGCCGCCGTTGTAACTCCACGTTTCCTGAATGACGATCTCGGCTTGCGGATTGGTTTTCTTGATGATGGCGATCAGTTGATCCGCCCACGGCTGATAGGAGTCGGCGCGCCAGCTCAGATGGCTCGCCTGCTGAATGGTGATGATGTCCCATTTCTTTTTGGCAAGGAGCTCCTGCAACGAGGCGTTTCGGGTGCCGAGACAACGGTAGGGGCGGTGATCGGCGTTTTGCGCCGACTTGGCGTATTCCTCAATGTGCCGTTCGAGCGAACAGCCGCCGATCGAGGCGATTTCAAGGTCGAGTTTGCAATTCGCCGAAGCGGCGACGTCGCGCAGATAGATTCTGCAACTCCACGCGAAACTGTTGCCGATCATCAGCACTTTAAGCGGCGCTTCGCCGGCAAAAACATACCCGCTCAACGCCGCAAGCAAGGCGGTAAAAAATTTTTTCATGATGGATCCTTGGGTTCGGTTCTCTTAATATACACACCGGTTGCACGGTTGTCAAAAACGCCCGCGGCTTTCCTTGAAAAATTTCTTTGCGGCATTATAGTATGAATCAAAACGTAATACCGAGGGGAAAATATGAAAAAGACGGGATTGATCGCGATGATGCTGTCTCTTTTGACGGCGGGGAGTTATGCCGGCAAAGTGAATTTGGAAAAATTGCCGAAGCCGGTGGAAACGGTCAAGTGGCACGGCTATACGCGTTATAACTTTGTCTTTGAGGGGCGCAAGGCGTTCATCGTCGAGCCGAGACGCCCGGCGAACGACGGCCGCTGGAGCTGGTGCGCGATTTGGCCGGAAGCCTTTGTCGAACGCGTCGGGATCCCCGATCTGTTGCGCTTGGGGTATTATCACGCTCATATCGACGTTCTGCCGACGGCGGCAAGTCCGGAAGGGGTCGCCGCGATGAAACGCTTCCGTAATTTTC
Organism: Lentisphaeria bacterium UBA1791; assembly: GCA_002314455.1. Classification (GTDB taxonomy): domain Bacteria; phylum Verrucomicrobiota; class Lentisphaeria; order Victivallales; family Victivallaceae; genus UBA1784. Next base: position 12,211 of record DCFZ01000029.1, on the reverse strand, counting down.
TCGTATCGCTCGGAGTTGCCGAAAAGGTCAATCTGATCGGGATGAGCTGGGGCGGTTTTTTCTCGCTCCGCTATGCGGAAACCTTTCCGGAAGACGTTGCGGCGATCTACCTTGACGCGCCGGTCTGCAACGCCGCCGATCCCGATGCTTTTGCGCAGGAAAGCCGTTGCGGCACGATGAGAAAGCAATTCGGCTTGACCGACGAGGAGTTCAAAACGTCGAAATTGAATCCCATCAACAACTTGAAGCCGATCGCCGACTACAACATCCCCGTGCTTGCCGTGACGGGCGAAGCGGATCAGGTCGTCTGCGTTGAAACGAACATCAACATCGTCGCGGCGAGATTGCATGAATTTGGCGCGCCCCTTGAGATCATCCGCCGTCCAATGTGGGGACACCATCCGCACGGTATGGACGACACGTCGCGGATCGTCAAATTCCACCAGTCGGTGCACGAATAAGATCAATTATCGTGTAGAGACCGATGTGACACCTGGAACCGCGAGCCGAATCGGTTTTTCATCACACACAAAACTATACCAGTACAAAATCCCGCTTTAGCGGGGGGGCGGGCGCGTTTCACGAGAGGGCGAAATGAGCCCTCTCTTGTGTCCATCACGCCCGCGCCGCGGGATCAGATAAAAAAGACTGTTGCTTGCCGGTCAAGGTTTTGCCACAGTCTCTGTCGGGGGGGCTGATTTATTGTGCCGGAGCGAGCTCGAAAAGAGCGGTTTCGCCGAAAATCATTTCTTTTTGAAATTCGGTGATGTTGTCGCCGATCACTTTTCCTGTTACCATATCGGTCACTTTTTTGGGGCAGGGGAGTTTGATCGACTTGACGCCGCTATTGGAAGCGTGAATCATCAGGGCGCTTTCTGAAGCGGAAACGACGTCGTCTTCTTCGTCGTAGAGGAAAACGTTTGCCGCCTTGCAGACTGCGCGGAATTTCGCCGGTGCGATCGCGAAGCCGCCGAAATAATGGCTCGACCAGTTTTCAAATTTCTGATGCGCTTCCAGCGGTGCAAAGCCGGGCTTGGTTTCGTGGGGCACTTCGAAGACCTGCCACGGAATTTCCTGTTTTTCCGTCAGGGAAAATTCCATGCCTGTCAAGTCGTGCATTTTTGCCATATCCCACTTTTGGGCGACGGGGTCGTAGGCGCCCGAACCGTGGAGCCAGATAAAGGCGCGATGACTGTTTTGCAGTTTTTTCAATTCCGCGCGGCATTTTTCCGAGAGCGCGACGCCGTCGAGGAGGATGATCACTTTGTAATCTTTGAGCGTCTCAAAGTCGGCGTCGTCCGTCGTGTAGAAGTCAAAGGGCGCGCCGATGTGGCACAAACTGCCGAAAGTCAGTTTACGCACCGCGCATTCGGCAAAGGGATTGAAAAACTGCTCGCGCGGCATATTGATGCGGCCGCGGTCGTCGCAGAGCACGGCGATCTCGGAAACGCGTTTCTGCGGCAGTGCCAGTTGACGCGCGTAGTAGTTGTGGGCGCGCTCGATTTCCGCCCAGTAGACCGGCTTGCGGAAAATGCCGGGATCGACGTCCATGTACCACAAGCCGACGCAGTGGGTGACGGCTTGCCCGAATTCGCGGCGCAAAATGTTGACGGACTCCATTTCGCTGCGGCCGCGCACCCAGCCGCCATCCCACTTGTCGCGCTTGCCCAAGTCGGTGCGGTCATCCGCCTCGTTGACAAAAAGTTTGCCGTGCTTGGCGATCGTTGCCGGAAAGGTGCGGAAATAGCCGTCGTCGCCCGCCGCGCGCCGCGCGTAAACGTGGGGACTTGAGAGGATGTCGACGCTGTCAAGTTTCAGAAGTTTGTCGAGCGCCTTGTGGTGACTGTAGGGCGTGTAGTTGGCGAGGAAATATCCGTAAAAGACGACGGTCATGTAGTCGCTTTCCTCCTTGACGATCTTGCAGAAGTGGTCGATCGCGTCGACCGTCGCCGAGAAATAGCATTCAAAATATTCTGCGTCGCGCTCCATCGCGGGCGGGATCGGTTTGCCGTAGCGTTTTGCCATCGGCAAACTGCAGTCGGGATCCTTGCCGCCGCTCCAGGTGTGCCATTCGCCGAGCGTGCCGCCCGTGATGTGAATGGCGATGATGCGGTTTCCCCACGGCATTGATTTGAAGTGACGGATGATGGCGCGCAACGCTTCGCCCTCTTCGCGCTTCCACGCTTCCGAAGCGAAAGATTCGTGAAAGGTCGAGCCGCCGCCGTTGCCCTTTTTGCGCTCCGGATTGTCGGTGTAGCCGATCATTTCATCGGGGTGCTTTTCGAGCCACCAGTAGGGGGCTTGGACAAAAATGCGCGGGATCAGATAAGCGTTGGGGTGCGCGGCAAAGAACTTGCTGATTTCCGCGTCGTGCCACGAGAAATCATATTTGCCTTCGCCGACCCAGTAGGGGTGTTCGTAGGATTGCTTCGAGTTGAAGCAGGTAAAGACTTCGATGCCGAATTTTTCGACTTCGTTGACGTCGACGTCGTCCAGATTGTGCTGCCAGAAAAATACGGGCGGCGCCGGTTTGCCGTCTTTGCACCAGGTCGGCACGCCGTCGATCGTTTTTACGGAAAAAGGATTCTTTGCCATCAGCGCCATGCTCCCCATCAGAAGAAAGATGAATAATCTTTTCATTTTTTTATCTCCAGTTGATTTTCAAACTCTCTAAAATGCCGCGGAAATAGGCGATCGCGAGGATGCGGCCGATTGCGGCGTATCCCGGCTCCGCGTTGGTTTCGCCCTCCATCGTCGGGGCGTGGTCGGGGCGGAGCAGAACGTCGTTCTGCCACGTCGCCAATTCGCGAAAACGCGCGACGAGATCGGTCGGCCCGTCGCCGTGAAAGGTTTCCTCAAAGCCGTCGGGGAGCGGCCGGTTGTCGCGCATGTGAAAGAAAGCGATCCGCTCTTTCCACTGGCGCATCAACGCGAGATCGTCCTCGCCCATCGCGCGAAAAGTTGCGGCGCAAAAGGTGACGCCGAGTGCGGAAGATCCGGTTTCCCGAAAGGCGCGGCGATAGGCGTCGGCGCTGGTGAGGATTCGGGGGTAGCCCAGAAGTTCCGCCACCGGGGGGTCATCGGGATGCTGACACATTTTGACGCGGGCTTTTTCCGCTTCCGGCAGGACGGCGCGCAAAAAATAAAGGTAGTTTTCCCAAAGTTTCTCGTGAGAAAACTTGAGTTTCTCTTCCGGGACGTCGCTTCGCGACCAGCGGCTCGTCAAAGCGCCGCCGCGCGCCGGAATGTCGTTGCGCGAGCGGAACCAGCCGACGCCCGCCATAAAGTTGAAGCAGAGGATCGGAATATTGGCTTCGCCCATCGCGCGGAGCATCTGACAATAACGTGCCAAGTCCTCGTCGCGCCCCGGCAAGCCCAGCTTGATGCGGCTCATGTCAAATTGGTCGCCCTCCAGCGCCGCCAGTTCAAAACCGCCGTCGGCGTAGGCTTTTTTTGCCGCCAGGAGTTCGTCGACGAGCCACGGGCGGTAGACGGAACCGACCTTGCCGATCGCGTAACGGACGCCCGCTTGCGCCGCCAGTTTCCAGCGGCGGTCGGGTGTGGGGGGGAGCAACATGCCGAGCTTGATCATAAAAGTTCCTTTCAAACAAGAATTGCACACATCGGGGAAGCTACTTGCATTTCCTGCAACACATTGTGAGATAAATCGAAAAAGATCACCCAATCGCCCTTTTGATCGCAGACGACGATGCCGCCGTCCGGAAGAAAAATGAAATCGCGGATCCAGCATCCGGCATTTTCAAGAACATTCTGCAACGCGAGCGTTTCGCGATCGAAAAAAAAGATTTTCTGCATTTTGCGCGATGCGACGCCCACGGTTTTTTGATCCGGCGAAAGCCGCAATGCGGAAAGTTCACCGCCGACCGGCGTGACGGAAATTTGACGGCAAATTCTGCCGTCGGTCGCCGCAATCTGAAAGAGTTCACAGCTTAACTCGCTCACGCAGTAGAGCGAATCGCCCTCCGGCGCGGCAAGCAAATGCCGCGGACCGGTTCCCGGAAGAAACTGACAAAACGGCGTTGCCGCTTTCCTTTCGTCGAGCGCAAAAGCAAAGATCGCATCCTGCCCGAGATCGGTGAAAAAAAGCTTTTTGCCGTCGTCGGAAACAAGACAGCAATGGGGGTGGGGGGCTTCCTGACGAAGCGCGTTGTTTCCCAGTTTGCCCTTGCCCGTTACGTTGCCGAGAAAAGCCGGGGAACCATCCGTCAGCGCAAAGCCGCTGACGTCGCCCGACAGATAATTGGCGCAAAAGATCCTGTCCCCGGCAACCGTCAGCGCAAGATGACAGCTGACGTTGCCGTGCGACGGCACTTCAAAGCGTTTTTGAGGAGCGAAAAGGGAAAGGTCGAACCCGTAAAGTTCGCCTTTGCCCGTCGCAAACAGCATCGCGTGCGCGGCGTCCCGCACGAGATAGCAAAGCCCGTTGGCAACCGGAAAAATTTCCGGTACGAATGCGGATCCCGCGCGGTAACGCCCGTACGTCAACCCTTTGGCGCCGGCGATGAAAAGCCGATTTCCGTCCATCACCCAAGCCTACGCGCAGTAATCGCGCTTGATGAAAAGGAGCCGCGCCGTCAGGAGGATCAGTGCGCCGAGCAAGTAGAAAACGCTCAAACTTGCGACGCTGAACGTCATTTCCATATGGTCAAACATCCAGCCGATGACCGTCGGACTTGCCGAGCCGAGGACGAACGCCATCGCCAGCACGACGCCGGTCGCCGAAGCGTGATAACGCGCGTCGACCACGTCAAAGAGCGCCGCAAACAAATTGGAATCGTAGATGCCGCGGAAAAAGCCGAAAAGCGCCATCGCCGCCGCGCAGAGCGTCAGACTGGGGGCGTACGCCATCGCGATGATAAAGGGAATGCCGCCGGCAAGACCGATCACGCCGGTCGTCAACCGCACGCCGTGATGCTTTTTGACGAATTTGTCGGCGAAGTGCGCCCCCGCCATCACGCCGACAAACGCGCCGAGGTAATGCCACAAAACGGCGGTGAACGCCGCCTTGGCGAGCGAGCAGTGGAAATGCTCCTGCAGAAAAGTCGGCATCCACGTTTTGAAGCCGAAATCGACGTAGATCATCATTGTCAGCCCCAGCATTACGCAGATCGCCGTCGGTTTGGAAAAGATCGCCTTGAGCGCTTCGCCGGGCGTCGCCTTTTCCTGCGAAGTTGCCGCACTTGCCGCCGGCGGCGTGTCCTTGAGGAAGAAAATCAGAATCAGCACCCAGAACAACCCGACTCCGCCGAAGATCCAGAAGGGCATCCGCCATCCGTCGGCGCCCTGATCGGCGCACCATCCGGCGATCGCGGAAACGCTGACGATGCCGGCGTACAATCCATACTGCAGTGTGGCGAATGCGGTCGCGCGCGATTCCTTGTGCAGCTGACCGATGATCGAGGTTGAACTCGGGTAGTAGAAACTCTGCCCGCATCCATTGAGGATGCTGTAGGCAATCAGCAAAACGCCCACTCCGCTGGCGAAGCCGGAAAAGAAGATGCCGAAACTGAAAACGCCGACGCCGATGACAATCATCCATTTGCGTTTGAAAATGTCTGCCGCGATCCCGGCAAAAGGTACGCAAATGCCGTAGAGCAACGTGAATACCGTCGCCACGACGCCGATTTGCGTCTTGGAAACGTGAAAGGAGTTTTGGATCTGCGGCAGCGTCGCGCTGAAAATCTGCCGCGTACCCTGTTGCAGAAAGAAGGCGATCCACAGGATGAAAAGCGCCCAGTTTTTGTATGCGATCTTTTTCATGATGATTTTCCTTGTTTTATAATTGCCAGCCGCCGGAAATGGGAATCTCCGCCCCGGTCACATAAGAGGCTTCCTCCGAAGCGAGGAAAAGGAATTCGCCCGGCAGATCGGGAAAAAATAGCGGACTTCACTTCGTACCGGAACTTCCGAAGCCGCCCGCGCCGCGCCCCGTTTCGCTTAAATCGTCGGCGGAAACAAGTTCCACCTCCGCCAATTTGGCGATGACCATCTGCGCGATGCGGTCGCCGCGGTGGACGAAAAATTCCTCCGGCCCCGGGTTGAACATAATGATGCCGACTTCGCCGCGGTAGCCCGCGTCGATCGTGCCGGGGGAATTGGTCAAACTCAAATTGTGCTTGAGCGCCAAGCCGCTGCGGGGGCGAATTTGCGCTTCAAAACCGACGGGAATTTCCATAAAGATACCCGTCGGCACCAACGTGCTTTTGCCGACGGCAAGCGTCACGTCATCTGCGGCGCGCAAGTCGTAGGCGGCGTCGTCCGTATGCGCCTTGGCGGGGAAAAGATCCGCACAGTTGTCTTTCATCTTGATCTTGATCGCGGTCATGGCGGAAATCTCCTTATTTTGCCAGCAGTGCTTCGATTTCGGGGAGGATGATCGTTTCGACTTCCTCAAAAGTTCCGGCATGGATTGTTGCGCCCGCCGCCATCGCGTGACCGCCGCCGGAAAATTTCCGGGCGAGTTCGATCACGGGGTAACGGCCGTCTTTGCTGCGCATCGACAACTTGAAAGCATTTCCTTTTTTGCTGACGAGCATCGCGATGACGGCGGAATCGATGCCGCGCAGAATGTCGATAAGCCCCTCGTCTTCGCGGAGGTCGAAATCGTGTTTGGCGAGGAGCGCGTCGTCGATGTAGGCGTAAGCGAAGCGTCCGCCGCAGGCAAGTTTGAGATGATCGGTGACAAGTTCCGCTTCCAGTTGCAACTGCTTGAGCGGATTGCTGAAATAAAGCGCGTTGACGATCTTTTCGAGATCGACGCCGCGATCGAGCAAACTTGCCGCGACGCGAAGCACCCGCCCCTTGGTGTTGGCAAAACGGAAACTTCCCGTATCCGTCATCATTCCCATCAAAAAGAATCCGGCACTTTCGGCTTCGAGCGCCGGATCGATCTCAAGCGCGGTGCGCGCGAGAATTTCGCAGGTGCTCGACGCTTCCGTATCGACGTAGGAATATTGCGCGGGGATCGAATTGTGCAAATGGTGGTCGAGATTGAGGAAATTCAATTTTTCCAGAACTTCGACGCTTTCGCAGTAGGCGAGCCGTTCGCAGTTGGCGCAGTCGAGCGAGATCGTCGCCTCGTAATCGGCGGCGCGTCTGCCGCTTTGAGGCAAGAGATAATCCGCGACGATGCCGTGGTAACGGTAGGGCGGATCCGCCATCAGAAAGACGTCGGCGGCAACGCCGCGGCGGCGCAGAAAACTGCGCATTCCGAAAAGCGCGCCGAGGGCGTCGCCGTCGGGTCGCTCGTGCGCGAGCAGAAGGACGCTTTTTGCCCCGAGAAGTCGGGCAAAAAGGTCACTTGGTGTCGTTTCCGCCACGGGATGATTCCTCTTTTTCGAGCAGTTCAAGCACGCGGTCGCCGGCGGCGATGCGCCGGTCGACCTTGAATGTCAATACGGGGGTGTGCTTGAAACCGAGCGTCGTCGCCAATTGGTGTTGCCAGTCGACGCGGCGCAGTTCGATCTCGTGCATCGCTTCTTCGCGGGTGGAGGCCTTGCCGCCGAGGAAGCTCACCATCACCGTCGCATTGCGCAGATCGGTGGAAGTGTTGACTTCCGTCACCGAAACGAGGATGCCCGTCGGAAAAAATCCGCTCGTCGTCATCAAGTTGGCGAGTTCGCGCTTGATGAGCTCGTTGACGCGGGTCATGCGATCGACTTTCGGCATAATTACAGCGTCGCTTTCTTGAGTTCGATCTCGTAGATTTCGATCTCGTCGCCCTCGAGGAAGTCGACGAAGTTATCGAGTTTGATGCCGCATTCGAGACCGGCTTTGACTTCGTGAACGTCGTCGCGGAAATGACGCAAACTTGCGACTTCGCCATTGTAAATCAATTCCTTGGCGCGGCGCACGCGCGCTTTGGCGCCGATGCGGACAAGCCCCGACTCGACTTTGCAACCGCAGATCTTGGGGCCTTTGCTCAACTCGAAAATCTGCAGAATTCTCGCCGTGCCGAGTTGCTTTTCGCGCTTTTCAGGCTCCAACTTGCCGGCGAGCGCGTCGGTGATGTCTTCGAGCAACTCGTAAATGATGCTGTACAAGCGGTACTCGACCTTGCGCTTTTTGAGGTAATCGTTGACGCCGGGGTTGACGCGGACGTGGAATCCTACAATCAGCGCGTTGGTCGCCGCGGCGAGATCGACGTCGCTTTCGTTGATCGGGCCGACGCCGTTGGCAATGACTTCGGCGCGGATCTTTTCAGAGGGCAACTGCGCGAGGCTCTGGGCGATGGCTTCGCCGGAACCGCGCACATCCGCCTTGATGATGATGTTGAGCGTGTTGACGCCGCCTTCGTTGAGCTTCGAGAAAAGATCCTCGGCGCTGGTGACGCGGTTGGTCGCGAGGACTTTGTCGCGCTTTTCGGCGAGACGCTCTTCGGCAATCGTACGGGCGTCCTTTTCATTGCTGCAGAATTCGAGGTGATCGCCCGCTTCGGGTACGCCGGAAAGACCGACGACCTTGACGGGGATGCTGGGCCCGGCGGATTTGAGCCGTTCGCCCTTGTCGGAAATCAGCATGCGGACTTTGCCGTAGTGCTCGCCGCAGAGGACGATGTCGCCGACGTGGAGCGTGCCGTCCTGAATGAGGACGCTCGCCGTGGGACCGAGCCCCTGTTCCAGCTGGGCTTCGATGACGGAGCCGGCGGCGGGACGCTTGGGATTCGCCTTGAGCTCGAGCATTTCCGCTTCGATCTGGATTCGTTCGAGCAAGTCGGAAAGCCCCTTGCCGGTCTTGGCGGAAACGCGGACGGTACCGGTTTCGCCGCCCCAGTCTTCGCTGGTGAGACCGTTTTGCTGCATATTGAGCAACACCTTGTCAGGATCGGCATCGGGCAAATCCATTTTGTTGATCGCGACGATGATCGGCACTTTTGCCGCTTTGGCGTGGTTGAGCGCTTCGACGGTCTGGGGCTTGAAGCCCTCGGTCGCGGAAACGACGAGCACGACGATGTCGGTGACGTTGGCGCCGCGCGAACGCATGCTCGAAAACGCGGCGTGTCCCGGGGTGTCGATAAAGGTGATCGTCTTGCCGTTGAATTGAATCGTCGACGCGCCGATGTGCTGGGTAATCGCCCCCGCTTCGCCCGCGGTGACGTGGGTGTGGCGGACGGCATCCTGCAACGAAGTCTTGCCGTGGTCGACGTGCCCCATAAAGGTGACGACGGGGGGACGCTCGACGAGATTTTTTGGATCGTCGTCGACGGCTTTTTTCGCACTTTGCGCGGTCGTTTGAGCTGCGGCGCCGTAAACCGGCTCGACGCCGTAGTTGGCGCAGAGCTTTTTGACGTTGGCGTCGGAAATCGGCTGATTGATGCCGGCGAGTTCGCCGAGTTTCATCAAGTCGGTGATGAGTTCATTGGGCTTCTTGCCGACCGCTTCGGCGAGATCCTTGACGAGCACGGGGCGGGTCAGGTGAATCTCCTTTCCGGCGCTGGAATTGCTCTTTTCTTCGGCGGCCTTTTTGGGGACGGGCTTGCCGGAAAGGCGGGTCTTTTTGGAACCCTTTTTCGCCGGTTGATCGTCGTCGGCGCCGTAAAGGTCGGCGAGGAAGCTGTCGATCAACGCGAGATCGTCGCCCGCAAGCGCGGTTTTTTCCGCCTTGGGGGTGTCGATGCCCTGACCGTTGAGTTCGGAAATGACGTCCTTGGCGGAAACGCCGTATTTGCGCGCCAAGTCAAGGACGGTAGTCTTTTTTTCTGCCATAACTGCACACTCCTTACTTGCAAAATTACTTTTGCAGAGCGTCGAGCGCGGCACTCAATTCGTCGACGTCGACGCCCTCGATGGCGAGGAGCGCTTCGCGTTCGGCGATCTTGACGCCGGCGAGCGTGACATAGCCGTTGGCGACGAGGACGGATGCGGTTTCGACCGAAACGTTGAGATCGGCGGCGAGCAGTTCCGCCGCTTTTTTCATTTTTTCTTCGAGCGACTCCTCGGCGGCATCTTCCGCGTGATCGACGTTTTTGATCGTGATGTTCCAGCCGACCAGCTTGGCGGCGAGGCGGATGTTTTGCGCCTTGCGGCCAAAGGCGATCTTGCTCTGCTCGTCATCGACCCACGCGGTCAATTCGTGCTTGGCCTCGTTGACGTCGATGCGCTGCACCTTGGCGGGAAGCAACGCATTGGCGGCAAATTTGGTGATGTCGCTGTCGTAGGGGATGATGTCGATGCGCTCGTTGCCGAGTTCCTCGTTGATGCGGCGCACGCGGGTGCCGCGGACTCCGACGCAGGCGCCGACCGGGTCGACGCGGGGATCGGTGCTGGAAACGGCGATCTTGGTGCGCTTGCCGGCTTCGCGGGAAATGGCGACAATCTTGACGATGCCGTCGTGCATTTCGCTCACTTCGCGCTCAAAAAGCTTGAGGACGAATTCAGGGCAACTGCGCGAAACGAAAAGGCTGGGGCCGACGGCGTTGATGTCGACTTTCTGCAACAAGACGTTGATGCGGTCGCCGGGCATGTACTGCTCGTCGTGGATCTTTTCGCGCGACGGCATGATGCCCTCGGCGCGCTGGAAATCAATGATGACGTTGCCCGCCTCGAAACGGCGGACGGTGCCGTTGACGATCTGACCGACGCGGTCGGAAAATTCGTCCTGCACGTTTTCCTTTTCGGCGCGGCGCAGCTGCTGGATGATCGCCTGACGGGCGGTCTGGGCGGCGATGCGGCCGAAGTCGCTCGGGGTGACTTCCCACTCGATGACGTCGCCGAGCTTGGCGTCGGGCATTTTTTTGGCGACTTCCGCCAGTTTGATCTGATCGGGGCCGGGGTTGCTCTCGACGATTTCGAGGCGCGCCCACGCCTGAATTTTGCCGGTCTTGGGGTCGATCTTGACCGAGAGGTCGCTGGCGGGGGAAATGCTTTTGCGCGACGCCGTCAAAATGGCGGTCTCAAGCGCACGGATCAAACTTTCGCGGCTGATGCCGCGTTCCTCTTCGATGTACTCGAGGATGGTCAGCAATTCGTTGCTCATGATATTCGTCCTTTCTTCTCTTGGAGTCTTTGGAAAAATTCGGGGTGACGAAAGAAAAGAAGCGGGCAAAAAATTTGTCCCGCTTCACCCCCGGAAAATTCCAGTTACACTTTTTACCACAAATTAATATAGTATCGAAAATAACATTTTCAAGTCACCCTTGTGATTTTTCATCATTTTTCTTTTCGCGCCGCAGGCGAAAGAACTGACGGAGCAACGCGAGACACTCGTTCCCTTCGACGTTGCCGGTCATCTGCGGATGGTAGAGCGCACCGGGGATCTCGGGGATCGTCACGGCGCCGCCGCAACCGCCGAAAGCGGGATCGGGTGCGCCGAAAACGATGCGTTCAAATCGCGCGTTGACGAGCGCGCCGGCACACATCGGACAGGGTTCTTTGGTGACATAAAGCGTGGCGTGCTGCATGCGCCAGTCGCGCCGGAAAAGTTCGGCGGCGTGCAACGCTTCCAGTTCCGCATGGGCGGTGACGGATTTTTTCTCTTCGACGCGGTTGCGGCCGCGGGCGATGATCTCGCCGTCGGCAACGATTACCGCACCGATTGGAACTTCGCCTGCATCAAATGCTTTTTGCGCTTCCTCGAGCGCGGCGCGCATGAAAAACGAATCCTGATCGCTCATTGCAGATAGACGTCGCCGCGCACGACGAATTGCTTTTGAGCTCGAAAGACCATCTTGACGAAATGACCTTTCCACTCGTAAAAGAAGGTGATGATGCGTCGGGAATCGCCCTGTTCGTCGATGATGGCGTCGCCGTAGTAAAGGAGCTGGTCAAGGGTTTTGGTTTCGCGGACAAACGTCATATCGACATTTTCGACGAGTTTCTTGGCGGCGAGATACTTTTCTTCACTGCTGGGCTTGATGCTGGGATCTTTCAACACACCGATGATGTCGATGTGACGCGACAGAACGTCGATATCCTCCGCGGGGAGCACGTGACAATGTTTGTCGTGATATCCGGTGAATTTCGCCGTATCGGCATAAAGCGTCAGCGCCGAAGCGAGCAGAGCGATGCAAAAGAACTGTTTTTTCATTTTTTACCTCGGTAATGATGCCGTTGATTCAATATACACGCGATTGTCAAGAAAACAAGAGGGGAAAGAGAAAAAGAGATGAGATATGAGAGATGAGAGATGAAGCAATTACCTTTCGCGAAGCCGGGAGTACCGGAGCGGAGCGAGGAACGGACTCGCGGGAGCG
>DCFZ01000027.1 GCA_002314455.1 Lentisphaeria bacterium UBA1791 | reverse complement strand
AATCTACCAGTTGCCGGAGATTTCCCGCGAGAAAACGGTATGAGTTTCTGTCATAAACCGTCGAAGAGGCAATAGATTGTGTAGACCGATATAATGCTGCTGATGATGAAGATGCTAAAAAAACACCAGTTCAAGATATTGGCGATCTGGGCGTATTTTTTTGCGTTGACGAAATCTTGTCGACGAACCATGCGGTAAGATTGCACGGCAAAAACAACGCTGGTGATGGTAAGTGGCAAGAGGCAAAGTGGAAACAGAGCTATGACATTATACTTTGTGATGCATGTAATAATAGACGAGCTATTCAATCCAAGGAGAAAGATGCTGTCCGAAAGATGAGTCTTTACTTTTTCTTCCGGCGGTTGCGGCGACTTTGTCACCGGTGAAACAGTGTGCGTGCACGATGGAATTTGCTCTTCTTGGGGCTTTTTGTCATGCAACATATCCGGTTGTACTTCGGGGTGCAATTTCGTTTCGCTTTGTTGTTTGGCATCGGGCGTTTCCACGCTGAGTTTTGCGCCGCACTTGCCGCAAAAGCTCATTCCGTTGCTGTTGATAAAGTGACACTTCGGGCAGGAAGCAAATTTGGTGCCGCACTTGCCGCAGAAAAGCATCCCTTCCGGATTGTCGGAATGGCATTGGGGACATTTCATAAAATATTCTCCTCTTGTTGGGGTATGCGTTAATATATCACGCAAAATTTGAAAAAGCAAACGCCGGTCAGAATTCTGCACCTGCTAAAGCAGTTTTTTGTTTTTGTCCAGACGCGGGTGATCGAAAAAATTCAATAGCAGATTGTGTAGATCCATATGGCGTCACAGATGATGATGATGCTAAAATAAATCCAGTTCAAGATATTGGCAACAAGGGCGTATTTTTTTGCGTTGACGAAATCTTGCTGGCGGACCATATAGTATGCGTGACCGGCAAAAACGATGCTTGGAATGGTGAGAGCAAAAAAGCAAAATGGGACTATAAATATATCCGCATCGGTGCTCAAAGCGCGAAAAACGCTAAAAATATTCCATCCCAAAAGTATAATGCTGTCCGGAAGATGAGACTTTACTTTCTCTGCGGGGGGATGGGGATAAGTTGCTGCCGGAGAACCCACGCGTGCGCGCGGCGGCAATTTCTTTTGAGAAGAATTCTCGACCTGCAAAATGTGCGGTTGAATCTTTGACAACGGTTGCGTTTTCGTTTCGCTTTGCGGCTTGGCATCGGGCGCTTCCACGCTGAGTTTTGCGCCGCACTTGCCGCAAAAACTCATTCCGCCGCTGTTGATAAAGCGACACTTCGGGCAGGAAGCAAATTTGGCGCCGCACTTGCCGCAGAAAAGCATCCCTTCCGGATTGTCGGAATGGCATTGGGGACATTTCATAAAATATTCTCCTCTTTGTTGGGGTATGCTGTAACGTATCACGCAAAATTTGAAAAAGCAAACGCCGGTCAGAATTTCAATACGACCGGTTCGGCGGCAAAGGTGTAGATCGTCGCCGTCGCATCCTTGAAATAGAGCACGGCGGTGTTGTCGTCGTCGGGGGAGTACATCGTTTTGAGCGACGGATAAGCGTCGAGCATCGCCGCTTTTACCTCGCGGCGATCGTCGTTGACGAGCGTGCCGGAAAGGCGGATCCACTCCTTGCCGTTGTAGGCGCAAAGTTCGACTTTCGGGTTCTTGACGATCTGCTGAAAGACCTGCTTCTTTTTGCCGGTTTGTATATAGAGTTTGCCCTCGTAAACGAGGACGGTGCCAAAGGGGCGCACGCGCGGCTGATCGTTTTCGGTCGTCGCGATGAAATAGTGCCCCGCGTTTTTGATGAAGCGGTAGGTGCGTTCGCAATTGGCGACGGCGGTGTTTTCCGCAGCGCCGCAGAGCGTCGCGGCAAAGAAGGTCATGAGCGCAAGTTTTTTGATCATTTGTTTACCCTTTCATAAAAATATTTCCATAACGGCGCCGCCATCAGCGCCTGTAAGATCTCGCCATCCTGGAGCATCTTGAAAACGGCATTTGCGTCGAAAACATGAGCGGTCAGCGCTTCGCATTCGTCAAGCTTCTGGCCGGAAAGCTTTTCGACGCCGGTCGCCAGAAAGGTGTAGGCGCGATTGTTGTGCGTCGAGGGATTCGCGCTGAGTACGGAAAAAAGCTCCCACTTGCCGTTGCCGTAGCCGGTTTCCTCGAGGAGTTCGCGTTTGGCGGCGTCGAGGTGCGATTCCGATGCCTCCTTGACGCCCGCCACTAGCTCGAAAAAGACTTTGCCCGCCCCGTGGCGGTATTGCTCGACGAGCACCATTTTGCCCTCGCGCGTCACGGCGATGACGTTGACCCAGTCGGGATATTCCAAAACGTAGTAGTCGTCGATGCGTCCGCCATTGGGCAGTTCCATCGCGTCGACGCGTACGGTGAACCACGGTTTGCGCTCGAGATAGCGACTGGAAAGCGTTTTCCAGATCAATTGGTCGTTGGTCTTCATTTGTTAGAGCGCCAGCAAAAGAAGTTGCACCGCCCAGCCCGCGAAAATCGGGATCCCGAAATTGTCGTCGATGTGGATGACCTTTTCAAAAAGTTCCGCAAGCGAGCCGACGACGGCGGCAAGACAACTTGCGGCAACGACGTGCCAACAATTCGCTTGACCGAACGAGAAAAAGACGCCAAAGGCGAGCGCGCCAAAGACGATGAAAGCGATCGTTCCTTCGAGCGATTTGCCGTTGGCGAAGCGGATGCGGCCGAAACGCCGCCCGATGAGCGCCGCCGCGGTGTCGCCGCCGAGCATCAGCGCCATACACGCCGCCGCAAGTTCCGGCGGAAAGAGCACGAGCACGGCGCAACTTGCCGCCAGAACCGGCGGTCCGCCGCTGATCACCCAGTCGGTCGGCTTGGGCTCTTTGCGCAACATGTTGTGAAAGAAAATGTTGTAAAGTTTTCTCACCGATTGGTTGCCCCGGGCGAATGCGTGTTCGACGAGAACGCTCCCCAGTGCGAGAAGCCCGAAAAAGACCGCGAGGTACCAGCGGAAAGAGCGCAAAAGCACCATTGATATCGGCATCCAGAAGGAACTTAAGTGGACAAGTTTGCGGCGCAACTCGTCTTTGAAAGGAATATCGCTCATTTTATTTCTCCAGAAAATGGTTGATCTTGTCGATCATACTCTGCGCGGCGGCGCGGCCGATGTCGTAGGTCAACTGCATGCGCCCGGCGTTGTGCTCTACTTTGCCGCTCGGAAGCGGGGCTGGGGGGCGGATGACGAGCGCGTCGCCGCTTTTTTCCCGTTCCGCGACGAGCGCGAGCGAGGCGTTGTAGTTCAAATAGCGCGTTTTCATCGCGTTGTAGATCGCCGGGTATTTGCGGAAAAATCCCCAAAAAAGCGGCAACAGAGCCGGTTTCTTTTTGCAAAAATGTGCCGGTTGCGTCAGCACGACGAGATTTTTTTTGTAGCCGATCGACTCAAAGAATCCAAGCGGGATCGAGTCGGAAATGCCGCCGTCGAGGTAGCGTTTGCCTTCAAGTTCGACGGGGCGGCTGAAAAGCGGCATCGACGCCGATGCGCGGATCCACTCGAATTCCACCGGCGCATCTTTGCCGCAGAGGTGGTAACACGCCTTGCCCGTCGCGACGTCGGTGACGACGGCGTAGAATTCCATCGGGTTGCGGGCAAATTCGCCGCCGTCGAAGAGGTCGAGTTTTTCCGGGATGGTGTGATAGCAGAATTCCCCGCCGTAGAGGTCGCCCGTCTTGAGCAGGGAACGCACGCCGCAATAGCGCGGATCGCGGCAGTAGCGCTTGTTGTAGCGGATGGCGCGTCCGGCTTGGCGCGATTTGAAGTTGCACCCAAACGCGGCGCCGGCGGAAACGCCGATCATCCCGTCGAAATCGACGTGATTTTCCATCAAAACATCCAACACGCCGCAGGTGAAAAGTCCCCGCATCGCGCCGCCTTCGAGCACCAATCCCGTTTTCATCGCCAGCCTTTCTTTTTCATTCATATAGTATACACGAACTTTCCCGTATAATCAATCCGTTGCCGGGTGGATTTTTACGCTTTTTTGTGTTATTTTATGAAAAAAGGGGGAAGTTTCTATGTACGAAATGTTCAACGAGATACCGTTCGTCGATGCCGGGCGTGACGGCAAGCTGAAACTGCACAACGCGATTGCGATGATGATGAACTGCTGTCAGTTTCAGGAATATCAGGAAAAGAAGTTCTGCGCCTATTTGCGCGAAAATCACCTCGCTGTCTTTCTTTTTTCGATCCAGCTGGATATTTTGCGCATGCCGTCTTTTCGCGAAAAGGTGCGCACGGCGGTCAAAATCTACGGTTGCCGCTCAATCTACGGATTGCGCCAGATCACGATGCACGATGAAAAAAATGATCTGTGTCTGATTGCCGATGCGACCGGCGCGTTTTTTGACGTCGATGCGCGCAAGGCGGTGAAACTTGCGCCGGAAAGTCTCGGCGTCGCCTACGATGAACCGCTCCCGATGGAGTGCCTCGGGCGCAAGATCCCGATCCCCGCGACCGTGCCGGAAAAACAGATGCCGCTTGTCGTGACGCGCTCTTTGCTCGACCCCAACGGACACTTGACCAGTCACGGTTACTTCGCGCTCGCCGGCGACGTCCTGCCGGAAAATTTCACCTTTGACCGGGTGCGCATGGAGTTCAAACAGCAAGCTCCGCCCGATGAAAAGGTGACGCCGTATCTTTACCGCGACGGAGCGCGGATCGTCGTCGATATGAGAGGCGAAAACAATTTGAGCTGTGCCGTCGCGGAATTTTCGACGCGTCAATCCCAATAGGGCGTGCGGAAATATTTCCCCGTCCGCTTGTGGATCGTGATGAAATAAGGTATGGCAAGCAGAATGCAGGTGGCGACCCAGCTGAGCACGTCGCCGAGGCAAACGCCGCGATAGCCCCAAAGCCGCCCCAGCACCACGCAGAGCACCGAGCGGAAAAAGAGATCGCTGAAGCCCGAAAGCAGCGGCAGAAAGCTGTATCCCATGCTCTGCAAGGCGTTGCGGTAGATGAACATCAATCCCAAAAAGATGTAAAAGGGCGAACGGTAAACCATAAAGTCCCGCACATAAGGCAGCAAAACGTCGACCTGATCCGCCGAGATGAAAACTTTGGTCAGCGCGCGGTAACTTGAGATTGTGCCGACGCACCCGATGACGGCGAGCGCGAGGATGAACCAGCTCGCGTCGGTACAGCCGTTGCAGATGCGGTCAAAGCGTTTCGAGCCGTAGTTCTGGGCGGTGAATGCGCCGACCGTCATCGTGATCGCATAGATGAAAATGGTGAAGAGCCGGTCGACCTGAACTCCGGTCGCGAACCCGGCGACCGCGATGTCGCCCAGCCGGTTGAGCGAGCCTTGCATCACGACGCAGCTGAAGGCGATGCAGCTGGTCTGGATTCCGAGCGGGATCCCGAGATGAAGATGCTCTTTGACCCGGTAGAGCTTCCAATCTTCGCGTTTGAGGTGAAGTTCCGGGAAGCGGCACACGGTATAAATGGCGCAGAAAATCCCCGAAATGACTTGACTGATGACCGTTGCCCACGCGACGCCGGAAACGCCCCAATGAAATTTCAGGAGAAACAAAAGATCCAGCCCGACGTTGAGCAAGGTCGAAACGATGAGAAAATAAAGCGGCGTTTTGCTGTCGCCGAGCGCGCGGAGCGTCGAAGAAAAGACGTTGTAAACGGCGATCGCGAGATGCCCGATGATGATGATGACCAGATAGCTGCGGCACAGATCGTAAATTTCGGCGGGAGTCCGGAGCAATATTAAAAAATAATCGAGTCCGAAGAGCGCCGCCGTGACGATGATGATGGCGGTTATGCCGCTCAAGATGAAAGACGTCGTCATGGAGCGGCGGACGCCATTCAGATCTTTGGCGCCGAAACACTGCCCCGTCAGGATGGCGAAGCCCCCCGTCATCGCAAAAATGAAACTGAAAAGCAAAAAGACGACGACGCCTGACGAACCGACCGCCCCCAGCGCGCGCCAGCCGAGAATGCGCCCGACGATGATCGCGTCGGTCATCCCGTAGCAAAGTTGCAACACCATCCCGATGATGAGCGGCAGAGAATAGCTGACGATCAGCCGCAACGGCCGTCCTGTCGTCATGTCTTTGAGCATAAAAAGCGTCTCCCGTTTTGTTGACGTTGATAAAAAATACAACGCTTTCCGTAATTTTCAAGTGAAAAAACGTTTGCTTTTCCGTAAAGCGATATTATATTATCATAAGCAGGAGGATTTGTCAGATGAAAGTTGTCAGCAAGCAGCGCAACAGCCGTATGTGCGTGATCTGCGGATTGGATAATCCGAGCGGCGTTCGCGCGCCTTTCTACAATATGGCGGATGGCAGTGTGATGAGCCGTTTCCGTTTCCGTTTTGAGCATCAGAGCTACCCGGGCAGAGTTCACGGCGGCATCATCACGGCGATGCTCGATGAGATGGGGTTGCGCGGACTTTGGGCAAAGACGCTCGACGAAAATCAGTTCGGCGTGACGATCTCGCTCGAAAGCCACTTCCGCAAGCCAGTGCTTTACGATTGCGATTTGTTGGCGCGCGGTGTGCTCATCAGCAATACCAGCCGTTTTTTCGCCGTCGAAGCGACGGTGATGGATCTTTTCGGCCATATTCTCGCCGATGGGACGCTCAAATATATGAAACTTGACGCCACGCAGATTTCCGCCGGCGTCGCCGTCCACGAACAGATGCCCTATTTGATCGAAGACGGCGTCAAAGCGATTGATTATCGCGTTTGAAAACGCAAGCGGAATCCCAGTCGATCTCTTTTTTGTTGCCGTGCTCGTCGACGGCGACGAAAACACACGACGCGGTGAAACGCTTGATGCCGTCGACGAGGACTTCGAGATCAAAGGCGATGCTCGTCTTGCCCCGTTTCGGATTGCACGCCCAGAATTCGAGAATATCGCCCAGTTTGACGGGGTAGCGGAATTCAACGGCGGAAAAATTGCGGGAAACGACGTTCTTTTCTCCGGTCGATTGTATTGCGAAAATCGCCGCCGCTTCGTCCATCAGCGCCATCAGCCTGCCGCCGAACATATTGCCGTTGACACCGAGGTCGAAATTCAAACAAAGTTTGGAAGATATTTTGTAGCGCATGGTCAACTCCTTTTTCGCTAATATAATCGATCTGGGCAAAAAAATCAAGACGGCGGTTGTATTTCGGAACTTCGGGTGCTATATTTATCCGTTACTATTAACCCAAATCGGGAGTTTTCTATGAATTACGCAAAAGGAGCGGTGTTGGCGATGGCGTTCTCGACATTGGCGGCGGCGGAAAGCGACGTGCTTTTTTACGAGGATTTCAACGTTTTTCGCGGCAAGACGGCGGCGAATTGGGAAACGCTTGTCACGTCGAGCGACAAGGCGGAAGCTTTTGTCCGCAATGGCGACACCTTTCACCTGATTTCCCCCTGCAATATGTTTATGCCGATCACCGATCCGATAGCGGATGGCAAAGTCGATCTGACGATCCGCGCCTACGGATTCGACCCCAAGTGCACCTACGGTTTCAACGTCAATTTCCGGCAGGACGTCGCCAAGCGCACCGCGCAGAGCATCCGTTTCCTGGTGCGCGCCAACTCGGGCAAGCTGGAAATTGCCTACGGCACCTACGCCGACAACTTCTTTAAGAAGATCAAGAGCGAAACGATCGACGTGCCCGTCGACGTGATGAAAAACGACTGCGCCGTTTCCGTCGAGTTCAAGGGCGACAAAGCGATTGCGACGTTCAACGGCAAAAGCGTCACGCTCGACGGCGTTGGCGGTACGACGGGGCAGTTGAGCATCTGCCGCATCAACTTTTTCGACTCGCTCGTTTTGAGCAAATTTGAGATCACGGGCAAAAAAGCGGAAAAACCGGCAAACGTCAAAAAGTTCCGCGTGACGCTTCCCGAAGCGCCGATGGGGTTGCCGATCTACTGCGACGTCGAATTTTCCGAGCACGAGCTCTTTTACGAAGCGGTGCTGACGCTCGCGGGCGGCGAATTTCTGACGCCTCCGGGGGAGGGCAATTACCACGGCATGCGCACCAACCGCATCGACCATCCTTATTTCAAGGTGATCACCAAAAACAAGACGATCGAGTACAATCTTTTGGATGGCTTCCTCCACCTCGCCAACAAGGAGATCGCCCCGATCCACGTTTACACCGTCATTTACGACAAGCCCGAGTGGCCCTTCAAGCGGACGATCCGCTTCTTTAAGCCCAACGAGAAATTCGATATGGCGATCGGCGCGAAATTTGCCGCGTTCCGCCCTAGCATTGATCTTGCGATGCACGACTGGGAAACCGTCTTCGATCAGGATGGCAAAACGCTTTTTGCGGGCAGTTCGCTCGAAAAGAATGTCACGGCAAGCTTGACGAGTTCTCCCGACAAGCAGATCGTCGCCAAATTGCCGCGCACGAGTACGCGCGTCGACGACGCGGTGGCATTTGCCAAGGCAAACCACTTTTTCTACCCCGGCGAAGCGCTGGAATTCACCTTGACGATCAAGGGCGAAAATCTGCCCGCCAAAGTTGATCTTGAATTGACCAACGCATTTTTGAAGCCGATGAAAAAACTCGATATCGTCCCGGAAAAGTCGGTCGAAAAAGTCGGGACGCGCGACGTCGCCGTCGAAACATATCGTATCAAACTCAATCAACTGCCCGTCGGTGTTTACCATATTACGGTGAAATCGCAGGATGTGACGGTCGCGCTCGACCGCTTTATGGCGTTTGAAGTGATGCCCGAAGATGCCAGCCAACCGACGGCGGCGATGGCTTCCGGCTTTCCCTATATGTACTGCGCGGAAACCGAAACGCGCGGGCTTCGCACCGATGCGTTCGATCCGTTCAAACCGTTTGAACGCAACTTCCCGCACTATATGAGCGGCACGGTCTTTTTGCCGTGGTATGCGCGCGAAACCAATCTCTACGACACCGTCCACTTTTTTGGACGCAAATACTTCGCGTGGCTCGGCAGCCGCTGCCTCGACAAGTGGCACCTTGCCGAGACCGAGGACATCTGGAGCAAAGCCGACGTCGCCCATTTCGGCGTCGAATTGGAAACGGGCGGACTCATCGCCCTTTACCGCGGTCAGCGACTCAAGGAGTTTGTGGAATTCGCCAAAGAGACGAAAGATCCTTTCTACGACATTCCGCGGCTGGAAAAACTTGCCCAGATCGACGGTGGCAATATGGAGGCTTTCGCTGGAATGGAAGACCGCAGTCTCGATGCGGAAACCTACCGCTACACGGTGGTGAACCACTTCCCCGAATGGCTCGAATTCGCCAATAAGAGCACGGCAAAGCGCATTCACGACAAACTGGTTGAATTGCGCAAAGTCAATCCGAGACTTAAGTTCGCCTGCTATGGCCCCGCGCCGATCTACACCGGCACCCATATGGGACCCGAATTTGCGCTTTACCTCGGTCTGGCGAAAACCAGCCCCGACGACGTCGCCTACTTGCAGTACGAGGATTACCCCGAACTTTGCAACTATCCCGAGTCGCGCGGTTCGTTCTTCCTCGGCACGCTCTCGATGTCGGTGCCCAACATCCGCATTGCGCCGGAACTTTACGGCGACGGATTCCCCTCCGGTTGCCCGGACGGCGCAGTCTTTTTCGCTCATCCGCCCTACGGCATCGGCAACAACAACTACTTCTACCGCACGCGCAACCGCGTTTACGAATACATCTACGGTACGGCGTTCCTCGACAAGGATGGTTTCAAATACTGGGATCGTTTCGGTCTTCAGTTCGGCGCCGCCCGCTATGAACGGTTGGAAAACTTCCTCAAGGCGTGGGGCAACGCAATGGAAAATCTGCCGGTGAGGCCGATGCGCTCCGCCGCCTACGTTTTCAGCATGGATTCGTGGAACGCCAATCAACGCGGCGACGCTCACTTCGGCGTGAAAGGCGTCGAGGGAACCGACGTTTCCTATATCCTCGAAGCCGCCAAGGTGCGCAAGACGGCGGGCGAAATGATGCCTTTTATCTATGAAAACGTCAGCAACGACGGACTTTGTGCAGGCTATCAGCTGATGGCGGAAAATTTGAAGAACCTCAAGGCCGCGGACTGCGACATCCTCGTGTTGCCGCCGCTCAAAGGCGTGCCCGCCGATCAGCAGAAAGAGATCCGCCGCCTTTACAATGAGGGCGTTAGTATCATCTGCTCCGAGGAGCCGGGCGACCTCGCCGACCTCTTTAAGGTCAAAGACGGCGGCAAGTTCGTCAAGGTCACCGAGGCGAAAGGCACCGCGAACTTCCTGCCCGGCGTGCGCGACGTGACGACCGATGTCTGCTTCGGCGGCCGCTTTGTTTCCGACGGCGCCGAGGTCTTGATCGAGGGCGAGATTCCCGTACTCTACAAGGCGACGAACGGCAAGGCGAACGCTTACTTCTTCAACGCGCCGCCGACCGCCGCCACGGCGGATATGCTCTGGGAACGCCACGGCTACGGCCGCAACGTCGTCAGCCAGCTGATGATCCAGGCGGTTCAGGAAATTTTTGCGCGCGACAACAAAGTCGAAGTTTTCGCTTCGTCGGGACGCATCCTCGCGGCGGAAACCAAGAGCGGCGTCGCCGTCATTCATTGCAACAACAGCGATGAAGACAAGCTCGTCGAGATCACTTATCTGAAGCGCGATCCCAATGAGCGCCTTGTTTCCTTTGACCGCGAATATCAGATCCTGCAGGACGACGCCAAGGTTTTGAAAGTGCGTTTCAACACCAAGTTCCGTTCAGCGGCGTTTATGGTGATCGGCAAATAGTTGTCTGTCACCCCCCAAAGGGGCTGTTGCAAAACCTTCACCGGTAAGCAACAGCTTTTTTTGCCATCATCTGATCTCG
>DCFZ01000010.1 GCA_002314455.1 Lentisphaeria bacterium UBA1791 | reverse complement strand
TCCGCCCGCCCCGACTGCATAAGGTATGCCACAGGGGCAAATATGCCGTCGGTTGTCCAACAAAACGCCCATTTCGCGGCGGCATCGCCTCAATATGCACTGCGTTTAATTATTTTTCTTTGCTTTCAGTTTCCGCACGAGGCAGCGAGTGAGGCGCGGCGCGTATGCCGCGAGGTGCAAGACGCTTTGTTTCAGCGTGCCGAAGCGTGCGTCGCGCCAAAAATTTGCCGGCAATCCTGCAAGCAATTGCCGTGTGTCGTCTATCGTAAAGCCGTCGGCGCGGAGCGTGGTCATCAACGCATCGGTCAACAACCGGCAACGCGCCTGATCGAAAGCGCAATCGTCGGCGAGCAGCGAATCGACTTCCCACGCCGCCGCAACGGAACTTTTAGCTTTTTCCGGCGTTTCCCTTGCCGTTGCGGAAAAAGGATTTTCTTCGTAGTGGTACAAGGCGTCATCGAGGATGGCAAGGCGTTGAGCGGCAAGGAGATACTGCACGTTAAAAAGCAAGTCCTCGGCGGTGACAAATTTTTCGTCAAAGGTGAGCGAATGCGTTTTGATGATGTCGCGGCGGTAGAGTTTATTCCAGCAGGAATTAAATTCGATCGAGGGCATTTGGCGCGCGATGTATTCTTTGCCTGTTGCCGCGTGAAGTGGATGCAGGATCTTTTTCCCTCGGTAAAAGGCGCAGACCGCCGCATCGGCGTCGGCGGTTGTGATTGCATTGAGAAGTTTCCGGTAGATTTCCTTTTCGACGAAATCGTCGGCGTCGCAAAAGGCGACAAATTCCCCTGTTGCCGCGTTGAGTCCGTCGTTGCGGCTTGCGGAAACGCCGCGCCGCGCGGTGTGATGCCGGATCGTCGCATCGGGGACGTCGCGCAAATTTTCCGTCAGGATTTCCGCCGTTTTGTCGGTCGACGCATCATCGACGAAAACAAGTTGCGTTTCGCCGGGGATCGCGGCGCGAAGGAGCGCCCCGATGCATTCGGGCAAGGTGTTTTGCGCGTTGAAACAGGGAATGATGACGCTTAATTGCACGTTGAAGGACTATTTCACTTGTTTTTTATGGGAAAAGAGCCAGTCCAGATTGGACGCGTCGGTGTAGACCAATTTCCAGATGAAGTGTCCGCCGTCGATCTCGCGGTATTCAAACTTTTTGCCGCCCGCTTCTTTCAGCGCCTGCGCCATGTCGCGTGAGCGTGAGGTCGGGACGGTTTTGTCGTGATCCCCGTGGTAAAAGAGGATCGGGATGTCGACAAGTTTCGGCGCCTGTTTCACGTCGGCGCCGCCGCAGAGGATCAGCGCGCCGGCAAAGGTATCGGGGCGGCGGCAGAGAAGATCCCAGCTGCCGAAGCCGCCCATCGAGATACCCGTGACGTAGATTTGTGCCGGATCAATGGAAAATTCCGCGCATTTCGCGTCGAGAAGTTTCAGTACCATCCCCATCGGCATCGAGGGCGTTTCGGGCATCGTGTGCGCTTTTTTGCCCCAGTCGACCTCGACCCAGCGGCACTCTTTCGGGCACTGCGGCGCGAGGACGACGATCTTCATTTCGTGGTGGCGGCAATACGCCATCACATCGGGAAAGTTATTGATCAATTGCCGGGAATTGTCGTTGCCGCGTTCGCCCGCGCCGTGCAGAAACAACAGCAGCGCGAATTTGCCGGGCTTTTCAGCATGGAGGACAGCTTGCCGGTAGGGCAATTCCTGTTTTCCGTCGCGGAAAACTTCCGCCGTCATTCCGAGATCATTGGTCGCCGATGCGATCCATACCGTCAATGCGGCAAGGCAACTCCATAATTTTTTCATTTTATTTCCTCCTTGATGGTCATTAATATAGATGAATTTTCCGAAAAAATCCACCGCTTTTTTGGACAAACGGCGTTTGCGGTGCTATATTTAGCTGCAATAAAGTTTCTGAAAGAAAGGCGTTTTCACGGATGATCAAAATCGATTCTTATTATGCTTATTATCTTGCCGACAACGCCGAAGTGTGCCTGGTTTCTGGTGATAGGCAATACACACGCAGTCAAGTTCTTACGGCGATGAACGCCAATGCGAAACGCTACGCCGCCAATGCCGGTGACCGCGTTTCGGTGTTGTGTGAAAACCGCCCCGAATGGGCGCCGGCGTTTTTGAGCGCCTGGTGTCATCACGCGATCGCCGTGCCGATTGATGCGATGGCGAATGTCGAAGACATCGCCTACATTCTCGGCGATTGTCAGCCGGTCGCGCTCTTTGTATCGGCAAAGACGCGTGAAACGGCGGAAAAGGCGATCGCCCAAGCCGGGATCGCGACGAAATTGCTTTGCATCGACGATTTCGACACGTGGGCGGACACTTCCGATCACACCCCGATGCCGCATCACGAAGACGATGAACTTGCTCTTTTTATCTACACTTCGGGGACGACCAGCGCTTCCAAGGGGTGTATGCTGACCTTTCACAACCTCGAAGTCAACTTCAAGAGCATGACCGAGGAAGTCCCCGTCTGGCTCCCCGGTCAGACGACGGTGGGACTTTTGCCCTATCACCACATTTTCCCGTTGCAGGGGTGTTTGTTGATGCCGTTGATGCGCAAGAACTGCAAGGTCGTTTTCTGCCCCTCGTTCAACGGGCCTGACATTTTGAAAACCATTCACGACAATCAGGTTACGGTCTTTATCGCGGTGCCGCGCGTCTTTCAGCTTTTCCGCGATTCGATCCTCAAAAAGATCAATGCCAATTTTGCGGCAAGATGGCTTTTCAAGCTCTCCAAATTGATCGGCAACGTCCATTTTTCGCGTTTTCTTTTTCATTCGGTGCAAAAGGCATTCGGCGGCAAGATCCGCATTTTTCCGACCGGCGGCGCCGCGCTGGATTACGACGTCTTTTACGATATGCGCGCCCTCGGCTTTGAAATGCTTCCCGGCAGCGGCATGAGCGAAACCAGCCCCGCGCTCGCCTTTACCCGCATCGGTCATCCGCGCCATAATTCCGCCGGGCAGCTGCTCGATATTTTTGAGGGAAAGATCGCCGAAGACGGCGAATTGCTCCTCCGCGGCGACAGCGTTTTCAAGGGCTATTGGAATAAACCCGAGGAAACCGCCAAGGCGTTCACCGAAGACGGCTGGTTCCGCACCGGCGACCTCTGCCGCATCGACGAAGACCGCTACGTGTTTTACACCGGGCGCAAAAAGGAACTCATCATCCTTTCCAACGGCAAAAACGTGCCGCCGCTCGTGATCGAGGAAAAGTTGATGGCGCTGGGCGACGGATTGATCGCGGAAGTCGCGGTCGTCGCTTCGGGCGACGTGCTCGGCGCGATCGTCTTGCCGGACTTCAAAGTCGTGCAGGAGCGCAAAATCGTCAACATCGCCGAAACGATCCGTCAGAACGTGATCGCCAAATACAATCAGGGCACCGAAGCCTATATGCGCGTGTTGAATTGCTCTTTTGTATCGATGCCGCTGCCGCGCACGCGTCTCGGCAAACTGCAGCGGCATAAGCTTGCCGCGCTCGGAAACGCCGCCAAAACCGAGATCGACGCTTCCGTTGAACCCGCTCCGGAGCTTGCCGAATACCGCATCATCTGCGATTTTCTCAAAGAGGAGCAACGTTGCGAAAAGGTTCGTCCCGACGATCATTTCGAGATCGACCTTGGAATCGATTCCCTCGCCAAAGTCGAGTTGATGGTCTTCCTCAATGAGACATTTGATACGGATTTGACCGAAGAAGCGCTTGCCGATCATCCGACGCCGCGGACTTTGGCGGAATTTCTGCACGACAAGGCGGGCGGCGCCGAAGCAAAAATCACCCGTTTCGATTGGGGCAAGGTCTTCGCGGACGCGCCGGACAAGCCGCTGCCGCCGACGAGCTGGCGCCACCGCGCCTTTCAGATTCTGGTGCGCGGGATTGCCAAAGTCGTGACCAGAACGAAATTCCACGGCTTGGAAAATTTCCCATCCGGCGCGGCAATCCTCGCCGTCAATCATCAAAGTTCGATCGACGGTGCGCTCGTCGTCGATCCGCTGAACAAAAAACAGTTGAACGAAACCTACTTTTACGCGAAAAAATCGCATTTTTCTTCGAATTTCGCCCGAAAATTTGCCGAACGGCACAATCTGATCCTGATCGACTTCAACATCGACGTCAAAAGTTCTCTTCAGGAATTGGCGAACTTTTTGCGGCACGGCAAAAAAGTCGTGATTTTCCCCGAGGGAACACGTTCGTATGACGGCACACTCGGCGGTTTTAAAAATGCATTTGCGATTCTGGCAAAGGAATTGCAGATGCCGATCGTGCCAGTCGTGATTGACGGTTCCCATCGCGTCGTCCCGCGCGGTCGGCATTTCCCTGTTTTCGGGAAAAAGATCAATGTGACGTTTTTGAAAGCGTTTACGCCAGATCCACAGATGAGTTATGCCGAAATCGCAACGGAAACCGCACAGCGCATCGCCTCCACACTAAAGAAAAAATAAAAGAAATAATGGTGCGCCAGCACCTAAAAATCCCGCGTAAGCGGGCGCCTGGGGTGAGCGCGAGAGGGGCGGCGTGAGCCCTCTCGCAGGA